>NZ_QWEK01000057.1 GCF_009935845.1 Pseudoflavonifractor sp. 524-17 | reverse complement strand
TTTTTCTCACCCTGCTCTATTTTACCTCGTTTATATGAAAAAGTCTGCCGAAGGGCAGACTTTTTCGACAGGCTGAGGTCAGCTCATCTGAGCTGGCCTGCGTCTTGGGCATAACTGGGCGAAGTATCCGGCAGTTAGTCGAGGACGGACAGCTGGAAAAAATGGATGGGCGTTTCATCCTCTCTGATTCTGTCCAGCGATATGTGGCGTTCAAGGCCAAGAGGGACAAGGATGATGAGGAGCAGCGGCTGGACAAAGCGCGGCGCACTGCCGAGGTGACGCTTCGGGCTTCTAAGGCCCAGATTGCCAAAATGGAGGCTGACGAGCTGCGGGGGAAGATGCACCGCAGCGAGGATGTGGCCGCCATGACCGAGGATCTGATTTACACCATCCGCGGTTCGCTCATGGCCCTGCCTGGGCGGTTGGCCGTGGACGTGGCTGCGACAGCAACGCCCGCCGAAGCTGCTGAAATCATCCGCAAGGAAGTCCACGCCCTCATGCGGGAGCTGGCCAACTATCAGTATGACCCCGAGAAGTATGAGGAACGGGTCAGGGAGCGGAGGAAGTGGGAGGCTGGCGGCGGTGATGTAGATGACGAGTAGACCTGCCGCCCGGCGTCTGAACGGTGCAATCGCAAAGGCCCTGGCCGGAATGAAGCCCCCGGATGATTTGACCGTAACCCAGTGGGCCGAGCGGAACCGGCGGCTATCCTCCGAGGCCAGCGCTGAGCCGGGCCCCTGGCGCACCAGGCGGACACCGTACCTCCGGGAGCCTATGGACGCATTCACTGATCCGAAGGTGCGGCGCATCGTCATGGTGGCCGCGTCCCAAGTGGGCAAGTCGGAGCTGGAGCTGAACATCATCGGCTACATCATCGACGAGGATCCCGGCTCTATCCTGTTTATCCATCCCACTACCATTGATGCCAAAGAATTTTCCAAGCTCCGCATCGCCCCGGAAATTCGGGATTGCCCCACGCTGCGCCGGAAAGTGGCCGCACCTAAGAGCCGGGACAGCGGGAACACGCTGCTGCAAAAAACCTACCCAGGCGGTATTCTGACCATGTGCGGCTCCACCGAGGCCCATGCCCTGGCATCGAAGCCTATCCGGTATGTCCTGGGCGACGAGCGGGACCGTTGGGCCACGTCCGCCGGTAACGAGGGCGACCCCTGGGGGCTGGCAATGGCCCGTCAGACCACGTTCTATAACGCCAAGGCGGTGGAGGTCAGCACCCCCACCGTCAAGAACGCCAGCGCGATTGCGGACAGCTATGCCGAGGGGACCATGGAACGCTGGAAGTCCAAGTGTCCCCATTGCGGAGAATACCACGAAATCCAGTGGAAGGACATCCGGTATGAGTACGAAACCAAGGAGGTCAACAAGAAAAAGACCTACAAGGTAAATTCGATCATGTACATCTGCCCTGGGTGTGCGGCGGTATCCGATGAAGTCACCATGAAGCGCCAGCCCGCCCGGTGGGAGGCAGACAACCCGGACGCCTATGCCCAGGGCGTCCGCTCTTTCTGGCTGAGCGCCTTTGTCAGCCAGTGGGCCAGCTGGGAATCTATCATTCTGAAATTCCTGAGTGCTGTCGGAAATTCCCGGAAGCTCCAGGTGGTCTACAACACCTGCTTTGGCGAGTTGTGGGAGGACCGGGGCGACTTGGAGGACGAGAACAGCTTGATGGCTCGCCGTGATGTTGAGGCCTACGGTCTGGAAGATGGCGGAACGCCCGTTGAGCTGCCTGACGGGGTGCTGGTACTTACCGCCGGCGTGGACACCCAGGATGACCGAATGGAATATGAGGTCATCGGCCATGGACACTTCGAGGAAACCTGGGGTATTGAAAAGGGTATTATCATGGGGCGACCTGATGATGATGCGACCTGGACCCAGCTGGATGAGTTGGTGTTTGACCGGGTATTTCGATTCAGGGACGGCATCGGCCTCCGCCAGTCCATGTCTTTTGTAGACGTGGGTGGCCACTTCACTCAAGATGTGCGCTTACAATGTCGGAAGCGTGTGGGGAAAAAAGTGTTCTGCATCAAGGGTATGCCAGGGCCGGATAAGCCATACACAGCCCCGCCAAAGCAGATGAAAATTGTCATCAACAAGATTGCGGTGGGTACCTGCTGGCAATACCAGATAGGCGTCGATTCCGGCAAGCAGATCATCATGGATAATCTGAGTGTTAAAACCCCCGGCTCAAAATATTGCCATTTCCCCAGGCGTGACGATTATGGCTCCGGCTACTTTGCCGGTCTGTTGTCCGAGCGTCTGGAGTATGACGCAGCGAAGAAACAGCCATGGGTATGGAAGAAGATTCCCGGTCATGAGCGGAACGAAGCCCTGGACTGCCGCAACTACGCTATGGCGGCGTTTAAGGCCCTTCCTGCCAACCTTGATTTGATAGACAGGCGATTAAAGGCGGCCCGCGGTGAAACCCCGCCAGAGGGCGTTGCAACGCCGCAAGCGGCCCCCGCTGCGCCCCGCTCCAAGACGAAAAAAGCACGATCCGGGCGGGGTAAAAACTATGACGATTGGTAAGGTGAGAGTATGGCCAATAAGGTTGAATTGCGGGCGCGCCTGGACTTCTGGCAGGAGGCACTTAAAAAACTGCGCAAGGCATATCTTGCGTTGGTGGACGGCGGCGTCAAATCGTATATGATTGACGACCGCCAGCTGACCCGCTTTGATCTCCCTGCGCTTCAGAAGCAAATTGAGGAAGCAGAGGCCAAGGTGGACGAGCTGGAAAATCTCTTGAATGGCCAGCATCCCCGTCGGGCTTTTGGTGTTCTTCCAAGGGATTGGTAACTGGGTAATCGCCCGTAAGGGCTTTACCGTGGGTGGCCCGGCTGGGGTTTGTTAGCTCCTTTCGCCAGCTGGGCCACCCTCTTTTATTGCAACATAGGAGGTGGACGCTATCTACTACAAAGCAAAATCTGGCCTGCTGCTCCCAGACAGCGTGCGCCCACAGGCCAAAGGATATAGCGAAGCTGGGGCCAGTTTAACCCGACGCGCCATGAAGGGCTTTAAGGCTCGGAGCGGAAGCCCCAATGAGGACATCAGCTGGAACAATGCCACTCTACGGCAACGGGGCCGTATGCTTTATATGTCCACACCGCTGGCCACTTCCGCTGTGAATACTAACCGCACGAAAGTTGTTGGCGTGGGGCTGACGCTGAAAAGCGCTATCAACCGGGATGTGCTGGGTCTCTCTCCGGAGGCCGCCAAGGAGTGGCAGAAGCGAACGGAGGCAGAGTTCCGCCTGTGGGCTGACCGCAAGCAGAACTGTGACGCAATCGGCATCAACAACTTTGACGCGCTCCAACAGCTGGCACTTGTGTCGTGGCTGATGTCAGGGGATGTGTTCGCAGTGATTAAGCGGTACCCGGCCACCCCCGTCAGGCCGTACTCGCTGCGCATCCATCTGGTGGAAGCTGACCGGGTGAGCACCCCATACCGCCTGGGCGGTGGCCGGGGGTGGCGTGGTATTACCGACGGAGAGAATGAGAAAAACGGCAACAAAATCTATGACGGTGTTGAGGTGGACAAAAACGGCATGGTTGTGGCCTACCACGTCAGCAACAACTATCCCTGGCAACTCACTTGGGATCCCATTGAGTGGACGCGAGTGGAGGCCTACGGCCCCCGGACGGGGCTTCCCAACATCCTCCACATCATGAACAGCGAGCGGTGCGACCAGTATCGAGGCGTCACCTATCTGGCCCAGGTCATCGAGCCGCTGCTGCAGCTGCGCCGCTACACCGAATCCGAGCTGATGGCGGCACTCGTTCAAAGCTTCTTCACTGCCTGGATCGTCACAAAGACAGACCCAAACGAGATCCCCACAAACGAGGTCGGCGCGGGGAGCATTGTGGGTGTCCCCGGGGCAAATCCTGGAGAGGACAACATCTCCGATGACAGGAACGAGTACGAAATGGGGCCGGGTACTGTGGCGCACCTGGAGGAAGGGGAGGATATCAAATTTGGCTCCCCCAATATCCCCACGGCGGGCTTCGATACCTTTGTCAAGACGTTCTGTAAGCTGATTGGCGCGGGCCTGGGAATCCCCTATGATGTGCTGATCAAAGAATACAATTCCTCCTATTCGTCCGCGCGGGCCGCGCTGCTGGACGCATGGGAGGATTTTCGTATGCGTCGGAAGTGGTTTGTGGACGATTTCTGCCAGCCTACCTATGAGGTCTGGCTGGCTGAAGCTGTGGCCCTAGGACGCGTCAATGCGCCGGGCTTTTTTGCCGACCCTCTGATCCGGGCCGCATGGTGCGGAGCGCGGTGGATCGGTCCCGTCCAGGGCAGCCTTGACCCGTTGAAAGAGGCAAAGGCAGCGGTGCTGCAAATCCAGCACGCACTCAAGACCCATGAGCAGGTCACCCGTGAGACGGGCGGCGGCGATTGGGACGAGAACGTGGAGCAGCTGACAGCGGAGAATGAGAAATTGGCCGCCGCTGGCGGCGGGGGTATCCGCATGGAGGTTGACCCCAACGAAAAAGACGACGACGAAGGAGGCGGCGAAAATGCCTAACCCAATCAAAATGCCATTTGGCCGCAGCGGGGCCGCGTCCCGCGTGGTGAGTATCAACCGGGGGCCTTACGTCATGGAAATGGCGGACGGCGAGAACGCGGAGCTGACCATGTACGGGGAGATCGTGGAGAGCCAGCCGGTGGACTGGTGGACGGGAGAACCCATTGAGGGGAGCTATATCATTCAGTCCGAGTTCTTGGAGGATTTGAAATCTCTGGCCGGAGCCAAGACCCTGACTATCCGCATGAACAGTGTCGGCGGCGACGCGGGCGTGTCTATCCTGATTCACAACCGGCTCCGGGAGCTGGCTGCCCAGGGTACGGCGTTGACCTGTATTGTGGATGGTGTGGCGATGTCCGGCGGTTCCCTTATCATGAGCGGCTGTGACACGGTGTTAGTCAATCCCGCCAGCATCGTCATGGTTCACAAGTGCTGGGTTTCCCTGTGGGGCGGTTATAACGCAGACGAATTGAAGGAGCTGGCGGCGAAGAACGAGGCCTGGGACAAGGCCCAGGTGTCCATCTACAAGCGCAAGTGTGGCCTGTCCGACCTGGTGATCTCCAACATGATGGCCAAGACCACCTACATGACCGGGGCCGAGGCGGTGGAAAAGGGCTTCGCAGATAAACTCCTGGAGGATGCCGCCCCCTTGGACATTGCCGCCAGCGCCGACGGGCGCAGTTTGTTTGTGCGCGGCCGTCAGTTCCATCTTACTCCGGGGATGTTCGCCCCGGACACGATCCCCACGGTCACACCCGAGGCGGCAGCCCCGGTTGAGGTAAATAATACAAAGCCGGCGCAGACCGGCGGACAGAATGGAGGAAACATTATGGCAAAAACCCTTGAGGAGCTGCGGAAGGAAGATCCCGCTCTGGCCGAGCAGCTGATGGCCGAGGCCCGGGCCGCTGTGTCCGCGTCTGGCGCGGCCGGTGCCCCCGCAGCTTCCGCCACTCCTGTGGCTCCCACTGCTCCCCTTGCTACCCCCATGCCCCAGGCTTTTGGGAATATCGACCCCGCCGAGGCCGAGCGGCAGCGGCTTCAGGACATCGACGCCCTGGCTGGTGTGTTCGATGTGGAAACCATCAATGCGGCCAAGTACGGGGAACACCGCTGCACCGCCCAGGAGATGGTCTACGCGGCTGCGCAGAAAGCGTCCCAGCAAGGTGGGAAGTTCCTGGCCGCTCTGATGGCCGATACCAGCGGATCTGGCGCTCAGGACGTGGGTGCGGCCAATGGTGTGGGCAGCGACGGCACTGGTGGTACCAGCGATCTAGACAACCCCCAGGCGGTAGTGGCCCAGGCGCAGGCGGACGCCAAGGCGTTCAACGAGCGGAAGAAGGAGGTACGGTAAGAATGAAAGAGCTGGTAAAAAAAGTGGGTGAACGCGGTCAGGACAATCTGATCGCGGGGCTGTTTCCCCGTGCGTTGACTGTTCCGGTCAGCATTGCCGCCGGTGCTGGCGAGCTAGCACGTGGTACGGTCCTGTCCCGCAAGGAGGACGGCACCTGTGAGGTCATGGCGACTGGCGGCACTCCCGCCTATGTCCTGGCTGACCCCGTTGACGCCTCCGGCACGGAGGCGGTGGCGGCTGTCGCCTACCGCAGTGGGAACTTCAATCTCGATGCGGTGACCGTTGCGGAGGGCTATACCCTGACTGCGGCGGAGAAGGACACCCTGCGCAAGTACGACATCATCTTCACCCGGGTTCTGCCGGAGTAAGGAGGACATCGAAATGAATATCTACGACACCCTGTATATGCTGGCGGCGATTGCGATTTTGACTCCCGAGCCTACTTTCTTCAAGCGCCGCTATTTCCCCACCGATCTGGCGCTGGACGTGTTCGGCACATCCAAGGTCCTGGCCGACTACAAGGAGGGCAACCGCAAGGCCGCTCCCTTTGTGCTGCCGCGTGTTGACGCACTCCCCGTTGGGCGTGGCGGGTTCAGCACCTTTGAGCTGGAACCCGGCAATATCGCTATTTCCAAACTTCTGACTATCGATCAGCTGCACCAGCGCGGCTTCGGCGAGAGCATTCTGAGCAATGTAACTCCCGAACAGCGGGCGCGGCAGCTGCTCATGGGTGACCTGAGCGACCTGTCCGCCCGGATTTCCCGCCGGGAGGAATGGCTGGCGTGTGAAACTATGCTGAAAAACGGCTGCATCATGCGTCACCAGACCAGTGACCCGAACATCTACGAGGACATTTCGGCCAAGTTCTACGACGGCACCAACAACCCGGCCAAGTTTACTCCCGCTGCCGCGTGGACCCACGGCAAGGATGAACACGCCCCCGGCAACTGGTACTGGGACGTGATTCAGATGGTCAAGATGCTCACTCATCGGGGCCGGGCTGCCACCGATCTGGTAGTGTCCAACGACGTGGGCAACTTCTTGATGGATGACCCCTGGATTCAGTACATGATGGATAACCGCCGGGCGGACTACGGCGCTATCAATCCCCAAGAGTTGACACCCTATGTCACCAGCTTGGGCAGGTTCAACTTCGGCGGCCGCAAGCTAGAGATTTTCGTCAACGACGGCACCTTCCAGGACGAGACCGGAGCGGAGACCCCCTTCCTGGCCAGTGGCAGCGCCATTGTGACCGCCCCCGACTGTGGCAAGGGCCTGTACGGCGCGGTCACCCAGAAGGAGATGGACAATCAGTGGCACACCCACGCTGGGACCCGCGTCCCCAACTACCTGTCCACTGTCAAGCCTCCCGTGGATGAAACAACGGTCTCCTGCCGGCCGCTGTTTGTGCCTAAGACTCTCAATCCCTGGACGTCGGCGGAAAATGTTTTTGCGGCCTAACCGGGAGAGAAGGGAGTAAGGCATGATTAGAATTATCTGCGGTACCTGCGGAACGTCCAAGGGTTACAAGACCATGGCTGACGGGAATCTCACGCTTCCCGCCGCTGAGGAGAGGCGCCTCGTCGCCCGCGGCGTGGCGGACTATGTAACCAGACCTATTATTGGCCCTGATACTGGCGTTGCAACAGCTAGAGAGGATGAGAACAGCGGTAGTGTGGGTGTGACCCCGCCTGGGGACATCGCCACCTCTACAGGACAGGAAACAAGTGCGGGTGAGGACACGGTTGCGCTTCTGGAGGATGAGGTAAAGACTGACGGCATCGTAGAAATCGTCAATAATCACTTTACCGTTGAGAGCCTGATGGAGCTGACCCGCGCCGATATGGAGGAACTGGCGGCCGGTATGGGTGTGGACGTCAGTAAGTGCCGTAACAAAGGTGAGATTGCCTCGCTGCTGTCTGCGGCAGAGGTGGAGACTGGTGGCGATAACACATCCCCGCCCGAGCTGAGTGCGGAGGGAGCGGTGGTATGAGTTTCAAGGACATGGCTGCAGCTGACCTCCATAACGTCTTTTTGAACCTGGGGGAGTTTGCCGAGAAGCGTACTGTGGAATATGACGGGGAACGCTATGAGGATATCCCTATCGTCCTCTCCGGCCTCAAGGAAAAAGACCGGCGGCAGCTAATGAGCGATCACGTTCAAGGGCTTTTCCTGGTGTCCTCGGTGCTGCACTGCGCTTTGGAGGACCTGGGCGGCAATCAGCCGGAAAAGGGCGCCCGCATCAAAATCAATGACCAGGAAGGCGGCGGGGGATTTTTCCGGGTGTTCTACGTTGCCTCTTCCGTCTGCGAGCTGGGAATGCTGCGGGTGGAACTGGAGGCGATTGACGAATGAGCGACATTGTCAGTTCCAACAGCAGCCATGCCGTTTATGGCGGCATAATCGTTGATGTGGTTGAGGAAAGCCTTGACAAAGTGACGCGGCTCCTGGCCGGTATCAACGGCGGCGTCTACAAGGCTGTAGGGAGCGCACTCACCCGCGCGGCGGCGGCCGGCAAGACTGCTGCAAAACAGCCGGTCACGAAGGAGTACGCCATCAGCCAAAGCGAGTTCCTGGCCCGCACCAGGAACATCAACCATTTTGTCCGGGAATCCAGCGGCAGCATCTCCGTGGTGTTCGGCTTTCGGGGCAACGTGATCCCGCTGACAAAGTTTAACACCCGCATCAATGGCAGCGGTCAGGTGGTCACCCAGGTCAAACGGTCTGGTTCGGCGGCAACGCTGGACCGGGCCTTTTCTGCGCAGATGGGCGGACATCGTGGGATTTACGAGCGCATTGGTGTAAAGCGTTTCCCCGTAGAGGAGCTATATGGTCCGGCTACTCCGCAGATGATGTATTCCAATGAGGAGGTAACGGACGAGATTGAGCGCAAGGTGGCTGACACCTATGAGAAGCGTATCGACCATGAGATCCTGCGCCTGCTCAATGGCTGGGGGAGGTAGCAGACCATGACTAAAATTGTTCTGCTGGAGCAGTTAAAAGCATTTACCGCAGGTGTTATTGGAGACCTGATTCTCCCGGTAGCCCAACAGAGGGGGGATTCTGAGCCGCCCCCGCCCAGAGCAGCTGAAGTTTTTCTCACCCGCTTGCCGGACAGCAAGGCAGCAACAAAAAAGGCCCCTTATGTCCTGCACCAGATCGTCACCGGAAAGGATACCCAGGTTCCCGGCGAAGCTGGAACTGCCGTTGCCACGGTGCGCACAATTATCTGTGTCTATCACCCGGATGAGCAGCAGGGCGGCCTTGCACTTTTAAACCTGATGGAGCGGCTTCGCATCTCCATATTGGAGGAGGGTATCATCGGGAAACAGTTCCTATTTGACCGGACGATAGGATTAGAGAGTCTCGTCTATCCAGAAGATACCGCACCCTATTACGCAGGGGAAATGATTTCCGTATGGAAACTCCCCATCATCGAAAGGAAGGTACCCTATGGCCAAGAGCACAACTGGAACGGCGCCGGCCTGCGCTGAAGCGGCCAGCCCCGCACCCAAGTCAGAGAAGAAGCCCGACGGCAGCGCCGCCGGGTTTTATTGTTACATCGGACCCAGCATCACGGGCCTGATCCAACATGGCGGCATCTACCGGGGGACAAGGCAGGAGGCTCTGGCCGCCGCGGCCGCGGCCATTGAGCATAATCCCCTGATCAAGACCCTCATCGTCCCCGGGGAGCAGCTTTCCGAGGCCCGGCTGAAGGTGAAGAAGCCCGGCAACGCCCTGTATCAGAACTACCAGCGCGTAGCCGGAAAAATGTAAGGAGGGACCAATATGGCGTTAAACCTTGGCGTTCACGTCCATGAGAAGGCAACGGCTGTGAGTACCCCGGCGGTGGCCGACGTAAGCATCCCCTTTGTGGTAGGGGCGGCCCCGGCCCACTCCGCCGACGCCCCGGCGAAGGCCAACGTGCCTGTGCTGTGTACCAGCTGGGACGAGGCGGTGGCCCAGCTGGGGTTTTCCTACGACTGGAAAAGGTACCCCCTGTGTGAGTTCATGTACTCCCACTTCCAGCTCTACGGCTGTCAGCCGGTGGTGTTCTGCAATGTGCTGGACTCCACCAAGGCCGGCATGAAGGACAGCGGCGCCGGCGACGGCCAGACGGCCATCCCCGTGGCGGAGCACCAGGCGGCGCTTCCCTTTGCCGCCATCGCCTCCACCATCCAGGTCAGCACAGACGCCAGTTTTTCCACCGTACTGGAGCTGGATGTGGATTACAGCATTCTCTACGACGAGGGCGCGGACGCCTGCCTGGTGGAGCTGCTGAGCTCCGGCGCACACTATGGGGAGGCGCAGCTGTACATTAAGTATGACGCGGTGAAGCCTGACGGCGTAGAGAAGACCGATATTGTGGAGGGTCTGAGCGTAATTGACGCCTGCATGAGCACGGTGGGGCTGGTCCCCGACCTTATCTGCGCCCCCGGCTGGTCCCATGACAGCGTGGTGGCCGCCGTCATGGCCACCAAGGCGGAGGGGGTGAACGGCCTGTTCCCCGCCAAGGCCCTGATCGACGCGGATACCGGCGAAGACGGTGTACGCAAATATGACCAGCTGCTGCTGTGGAAGAACAAAAATAACATCGTGGATGACAGCCAAATCCTTTGCTGGCCGATGCCCAGGCTGGGTGACTACAAATTCCACATGAGCACCCAGCTGGCGGGCCTCATGGCTCAGGTAGACGCCGGAAACGGCGGCGTGCCCTGTGAGTCCCCCAGCAACAAGAACTTCAAGATGGACGGCCTGTGTCTGGAGGACGGCACAGAGGTGAGTCTGACCTTTGAACAGACCAACATCATCGCGGGCTATGGCATTGTGACGGCCCTGAACTTCATGTCAATGGGGTGGACATGCCGGAACAACTACACCGCCTGTTATCCCGGCAGCACTGACGTGAAGGACCAGTTTATCCCGGTATCCAGAATGTTCGGTTTCGTGGCCAGCACTCTGATCCGGACCTTCTGGAGTAAGCTGGACAAGCCTATGAACCTGCGGCTCCTGGACAATATCCAGGACACCTGCAACATCTGGCTCAACGGCCTGGTAAGCCAGGAATACCTGCTGGGGGCCAGGGTGGAGCTGAGGGGCTCGGAAAACCCGGTGACCAGCCTGCTGGCTGGTATCATTTCGTTCCATATCTACTTAACGCCGCCCGTTCCCGCACAGGAAATCCACTTCACGCTGGAGTTTGATGTGGACTATCTCACCAGCGCCCTCAACCTGGCCGCGTAACAATCCGGCCGGGCGGGGGCAAACCAGAACCTGAAGGAGGCAGACAATGAGCAATAAACAGCCCGCGGCCTATATCAACTTAGAAATCTACGAGGATGGCGTCAATCTGCTGGGCGTGGCCAAGGTACAGCTCCCGGCCATTGCGTTCCCCTGCGTCAACATTTCCGGCGCCGGGATGATGGGAGAGATGGAGGTGCCGCTGTACGGCATGGTGTCCAACATGACCACTACCATTACCTGGCTCACCCCCCACGGGGATGCGGTGAAGCTGATGTCCCCCAAGAAGCACCAGCTGGATATGCGTGTGGCCGAGGAATACTGGGACGTGACACAGGCGGAGGTGGGCCTGTGGGCGGATAAATACGTGATGATTGTCCGGCCCAAGACCACCACACCCGGTACCGTGGCCCCTATGGCCTCCGCCGACACCTCGGGCGAGTACGTAGTGTACTACTTCGCCGCCTACCGCAACGGCGAGCAGCTGTGGGAGGTGGACAAGCGCAACATGAAGTGCGTGATCCTGGGCGTGGACTACATGGCGGAGGTGCGCAAGGCGCTGGGGAAATAAGCAAACGAGAGCCGCCCCGAGTGTGGGGCGGCTCTCGCTGACTACTGGACGCCCAGGCGTTCTTTCAGCGCGTCTTGCAGGATTTGAGAGAAGTTGAGATGTTCTCGAAGGGCGGCTTCGTTCAGCCATGCAGGAATCGACAGCGTCTTTTTGACAGATTTCTCAAAATGGCGCTTTGCGTATTCTTCCACATCCACGGTGATAAGGTTGACAAAGGTATCATATGCGAAAGCTTCCTCTCCTTCGTCCCGCAGGTCTGCCAATACAGCGGCTGGGTCAATCTGATCCAGCGGAGAAGGGACGGGAATATCCTCGCCGTCCCGTCGGAGCGTATAGAGGTATCCAGCGAGGCAGTCAACCGCCATCTGCGTCGCGTTTTCCAAGGTAGGGCCGCAGGTGGCTACTCCTAAATCAGGGAAAATCACAGAGTATCCGTTTTCTTCTTTGATAAAACAAGCGGGATATGCAGACAACATAAAAAGTGCCTCCTGTCTTGCGTTAGGATTTCCTGAAACAGGGAGGCTTATTTCAGCCCCGCCTGTTTCAGAATGGAGTTTTCAACAAACTTTGTTAGTTCCTTGCAGTGGAAAGGAATTGTAACTTTTCCTGGTTTTATTGGGTGCTTGTAATGTCTGTGAGAGCCTTCCTGAGATTCAAAATACCAGCCGTCTTTTAAGACGAGTCGTTCCATTTCTCGTGGTTTCTTTGGCATTTCACTTCCCTCCTGGTGAGTCAAGTATAACACATAATACGTATCAAGTCAACACGTATCGGTTTGATACGCAAATTTTTTGAAAGGAAACCTCTTATGAGTACCGAAAAGAGCATGGAAATGATGGATAAAGGAGCTGAAAACGCTGCCGATGAGGCGTTCGGCCAGGAAGAAGCGGCGAAAGCCGGGCAAGACAGTACGGTCTATGTCCACACCTTCAAGCGCCCAATGGTTTATCAGGGGGCCACCATTGAGACGCTGGCCTTTGACTGGGGGGCGCTCACCGGGGCGGACCATCTGGCTATCGAGAACGAGCTTCTGATGCGGGGGAAGACGCTGGTCACCCCGGAGTTTACCGGGGAGTTCCTGTGTGGAATGGCGATTCGGGCCTGCACAGAACGGAGCCCGGAGGGGTTCCGCGTCCTGAACATAGACGCGATGAGAGCCATGCCCATGCGCGACTTTCAGACCATCTGCAAGAAGGCCCGGGCTTTTTTGCTGCGTGCGGGGTCATAACCGGTGGGGACGGGCTGTGGCTCCGGAAGCAGTATCTGATTCTGGCCCGGAATAACCATACAGACATTTCTTATTGGGAATCCCAGCCGCTGGCGGCGCTGCGGCCGTGGATCAGGGCCAATAACGCTGTCGTCGAGGACGGGAAGGGGGGCGGCAATGGCCAGTAGAAAAGAATACGAGATGCTATTTGCCCTCAACGCCCGGATGAACGGTGGGTTCTCCGGCACCTTCTCCAAGGCCCAGACGGAGTTCTCCCGGCTGGGAAAAGAAATCCAGGGGTTACATAGAATCCAGGGCGATATCGCCTCCTATCAGAAACAGGAAAAGGCGATTGACGCCACCCGGGCCAAACTGGAAAGCCTGCAAAAGCAGCATGACCTGCTCCAGAAGGAGATCAACGAGACCAGCGGCTCCACCGCCGGCCTGGAGCGGGAAAAGATCAAGCTGGAACAGCGCATCAAGGACACGGAAACAGCGCTGGAGCGGCAGAATCAAAAGCTGGAGCATACCGGCGCGAAGCTGAAAGAGGCGGGCGTCGATACAAAAAACCTGGCCCAGAAAGATACAGAGCTGACCGCCAGAATCAAGGAGCTGGAAGCGGAGCAGGACAAGGCGGCGGACAGCGCCGGGCGGTTTGGGGCGCAGACCGCCAAGGCCTTTGACGCAATCGCCCAGTCCGCCATTACCTCAGAAATCGTCAATGGCCTTACGGCGATTCGGGACGCCTTTGTGGAGTGTGTCGGCATTGCCGGCAGCTTTGAGGAGACCATGAGCACCGTGGAGGCTCTGTCCGGGGCCAGCGCACAGGAAATGGCCGCGCTGGCGGAGGAGGCCAAGGAGCTGGGGGCATCCACCAAGTTTACGGCCAAGGAAGCCGGCGACGCCATGGGCTACATGGCCATGGCCGGGTGGGACGCGGCCGATATGCTCCAGGGCATGGACGGCGTGTTGCAGCTGGCCGCGGCCTCCGGGGAAGACCTGGCCATGGTGTCCGACATCGTGACGGACAGCCTCAGCGCCTTCGGACTCACAGCGAAAGACACGGCTCACTTCTCCGATGTGCTGGCAGCTGCGGCCACCAACTCCAACACCAACGTGGCAATCATGGGCGAGACGTTCAAGATGAGCGCATCGGTGGCGGGGGCGCTGGGGTACAGTATTGAGGATGTGGCGGTAGCCATGGGCCTCATGGCCAACAGCGGCGTCAAAGGCAGCATCGCCGGTACCGCCCTGCGGAACACGTTTAACGGCTTGCTGGAGGGCGTCACCCTCACCGGCGCGGCCTTTGGCGAGTATGAGTACTGCGCGGTCCGGGCCGACGGCACCATGAAGGACTTCGGCGCCACCATTGACGAGCTGCGGGGCTACTTTGAGCAGATGACTGAGGCGGAACGGGTGGCCAACGCCCAGGCCATCGCCGGGCAGCGGGGCTATAACGGCCTGCTGGCGGTCCTCAACGCCACGGATGAGGACTATGCCTCCCTCACCAACAGCATCAACAACTGCGCTGGGGCGGCCCAGCGTATGGCGAAGATCAAGCTGGACAACATGAACGGCCAGCTGACCCTGATGAAGTCCGCCTGGGACGCGCTGAAGACTACCATCGGGGAGCAGTTTATCCCGGAAATGCGGGGGCTTTACGAGATTGGGACGGATATTTTCTCCGGTATCAATGCGTTTGTAAAAGCGAATCCGGGCCTTGTAAAGGGAATTGCCGCCGGCGCTGCCGTGATTGGCACCGTAACCGCCGCCCTGATGGCCTATGCCGCGGGAGCCAAGCTGGCGGCTGCGGCCTCCGCGCTGCTGTCCGCGGCGATCCCGGGCGTCAATGTGATTATGGGCGTGACCGCCGCGGTGGCGGGGATTACGGCGGGCGTCGTCGCCCTCACCACCGCCGCCGATAACGGCGTCCCCTCGGTGCGGGAGCTGACCCAGGCCGCCCGGGAGATGGAGGAGACCATGGAAGCCTCCCGGTCCGGCTATGAGGACACGGCGGATTCCGTTCTGGCGGCCTGCAATATGGCGGACCGGTATATTGATAAATTGGACGTGCTGCGGGACAGCGCCGGCATGACGGTGGAGCAGCAGCGGGAGTACCAGAACACCCTGGCGCTGCTGCTGCAGGTGATGCCGGAGTTATCAGGGTGCATCAGCCAGACCACGGACGAGTACGGACGGACCACCTACACCCTGAACACCACCACCGACGCCCTGCGGGCCAATACCCAGGCGTGGCGGGACAACGCCATGGCCCAGGCCTATCAGACCCAGCTGACCCAGCTGTATGAGAGTTATTCCGGCGTGCTGCTGGAGGCGGAGAAAAACAGCATCGGCCTGACCCGGGCGGAGGATGATCTGAACGCGGCTACCAAGCGGCACGGCGAGACGGTGGCCCGGATGGACGAGCTGTGGGCCGAGGCCGAGCGTGAGGCCAGAGCCTATAGCGACGCCAACGGCGTCGCCGCGAGCGCCACAAGCTTTCTGACCCAGGAGTATTATGACCTGGAGGCGGCTCTTGTTGGGATTGAGCGCGAGATGTGCGCGGCGGAAGAGCGCGCAAAACATTACCGCGCCGCCCTGGAGGACGACGCCGAGGCCATTGCGGAGGCGGAGACGGAGATCGGCCTGGCGGAAGCCGCGGTGGCCGGTCTGACCGGAGCCACCAAGGAGCAGACCGAGGCGGAAGCGGCGGCCGCGGCCCAGTCCCAGGAGCTGCGGGGGGTGATCTCCGGCGTCGCGGAGGAAGTCCAGGCCCTTGCCCTGGCCTACAACGAGGCCCTGGGCTCCATATCCGGACAGTACGCCCTCTGGGATAAGGCGGCAGACGTGGTTGCAACCAGCGCCGGGACCATCAACAACGCCCTGGAGAGCCAGATTACCTACTGGCAGGACTACAACGCCAACCTGCAATCCCTGACCGGCCGCGCCGCTGAGATTGACGGTCTGAGCGAGGTAATCGCCAGCTTTGCCGACGGCAGCCAGGAGAGTGTAAACGCCATTGCCGGAATGGCCAGCGCCAGCGACGACGACCTGCGTGGTGGCCAACTGGCAGGCGCTCCAAAAGGAGCAGGAGGCCGCCGCGGGAAGTGTGGCGGATCTGAAGACAGACTTTACCGCCACAATGGACGAGCTCCAGATAGAGCTGGTTCAGGACATTGAGAATATGGACCTGAGCGCCGAGGCCATCGCCCAGGGCCGGGCCACCATCCAGGGCTATATCGACGGGGCCTGGGATATGCTTCCCGCGGTGCGGGGGGCGTATGCCGGCCTGGGCCGGGAGGCCATAAACGCCATGGGCTCCCCGTCCTACAGCGGCGGTGTGCCGACCGCCAGACGAATCACAGGCCGGGGCTACGCCAGCGGCACCAGGAACGCGGAGCCCGGCTGGGCGATGGTGGGCGAAGAGGGCCCGGAGGTACTGTTTTTCAACGGCGGAGAGGTGGTGCTGAACGCCCGGCAGACCTCCGCCCTGCTGGCAAAGCCGGAGCCCGCGGTCTCCGCCCTGCCGGCGGCGGGCGCAGGCGGTTCCGCCGCCCGCCCATCCGTTGAAATATCCATCCATATTGAGGGGAACGCCACAAAAGAAACCGCGGAGGAGATCGGCGCCAGGGCCAGTGAAATTGCCGATTTGGTGATAGACCGGCTGGAGAATGAGCGCATTGACGCCATGAGGAGTGCATACCGATGAAAACCTATACCACAGTACAGGGGGATATGTGGGACAGCATCGCCCATGCCCAGCTGGGAGATACGGCCCACACCGACAAGCTAATGAACGCCAACCTGCGGTATCGGGAGATTTACATCTTCCCGGCGGGGATCGTTCTGAACCTGCCGGAGCCAGAAGCGCGTGCTGGCAGTCCTCTGCCGCCCTGGAAGGGGGCGGCGATGGGGTGATCTTTCCGCAAAAAAGACGCCCCGGACATTCCGGGGCGTCCTGTCAGGAGAGCTGCCGGACAAGGGCGTCTTGCAGCACTTTGGAGCAGTTAATCCCCCGCTGCTCCGCCATAGCGGCCATCCAGGCGGGGAGCGATACATTTTTCCGCACCGCGCGGGTGTCAGTCTTTGCTCGATAAGCGATGGTATCCACACGGATCAGTGTGAGGATATCCGCCGTGTCGTGTGGGATGTCTTTCTGTGCGGCGGCTGTTGGAATGGGGAGCCCCTGATCCTCCCAGACCACCAGACAGCCGTTCAACGCGTCTGTAATCTGCTCAATCGCGTCTTCGACATCCCTGCCCGTGGTGACGCAGCCGGGAATATCGGGAACACGGACATAGCATTTCTTTTCTCCTGGAGTGATGACTGCGGTATAGGTATAACGCATAAACCAGTACCTCCTTGGCTCGATTTAATTTGATTTGGGGGCGCGGAAGGGTTATTTGCCCTTCCGCTTTCCCATCTTCTTTTTGTCGATTTTCGCTTCTTTCAGAATGTATCTCATGTCATCCTCATCGAAGTCGTGACGCTTGACTGGAATGGTGAGCCTGGTTTCCGGATTGAAAAAGATATCGTGGCTGCCGCCGTGTCTCATAAATAGGAAGCCGTTGTCCTCAAGTATGTGGATTGTCTCCTTTCGCGGATTCATACTGTTCCCTCCTGACAATCTTATTATACATATTAATACACAATATGTCAAGAAGAGAATACACAAATTTACGCAAAAGATGGGGGTGGAGCGCGTATGAGCAAATCTGGGTGGGCGAGGCGGACGAAGGTGGAGATCGCCTTTGACGGGGTGGACATCACAGAATCCATCCAGCCCTATCTGCGGTCCCTGACCTACACGGACAACGAGGCGGATCAGGCGGACGACCTTCAGATCCAGCTTCAGGACCGGGAGGGGATCTGGCTGTCCCAGTGGCTGGAGGAGCTGATTGCCGCCTCTGACACCCCGGCCTCAGAGGCCGGGGGAAAGCGGTACCGGGTGACGCCCTCCGTGGGGCTGAATGTCCGCGCGGGCCGGGGGACTGGCGAAAAGAAGCTGGGCGCCCTAGCCTGCGGGACGGTGGTGGAGGTCTCCGGCATCCAGGGCGGCTGGGCGGCCATTGCGTACGGCGGAAAGACCGCCTATGTCAGCGCCCAATATCTCAAGGAAGCGGAGGGCAGCAAGGCGGCGCCGTCCGCCTCGGACTCCGGCGGCGGGATGAAGATCCAGGCGGTGATTGTCCGGGAGAACTGGGAGGGGGACGGCGGGGATCAGGTCCTGCCCTGCGGACAGTTTGAGCTGGATGCCGTTGACGCCTCCGGCCCGCCGGCGGTGGTCACCATCAAGGGCACGTCTCTCCCCTTCAGCGCGCCGGTGCGGCAGACGGCAAAGTCCAGGGCCTGGGAATCTTATACCCTGTCTGGCATTGCCAACGAGATTGCCAAGACCAACGGCATGGTCTGTATGTATGAATCGGCGGCGGACCCCTTTTATTCCCGCCTGGAACAGCTGAAAACCAGCGACATTGACTTCCTCTCCGCCCTGTGCCGGGACGCCGGTATCTCCCTCAAGGTGACCAACCATATTTTGGTCCTGTTCGACCAGGGAGCCTATGAGGCCAAGCCGCCGGTGTGGGCGGTGAAATACGGGGACGGCTCCTATCTGAAATACAAGCTCAGCTCCGGCACAGCGGATACCCAGTACCAGTCCTGCCGGGTGAGTTATGTGGATCCGGCCACCGGCAGGTACATTTCCGGCATGGCGAAGATAGAGGACTACAACGAGAAATCAAAGAACAACCAGCAGCTGGAGGTGACGGCCAAGGTGCGCTCTGCCGCCGAGGCGAAGAGGCTGGCGGAAAAACGGCTGCGGCTGCACAACAAGTACGCCAAAACCGCGGTGTTTACCCTGCCGGGAAATCCCAGTCTCGCAGCGGGGGTGACGGTGGCGCTGGAGGGCTTTGGCGGTTGGGACGGCAAGTACATTGTCAGCCAGGCCAAGCATACGGTGGGCGGTTCCGGCTACACGACACAGATAAAGCTGCGCAGGACATTGGAGGGCTATTGATGGACAGTGGAAAGATAGTGGAAAATCTGGTGCGTATCGGCACTGTGACTGATGTGGACAAGAAGAGGCGGCGGGCGCGGGTGAAGTTTCAGGATACCGGCATCTCCTCCGGCTGGCTGCCGGTTCTGGCGGCCCCCTCCCCCTGGCTGCCTGAGATCAACGCCACCGTCCTCACCCTCTACCTGCCTGTCTTCAACGGGGACGGCTTTGTGCTGGGGGTGATCTGATGGGGAAGATTGGCTGTCTGGGGGACATTGTGTTTCAGGTGTCGGACCAGGTGGTAGAGACCCTGGACAATATGGTGTGGTCCGGCTCCGCCCGGTATTCCGTCCACCAGCGGCACCTGACCCACGCCCTCACGGAGTTTACCGGCGTGGACCCGGACAAGATTACCTTCGATATTACCCTGTCCGCCTATTTGGGGGTGGACCCGATTGGGGAGGCCGTCAAAATCTGGAGCTGTGAGCGCAATGGCCTGCCGGTCCCCCTGACCATTGGAGAGAAAGCCTATGGCAAGTACCGCTGGAACATCACCAAGCATGAGATGAAGATGAAGTATTTCGACCGGGAGGGCAATGTGACCCACGCGGTGGTCTCGGTCAGCCTACAGGAGTACTTGAGGGGGAGTATCAGACGATGAGCTACAAAGTTTCCGCCACAGACCTGAAGGCCATTCAGTTTAATGAAAAGAACGAGTTAAACGCGGTTCTCCAGAACATTGCGGTGATCCTCTCCACGCCTATGGGTACCGTGCCCCTCAACCGGGACTTTGGGGTGGACTGGTCCTTTCTGGACAAGCCGGCCCCCGTGGCCAAGGCGCTGATGGTTGCCCCGGTGCGGGAGGCCATAGAGCGGTGGGAACCCCGGGCCGCCGTTTTGGGGGTTTCCTTTTCCGAGGACCTGGCCCGACCGGGGGTATTGATCCCAATTGTGGAGGTGGATATCAGTCTTGCGTAACGCAGAATATCAATTTGTCCCCACGGACACATCAACGGTTGAGGCCCTGCTGGTGGCGCTTTACGAGCAGCTCACCAAGACTTCCATTTCCCCCGCCAGTCCGGAACGGCAGCTCATCCAGTGGGCGGCAAACGTCATTGTCCAGGAGCGGGTGCTGAGCAACTACGCGGCCAACCAGAACATTCCCAGCCGGGCCGAGGGGGAGAATCTGGACGCGCTGGCGGAGCTGTTCCTGGCCCGCGCCCGCCCGGCGGCAAAGGCAGCGGTGTGCCAAATGCGCTTCACCATCTCTGAGGCCCAGGCCACCGCCATTCTGATCCCCGCCGGCACCCGCGTCACCGGCGCAGGCGGCGCCCTCACCTGGGAGACGGTGGAGGACGTCTATGTGCCGATTGGGGAGACCAGCGCGGAGGTCCAGGCCCGGTGCCAGACCGCCGGGACCGCTGGCAACGGCTATGCCGCCGGCCAGATTAACACGCTGGTGGACCTCTATGACTACTATTCGGAGTGCGCCAACATCACGCAATCGGACGGGGGCGCGGATGCGGCCACCGATGACGAGTTCTATGAGCTGCTGCACTCCAGCATGGACGCCTACAGCTGCGCCGGGGCCCGGGGGAGCTATGAGTATTTTGCCAAGCAGGTCAGCACGGAAATTGCCGACGTTGTGGCAAACTCCCCTACTCCCGGCGTGGTCAAGCTGTATGTGCTGATGGACGGCGGGGAGCTGGCCGGCGAGGAGATAAAAAAGGCGGTGCTGGCCGCGTGCAGCGCCGATGATGTGCGGCCTCTGACTGACCAGGTGTTTGTAGAGGACGCGGAGCTTGTCGGCTACGATGTGTCATTTACTTATTACACCCAGTCAGGGAGCGGTAAGAGCGCCGCGGATATCCAGGCCGCCGTGGAGGCGGCGGTGGAACGGTACAACGCCTGGCAGTGCGCCAAGCTGGGCCGGGACATCAACCCCTCTCATTTGATTGGGCTGCTCATGCAGACTGGGATCAAGCGGGTGGAGCTGAGAGCCCCGGCCTTCACCGTCCTCCGGGACGGCGGCGGCACAAAAGGGGCCCCCGCCGGAGAGAAGGAAGAAGGAACGGGGCAGAGCGGAGCTTTGGCCGAAAGCCGAAGCGAAGCGGGCGGAGTTGCTTCTGACGTGCCGCAGGTGGCGAGGGCCGGAACGGTCACGATTACAAACGGGGGCTATGAGGATGAATAGTCATGGTCTGACCCAAGAAAATCTTGTTGCAACGTTGCCGGCCGCCCTGCGAAAGGACCCGTCTGCTGTGGCGCTGGCGCAGGCCATTGCCGAACTGCTGGCCCGGCGGAAGGAGGAAATTGACCGGCTGCTCATCTATCCGGCCATTGACCGGCTGGACGAACCGCTGCTGGACATCCTGGCCCGCGACTTCAAGGTGGACTGGTGGGACGCGGATTATAGCGTGGAGGAAAAACGCCGGACCCTGAAAGACAG
>NZ_QWEK01000056.1 GCF_009935845.1 Pseudoflavonifractor sp. 524-17 | reverse complement strand
CCCATCCCTGCCATCATCTTCTCGATCTCCTCCTGGCTGAGCTTGCCGCCGGAGGGGGCCGGTTCCGGGGCGGGCGCAGGGGTGCTGTCGCCGCCCATTCCCGCCATCATCTTCTCAATCTCCTCCTGGCTGAGCTGCTTGTTGCTGCTCTCCGCGGGGGCGGGTTCCGGAGCGGACGCGGGCGCGGCGGCCTCATCGCCGTCCTTCACAAAGATCTCGTCCTCCAGACCCATACCGGCCAGCAGCTTGCAGGCCAGGGAGACGGGCATGACGTTCATGAACTCGCTCTCCATCTTCCCCTCAATACGCAGGAAGAAGCGGGCGAGCACCAGGTCCTCCCCCTGTTTTGCCTTAAAGTCCTCTAAGTTGTCCAGCTCAAAGGTGGTGGGCGTAGAGATATTCACCGGGTATCCCAGGAAGTCGGACATAGCCGTGGCGGAGGCACCCATCATCTGGTTCATGACCTCGCACACACAGCTGATGGTCAGATCGTTGAGTTCGAACTCCTCATCCGGGGTCTCGGTCCCCATGAGGATATCCACAATGATCTTGATGTCCCGGCGGCGCAGCACCATAATGTTGCTGCCCTCCAGGCCCTCGACATACTGAATCTCCACACCGATGGCAGGCTCCAGGTTGCCCAAAACGAAATCCTTTGACGCAATGACGGAAACCGTGGGCGTCGTGATATCGACACGGTGATCCAGCATGTTGGATACCGCGGTGGCCGAGGAGCCAAGGCTGATATTCATCAATTCGCCCATAGCGTCTAGCGCCATTGGGCTGAATAATTCTCTCTCCATCCTTTTCTATTCGCTCCTTTGCTCGGCCTGATAGCATACCTCGTCTATCTTGACAGCCATATTTTTCTTGTAGGTACCGATACGGCCCACAAACCAGTTATAACCGCCGATCTCCAAATAAACCGGCGCATCTTTGGGCCGTCCCAGGTCTACCACGTCTCCAATATTCAGATGGTAGATATCGCTGAGGGAGAGCTGTGTCTCCGCCAGCTGGGCCACCACATCCAGGCTGGAATCCCGCAATTTTTCAAAAATCTGATCCGAGTTATCCTCGCCAGTGGTCCTTCGGCTGGGATTTCCCTGACTGATTTCCCCAAAGATGCTGGTCAGCACCGTTCCCGGCAGACAGACGCTCAATCGTCCCGAGCCGTAGGCCGACTCCAGCTTCATGTCCACAATGACCACCGTCTCCTCCGGGCCCAGCAGCTGCACCAGCGTCGGGTTAACTTCCGTCCGGCTGTAGGAGAAGTCCACGGAAACATAGCTCTCCCAGCTGCCGCCCATGATGGAAATCAGATTTTTTACCAGCGTCTCGTAAAGATTCAGCTCCAAGTCCGTATAGTTGTAGTCCATAGGCAGGTCGTCATCCATCTCGCCCTCGCCGCCCAGCATACGGTCGATCATGCTCAGGGCCATAGGCGTATAGAGGTAGAGGATCACCGGGGACTCCTCTGTCCGGCCTTTAATCTCCACATCCATCAGGGTAAGCACATCACTCTCGGCCAAGGCGTTTGAGAACTCGTAATACCGCTGCTCCTCCACGCTCTCCACCGCCACTTCGCAGTTGATACGAAGCAAGGCGTTAAGCCGGGAGTTCACCACCCGGGTGTAGGTTTCAAAAATACCGTTCAGCATTTTGATACGGTCTTTTGTAAACTTACGCGGGCTGGTGAAGTCGTATTTTCGATACTTCTTCTCCTGTTCCGCCTCCGCCGGATGTTCCAGATCCTTTTCTCCACTGCGGACCGCGTTCAGCAGAGCATCAATTTGACTTTGTGACAGAACTTCTGACATCGAATCACCTCACCTGCTCTGCCGTGGTTAATTTTGATTTCCGGTTGTATATTGCTGGACGGAGTCGCCCAGCTCTGACTCCAGGTCGCGGGCGCTGATGATCATCTCCACCCGGCGGTTTTTCGCCCGTCCCTCCGAGGTATCGTTGTCTCCCACGGGCCTCCACTGGCCCATGCCCTCGCTGACCAGCCGGGCCGGGTCTATCTCGCTGTGGGTCTGGATATAGACCAGCACATTGGTGGCGCGGTTGGACGATAGAAAACGGTCCACCCGCGGATCGTTGGGGCTGTCCGGCACGTCCTGGGCGGTATGGCCCTGGATGCGCACCTCCTGAATCGCGTCCTTGGAGCCGGTCAGCATTGCGCTGATGCTGTCCAGGATGGGCATACTCTGATCCAGCAGGGTAAAGCTGTTGGGGCTGAAAAACGCGGTCTGGTCGAAGGCCACGAAAATCTGGCCGTCCCCCTTGGTGACGGAGATTTTTTCCTTCATCCCCTCCTCGGCGGCATAGGCCTGAAGAGCCTGGTACAGCTCTTCCATCTGGGTGTCGATGTCCGCCTGGCTGATCTCCATCATGCCGCTGGACTCCGTTTCCTCGCTGGGGTCGGCGTTGGGACCCTCGTTGCCGGAGGTCTCTCTGATGGTCTGATCCGCGTCCGGGTTAAAGCTCATAACCAGCGCTTTCCAGTTCTCCTCGCTGATGGTGGACATGGAATAGAGCAGCACGAAGAAGCACAGCAGCAGGGTTACCATGTCGCCATAGGTATCCATCCAGTTGGCGCCGCCGCCGCCACCGCCCTTTTTTCTTTTCACAGATCTTCACTCCTTGCCGGTCACCGGCACAGGCCGGGATTACTCTTCCTCGTTCTTCTTGCCCTTGCCCTTCTTGCCGCCGCCGCCGTCGTTGCCGCGTTGCTTCTGGGCCATGTAGGTCATCAGCTTTTCCTCCAGGAACTTGGGGTTCTCGCCGGACTGGATGGACATAATGCCCTCCACGATGATCATCTTGCACAGCACCTCTTCCGAGTCCCGGTTGCGCAGGATGGTGGCGATAGGCCCAAAGAGCATATGGGCCAGAATACAGCCGTACAGGGTGGTGATCAGGGCGGTGCCCATGTCGCTGCCCAGGGAACTCGCGCCGCCGCTGTCCAGGCTCATGCCCTTGAGCATGTTGATCAGGCCCACCAAGGTGCCCACCATGCCGAAGGCCGGCGCGATGGAAGACGCCTTGTCGTACATCCCCGCCGCGTCCTCATGCCGGGCGGACATGCACTCGATATCGTTCTCCAGGATAGCCCGCACCCGATCCGGGTCGTTGGCGTCCACGATGAGCATGATGGCCTGCTTGAAGAAGGGGTCGGTCTGCTCGCCGGCTTTCTCTTCCAGGGAGAGCAGGCCGTTCTTCCGGGCCACCTGGGCCAGCTCCACCAGCTGCTCAATGTACTGCCGGGGGTTGAACCGCTTGGTGTTCAGCAGAATGCCAAAGTGCTTGGGCATGGCCTTCAGCTTGCTGGCCGGGAAGCTGGCCACCACAATGGCGAAGGTACAGCCGATGGTGATCAGAATACTGGCGGGATCCAGGAAGTTCTTCAGGTTCCCAAATGTGATCTGAAGACCTACCGTCGGGTCGATCTTGCTGACCATGCCGAACAGCATAACGGCGACTGCCGCGACAACACCAATGATATAGGTTAGATTCATAGCGCTTCTTCTACCTCCCACCCGGGTAAACGCCAGGCGCTCTTGGATTCTCTCTTAACGTTTGTCTACCACGGTAATTTCTCTGTGGATATCCTGTACCTTCGCGTTATAGCTTGCTATTTTATTGATAATCTCGTCCACGCTCTCCATGACGAGAAAATAGTCGCGGTTCATCATAACGATCTTGGTCTCTGGAATGGTCTCAATGCACTCGATTTGCAGGTGGTTGACAAGAAATTTCTCCCGGCTGCGCTTGGTCAGTACAATCATACTCTGTGCCTCCCTTTCAGACAGGCCGGCGGGCGCGGAGTATCCCCCCGCGCCGCCGCCTGTTTATTGGAACGGTTAGCGCTTCATGTTGACCAGTTCCTCCAGCATGGAGTCGGTCACGGTGACAATACGGGTGTTGGCCTGATAGCCGCGCTGCATGAAGATCATGTTGGAGATCTCGGTGGCCAGGTCGGTGTTGGTCTGCTCCAGGCCGCTGGTGAGCAGCTTCGTGGTGCCGCCCGTCTTGATGGCCATGGTGTCGGAGGCGTTGGCATCGGGCTTTCCGCCGTTTGCCGTAATATGGGTCATGCCCTTAGTCAGCGTACCACCACCCTGGGGCGGCTGCCAAATACCGCTTGCATCTAATTCAAAGTTGCCCATATTTGCTTTGTCATAGACTTCCGCCGCAGAGCCGCCCAGCATAGCGATGCTCATCGCTCCAGCGCCCTCACCGCACTGGAAGTAGGTGCCGGTGACCTGGGTCACGCCGTTGGGGTTGGTCACATTGCCAATGGCCAGGAAGCCGATAGTGATATGCTGGTCGGTGTCCTTGGTGGTGCCGCTGATTCTGCCGGTCTTCTCGTCAATGGTAATGCTGTCCATCTCCGCATGGGGCAGTTCATCAAAAGTGGTTTGGGTAGCAGCGTCCATTCCGGGCACCTTTTTCAGCTGCTCGGCATTAGAAACCACATAGGTTCTCTTTTCCCGTGTAGCACCTGCTGCGGGAGCCTGGGTTGGATCCGTTACAGGGGTCAATGTTTCAACCCCATTGGCATCCACTGTTACATCCACCAACACCGAAACCTGTTTCGGCAGAGTAATAGGGGAAAGCTGGTTGCTTACAACAGGAATCGTGGTGTCCGTTCCCTGAACCTGACCTGTACACTGGAAACCATAGACCACATAGCCGGCCCGGTTGGACAGGGTGCCGTCCGCCTTGAACTCCAGGTCGCCTACCTTGGTGAGGAGAAGGGCCTTAAAGTCCTCAGCGCTGTTGAAGGTCATATTCTTGGTTTCGCCCAAAAGGAAGAAGCCGTCGCCGTCGATCATGCAGTCCATGGGCCGGCCGGTGGGCACATAGGTGCTGGTGCCCATGTTGATGTCCACCGTGGCCATGTTGGTGCCCATACCGATCTGGGAGGGGTTCTTGCCGCCCACGGTCTGGGTGCCGTTGGAGCCGCCGTTCAGGGAGGTATACAGCGCCGTCTCAAACACATAGCGCCCCGCCTTATAGCCCATAGTGTTCACGTTGGCGATGTTGTTGCCGATGACGTTCAGGCCCGACATATGGGCTTTCAGGCCGGAAACGGCCGCGTACATTGCACCAGTCAAATCATTTGCTCCTTTCGGTCTTTGCGCCGCCTGGCCCCCGCCAATCGGGCGGGGGCCAAAGACATCCGAAATTGGTCCTGCCTTCTGTATAATTACAGGAATACGGCGCCGTCAATATTGGTAAATACGTTTTCCTTCATCTCGTCCTGGGTGATGGCGGTGATGACCTTGGCGCTGGGCACGTTGATGATGAACGCCTTTTCTGCGTCCATGGCCAGGATATTGGTGGCGCCCTTTGCCTGGGCCCGTACCACACTGCCGGCCAGCTGGTCCATCAGGGCCGGAGTGACCTCGATGCCCCGCTCCTCCGCCCGGGAGATCGCGTGCTTGGAAAAGGCCACGCTTTGGGCCGGCTGCTGCTGCGCGCTGCGGGCCAGCTCCTGCTGAAGCAGCGCGCCAAAACCGCCGCCCTGCCCCTTTTGAGGGGAGTGTACTTGTGGGGCGGGACCCAGACCCGCGCCCGTTACGCGCTGGATCATCTCATCTCACCTCACTAGCCTACGGCTTCCGGGGTCGGTTCTGTCTCGTCCGGCTTTTCCTCCGTATCTGTGCCGGAGTTCCCGGTTTCGTCCGTTCCCTCTACCGGCTTGTCGCCGTCTACCGGGGGTTTATCGCCGTCGGTGGGTTTATCCCCGTCCACGGGCTTGTCGCCATCGGTGGGTTTATCCCCATCCACAGGCTTGTCGCCGTCGGTATCCCCATCGCCGTCGCCCGGCTTTTCACTCTCTTCCGGCTTGGGCAGACGTCCGATGGCCATAATGTCGCTGAGCTTATAGGCCTCGTCCCCGGCGAAAATCACCTGCTCACCATTAGAGGTAGCGGTACCGGTGACTGTAATCACCTTCTCCACCGCCTTGTTTCCATCATAGGTCAGCACAGTCACTTCCTTGCCCACCAGGGAACCGGCGTAGGACATAACGCTGGCGTCGGTCACATTGGCCAATGCGGTGACCATCTGCATCTGCACCAGCTGATTAAGCATATCCGAAGTATCCGCTGTGTTGTCAATGGTCTGGCTCTGGAGCTGGACCACCATCAGCTGGAGGAAGTCGGTCATGTTCAGGTCAGGACTGGTGTCGCTCTGGGTCTTTTTGGCCTCTTTTGTGGCCATTTCGGTGCGCACCAAGCCCACATCGTACATAAAATTAGCCATGAAGTCTTCACTTCCTTTCCGTTTAGAACCTATCGCCGTCCATAGGGATCAGGCCAAGCCGCAGCTGCTGCAGGAAGTCCTCGCTGTTCTGGGGCTGCTGCCGGCGCTGCTCCTGCTGCTGGTTTTGCTGATTGCCGTTGTGTCCATCCCGCAGATCCTGCCGCTGGCTCTCCTCCTGACGGGGCACCTCCACCTGGACATGCTCCTCATTATGGGCCAGGATATTTTGCAGATTGGCGGCGTGCCGCTCCAGAAGGCTGCGGGTTTCGCCCCGCTCCGCGGTGAGTACCACGTGCAAAGCGCCGTCCGCCAGACGGGTCAGCTCTACCTTTACGCTGCCCAAAGAATCGGGGGTCAGCTGGATTTCCACCTTGGAATCCCCCCGCTCCAGGGCCTGTACCAGTTTGTCCGCCAGCTGGGTGTTGATGTCCTGGGGCTCTTCGCTCTGCTCTGCCGCCGGGGCCTCGCCCACCTTGACAGGCACCTCCTGCACATCGTGGAATACCCTCTGGTCGGGGCTGGCGTCCACCACCTGGACCTCCTCCCCGCCGTCCTGTTTCTGGGCGATGGCTTCGGGCTGGACCTCCTTGGCGGCGGCTTCCTTGGGCTGGGTGTCCTCCGCCGCCGCGGTCTGAGTCAACTCGGTCTCGGGGGTGTGCTCCACGTCCTGGGCCGTGTTCTCCCCGGCCAGAACGGCTTCAAATCCGTCCTCGGCCGCAGGGGCCTGCACCACGTCTTCCACCGGGAGCTCCGTCCCGGCGGCGGGCATCTCCATCTGCTGGGGCTGGACCTCCTCCACCACGGCAGTGGCCCCTGGCGTGACAATCACAGCGCCCTCAATGGGGGCGGCGTCCCCGTTCTCCGGCTGTGCGCCTTGGGTCACGGCCACAAACTGGGCCACCTGTTCCGGCTGCACCAGACCGCACTCAATCAGCCGGCGCACCGTCTCCTTGGGGTCCTCCGCCGGCTGGGGCTTTGCGGGGGCTTGATTCTCCGCCGCGGGCTGCTCCTGGGTCTGATCGGCGGGCTTAGGCTCCTCTTTCTTGGCAGGGAACTCTGTCGCAGTCTCCTGGGTTTTCTCCTCCAGCAGCTTCTGGAACTCACCCTCTGGGGGGCTGCTCTTTCCCATGTTGGCGGCCTGCTGCTCGGTGAGCATCTGCATCATAGCCAGCATTCCGTTAGAAACCTGTTCCATTGTTCTGTTCACCTCCTTTTGAAATTAAGATATCTATTCCAAACGGCGCTCTTTATTGATACGCCGGTTTGGACCAAACTATGCCGGGGACAGGCTTGCGGTCCGGCCCGCGGCCCGGGCGGCGCTGACGAACTCGTCAATCAGGGCCTCCTCGCCCTTCTGCACCGCCTTTTGGTAGAGATCCAGCTTTTTCTCCTTCAGCTTTTCCAGGGAGGAGGTCTCCTTCTTGGCCTCCACCACCTGGTCCCGCTTTTCCGCCTCCTGCTTCTTCAGCGTCTCCAGGATTTCGGTCTCCCGCTGGATCTCCAGTTCCTGGGCCCGCAGGCCGTTTTGGTAGAGGGTGGCCTCGGTAATGCTCAGTCCCGTCTCCTTGCGCTGCCGGAACTCTGCATTATATGCCCGGTAGCTCAGCCACGCTTCTTCCACAATCTCCTCCTGCTCCCGCACCTGGGCCAGGATGGCCGCGTGTTCTCCCTTCAGTGCGTCTAAAATCTGCTGCTTGTAGTCCAGCACTGTATCCAGGGAAAACTTGAATTTCTTCATGGTTCAACCTCGCCCCTTATCTATTTTAGAAGCTGCTCCATTCGCTCCAAACACTGCTCGTAGGAAAACGCCTCGTTCACGTCCTGGGTAAGAAAAGCGTTTACCGCGTCGATCTTGGACAGAGCGAAATCCAGCTTCCGGTTGCTCCCCGGCTTATAGGCGCCGATGGCAACCAGGTCGGCATTCTTTTCGTATACACTCATAATGTCCCGAATCCGGGAGGCCAGCTGCCGGTGTTCCGGTGAGACAATCTCCACCATCAGACGGGAGATACTGGCGCTGACGTCAATCGCGGGGTAATGGTTGCTGTTGGCCAGGGAGCGGGACAGGACAATATGCCCGTCCAGAATGCCTCGCACGGTATCGGCAATGGGCTCGTTGGTATCGTCGCCCTCCACCAATACAGTGTACACCCCAGTGATAGAACCCCGGCTGAAGTTTCCGCTGCGCTCCAGCAGCTTGGGCATTTCGGCGTACATAGAGGGTGTATAGCCACGGGCCACGGGGGGTTCTCCGATGGCCAAGCCAATCTCCCGCTGTGCCATGGCAAAGCGGGTGAGGGAGTCCATCATCAGCAGCACGTCATACCCCTGGTCCCGGAAATACTCCGCAATGCCAGTGGCCACGCAGGGACATTTCATCCGCAGCATGGCCGGCTGGTCGGAGGTGGCCACCACCAGAATGGATCGCTTCATGCCCTCCTCGCCCAGATCCTTCTGGACGAACTCCAGCACCTCGCGTCCCCGCTCTCCCACCAGGGCAATGACGTTGATGTCTGCCTTTACATTCTTGGCAATCATGCCCATCAAGGTGCTCTTGCCCACGCCGGAGCCGGCGAAAATACCGATACGCTGGCCCTTTCCGATGGTAATCATACCGTCGATGGCCTTTACGCCAAATTCCATCCGCTCCCGGATGGGGGGGCGCTGGAGGGGGTTGATATAGGAACCGCTCACGCAGTAGGAGGTGCCTCCCTCAAAGGCGCCCTTCCCGTCAATGGGCTGCCCCAGGGCGTTGATGATCCGCCCCCGGAGGAACTCCCCCACCCGCATAGTGAGCTGGCGGCCGGTGTTGCGCACAAAATTCCCCGCAGAGATACCGTTCATCTCTGAGTAGGGCATCAGAAGGATGTGGTCGTTTTTAAATCCCACCACCTCCGCCGTGACCTGTCCGCCGGACTCGCCGCTGTAGATACGGCAGATATCGCCCACAGCCGCCCGGCCGCCGGAGGCCTCAATGGACATGCCCACGATGTTTTCAATTTTCCCGGTCAGGCTGTACGGCTCGGCGTTGTACACCTGACGGATCATCTGTTGAAATACAGACATGGGCGCTCCTCACAATGGTTAAAACAGATTGCCGCCGGACGTCCCCGAGGGGGTGTCCATCAGCAGGCTTCGAATGTTGCTGAGCTGGGTGGCCGCGCTGGCGTCCACAATCTCGTCCGGCATCTCAATAATGCAGGTGCCGGACTCGTCGTCCGCCATAGGAATGATGCGCACCCGGTCAGACAGGGCGGACAGAGCTGCCGTCAGCGTGGCAGGCACCTGCACCAGCCGTTTGGCGTCGCACTCTGCAATATAGATATGCACCCACTCCCGGCGTTTGCGCTTGTCAACAGCGGTCTGAATCATCCGGCTGATGACCTCCGCACTGCTTTTCAGACTGATGCTCACCACTTTTTCCGCAATGGTCAGGGCCAAATCCCGCAGTTCGTTTATACTTTCGTCCATTTGCCGGTCCAGCGCACCGCCGGCCCGGTCCAGAAATTCCTGCATCGCCGCCGCCTGTCTGTCGGCCTGTTCCTCCTGGAGCCTGGCCGCCTCCTCCATGGCCTTGGCGCCTCCCTGGACGTATCCCTCCTGGTAGCCCTCCTCCCGGGCGGCGGCGTGAATCTCCTCCGCCTGGCGGCGGGCTTCCTGCCGGGCCTGCTCCAGAATTTCCTCCGCCTGGCGGCGGGCCTCCTGCGCAATACTGTCCGCCTGAATCTGGGCGTAGCTCACCGGATTGGGCTCTTTTTCCGGGGCGGGAGGCTCTGTCTGCCCCTCTTCCGCCGGCTCTGCCTCCTCCAAGGCGGGGGACGTCTCCGCTTCCTCCGTCTCTACCCTGGGCATCAGCTTCTCCGCATCGGGAAACTCATAGGGCTTTGCCCTGCCAAGGGAAAAGTTCTTGAATATACTAGGCAATGATATCGTCCTTTCCGCCCTTCAGGATGATAATCTCGTTTCTCTCCTCCAGGCCGCGGATGATATCCACAATACGCTGCTGCGCGTCCTCCACGTCCTTCATACGGACGTTGGTTGTAATCTCCAGGTCGTCTCTGATGCTCTGGGCCATACGGCTGGACATATTGGTAAACAGCTTGTTTGCCACCTCGCTGTTCGCCGCCTTGAGCGCCAGCACCAGATCCCTGGGGTCGCAGTCCCGGACAAAGCGCTGGACAGACCGGTCGTCCATGGTCATAATGTCCTCGAAGACGAACATACGCTTGCGGATCTCGTCCGCCAGCTCCTGATCGTAGGAGGACAGGCCGTCGAAGATATTCTTCTCGCTGGTCCGGTCCAGGTTGTTCATCACGTCGGCCACGTAGTCCACGCCGCCTACCTTGACGTTGGCGCTGGTAACAATGTTGGAGAACTTCTTGCTCATCTCCGCCTCCACGATCTTCACCGCCGCTGGGGAGACGCTTTCGATCTTGGCCATGCTCTGCACCACCTGGACCTGCTTCTTCTCGTCCAGCTGGGCCACCACGCCCGCCGCCTTGTCCGCGTCCATGTAGGACAGCACCAAGGCGATGGTCTGGGGCCGCTCGCTCTGGAGGGCGGAGTACAGCGACTTCACATCCGCTTTGGTCATGAAGGAGAACTGGCGGTTCTCCAGCGTCTTGGTTACCTTGCTCAGCAGTTCCTCCGCAGTCTGAGCGCCGTAGGCTTTCTCCAGGACCGCCCGGGCGTACTCCAAGCCGCCCTCGGTAACAGACTTGTTGGCCATGCACATCTGGTAGTACTCGCCGAGCACATCCTCGGTCAGCTCCGAGTCCAGAAAGCCAAGCTTTGCCACCTCAATGGTCAGCTGCTCCACGTCGCTTGGATCCATGTGCTTGTAGAGCAGCGACGCCTTCTCCGCGCCCAGGGCGACGACCACTGTCGCCGCCTTCTGGGCGCCGCTCAGATCCGCGGCTGTCTTTCTTGGCTTCTCCTTCTTCGCCGCTGGAGCGCGGGTTTCTGTGGCTGCAGCCTCAGTCATTGTCGCTCTCTCCTCTCAGCCAGGTCTTCACCAGTTGGGCTGCAATCTCGGGATTCTCCTCGGCGAACTGCCGGATATCCTTACGCAGCTCCATACTCCGCTCGGTTTGCAGCGCCATGATATCGGCGCCCTCCTGTTGCTCGCCTTGGGCGGCAGCCACCGCGCCGAGCGCCAGCAGAGCCTCTGCCTCGTCCAGCTCCTCCTGGGCCTTCTTTTTCCGGCGTTTGCCCCGCAGCACCAGGATGAGCACCAGCACAATGATGAACAGCAGCAGTCCCACAGCCGCCGCAATCAGCACCCACATGGGCACACCGCCGCCGGACTGGGCGGGATCCTGTCCGCCGGGGCCGGTCTGAGTGGGATCGTAGAAGGGTTCGGACATCACGGAGATCTTGCTGGCCAGGTATTCGTCCGCCGTCATCTCCTCAGTGACGATGGCAGTAATATTGGCCGCCGCCGCCACATGGTCCCGCACCTGGGCGATGTCCACATTCCCCGCGGTGGCGGAGTTGATGCTCACCGCCACGGTGCAGTCGGTAAGGATGCCGGCGGTGCTCACCCGGTGGACCTTGTCGTGGGAGTTGTCATAGTCCAGCTGTCCGCCGCCGGAGACCTTATCCCCTTCCTCGCCGGGGTTGGGCTCCCGCTCCACATACTCTGGGATCTCAGAATTGGTCTGGGTGCCCACCGTGCCGCCGGCCCTCGTCTCGTCATCTGTATAGTAGGTGTAGTTATACACCCGGGAGCCGATGATGCCTTTGCCGCCGGTGGAGCCGTCGGCGGCCCAATCCGGCAGGTAGGTGTTCTCCTCGTCAGTGACTACGTAGCTCACGTCTACCACGCAGTTGACAGCCACCTTGACGTTCTCTTCCCCAAAGTAGGGAGCCAGCACCCACATAACCTCGCTGCGGATCTTGTTGGCCTGCTCCTCCTCCAGCCTCAGCTTCAGGGCGGAGGCCTCGGAGTCCGAAAAGTCGGAGGCGCCGCTGTACTGGTTGCCCAGGTTATCCACAATGGTGATATTGTCCACCTGAAGGCCCTGTACGCCCCGGGCGACCAGATTGCGGATAGCGGAGGCCTGCTGGTTGCTCAGCCGCTGGCCGCTGTTCATGGTCACAAAGACATACGCGGAGGCTTCTACAACGTTGCTGCTGTCCAGGACGTAGGAGCGGTTCTCCCCCTGGGTGATGCCCACGGTGGCGTCCTTCACCCCGTCCAGGCACCGGATGGTGGCGCCCATACGCTCCTGCACAGTGATAAGCCACGCCGTGTTCCGCTCCGTCTCGGTAGACAGCGCGCTGACATGGTCATAATATGTAGAATAGCCAAAGCCGGATTTTGGGTAGCCCTCCATCAAAAGCCGGGCCTTCAGCGCGTATTCCTGCCCCTCCGGCACCAGTATCGTGTCGTTGTTCTCCAGCCGGTAGTTGCGTATGCCCTGGTTCTCCAGGTAGGTCATAATCGTGGACGCTTCGTCCCCGGTCAGACCGGTAAAGAGCACGGCATAGGGCCGGCTGTTGGCATAAAGCGTGACAGCGGCAATGATCAGCACCAGCACCACGCCGATGATAATCCATATCTTTTTCGAAACCTTCTTGACCGCCGCCTTGACTTTATCCAGATAACTCTTCAGTTTTTCATTCAACCGTGATCATCCCCGTCTTCCCTGTCCGTCTGCTCCAATCTGGATCTTAGATGCTCATCCGCGTCAGCTCGGAGTAGGCGTCCAGGGCCTTGTTTCTGAGCTGAATCAGCAGGCTGACCGCGATCTCGTTCTTGGCCGCGGCGATCATCACCGTGGACGGATTATCCAGCTGCCCGGTGGAAAGCAGGTACTGGGCCTGGACCTTCTCCGCGTCGGTGTCCTTCACGTTCTGAATCGCGGACTGGAATACAGACGCAAAAAGACTCACGCCGCCGGACTGAACCGGCAACGCGGTCTCTTCTTTTTTTGCTGGGGCAATCATCCCCAGACGTTCAATTGGTGCAATCATCCCTAATTCTCTCCTTTCGGTTTCGTATTCCCTTACTTACCGATCTCCAACCCCTTGGCGACTACCGCTTTGAGGGTATTCAGCGCAGTCACGTTGGCTGAAAAGGCCTGGCTTGCCGCCATGGCGTCCGTCATCTCTTTTACCAGGTCCACATTGGGCAGCTCAACATACCCCGCCTCGTTGGCGTCTGGGTGGGTGGGGTCGTACACCAGGCGAAGGTCGGACTGATCCTCCACAATCTCCGTCACCTTAACGCCGCCGGCTGTAGTATAGCCCACATTGGGAGCCAGCCCCTCCGCCGCCCGGGCCATGGCCATCCGGAAGCTGTCCCGGCCGGACTCGGCCTCAAAGACCACCATCTTCCGCCGGTAAGCCCCGCCCGCCTCAGTACGGGTGGTCTGAGAGTTGGTAATATTCTCAGACACGATGTCCAGCCGCAGCTGCTGGGCAGTAAGACCAGAGCCCACAATATTCATTGAGCTTAAAAACGCCATATTAAATTACCTCCTGCCGGTTACTGCCCCCGCACCGCCATACGCAGTATGGTCAGGTCGCTGGAGATAGACTGCATTACGTATTGAATCTGGTAAGCGTTGCGCACCAGCTCGGTGCTCTGCTCCGTCACATTGACGCCGTTTTCGTCCATACGGGTGACCTCGTGGGCCTCGAACACGTTGGAGTCAGCCTGGGACAGCACGCCCCGCACCGCCTTCTTGGGGGCGTTCGCCCGCGCCGCCTGCTCCAGCTGCTCCCGGAAGGTCTCCTCAAAGGTGACTACCTTCGCCTTGTAGTTGGGGGTTTCGGCGTTGGCGATATTATCCAGCCCCGCCGCCTGTTTCGTCCACAGGAACCCCATTGACTTTTCCAGCATCAGCATAGAGTTGCTCGACAAGAAGTCCATAGCCATTTCTCCTATTCCCATTCTTTGCAGTTAAGACCGCAGCTGTCAGATCCAAGGCCGCTGCCCCCCAATTTTTACAGGGAGAAAACACTCCGCCCCAGAGCAGCGCGCAGTCAGAGCATTTGAATGACATAATTATGAATTACTTTGGTCAAAAATGCAAGCCCCAATTTTAGCAAGAAACCACTTTTGTACAAATCATGTAAGAACTCAGGGAAATGGCGCCGCAAATATCTATTTCCGCTACCGGCTGTTTTTCACTTCTTTTTTTCATTTTCCAGGATCTTTTTCCGGTTGTCCTGAATCGGGTTTGGTCCCTAGCGACCGCGGCCTGTCCTCTTTTTTCCAGCGTCCACAAAAATTTGCGTATGCGAGAGGCCTTTTCCCCACGCCTCCATAATATTTAACCTGTTTTTAGAATATGTCTGCTAAAATCCGCCCGCAAATTTCCAATTCTATCCATCGTGCGTAAGCTTTCTATATTGGGGAACATACCTTTGGATCTTTACTATTTTAGATGTTGCTCTATTATATCAAAGTTCTCTTCGTTATGGAAGTATAAATTTGTAAACTCCCATGCTCTATTTTCTGATTTTTTCAAAACACAGCCGGATCCCGCCCAAAAGCGATAGATCCGGCCGTTTTTAGCTAAGTTTCAGGCAGAAAATTTTTCCCTAGGCCTGCGCCAGGAAGAGGTCGTGCTGGCCGATAATACAGGCAGCCCGGACATAGACAATCCGGTTCACCGCTTTGACCAGACTGCCGTCCAGCTCCAGGGTATAGCTCAGCCCCTCCGGGCCGCTGACGGTCACCTGATCGGGCCGGGCGGCCTCCCAGGTAACAGTACAGCCCAGGGCCTCTCCCACCGAGCGCAGGGGGAGCAGCAGTTCCCCGTCCTCATACCGGGGCGTCACCCCTTCCGGCAGGTCCAGGGGAGCGCCGTTGATCCGGATCTCTGTCTCGTCCGCCTCCAGCCAGCCGGCGTGCTGGGGCACAATCACCAGCTGCCGGGGCCACGCCTGGGCGGGGTAGCTCTCCGCCACATCGTCATACCATGCCGCCACCAGATCCCCGGGCTTCAGGCTGTCCAGCCCATACTTCCCTACCACCTTAGTCTTTTCCGGGTCCAGGTGGTAGATCAGATCCTCCCCGACCTGGGCGCTGACGCCAGCGTCTCCCCGCCGTACCGCAGTCACTTGGCGGCAGGCGGGATACGCCCCGTCCTCCGGCAGGCCGGCCAGCACCACCAGCGCGTGGCCCTGGGGCGGCTCGCTGAGCATCAGCGCCTCCCCGGCGATGACGCACACTTCCTCCCCTGTTTCCAGCTGGCTGAAGGACATCTCCTCCCCGGTTACGGCGTTGATAATGGCCGTCTTGCCGCTCAGGTGGTACACAACCTTCCCCGTCCGTTCCCCGGTCCTGTCCAGCTCGATGGACCGCTCCGCATGGCCGCTTGCCGGATCTCCGCCGCCTTCCGGCGCCAGGGGCAGGCCGCACAGATAGAGCAAATCTGTGATTACACCGGTATCCGCCAGATACTGCCCCGCCGCGGGCTCCGCCTGGGGGAGCTGCGCTTCCGTGGCGGGGTCAGGGGCTGCCGCCGCCCCGGCGGAAACGCTCAGCATCACAAAGGCCAGCACAGCGGAAAACAGGCTCTTTCGCTTCATGGCTATAACCTCCATTTCTTTGTTGCTGCCCTTTTAGACGTGGGGCAACCCCGATTGGTTCCCTCTGGATTCACAGCGCCAGAAATTTTCTCTTACCCACCGTTCCCAGCAGCCACAGGGCGATCAGCGCCAGCAAGGCGCACACCCCGCCGCACAGGGCCAGGGCCCCGGCGCTCCCCGCCGGTCCCCGGAGCAGGTACCACAGCCCGCCCAGGGCCACAGCCAGCAGCATCCCCCCAAAGCTGCCAATGAAGGATGCCGCGGACTGCTTCACCACCACCGCGTCGTTTGAAGCGTCCAGCTTGGGGAAGCAGAGGTTGACCAGCAGGCCCAGCACAGCGGCGGCCCCGGCAAAGGCGGCGCACACGCCAAAGGCCAGCAGCAGCTCCGCAGGCGGCAGGGCCAGGGCAAACCCCGTCCCCGCCAGACACACCGCCCCGCAGGGGAGGGCCAGCAGCAGCTGAAACAGGACCTTCGCCCCAAAGATCCACCCCACAGGCACCGGTGCCTCCTTGAGAATCCACAGATACTTCCCCTCCAGGCTGATGGAGGAGCTGGTGATGGCCGCGGTACCCAGCATCAGACACACCATCCCCGTCAGCAGCGGCGTCAGCGGCAGCTCCACTCCCGCCGCCGCCAGCAGGGAGATTGTCCCCGCCAGCCGGGCCCGGAAGACCACCGACGCCACCCCGGCGGCCACCAGAAAGATCAGGCCGATTCCGGCGTTGAACAGGTACATGGGGGAGTGGAAAAACCGCCCCGCCTCCTTGGCCAGCAGCGCCCGGCGGACGCTTCCGGCAGACACCCGCTCCAGCTTGTAGTCCGACCGGGCCCCCCTGGCGGTCAAGCCGGTGACAATGGCCTTATACCGCCCGCCGAAGCCCCACACCGCCCCCAGAAACGGGAGCGCCGCGATTCCAATCAAACCCAGCAGGCCGGACCAGGCCCCGCCGCACACCCAGTCCTGCATCAGCAGGAAGGGAATCCCCCAGCCGGCGAAGCCCTGCCGCAGTCCCGCCGCGTGCTCAACCAGATCCGCGATCAGAGCGTTCAGCCGAAAGGCCATTGCAAAAATCAGGGCAAAGAACAGGCCGTAGCATACCATGGTCAGGCCGCTGCGGCTGCGCAGCCGGCTGGTCAGCCACGCCAGCACAAAGCCCCCTGCCAGGGCCAGCACCGTGGGCAGCACAGCCAGTACCGCCGTCCCCGCCAGCAGGCGCAGCGCCAGCCCGGCGCCGCCCTCGCCGCCGTACCACAGAAACACGCCCCCTGCCGGCAGCAGAATAAAGGCGGTGGTCAGCAGGTTTTCCAGGTACAGCGCTGCGGAGCGGGCCAGCATCAGCACAAAGGGGGATACCGGCAGGGCCAGAACCAGATCGTTGTCCCGCCCCCCGAATACCACTCCCTGGGCGGCAAAGAGCGTAAAAAAGGTCCCCAGAACTACCGCCAGCACCGGCATAATCAGAAACAGCACCGCCAGCTGCCCCGCCGGCGCCAGCGCAGAGGCGAAAAGAAAGCTGTACAGCCCAGACAGGTAGGCGCACAGGCCCGCCATCACCGCCATGACGCTGATACCGGAGAAGGTCTTCTTCCGGCTGCGCCGGCCTATTCCCGTCCCAACGGACAGCGCGGCCTTGAGCTGGACGGACAGCAGCGCCCGGAACTGTCTCAGTCCCCTCATCGTCCCTCGCCTCCCAGACCCAAAAACACGTCCTCCAGGGTGGAGTCTCCCACCAGCTCCGCCGTGGGGCCCTCCTTCACCAGTTTCCCGTTTTGGATGATGGCAATCCGGTGGCACAGCCGCTCCGCTACCTCTAATACGTGGGTAGAGAAGAAAACCGCGCCCCCCGCCTGGCACAGCTCGCTTAAAAACTCCTTCAGCAGGTGGCTGGCCTCCGGGTCCAGACCCACAAAGGGCTCGTCCAGAATCAGCAGCCGGGGGGCGCGGATGAGCGCGGAGATGAGGGCCAGCTTTTGCTTCATGCCGTGGGAGTAGCTGCCGATGGGGCTGCCCAGGTTTCCCGTCAGGCGGAAGGCGTCGGCATACCGGGCGATGCGCGCCTTCCGCTCCCCGCCAGGGATCTCGTAGAGATCCGCGATAAAGGTCAGATAGCGGATGCCGGTGAGGAAGTCATACAGATCCGGGTTATCCGGCAGGAAGGCCGTCACCCGCTTGGCCGCGATGGGCTCCTTTTGGATGTCATGGCCGTCAATGGAGATGGTCCCCTGGGAGAAGTCCATCACCCCCGCCGCCGCCCGGAGAGTGGTGGTCTTCCCCGCTCCGTTGTGGCCGATAAAGCCAAAAATGGCCCCTGCCGGCACGTGGAGGCTCAGCCCGTCCACCGCCCGCTTTCCCCCGGGATAGGTCTTGGAAAAATCCTCAATGTGCAGCATGGTTACTCCTCTCCCGTCACTCGTACCGCCGTTCCGAAGGCAGTGACCTCCGCCGCCCCCTGCATCACCGACGAGCTGGCATAACGGATGTTCAAAATGGCGTCCGCCCCCAGCGCCTCCGCCTCGTCCACCATCCGCTTGGTGGCGATCTGGCGGGACTGATTCAACAGCTGTGTATAGCTCTCAATCTCGCCCCCCACCAGATTTTTCATGCCGGCCATAAAGTCCTTGCCAAAGTTCTTGGACTGGACCACCGAGCCCTTCACAAGGCCCAGGGCCTCCACCCGCTTGCCGGGGATGTAGTCAATATTTAGAAGCAGCATCTTCTTCTCCTCCCTGAATCTGTTTCATCCGCTGCCAAAGGGCCAGCAGCACCCCTATAATAAACACCATAGGCACCGCCATAAACAGAAAAATCAACCCCAACGGCGGCGCGTCCTCCGGACTGACGGAAAAGCCCCAGAAAATCAGCCCCATCAGTCCCGCCATCAGCAGCACAAACACAGCGGCGGCGATTACCGGCTCCCGGTACCGGGTGCGGGTGTCCTGTTTTTTCACATTCATAAATCGGGTCCCCTCCTGCTCCATCTGTTCCATCTCCTTCAGATAGCTCTGGGCGTTCAGTGTGGGGAGCTGCTCCCGGGCGTCGGTGAGCCGCTGGCACAGGGCCTCAATGGTGGCCAGGTTCTCCCGGCTCCGGCGCAGCTGAATCATGTGCCGGCCCAGCACATCGTCCAGCCAGAGCGTCCCGCTCTGCAGCTTGCGGATCTCCTCCAGGGGTATATTCAGCTTGCGCAGCAGCTTGATTTTGCGCAGCATGTCCACATCCTCCCGGCTGTAGTCCCGGTAGCCGTTTTCGCTGTTGCGCCCCGGGGTGAGCAGCCCCTCCTTCTCATAGAAACGGATATTCCGTTTGGTGATGCCCACCAGCTCCTCCACTTCGTTGATCTTCATTCTCTCCCTCCCTTCCGCTCTATGGTACACCCTGCACCCAGTGGAAGGTCAAGACTTTTTTCGTGCTGCGTATGATTTCAGCACAAATCAGCCCCGACGCTCCAGGCCACAGCAAGTATTGTTCCCCCGCTCCCCTTCTGGTATAATAAATTCTCCACCCTTCACCTTGTGGAAAGGAGTTTGCCTATGCGCCCCACCTTCCCCTTCTCCAGAATTGGCTGGGCGCTGCTGGTCCACCAGCTCGCCGCCCTGGCCGCTCAGTTCATTCTGCTCACCCTCGCCCGGACCGCCGCCCCTCAGCTTCTCCGGCAGGCCGGGTTCCAGTGGGGGATCATCGTCCTGTCCTCCTACGGCGCCGCCTTTCCCCTGTTCCGCCTGGCGCTGGGCTCCGGCCCCTCTGTCCGGACGCCCCGCCATCCCCTGGGCCCCAGGGCGCTGGCCGGGGCCTGGTGCGCCGCCATGTGCCTGCTTCTGGTCAGCAATCTGGCCACCCTGTTTTTCCTGGACGTTCTGGAAACCCTTCTGGGCGCCCCGGTACACAACCCGGTGGGCCAGCTTCTCTCCTTTCCCCCCTGGATGACCTTTACGCTGGTGTGCGTTCTCGCCCCCATCTTTGAGGAGTGGATGTTCCGCGCGCTTATGCTGGCCCGTCTGCGCCCCTTCGGCCCGGGCTTTGCCCTGATCCTCTCCTCTCTGGCCTTCGCCCTTCTCCACGGGAATCTCAACCAGTTTTTTTACACCTTCACCACCGCCCTGGTCCTGGGCGGGGTCTACCTCCGCTCCGGCTGTCTGTGGCAGTCCATTCTCCTCCACAGCCTGGTCAATCTGGCAGGCAGCGGCCTGCTCACCCCCTATTTTCCCGTTCTCCCCGCCCTGCTGCTGCTCAACATTCCCCTGGGTGTGGCCCTGCTCACCCGCCGGCGGCAGGCCCTCACCGCTTTTCTTACCAGCCCGGCCTATCCCGGGGCCTGGCAGGCCCTCTGCCGGGCCCCCGGGGTCCTGGCCCTCCTCCTCTGGACCGCCCTCTCCTTTCTCTCCCCCATCCTCTTCAAATAATTTTTAAATTTTCTTGAAATCCCCCTTGCCAAATGAGAAAAAACGTGCTATATTGTATAAGCTGTCTGGTGGACAGCAAATTGATCCGGGTGTGGCGAAGTTTGGTATCGCGCTTGAATGGGGTTCAAGAGGCCGCTGGTTCAAGTCCAGTCACTCGGACCACGAAACCCGCAAACCGTTGTAAGACAATGGTTTGCGGGTTTTCTGTTTGCTTTTTCCACACTCTTGATTAGCCGCACAGTACGCTTGATTTTTCAGAAAAATTTGACAAATCAGGAGTGTTGAAAAATGGCTAAAATCAAGATGAAACACAGCGTCACGGTTGCGGACACATTCGCTGACTTCCTCGCTGGAAAGAAAGCGGCGGGGGTCAGTGAAAAGACCCTTGCCACCTACGGACAGCACTTTTCCGCCATCAGTAAGCACCTATCCCCCACTATCCCTATTGACGGGCTGAACAAGGCAGATTTGGAGGCCACGATTGCCAGCATGAGGGACGCGGGCCTCGCGGCTAACTCCATCAAAAGCTATACGCGGACGCTCAAATCCTTTTTGTCGTGGTGCAACGAAGCGGGAATTACCCGGCTCAATATCCCACTCTACAAGGCGGAGGAAACGATAAAAGAAACCTACTCGGACGAAGAACTGAAAAAGCTGTTAAAGAAGCCAGACACGAAGAAATGCGACTTTCCCGAATATCGGAATTGGGCGATTATCAATCTCTTACTCAATAACGGTTGCCGCGCCGCCACCATCCGCAATATTCAAATCAAAGATGTGGACATGGACAACAAAGTGATTTATCTGCGGCATACCAAAAACAAGCGGGCGCAGGTCATTCCCCTCTGTGAAGCCCTCTGCGGCGTTCTGCGGGAGTATATGCTGGTACGCGGCGGCGGTGGAGATGATTGCCTGTTTCCCAATGAAAACGGCTCACAGTTGACGGAGAACGGCCTGCGGTGCAGTATTGCCAGCTATAACAGGCGGCGGGGCGTGGAAAAGACAAGTATTCACCTGTTTCGTCACACATTCGCAAAAAAGTATCTGGTGGACTGCGGCGGGAATGCGTTCACTCTTCAACGGCTTTTAGGCCACTCCACCCTTGACATGACAAAACACTACTGCGCAATATTTGACGCAGACATTACCAAAAACTATGATAGCTTTTCCCCACTGACACAGATAAAAGGTGCGGAGGGCAGTAAAATCAAAATGGGGCGGTAATATATACAAATGGGCGGGGATTATTCCCGCCCATTTTTGAAGTTCACTTTACAAGTTCCATCTGCGTATCGCAGTCCAAACAGGCAATATTGACCGTTTTCGTTGCCCGGACGGAATTTCCACAACAGGGGCAAATATACTTTCGCGTGCTGGACGGGCGCGGCGGCGGGGTGGTATTCGTTCCGCTGTGTCGGCCCGTTCCCGTGACCTGAAAACCGCCGTACTCATTTCGGTTAATTAATATGATTTTGTCAATATTAGTTGACACATTTTCCACAAGGATTTTGAATCCTAGGCAGTCTCTTTCTTTTTCAGGGAAT
>NZ_QWEK01000055.1 GCF_009935845.1 Pseudoflavonifractor sp. 524-17 | reverse complement strand
TACGGTTCCCGGAGAGGGTGGTGCAGACCTACCGCCGAAATGCGGCAAGGCGGCACTTCCCTACTCTACCAGAAAAAAGCGGTACGCAGCGGCTACGACATGGATATAATCCCGTCCGACCTTGCCACGTTCGGCAGCGAAGCGAAGAACCTCTTACAGGACTTGCAGAGCCGGAATGAAAGAATGTTCCTCTTGACGTTCCTTGTGGTGAACATGGCGGACACGAAGCGGAAACTGGAAAATGACGTGTTCGCGGCGGCGGGCATAGCACAGAAGAACAACTGCGCCTTGACCCGCCTTGACTACCAACAGGAAGCGGGGCTTATGTCCTCTGTACCGCTTGGGGAGAACCTTATCCCCATTCAAAGGGGGCTTACCACGTCAAGCACCGCTATCTTTATCCCCTTTATCACACAGGAGCTTTTCCAGACGGGCGCGGCGTTGTACTACGGCTTAAATGCCCTGTCTAACAACATGATACTCTGCGACCGCAAGCAGCTAAAGAACCCCAACGGCTTAATCTTGGGTACGCCGGGAAGCGGGAAATCCTTTGCCGCCAAACGGGAAATGACAAACGCTTTCCTCATTACCGACGATGACATAATTATCTGCGACCCGGAAGCAGAGTATTTTTCCCTTGTGCAGCGGCTTGACGGGCAAGTGATACGGTTATCCCCTACGGGCAAGGGCATTGACGGGAAGCCCCAGTATGTGAACCCTATGGATATTAACCTCAATTACAGCGAGGACGACAGCCCCCTTGCGCTGAAATCCGACTTTATCCTCTCCCTCTGCGAGCTTGTCATAGGCGGCAAGGAGGGCTTGCAGCCCGTCGATAAGACCGTCATTGACCGCGCTGTTAGGAACGTGTACCGCCCTTTCCTTGCAGACCCCGACCCGGAGAAAATGCCTATCTTGGGCGACCTCTACGACGAGCTTTTGAAGCAGCCGGAGCCGGAAGCGGCGCGTATCGCGGCGGCATTGGAGCTTTATGTTTCCGGGAGCCTTAATGTCTTTAACCACAGGACGAATGTAGAGCTTTCAAACCGCCTTGTCTGCTTTGACATCAAGCAGCTTGGGAAGCAGCTCAAAAAATTAGGTATGCTCATTGTGCAGGACCAGGTATGGAACCGCGTCACCGTCAACCGGGCAGAAAGGAAATCCACCCGGTATTTTATGGACGAATTTCATCTTCTCTTGAAAGAGGAACAGACCGCCGCCTATTCCGTTGAAATCTGGAAGCGTTTCAGAAAATGGGGCGGCATACCCACAGCAATCACGCAGAATGTCAAGGATTTGCTTGCTTCCCGCGAAGTGGAGAATATCTTTGAAAACTCTGATTTTGTCCTCATGCTCAATCAGGCGGCGGGCGACCGGGCTATCCTTGCAAAGCAGCTCAACATCTCCCCGCAGCAGATGAAGTATGTCACCCACACCGAAGCGGGCGAGGGGCTTATCTTCTACGGAAACGTGGTGCTGCCCTTTGTAGACCGCTTCCCAAAAGACACCGAGCTTTACCGGGTAATGACGACGAAGCCGGAGGAAGTGGGCGAAGCATGAACGGGCTGAAAACTGACACCATCATCAACCGGGACGCGCTCTATGCCTTGCGGGAGCTTCCAGAGGAAAGCGTACACTGTTGCGTCACAAGCCCGCCCTACTATGCACTTAGGGATTATGGGCTTGATATGCAGATTGGGCGGGAGGACACGCCGGAGCAGTACATTGACAGGCTGACCGAGGTTTTCCGCGAGCTGCGCCGGGTACTGCGTTCTGACGGTACGCTCTGGCTGAATATCGCGGACACCTACTGCGGCACAGGAAATAAAGGCTACCATGCAGACCCGAAGAACCCGAAAGGCAGAAACGGACAGCAGATTGCAAGAAACAACCGCGTTTCCGGCTGCAAACAAAAGGACTTAATCGGTATCCCTTGGCTTTTAGCCTTTGCCCTACGCGCTGACGGGTGGTATTTACGGAGCGACATTATCTGGCAGAAAGAAAACCCCATGCCGGAGAGCGTGAAAGACCGCCCTACCCGCTGCTATGAACATATCTTTCTGCTTACGAAGTCAAAGAAGTATTTTTATGACGCAGCCGCCATAGCCGAGCCGTTAGCCCCCACAACGGCGGCGCGGTACCGCACCGGGCGCAGCGCGGGACAGAAATATGCGGACGAAGTACCCGGACAGGGGAACGTACAGGGGCTTAACCGGGCGCGAAGCGGCAGCTACTACGACGAAGCCCTCATGCCGACCATGCGGAACAGGCGGGACGTGTGGCTTATCAATACCGTTCCCTACAAGGGCGGGCATTTCGCCGCGTTCCCGCCAAAACTTGCCGAAACCTGTATCAAGGCGGGCTGTCCGAAAGGCGGCGTTGTGCTTGACCCCTTTTTCGGCAGCGGCACGACGGGGGCAGCCGCAAAGCAGCTTGACAGGCATTATATAGGCATTGAGATAAACGCCGAGTATTGCGCCCTTGCAAGGGCGCGGATTGGAGGGACAGACACATAAAACAATATAAGGCGCGTGAAAAAGTCACGCAGAAAATGACCCGCGAGGGGGCTGTCGAGGTAAACGCCGCTACCGGGAAAAAGAAACGTATCAGCAAGCGGATAAGGGACGCGGACTTTGCAAAGACCGAAGCCCCACCGCAGCCGGAACAGGCAGCGCAGCCCCTACCGGGCGGCGCAACTTCCCCGCCCTTAACCGACACGCCGCCGCTTCCCCATGCGCCGGGGGCAGAACGGGAACAGGACACCGCAGCAGCCGAGCGCGTCTTGGAACGTATCGACGGGGCGCGTACCAGAAAGGCGAGCAAAAAGGCGGCGAGGAAAGCACAGGCAGAAGCCACAGCAAAAGAAAAATCTTCCCGCTTGCAGTTTACCGACGAGGAACGGGCAACGCCGGAGCTTGAAAAATATATCCGAAAATCGGACAAAGCAGCCGACCGTCTGGACGCGGCAAAGGCGGCTATCCCCAAAGAAAAGAAACTTGTACGGGAGCGCACCTTTGATGAAGCCACCGGGAAAGGCAAGACCCGCCTACATTTTGAGGAACGGGAAAAGCCCATAGGAAAGAATAAGCCCCACAATAACCCGCTATCCCGCCCCGCACAGGAAGCGGGTATTTTCGTCCACAACAAGATACATTCCGTTGAAAAGGACAATTCCGGCGTTGAGGGGGCGCACAAATCCGAAGAACTGGCAGAGCGCGGCGCAAAGTACGGGGTGCGGAAAGTCAAGGAGGGCTACCGCAGCCACAAGCTCAAACCCTACCGGGCGGCGGCAAAGGCAGAGAAAGCGGCGTTCAAGGCGAATGTGGATTTCCAGTACCACAAAGCCCTGCATGACAATCCGCAGATTGCGGGCAATCCCCTTTCCCGCTTCATGCAGAAGCAGCAAATCAAGCGGCAGTATGCAAAGTCGGCAAGGAAAGGCGGCGCAAAAACGGCGCAGAAAGCCGCAGAGAACACCCGCAAGGCGGCAAAAAAGACCGCCGAGGAAACAAAAAAGGCAATCGCTTTTGTAGGGCGACACCCGGCGGGCGTATGTATCGCCGTTGCCGCGCTGCTCTTATTCATCATGGTATCGGCGGGGCTTTCCTCTTGCGGCTCTATGTTCTCCGGCTTGATGAACGGCATACTTGGGACTTCCTACACGTCGGAGGACAGCGACCTTGTGGCGACGGAAAATAATTACGCCGCAAAGGAAAACGAGCTTCAGCAGCAGATTGACAATATCGAAAGCACCCACCCCGGCTATGACGAATACCGCTATGACCTTGACAGTATCGGGCATAACCCCCATGAGTTAGCGTCCTACCTCACCGCCCTTTTACAGACCTACACCCCGCAGAGCGCACAGGCAGAGCTAAACCGCGTCTTTGCCATGCAGTACACCTTGACGCTGACGGAAGAAACGGAAATCCGCTACCGCACAGAAACAAGCACAGACCCGGAAACCGGGGAAACGACCACCGAGGAAGTACCCTACGAGTACCATATCCTCAACGTGAAGCTGACGAACAAGCCCATTTCCGAGATTGCGGAGGAACTTCTAACGCCACAGCAGCTTGAAATGTACCGCGTCTATCTGGAAACAAGCGGCAACAAGCCGCTGATTTTTGGCGGCGGCTCCCCCGATATGGGCGCGTCCGAGGATTTAAGCGGCATACAGCTTGTAAACGGCACACGCCCCGGCAACACCGCCGTTGTAGACCTTGCGAAGCAGCAAGTCGGCAACGTGGGCGGGCGACCCTTTTGGAGCTGGTACGGATTTAACAGCCGCGTGGAATGGTGCGCCTGTTTCGTTTCATGGTGCTACAATCAAGCCGGAAAGAGCGAGCCGCGCTTTGCCGGGTGCCAGTCACAGGGCGTACCCTGGTTCCAGTCACGCGGGCAATGGGGCGCGAGGGGCTATGAGAATATCGCCCCCGGCGACGCTATCTTTTTCGACTGGGACGGGGACGGGAGCGCAGACCATGTGGGGCTTGTTATCGGAACGGACGGGGAGCGCGTCTATACCGTCGAGGGCAATTCCGGCGACGCCTGCAAGATAAAGAGCTACCCCGTTAATTACTCCTGTATTAAAGGCTACGGGCTGATGAACTGGAACTAAAAACAAACATAACACAGAAAATCTGAAAGGAGAAATTTATTGATGGCTATGAACAAAATTGAACGTATCGACAAGGAGATTGCAAAGACCCGCGAGAAAATCACCGAGTACCAGAACAAATTAAGGGGGCTTGAAGCGCAGAAAACCGAAGCGGAAAACCTGCAAATCGTACAGCTTGTGCGCTCCATGCGCCTTTCCCCGCATGAGCTTTCCGCTATGCTTTCCGGGGGCGGTATTCCGGGCATGGAAGCCGCGCCGGGCTACCCCGCAGAACCCGCAGACCATGACAACGAAGAAATGGAGGACACCGAGAATGAATAAGAGCAAATTTATCCGCAGCTTTTTTGTGCTGCTTACCACATTTATCTGTATGGGCGGCTTTTCCGTCACCGCCTTTGCACAGACCCCGGAGGGACAGGACGACACCGACGACAGCGGCGTTGTCTACGAGGAACCCGAAAGGGAAGAACCCCTTACCCCGGACGGGAACGCGACCCTTGTAGACGATTTCGGCGGCAACAAGCAGCTTATCACCGTAACGACCAAAAACGGCAATTACTTTTATATCCTCATTGACCGGGACGACGAGGGCGAGAATACTGTACATTTCCTTAATCAAGTAGACGAAGCCGACCTCTTAGCACTTATGGAGGACGGAAGCACCGAAGCAGCCCCGCCCGCCGTTTGCAGTTGCACCGAGAAATGCGAAGCCGGGAAAGTAAATGTGAGCTGCCCCGTCTGCAAGGAGAACATGACCGCTTGCAGCGGCAAGGAAGCGGAGCCGGAAACCGAAGAACCGCCGGAGCAGCCCAAAGAAAAAGGCAATGCGGGCGGGCTTGTGCTTTTCCTTGTCGTGGCACTTCTTGGCGGCGGGGGCGCGTTCTATTATTTTAAGTTTATGAAGCCGAAGCAAAACGTCAAGGGCGGCACCGACCTTGAAGATTTCGATTTTGACGACTACGACGAGGACGAGCCGGAGCCGGACGAGGGGGACGGGCTTTCTGATGAAGAACAGGAGGACGAGGAAGCATGACCCTGTTTACCGACAATCCCTTTGAAAAGATGATGATACAAAGACCGGGCGGGCGGCGTGACAATGCGCCGCCCGTTCCCCATTCCCCGGCTTGCGCTTCCTGTCCGTACAAAGGGCAGCTCCCTTGTGTGGGCTACTGTCTGAAACAGGTACAGGAGAAAAAGGCAAGTGAGCCGGAACGCTGAAAGGAGGATTTTTTCATGGCACTTAGACTTGTGATTGCAGAAAAGCCGAGCGTGGCGCAGACTATCGCCGCCGCGCTTGGCGTTAAGGAAAAGAAAGACGGATATATCGAGGGCGGCGGCTGCCTCATTTCATGGTGCGTCGGGCATTTGGTACAGCTTGCGGAAGCTGCCGCCTACGGGGAGCAATATAAAAAATGGAGTTTTGAGAGCTTACCCATTCTGCCGGAGGAATGGCAGTACGCCGTTGACCCGGACAAGGGGAAGCAATTCAAAACCCTAAAAGAGCTTATGCACCGCGCCGACGTTTCCGAAGTGGTAAATGCGTGTGACGCGGGGCGCGAGGGTGAATTGATTTTCCGCTTTGTCTACGAAGCGGCGGGCTGCAAGAAGCCCATGCGCCGCTTGTGGATTTCCTCAATGGAGGACGGGGCAATCAAGGCGGGCTTTGCTTCCCTCAAAGACGGGCGGGAATACGACGCGCTCTTTGCGTCCGCACTCTGCCGCGCAAAGGCTGACTGGCTTATCGGCATTAACGCCACCCGGCTTTTCTCATGTCTGTATGGAAAGACCTTGAACGTGGGGCGCGTCCAGACCCCGACCTTAAAAATGCTCACCGACCGGGACGCGGCTATCTCTCATTTCCAGAAAGAAAAATATTATCATGTTCGCCTTGATTTATCCGGCGCGGAAGCGGCAAGCGAAAGGATTTCAGACAAGGCAGAAGCCGCCGCGCTGAAAGGGGCTTGCGAAACACAAACGGCGGTATGCGTTTCCCTTACCAGAGAGAAGAAAACCGCAGCCCCGCCGAAGCTCTTTGACCTTACCTCTTTGCAGCGGGAAGCGAACCGCATTTTCGGCTACACCGCGAAGCAGACCCTTGACCTTGCACAATCCCTTTATGAAAAGCGGCTGTTGACTTATCCGAGGACGGACAGCAGCTTTCTTACTGACGACATGGGCGGCACCGCAGCGGGCATTATCAAGCTGCTTTGTGAGAAATTTTCCTTTATGGAGGGCTTGGGCTTCACGCCGGAGGTTGCAAAGGTAACAGACAGTAAAAAAGTATCAGACCACCACGCAATCATTCCCACTATGGAGCTTGCAAAGGCTGACCCGGACGCGCTGCCGGAAAGCGAGAAAAATATCCTTACCCTTGCGGGGGCGCGTCTGCTTTTTGCCACCGCCGAGCCGCATATTTATGAAGCGGTTACGGCGGTTTTCTCATGCGCTGATACGGAGTTTACGGCGCGGGGAAAGACGGTGCTTTCTGACGGGTGGAAAGAGATTGAACACAGATACCGGGCGACGCTGAAAGATAAGCCCGAAGCGGAGGACGGGGAAAATGAGGGCGTGACGCTGCCGGAGCTTTCCGAGGGACAGGGCTTTCCTAACCCCGCCGCAAAAGTAACGGAGCATACCACAACGCCGCCGAAGCCCCACAGCGAAGCAAGCCTTTTGTCGGCTATGGAACGCGCCGGGAACGGGGACACCGACCCGGACGCGGAACGCCGGGGGCTTGGCACTCCCGCCACCCGCGCCGCCGTCATTGAAAAACTGGTAAAGGGCGGCTTTGCAGAGCGCAAGGGGAAGCAGCTTATCCCCACGCAGAACGGAGCCGCCCTTATATCAGTGCTGCCGGATATGCTCACTTCCCCACAGCTTACCGCAGAATGGGAAAACAATCTGACGCAGATAGCAAAGGGAGCCGCAGACCCCGGCGAATTTCTGTCCGGCATTGAAGCTATGGCGCGGGAGCTTGTGCAGACACACGCCGCAGCACTGGACGGGAAAAAGGATTTGTTCCGGGAGGAAAAGACCTCTGTCGGCAAATGCCCCCGTTGCGGCTCTCCCGTCCATGAGGGGAAGAAAAACTACTATTGCAGCAACAAAGAATGTGCCTTTGTCATGTGGAAGAATGACCGCTTTTTCGAGGAACGCAAGACCGCTTTTTCCGCGAAGATTGCCGCCGCGCTCCTTAAATCCGGCAAGGCGAATGTGAAGAAGCTCTACTCCCCGAAAACAGGCAAGACCTACGACGGAACTATCGTTCTGGCTGACACTGGCGGGAAATACGTCAACTACCGTATCGAAGTGCAGAAGAACTAAAAACTGGAATAGCAAGCATAGGAAGCGGGTACCCACTTCCGTAAATCCCCGTTACGACGCTGACGCGCCGGACGGGGATTTTGCTTGTTGGGAAGTTTCCCAAACCCTCTAAAAAAATCAAAAAAATATTGGCAAAGCGCACAGCCCCGCCGTAGTAGGGAGCGTACCAGAAAAGCGCGGCGGTGCGCCGCCATTACAGAAAGGAGCGAATGAATGGAAATGAAGAAAGGCTATTCCGCATATGAGCATGACCGATTAGACCCGGCTGACAGTATGCGGATAGAGCGCAAAGTTTATTTTGAGGAAAAAACCGCTGACATTTCCGGGCTGACCGCCCTGCCCTTAGAGCAGTTGCGGGCATTGCGGGAGGAATACGCGGCGGCTGAACAGGCAGCTTTTGAAGCCTTGCGGCAACGGGCGGCGGCTTGGGAAGAACAGGCGGGAAAGACGCTTGCCATTGACAAAGCCATTGAGTATGTAAGGACGCCCGAAGTCAAGCATACCGCTAACCAATGGGAAGCTGCCGACTACGGAAAGCACATCAGTAACCGCGTCTACCAAATGCGTTACCGCGTATCCGAGAATACCCGGTATGACAGGGAAAAAGAGAAATCTATCCCTTACTCATGGACGCTCTCATGGAGCATTTACACCAACAGCCCCCACCAATACGGACAGGCGAAAATCGCAGGACAGGAAAGAAAAGTCTTTGCGGACAAGGCGGCTATGGAAAAGTATCTGAACGGGCGTATCAAGGCATACGCACATTTATTCACTGAAATATCCCCCTCTATCCCACAGGAATATGCAGAACATTTCAAAGTAAACGGGCAGCTTTTACCCGGCTATTTTGTTGAGGGGGAAGAACGGACGCAGCCCGGACAGGAAACTGAAAAAACAGACGCAGCCCCCGCAGAACAGGCGGCGGGGCAGACCACCGGGCAGAGAAAGGAGCATGACCCTATGAGCGAGCAGTTTTCAATTCTTATCGACAGCCGCAGTCGCTTTGAAACAGGCGAACCGGGCGGCGTGTGGCTTCCCATGCCGACCACAACAGAGCAGCTTCATGCGGCTATGGAAAGCGTCGGCATTACCGCAGACAATCCGCAGGATTTTTTCATCAACGGGTATTCTTCTACGGAGGACTGCCCCTTTGACTTGCCGCTTTCCGTTATCCAAAGCGCAAGCATGGACGAGCTGAATTATTTTGGAAAACTTCTGGAAATGCAGAGTGACGGGGACAAGGATAAATTTGCGGCGGCGGTTACACATGGCGAGTATGCCGGAAGCATGAAAGACCTTATCAACCTTGCACAAAACCTTGACTGTTACTGGCTCTATCCCACTGTCCGCAGCGAAGAAGATTACGGTTATTATCTTATCGACGAACTGGACGAGCTGGAGCTTTCCGAAGAAGCAAAGAAATATTTCAAGTATGAAGAATACGGGCGGGACGCAGTTAGCAAGGATAAGGGGCAGTTTACCGAACAGGGCTATATCTATAACAATCAGAACACCTTTACCGAATGGTATCGGGGAACGGAAAACGAGATACCCAAAGAATACCGCGTTATGAGCTTCCCACAGCCGGAACGCGGCGGACAGGACAAGACCTTTATGGACGCAGCCGCCACAGAGCAGACCGCCCGAACCGTCGCAGAGCAGCCACAGGAGCCGCACCCGGTTATCCCTATCGTGCTGACAGCCGGGAAGCCCGCCGAGAAATTAAAAGAGATTACCGACCGTCTGGAACAGGGCATTACGGAACTCTTTGACAGCGAGCGTTACAAGGAATATCTGAAAGTCATGTCAAAATTCCATAATTACAGCTTCCGAAACACCGTCCTTATCGCCATGCAGAAGCCGGACGCTTCCCTTTTGGCGGGCTTTTCCGCTTGGAAGAACAACTTTGAGCGAAATGTGATGAGAGGGGAAAAGGGAATTAAAATCATTGCCCCGTCGCCCTATAAAATCAAACAGGAAATGCAGAAAATCGACCCGCACACACAGAAGCCCATAATCGGCAAGGACGGAAAGCCCGTCACCGAGGAAAAGGAAGTCACCATACCCGCCTACAAGGTGGTATCCGTCTTTGACGTTTCCCAGACCGAGGGAAAGGAGCTGCCGGACATTGCCATTGACGAGCTGCCGGGCGACGTTGACCGCTACAAGGATTTTTTCGCAGCCCTTGAAAAGACTTCCCCCGTTCCTATCGCCTTTGAGAATATCGAGGGCGGCTCTCATGGCTACTACCACTTGGAGGACAAGCGCATTGCTATCAACGAGGGCATGAGCGAATTGCAGACCTTAAAGACCGCCATTCACGAAATCGCCCATGCGAAGCTGCACGACATTGACCTCAACGCGCCAAAGGACGAGCAGCAGCCCCACATTGACCGCCGCACCCGCGAAGTCGAAGCGGAAAGCGTCGCCTATACCGTCTGCCAACATTACGGGCTTGACACGTCGGACTACTCTTTCGGCTATGTCGCCGGGTGGAGTAGCGGGCGGGAGCTGTCCGAGCTGAAAAGCTCCCTTGAAACGATACGCAGCGCAGCCGCCGAGATTATCAATTCAATAGACGAAAATCTTGCGGAGCTGCAAAAGGCACAGGACAAGGAGCAGACCGCCGGACAGGAGCAGCCCACCAGAGAGGAAAAGGCAGCCCCGAAAGAACAGCCGCAGCCGGAAGCCCCGGCAAAGGCAGATACAGCCGGGAAAGAGAAGCCGGAAGCAGCCGCACCGGGAAAATCCGGCGCACAGGAAAAGGCGGGCGCAGCCCCGAAAGAAGCCTTTACCCCGGAAACGATTTACAGAGTGCGCCGAAACCCTTACAGCGACAGCCGGGAAAACAGCTACCTCTTGCAAGCCTATGTGACACAGGAGAACGGGCGGGCGAAAATGGGCGACGTGCTTTATACGGGAACGCCGGAGAAATGCCGCGAGCTTATGGGGCAGCTCAAAAGCGGCGAGCTGACCGAGGGCGACGTGAAGCAGCTCTACGCAAAGGCACAGGAAACGGCGCAGACCGCCGGACAGGACAAAGACACCTTTTCCATTTACCAGATAAAGGGCGGGGACGAAACAAGGGATTTCCGCTTTGAGCCTTACGACCGCCTGCAGGCGGCGGGGAATGTGGTTGACAGGGCGAACTATGAGCTTGTCTATTCCGCACCCCTTGCGCCGGAAACTTCCCTTGAAGATATTTATACCCGCTTCAATATCGACCACCCCAAAGATTTTAGGGGACACAGCCTTTCCGTTTCGGACGTGGTAGTGCTTCATCAGGACGGACAGGACGCGGCGCATTTCGTTGACAGTGTAGGCTTCCGGCAAGTGCCGGAGTTTTTACAGGAGCAGAAACAGCTTACCCCGGACGACTTGGAAACGGGCGAAACCGTCAAGACACCGAGGGGGACGTTCCATGTAACCGCCATGAGCCGGGAGCAGATAGAAGCCGCCGGATATGGCTTTCACCACCAGTCGGACGACGGAAAGTATCTGATTATGGGGAATGGGACGCGGGCGTTTGCCGTTGCCGCAGAACAGGCGCAGCGGGACAATCCCTTGAAAACCGCCGAGCAGACCATAGAGCAGAACGGAAACATGATTGACGGTATCATCAACAACACCCCCACCGTTGACGAACTGGAAGCAAAGGTAAAGGCGGGCGAGCAGATTTCCCTTGTTGACCTGGCTAACGCTGTCAAAGCCGACAAGGAGCGCGGCAAAGGGGCGAAGCCGGAAAAGAAACCCTCTATCCGGGCGCAGCTTAGAGCCGACAAGGAAAAGGCGCAGAAGAAAAACGCAAAGCAGAAGTCACAGGACTTGGAAAGGAGCTGACCCATGCCGGAACAGAGTAAATTTGAAAACGTGGATTTGTTCGCTTCCCTTGAAGCGATTATGAAGCAGAACACAGGCTTTTACCAGAGCGACTTAGACATTGACAAAGAGATTATCGCAAAGGCGGCGGCAAGCCCCAACAGGGAGGACAAGACCCTTTTGTGGTTCTGCCGCCCGTCCGGGACGCACTGTTTCCGGGAGCGCGACGTTTTCCTCAAAGACACCGCGCCCCACAACACATGGCGTTTCTACATGGAGCAGACAAGCGACCGCGTCCTTGCCTATGCAATCGAGCTGACGGGAAAGGAGCGCGGGAAAATTAAGGGCAATCTGTACGAACTGGACTACGCTAAACATTATGAGCGCGTCAAGGAAAATGAGCTGCCCGCCGATACGGTGAAGCTGATTTATGAGCGAGGGGAAAGGGAGATACCCGCCGGACGGTTCTTCAACGGCAACCCAGACCCGCAGCTTGGGAAGTTTGAACGCTTTGAAGCCCTACCCGACGACCCGGACGCGCTGCAATCACTCTTACAGGAAGAACGGCGCAGCCGGGAGCAGCTTCCACCGGGGGACTTCAAGGCGCATATCACAGCCTTGCGGGACGGGCTGATTGAAACGGAAGCGCGGCGCATTGTGCGGGAAATGAAGCGGCACTATGAGCCGAATAGCCCGAACAAGACCCATTTCATGGCAGAGCTTTCCCCGGCGTTCATGCGGCTTGCAGCCACAAAGGACACTGACCGCCTTTTCTCCATGCTGCCCTACAAGACACTTTCCTTTTCCAAAATCGAGGGCAGACATGGGACGTATGCGCTGATTGACAAGGGGGAGAACCGGGACAGGGAGATAAGGAAGCCCCGCCCCTCTATCCGGGCGCAGCTTAAAGCGGACAAGGCAAAGACCGCCCCGAAAAAGGCGGCGGCGAAAACAAAAAATCACGATATGGAGGTATGAGCATGATTAGACTGACTGTTGAAGAAACAAACCTTTTGAGCATTTACAACGAGGGCGGCAAGCGGGCTTTGATTGAGAATGTCAACGCCGCGCTGCCCTACATGGACGCGGATATGCGGGAGCTTGCAAAGCGCACCCTTTCCAAAGTGGACGCTTTGACCGAAGCGGAATTTGCGGAGCTTCCCATTTACGCCGCTGATGAAGTATGAACGGGGTTAAGCGGCTGACGCCGCCCCAGAGCCGGAAAGTCAACGCCCTTGTGCGCCGGACGTGCTGCAACTATGATAACGGGAACTGTATCTTACTGGACGACGGGGACGAGTGCGTATGTCCGCAGCTCATTTCCTATTCGCTTCTCTGCAAGTGGTTCCGGGTTGCGGTGCTTCCCGCCGACAGGCTGCTCTATGCGGAGCTTTACCAGACAGGGGATAAGAAGAAATGTACCGAGTGCGGCGCGTTCTTTGCGTCAACCTCTAACAGTGTCAAATACTGCCCCGTCTGCCGGAAGCGTATCACCCGCAGACAAGCCGCCGAGCGCATGAGGAAAAGACGCGCCCCTGTTACGCAGTAGGTGCGGAAAATCCCTTGATTTACAGGGCTTTCCGGGCGTGAAAATCGGACAGGCGATACTTTATACCTTTACCCCCGAAAATGGCGTTCTACTGCGTAACATTCACGAAAGCAGCACCCATAAAAAGACAGGGCGCGGAAGTCATATACTGGCTTCCGCGCCCTGTTCTTTTTTTGCCTATCTGACATTTCCCTTTTCCATTTCTTCAAGCGGGAACTGCGGGAGGGCTTCTATCAACTTCTTTGTGATAGACTGGCGCATATCTTCGTTGATTTCCTGTTTCGTGCTTCCGTCCGGCTGTCTGACCGCTACCGTCGATAGCCTGTCGATTTCGTCCTTGTAGCACTCCACGACTTTCTCCACCGCCCATTTTTCCCCGGCGACGGCGGCGCGTATGGTTTCATATTCCGGCATTTTCTGGTTTTCCATGCTTCAACGCTCCTGTCTGTATTTGATAGCCTTATCATAGCACAGCGGCGGGGATTTTGCTATCCTTATCCGCGCTCTGTTCCCTTTTCACGTTCCGGCTGCCTGTCTGCCTGTAAAATGCTGTCAATGTTCTGCTTGATAATATCATATTCCCGGACTTTCTTTTTCAGCTTCCCATAGTCGGCGTAAAGGGCTTCTTTCTGCGTTTGGAGGGCTTCATACTCCGCTTGCAGCGCGGCGAGGTTCGGGAGCTTCGCAATGCCCGCCGCTTTCAGCGACCTTGCGGCGGCTTCATGGAGGATAATTGCCTGTTCCTGTCCGGCGCGGTATTTTTCCCTGTTTTTTGCCTTGCGGTATGCGTCATAGACGGGCTTTGTCTTTTGGTAGGTGGAAACATTCTTGATAAGCACCGCCATATCCGCAAGCCGCTTTTCGGCGTTCTTCAATGCGTCTGCCGCCTGTCTGCTTTCCGCTGCCATTTCCTCAATCCGGCTGACTAAATCTGCGTACTGCTCAATCTTATGTTCCGTCAAGAAATTCATTGTTTTAGCTGCCTGTTTCAGATTATGGATTTTCGCCCACTGTTCATAGCCCTTGCTCTGCGCCGCCTTGATACTGTTCTCAATGTCGATAAGCAGCGACACGCCGCGCTGTTCTCTGGGAGCTTTCACCGCTTTTGTCCGTCTGCCCGCTATCCGTTCCCTTATGGCTTCCTCTGTATAGTCTGCGCCGAGGGTTTTAAGGCGGGTGAAGCGTTCCTGTCCGGGGGCGCGGCATGATACATATTTCCCCGGCTTTATCTCATAGCCCGCCGCCTGTAACCGCTGCAACAATTCCTCAAAACTGGAAACTTGGGGGATAAGCGCGTCAAGGGCGGTTTTTAGCTTGCCTTTCCAACTTGTACCCGTCTTTTCTGCCTGGTACTCTGCATAGCTTTTTCCCTTGCTGCCCTTGCCGGGAACAACGACGGACAAGCCATTTTCCCGGCACAGCTTGTCGCTCATGTTCCGTATGCCGTAATAGCTCCTTTTGTTGGAATTGTATTTGTGGTGGTCTACGAAATTTACGGCGCAGAAAATAATGTGATTGTGGACGTGTCCTTTGTCAATGTGCGTCGTGAGTACATATTCATGCTGCCCCTTTGTTACCGCGTCGGCAAGCTGCTTCCCGATTTCGTGGGCTTTCTCATAGTCCACTTCCCCCGGTGCAAAGGACTGTATCAAGTGAAAGGCTAAATTGTTGCCCTTATCCAGTGCTTGCGACAGGGTATAGCCGAACTCAATATCTGCCGTTTCATAGGAGCAGCCGAAAGAGGATATGAGCATTTTCCCGTCCGTCTTGTCCGGGTTTTCGATATAGTCAAGGGCTTTGCTTAGGGTGCTTTTAACAGGCTTAATCTTTGTAACCGCCATATCTCCGCAAGCACCCCCTTTATTTCCTCTATGTCCTCTTGGTATGCGTTCCCCGTCGCGTTTACGCGGCGTGCTATCTGGTTGACGTTGACACCGATTTTCTGTATCTCTGCGGTCATTGCCTTTATATCGGCATGGTCTATCTGAATGATATACCCGTCAATGGCAATCTTCCGCAGATATGCCGCCATGTTCCGGGTGGGTACGAGCTTCATTTTTTCCAGTATTAAATCCCGTTCCGCTTCCGTCACTCTGAATTTGATTTGCACCGTTCTTTTGCGTCCGTTCATGTATTCGCTCCTTTCCGTTCCGAGGGTTTGGGACACGTCCCAACAAGCAATTTTCAACCGACGCGCCGCAGCGCGGGAGGGGGAAAATACGGAAGTGGGTACCCGCTTCCTATGCTTGCTACGAATGTTTTTATCCCTTATGCCTTACTACGGAGCTATGCCCGGTTTTGCCAAACTTCCGCAAAAGAAAAACGCTGCAATCCTCAAAAAAAGATTACAACGCTCTCTAAACCTTATTCAATTCTGACGGACACCTCTTATCTGCCCTCTGTTTCGACTTCCGCTATCTCCTTTGCCGTTGCGCTCACAATCCGTATGCCTGTATCGCTCATACCGTCAAGAAGCGCGTCAAGCTGCCGCCGCTGCGTGTTCTTCTCTGGCGGCGTTTCCAAAAGAAACTGGTCTACGGATATATTGTAGCGGAGCATAAGCTCAAAGAAAATCTGTAAACTTGGGTGCTGCCCCTTGTTCTCAATGTTCGCAAGGTAGCGCGGCGAGATAAACATTTCGTCGCTCACTTTCTTGCGGCTCTCCTTGCGCCCTGTCCGCGCCGCCTTTATCGCTGCCCCAAAAGCCTTGAAATCGTATTTCGGTACTGGTCTTTTTGCCATAGTTATTCACCCTGTTACATTTTACTGTTCTCCTTTGCTTTTGAATATGTCTACGCAGTTCTATTAGTTAGCTAAAATAAATCATATTTTTCTGCCTTGCAATTAAATACCGGCTGAATGTATCTTGACAAGCAGACGCAAAAAGAATATAATACATACCAAACGAATGAAATGGAAGGTGGTAGATACATGGCGCGTAATAAATATCCAGAAATAACCGTTGAGAAGATATTAGAAGTGTCACAGCGGTTATTCATGGAAAAGGGGTACGACAATACAACGATTCAAGATATTGTAAATGAACTTGGCGGACTGACGAAAGGAGCAATTTATCATCATTTCAAGTCAAAAGAGGAAATTATTGACGCATTAGGGGGGAAACTCTTTTTTGACAACAATCCATTTGTTACCGTACAAAATCAGAAAAACCTAAATGGTTTAGAAAAAATGCGTGAAGTCATTAAGTTAAACCACGCAGATAATGATAGGACTGAACTTGGAAAACAGAGTATTCCTCTTTTGAAAAATCCCCGCTTGTTGGCTGAACTGGCTGATACAAACAGGAAATTGATTGCCCCTCTTTGGTTGCAGCTTATTCAAGAGGGAATAGAGGACGGCTCTATCCAAACCGAGTATGCAAAAGAACTATCTGAACTTTTGCCATTACTTACAAATTTTTGGTTAATTCCCTCTGTCTATCCTGCAACCCCGGAAGAACTGCTTTCAAAGTTTGCATTTATCAAATATTTGTTAGATAGTATGAACTTGCCGATTATTGATGATGAAATTTTCGGTATGGCACAGAATTACTTTGAACACTTAAACGTAGCCAAGTAGATAAAATTGCCTTGCAAAAGGCAGTTTTATTTTCAAACTATACATTCATTCGTAAGGTATTATTTTTAAGCATATACATACCGTCTTAATGTATGAAAGGAGAATACTATGTCAAACTTAGACCAAAAAATCGAAAATGCTGCAAACAAAATTGAAGTTGTCGCAAATGAAGCATGGAAAAAGCGGTCATTCCGCATTGTATCCAAGTCTATATCTGCTACGGCAGAAATCGGACTGATGATAGGGGCTGCACATTTATCCGAAAAAGGCTATAAATCAGCCGCCACCTGCCTGTTTGGTTTAGGGGCAGTAGGACTTGTCTGCGATTTACTTTTTAACAGAAAATAGGAGGACACCGCTATATGATACGATACTTAAAACAATACAAATTCTTGCTTTTCCTTACCGCATTATTTACTGCAATCAGTTCTCTATCTTATGTATTTATTGCTATCTTATTGCAACAAGTTATGGATATTGTAGATATGGGCGATATGGACGGCTTTATCAGAATACTACTCTTTTCTTTAGCTTACTTTACACTTATGGGAGTATTCATGTACCTGCAATCTTTGTTTAGCAAAAAATTTGTCTGTAAAATTATGAAAGCTGTCCGTTCTAAAACCTTTATAGGAATTGAACGGCACACGATTGAGGACTACTCTAAAAATAATACTGCTGATTATTTATCCGCAATTACGAATGATGTAAAAATGATTGAAGATAACTATTTACTGCCCCTGTTGCAAGTTATCCAGTATACGATTATTTTTATAGCTTCCCTTGCTGTAATGATTTACTTTGACATTATCGTTACAGTCTGCGTGATTATCGCAATCGCTATCATGCTTGTTGTACCCAGTCTATTCGGAGGACTACTCTCCAAACGACAGGATAAATATTCTGATATGCTATCCGATTTTACAAACCATGTAAAAGACCTGTTATCCGGTTTTGAGGTTATCAAGTCTTATCGAATGAAAAAATATGTTCTCTCACGATTTGAAATAAGTAACGAGGACACTATAAAAGCAAAATATTCTGTTGACAAGGCGATTGCGGCAAATGAAGCGGTTTCTATGGTGCTTGCGCTTCTTGTTCAAGTGGTTGTTGTTTTTCTTTCTGCATACTTCATTATCATTGGTCGTATCAGTGCAGGAGCCTTGTTAGGCATGGTACAGGTAAGCAGTAACCTTGCAAATCCATTATTGATTATATTTAGCAATATTCCCAAAATCAAGAGTATAAAACCAATTACACAGAAGCTAAATAACCTTTCAGATTACAAGGAACAGAACACAAATACAAAAAAATCACCCTCTTTCAAAAAAATGATTTATGTAGATGATTTGCATTTTTCCTATGATAAGGAAAACGAAGTCTTAAACGGTATTTCACTATCCATTGATAAAGGAAAAAAATATGCTTTTGTCGGCAAGAGTGGGTGTGGAAAGTCTACATTTATTAAGCTGATTGCCGGATATTACTCTAATTTCAAAGGTGATGTACTATATGACGCAGATAGTCTTTCCGTTTTGGACATTGATAAAATAACTGCGCTATCGTCGGTCATTCATCAGAATGTTTATATGTTTGATGAGAGCATTTTTGACAATATTTGCCTACACGAAGATTTCAGTAAAGAAGAATTGCAATCCGTATTGTCTGATAGTGGTTTATCACAGTTTATTGAGCAAGTACCAAACGGACTTAAATATCACGTTGGAGAAAATGGAGATAACCTTTCCGGCGGACAGAAACAAAGAATTGCCGTAGCAAGAGCCTTAATTCGTAAGAAGCCACTGTTGATTTTAGACGAGGGTACGTCTGCTATTGATATGCAAACTGCGTATGATATTGAAAGCAGGCTATTGGCAATATCTGATTTAACGCTACTTACTATCACTCATAATATGAGCAGCGATATTCTTACACTCTATGACGAAATTGTATTTATGGCAGACGGCAAAATAATTGAACATGGCACATTTGAAGAACTTATTACTAAACACGCTGCATTTTATGACTTCTATCAACTAAAGAAGTAGGTATCTTTAGGGGAAAGTTTCTTTGAACCGTACACAATCCTTAAATACTATTATCTGCTCCCCTAACGGGGAAAGAAAAAAACCGTTAGAGGAGCAGATATTTTTGTATGCCTTTTTACGCAATATCTAATCTATCGGCGGTTTTGAAATATCAAAGCCGCCGTTTCTTTTTATCTTCTCAAGAAATGACGCGGTATCACTGTTGAAAGCGGCGGCTAAAGGAGGTAGCCGCCATGAAGCACATACCATATCGACAAAATCCGACGGTCATTGACACATCAAAAAAAGCCCGACCACCGCCGGGGAAAACTACGTCTATCAATATGAACTGTCTAATCATCTGAATACCGCTTACAATACCCTTACGCCTGTCCGGGCTTTTCGGACAGGCGTATTTTGCTGCTCAAAAAATTTTTTGAAAAAAATCCGAAAATCTTCGGCGTTTTTTTCAAAAGGCAGTATTGCCCCGCGAAAAGGGGGAAGCACCACCAACTTTCCAACGAGAAAGGGGGTGAGAATGTGGAACCTAATCGCAGGGAGTTTATAAAACAGTGCGCTTTCCAGAAGTTTTGTAATACGGTACTGCACAATGAAGCGTGTGACGCTCACAAAGAGCTGCACAGGCATAAGGCAAGGGAGATTACCTTTTCCGACTTGACCTTAGAAGAAGCGCGGCAGCTTCATACCTTTGATGAATATTTCAAAGGGGAAACCGCCTTTGAAAGAGCCGGGAAGAAAATCACGCCGAAGCTGCTTCTTGAAGCAATCCGTACTTTGCCGGAAGAAAAGCGCAAAGCCGTACTCCTGTACTATTTCGAGGGAATGAACGACACCGAGATTGCGGAGCTGTTCGATACGTCGAGAAGCACGATACAGTACAGGCGGACAAGCTCTTTTGAGCTGCTAAAAAAATATCTGGAGGAAAATGCTGATGAATGGGACGAATGGTAACGAACCCGGCTACCCGGAAAAAGCCCTTGTTCCCTATCCTGTCATTTTGGCAGCGACAAAGGGCGACCCGGACGCTATGAAGATTGTCTTGCAGCATTTCAGCGGCTACATAGCCCGCCTCTCCATGCGGAAGCTGTACGACGAGCGCGGGAACGTCTATTTTGGCGTAGACCACGACATTCGGGAACGGCTGCAAGCAAAACTGATGATGGCTGTCCTCACCTTTAAGGCAGAGGAATAAACCGCAGCGGCGGGACGCTTTCTCTCTCCCCCTTTTCCGTTCCGCTGCTGACGCGGCAGCAAAGCCATTCTGAACCTTGACAAAGAAAGCGGCGCAAGATAACGGCGGCGCAGCATAGGGCAAATCGGATACGTTCCTTTTGCGCCGAGCCATACGGTGGGTGCGCCATGACGCTATCCGGGTGAGGTTATCCCCGCCCGGACAGCCGAGCGACCAACACCGCGCCGGAAAGCAAGTGTAGCGGCTTGCGGGCGACGACGCGCAGAATATACAATGATACTTCCTTACAGCCACAGTCCGAGCGTTAAGAGCGTCGCAGGCAATGGGTAGGGCTGCATGAGAACCATGCGGGGGTGCAATTCCCATGAGGTTATGCTGATAACCGTCCGATTAAAGCCTTTGTTTTCTTGAATAGTGGACTTGCTGCTATTCATAGACTGTATTATATGTTTGCGAAAGAAAGGGGGATTTTCTTTGACGCAAAACCAAACGCCCGTTACCACAACGGAGCATAAAATCGGAAAAGTTACTTACCTTGTATGTTCGTCCGCAAGTGAACGCGCAACGGACACACTGGATAAAAAGATAAAGAAGCTCATTCGCAAAGACATGGAGCTGAACCCCGCAAACGCCCGGAAATAGGGCGTTTCTTCACATTTTATACATGACACAGGCAGCGGTATGTGGTATAATATAGACAGTACAAATACCATGCTTGTCTGTCGTCGGAAAGGAGGACAAAATGTTACAGACAGACAAGATTACCGCTTTATATTGCAGATTGAGCCAGGAAGATATGCAAGCCGGGGAAAGCGAGAGCATACAGAACCAAAAACTGATTTTACAAAAGTACGCTGACGAACACCACTTTTTCAACACGCGCTTTTTCGTAGACGACGGATTTTCCGGCGTGAGCTTTGAGCGTGAGGGGCTTCAAGCCATGCTGCATGAGGTTGAAGCCGGGAACGTGGCAACCGTCATAACAAAAGACCTCTCCCGTCTGGGACGTAATTATCTGAAAACCGGGGAGCTGATAGAGATTATCTTTCCCGAATATGAAGTGCGCTACATTGCCATTAACGACGGTGTAGACACAGCGAGGGAAGATAACGAGTTTACCCCTCTGCGGAACTGGTTCAACGAGTTTTACGCCCGCGACACTTCAAAGAAAATCCGGGCAGTCAAACAGGCAAAGGCGCAGAAAGGCGAGCGCGTCAACGGCGAAGCCCCTTACGGCTACCTTATTGACCCGGATAACCGCAATCATCTGATACCCGACCCGGAAACGGCGCACGTTGTAAAACAGATTTTTGCAATGTATGTACGGGGCGACCGTATGTGTGAAATCCAGAACTGGCTGCGGGACAATGAGATATTGACCGTCGGGGAACTGCGCTACCGCAGGACAGGGAGCAAACGCCACCCCCGCCCACAGCTCAACGCATGGTACAACTGGCCCGACAAGACGCTGTACGACATTCTGACAAGGAAAGAGTATTTAGGGCATACCATAACCGGGAAAACCTACAAGGTATCTTATAAGTCGAAAAAGACGAAGAAGAACCCGGAGGAAAAACGGTATTTCTTCCCCAACACTCACGAGCCTTTGATTGATGAAGAAACCTTTGAACTTGCACAGAAGCGGATTGCCACCCGGCAACGCCCGACAAAGGTTGATGAAATTGACCTGTTTTCCGGGCTGCTCTTTTGCGGGGACTGCGGCTACAAAATGTATGCGGTACGCGGAGCCGGGACGCTTGAACGGAAACACGCCTACACTTGCGGCAACTACCGTAACCGGGCAAGAAATGATATGCTCTGCACTACGCATTATATCCGCAAAAGCGTATTAAAAGAACTTGTCCTTGCAGACTTGCAGCGCGTAACGTCTTATGTGAAAGAGCATGAACAGGAATTTATTCAGACCGCCAACGAGTGCAGCGCAAAGGCAGTACAAAAGACACTGACGCAACAACGGAAAGAGCTTGACAAGGCGCAGAACCGTATTAACGAGCTGAACATCTTATTCCGCAAGCTCTACGAGGACAACGCTTTAGGGAA
>NZ_QWEK01000054.1 GCF_009935845.1 Pseudoflavonifractor sp. 524-17 | reverse complement strand
TCGCATATCCTCCCGAGAGCCGGAAAATCATATACACGACCAATATCATTGAGGGGCTCAACCGCCAATTCCGGCAGATCACCAAGAACAAGCCCAGCTTTTCCAATGATGATTCCCTGCGCAAAATGCTCTATCTGGCCAGCAAGAAAATTGTCGTGCACTGGACCTCCAGATGTCGAAATTGGGACATGGTTTTGGCCCAGCTCCAGCTCATGTTCCAGGACCGCCAGTCCGACGAATCTTTGATTTGCTCCCGTTCTACCGGCTGATGCTTGCCTCTTTTACACAAAACTTTCTGCCGGGGCTTTTTTGCTGAGAAAATGGAGGCGCCTTTATGGAAAACAGCAGTTATCTCGGTACGGAACGGTTAGGAATTCTGCTCCGCAAATTCGCCATTCCCTGTATCTTCTCCCACATCATTTCCCGTCTCTACAACATCGTTGACCAAATTTTTGTTGGGAATGGCGTAGGCTATTTGGGCAACGCCGCCACAGGTGTTATCTTCCCCATCATGGTGGTGGGCTGGGGGCTGAGCCTGTTTTTTGGAGATGGCGCTGCCGCTTCTCTGAGCATGTCCTTGGGCGAAAATAAAGGAACAGACATTCACCGTTCGGTGGGCAACGCCATTCTTGGCTCCTTTCTCTCCGGCGTTGTTGTCGTGGCTGTTGCCTACCTGTGGGGTGACGGTTTGCTGCGCCTGATTGGCGCGACCGATGCCAACATTCAGATGGCCCATGACTACGGCGTGATCATCTTTGCAATGATGCCTCTGGCCATGTCCCAAAACACGCTGGCGTCTATTATCCGCGCCGACGGAAGCCCCAAATACGCGATGGCAGCCATGCTGACGGGGGCTGTCATCAACATCATTGGCGATCCTGTGGCGATTTTTGTGTGGGATATGGGGGTTAAGGGCGCGGCATGGGCCACTATTTTAGGGCAGTTTGTCAGCTTCCTGATTTGTGCTTCTTATCTCTTCCGCTCCAAAACATTCTGGGTCAGAAAAGACAGTTTTAAGCCCAGCCCGACCCTGTTGAAGCCGGTTATGGCCCTGGGCACATCAAGTCTGCTGACCCAGCTTTCCATCGTGGTCATTACTGTCGTCAACAACATTCTGCTGGTGCGGTATGGCGCACAATCTGTCTATGGCGAGGATGTACCCCTGGCGACTTTTGTCGTTATAATGAAACTGTTTCAGATTGTGCTGAATATTGCCATTGGCATTGCCGCCGGCGCCCCTGTCCATTTTGCGGGATGTCTTGCTTATTGTATTCTCTGTGCTGATTCCCATGGCTCTCGGCGTAACCGGCATCTTCTGGGCCGCCCCCATTGCCGATATTCTGGCCATCGCCGTGACAGGCATTGTGGTCATGCGGGTATGGAAAGAATTAAAAGCTGTTCCCCTGGCAGAACGGGAAATGCCCCCCGCTTTTATCAAACCTACCAAAAAGGGGTGCCATTATCACGATCGCCAGAGAGCATGGCACCGCAGGAAAGCATATCGGGCAGCTGGTCGCGCAGCGATTGAATATTCCGTGTTACTATAAAGAGATGGTCGCCGTCGCGGCAAAAGAGAGCGGACTGGCCCAGGAATTTATCTCCGGTATCAATTCTGACGAGAACGCTGTTATGCAGGAACTGTATCTTACTGCCAACCCGGTTCAGCGGGCCATCGCCGCCCAGGATAAAGCGATCCGGCAGATTGCGGATGCGGGAGCCTGCGTTATCATTGGCCGCTCGGCGGACTATGTGCTGCGGGAGTACCAGAATATAGTGCGTATTTTTATCTATGCCTCCAAAGAGTACCGTACAAAGAAAGTATCGGAAATGTACGGCGACAGTCCGGAGGCAGCGCAAAAAAGCATTGCCCGTTCTGACGTCGCCCGGGCTGCCTATTACAAAAATATCTCCGGCCATGTCTGGGGCGATCCGCACAGGTACGAACTGTGTATAAATGCTTCCATGGGAGAGGATGCCGCAGCAAATTTGATTTGTGGTCATATCAAGCGGATGGAATTGGTGTAAAAACAGAACAGTGATATATAAATATCCGTCAATAGAGATGGGCGGATCCTGATTGTTGATTGGGAAAAGATCACATTCTCACAGGTTGACGATAGGCCGGTGAAGTAAAGTACGTTGGCATGACGGACCATTCCAGGGTAAGGGAGCTGGCCGCCGCCTATTAGATGGACCGAATCAGTTATTTGCCGGTGGCAGAGGAGCCGGCACGGAAGCGCCCTGTGGATTTCGCCATTTCAGGCAGGGCTTTTCCATGTATCTTGGTGAGGAGGCCAAGGCGGCGCTGTTTGGGGTCAGATACGATGCACAGTCCATAAAAAATCCAGCTGCCGGTACACCGGCGGCTGGATTTTTTGTTTACTGTACCGAGTGGAGAAAACGCAGGAAAGCGGCCTGTCCCGCCTCGTTCCGCTTGTAAACGCCGGCGTGCTCCAGCACCTGGGCAAAAACGTGCCCTACTTCGGTCTGAAGGACAGCCATGGCGCTGTCGGAGGTAAAAGTGTGGCGGGTTTTCAGCTCCTCTGCCCAGGGGGCGTGCTTTTCCAGCTGCGGGTCTCCCAGAAGACTGCGGCCGTCCACCAGGGCGTCCGCCAGGGCGGACAGCTCCTCCTTCAGCCGGGCGGGCAGCACCGCCAGCCCCATTACCTCAATAAGGCCGATGTTCTCCTTCTTGATGTGGTGGAGCTCCGCATGGGGGTGGTAGAGCCCCAGCGGGTGCTCCGGGGTGGTGAGGTTGTTGCGCAGAACCAGATCCAGCTCAAACTTCCCCGCCCGCATCCGGGCGATGGGGGTGATGGTATTGTGGGGCTCGCCGCCGGTCTCGGCGAAGATGAGGGCGTCGGCATCGGTATAGCCCCGCCAGGCGGTGAGAACCCGATCCGCCAGCTCCACCAGCCGCTGGCTGCCAGCGCAGCGCAGGCGCAGGACCGCCATGGGCCACCTGACAATGCCGGCCTCTACATCTTCAAACCCGGGAAAGGAGACTGCCCGTTCCACCGGGGCCCGCTCCATAGCGAAGGTGTAGCGCCCTCCCTGGAAGTGGTCGTGGCTGAGAATGGAGCCGCCCACAATGGGCAGATCGGCGTTGCTGCCCACAAAGTAGTGGGGGAACTGGGCTATGAAGTCCAGCAGCTTGCGGAAGGCGGAGCGGTCAATCTTCATGGGGATATGCCGGCGGTTGAAAACAATGCAGTGTTCATTGTAGTAGACATAGGGACTGTACTGCAAAAACCAATCGTTCTGGTCAATGGTAATGGGGATGACCCGGTGATTCTGCCGGGCGGGGTGGTTGACCCGGCCGGCATACCCCTCGTTCTCATAGCAGAGATGGCATTTGGGGTACCCCACCTGGGGTGCGGCCTTGGCCGCAGCAATGGCCCGGGGGTCCTTCTCCGGCTTGGACAGGTTGATGGTGATGTCCAGGTCGCCATAGAGGGTGGGACTTACCCACTTGATATCCTTGGCGATGCGGCAGCGGCGGATGTAGTCGGTATCCTGGCTGAACTGGTAATACCAGTCGGTGGCTGACTTTTTGTCGCTGGCATAGCGGGTCTGAAACTGCTGAATGACTGCGGCGGGCCGGGGGGTGAGGACGCCCATCAGCTTGGTGTCAAGCAGGTCCCGGCTGGTGATGCCCTCTTCAATTACCCCTCTGGATACAGCGTCGTCCAGAAGGGGGCGCAGAATTTCGTCCAGAGGGAGGGTGGGCGGAGGGGTGTCTGGCTGAGTGTAGCCGTCCAGCTTCAAAGTCTCCAGGAGCTGGTTGCGGGCCCAGACCCGGTCCGCCTCCTCGATCAGGCCCTTGTGAACACCATACTCCACCAGCGCCGCGATAGATTGATTGACCTCATTCATTTCAAACCACTCCTTACACCAGTCGTACACCGCCTACGGGCCGGATGGCCAGTACGTGGCACCGGCCCTCCCCCAGGACCGACTCCATCCCGGCCTTGAACTTGTCCAGAAGATCCAGGGGGACAAAGGCCTGAATGGTCCCGGCGAAACCGCCGCCGTGGACCCGGCAGGCCCCCCGGCCGTCCAGCAGCTGTTCGGCCAGTGCCAGTGCCAGAGCCACCTCCTGATGGCGGACCGCCCCGGCGGGGGTGATATCCTGCAAAAACCGCCAGCTGGACAAGCCGGATTGGCGGACCAGGGCCAGAAACCCGTCAAAGTCACCCCGCTGAAGAGCGGCCACCTGTCCCTCCACCCGCCGGTTCTCCCCGTAGACATGGATGGCCCGGAGGACCGCGCGGTCCCCGGCAGCCCGGCGCAGGGCAGGCAGAGCAGCGGAGAACTCGTCCTCCGGCACCTCCCGCAGGACGGCTTTGCCAAAATAGGCGCAGATCTCCCCCAACTCGGCGGGGACGGCGGCATATTCTGGGGTAAGATCAGCGTGATCGGCGCCGCTGTCCACAATACACAGGGCATGTCCGGCGGCGGAGAAATCAAAGTCCACCTTGGCGGCCTGGGGATTGTCATTGTCCTGGAAGTCAATGGCCACCATACCGCCCACCGAGGCGCCCATCTGGTCCAGCAGGCCGCTAGGTTTGCCAAAATAGAGATTCTCGGCGTACTGGCCCACTTTGGCAATCTGGACGGGGTCATACTGCCCGCCGCAGAAGAGATCATTTAGGATGGTTGCAGTCAGTACCTCAAAGGCGGCGCTGGAGGACAGGCCGCTGCCGCTGAGGACCTGGGAGGTGATATAGGCGCACAATCCCTCCAGGGCGTGGCCCTGGGCGGCAAACCAGGCCGCCACACCCCGGATGAGCGCGGCAGTGGTGTTGTGCTCCTCCGGCCGGGCCGTCAGGTCTGCCAAATCAACCTCAATCAGGGGAAAGCCCTCACTCTGAACGCGGATCAGGGATCCGCCGGTGGGGGCGACGGCGGCGATGATGTCCAGATTGACGCTTCCTGTCAGCACCCGGCCATGCTGATGGTCCGTGTGGTTGCCGCCGATTTCCGTCCGGCCCGGCGCGGAGAAGAGCGCGGCACGGGGCTGGGGGCCGAAGGTCTCTTCCAGGCCGGAGAGAAGGTGGCGGTACCGCTGGGCCTGAACGGGGGTGGCTTGGGGACCGTACAGCGCCGCCAAGGCGCTTTGTAGCCTGTCATGGCTGCGGGCAGGAGAAAATGTAATATCCATAGAAACCCTCCCTATGCCAGTATCAGAGTTGACATCAAAACGAATTGTGCCGCCAATATTGTAACAAAGCGGTTAAGGGGCGTCAAGGATCTTTAGATGGAGGGATTAGGCGCCGTTTCAAAAATGGAACGATACCCAAGGGCGAGGCGTTTTACCACCTGGACAGGCTCAAGCCCTTACACGCTTCTGGGACAGCCTGGTTCATCAGAAAAGCCGCCAGCCGGTGGGGCTGACCAATGGCCAATCGATGCCGCGCCCAAACGCCGGCCCGGTGGGGGCGGCGGGAAAGAGCGCCTTCACATCCCAGGGGTCCTGGGAGAGGATGGTGGTCACCTGTCTGTCCCGGATGCGGCGTACCGTGCCGTTGTCTGTATCCGCGATGTAGAGAGTGCCGTCCTTGTCCACAGCCACTCCCTTGGGGCTGGAGAAGGTTGCCTGGCTGGCGGGACCGTCCTCGCTGCCCACGGCGGAGGCCCCCGCTGCCACTGTGATACGCTTATCACTGCCGATCTTCAAAATCCGGTTGTTGCCGCTCTCCGCCACGTAGAGGAACCCGTCCGCCCAGCAGAGGCCCATGGGTTCTGACAGGCCGGAGGCCAGAGTGGTCTGCGCGCTAGCGGGGGTGATCTGCTGCACCGTGCCCCGGAGGGTGTCGGAGACATACAGATTCCCCTCTCCATCGGCGGCCAGGCCGGTGGGGCGGTCAAAGGAGATGCCCAGGTCGGTGACGCCGGTGTATTTCTCTGCTTCCCTCAGGGCGCAGGAAGCGGACTACGCCGTTCCCCGCGTCAGAAACCGCCCAGCCGTTCAGGAAGGGGGCGATGGCCCAGGGATCTTTGGAGAGACTCTCCGGCAGGGGGGCGTCGTGATAGCCGCCCACAGGCTGGCCGTAGACGTCCTCCACTGTGTCCCCGCCGGCAAAGGGGAGGCTCTTGCCGTCCGCCACACGCCAGATCACCTTATTATACTGGTCGGTGACCAGAAGGGAGCCGTCCGCCATGGCGGCAATGCCGCAGGGTTGGCACATGATGTCCATAGCGCTGACCTGGGCGGCATCCCCGGTTTCCACGAGGGTGCTGGCCAGATTGGCGCTGTTGACAAAGCTGAAGGAAAAGAAGCAGACGCCTGAAAATCAAGCGTCTGCTGGGCGGCAAGAGGCTGTATAAGATTCGCGGAGGCAAGCCTCGGAGCAGCTTTACCATTCTTTTGAGATTAAACGCGGTCGCCGAAAGAAGGCAATGCTCAGCAGCCTTGCCCAATCCCCGCTTTCGTGTTCTTTGCAGATTATGATTTGCTTTTTGATGGGAGAAATTACCCACGCACCAGATCTGCCGCAAACGCAGCACCTCGTAATATTCTGGGGTTCCGTTTAAGCGTTTCTGCGTTTCAGATGCATCTGGGGACAGCGATAGGTATCCGTTTTCTCATCGTACGGATAATCTGAGGTCTGGAACCGCCCAGCTTCGCTGCCGGATGCCTGCCGAGGAATATAAGTCCGGATTCCTCACGCCAGCATATCTGCGTTAATTTCTGAACTGTCGTAGCCCTTATCCGCACAAACCGCCTCTGTCTGAAAACCGAATTTGTCGATTTGGTATTGGATTCTTTGCGAATGGAAACTCCGATCGCTGGCGTTGCCCGGCGTCACCAACACATCGGTGATCATGCCATATTTCGCGTCGCAGGTTTGTGCCGTTGAACTTCCTGCGGCGAAGCTGGGAAAAGGTGGAGTGGTCCGGTACCGGCTCGTCCAAGTCGATTCCAAGAAACCAGCGAAACGCAAGGTTGACCTGTACCTCCCGCTCCAGCCTGCGTTCCGAATCAATACCGTACAGGTAGCCCAGCAGCATCATTTTCACGATAACCACGGGATCAATGGACGGCCGGCCTGTGTGGGGATATAGCGCATCTACCTTTTTCATTTCAAACTCGGGGAGCTCAGGTGGTGATAATGGAACCGTCTGAGCAGGTGACGGCAACGCCGGAGGGGACGAACGCATTCGGCGTCAGGGCATTCCACTGCGCCTGTGTACCGGCGTAGTTGATGGTGGACAGGGCAGCGCAGGCATAGAAGGCGGTGTGCTCAATGGAGGAGCCGCCAACTGAAATGTCGACGTTGGTCAGTTCGGAGCAGCGCTCGAAAGCGGACGCTCCAATGGAGGCAACGCCCTCCGGAATGGTGATGCTGGTCACTATGGCGCAGCTGGAAAAGGCGGAGTACCCAATCGAAGCCACACTGTTTGGAATGGTAACGCTGTTAAGGGAGACACAGCCCCGAAAGGCAGAGTCCCCGATGGCGGTCACCCCATCTTCGATGACGGCGGTTTCAATTTGATCCATGTAGGCGTTCCAGGGGGGCGGGTTGGCGGTGCCGCTGTAGTCCGGTATGGCCTCTCCGCCGGAGATGGTGAGGGTTTTGGTAGGCCCGTCATAGCTCCAACTGAAGGGAAGGGACGTCCAGTGGGCGTAGATTGTGGTTTCGGCAGTAAAGACATGGTCCGGTAAAATCTTCGTGCCGCCGACGGGTGCGTCGAACCAGCCCTCCAGGCTGTAGCCAGGCAGGGCGGGCTCCGGCCAGGAGGTGATGATTCCGCTGCCGTCTGTGCGGAGGACGGTCTGCGCCGCGCCGCTGGCTGGGAAGACGCCGCCGTTGGCGTCAAACGTCACAGAGCAGGGGCGGCTCAAAGTGTAATAACCGCTGCTGTCCGGCTGGCTGGAGACGGTCCAGTCCTGGGGGAATGTACTGCCGGAGTCGAAGGTCTTCGCCTGCACCACAGCGCCGGCGGTGAGGTTCAGCGTACCGCTGCTGCGGAACGTGCCGTCCACCACCACCCGGCCGGCGGCAGTGACGGTCAGGACGCCGGAGCTGGAGAGATCCCCCGACAGCCGGAGGGTATCCCCGCTGGTGACGGTGAGGCCGTTTTCGATCTCCAGGGTGTTTTTCTTGGGGTCGGTGTCGGCGGGGTCAGTGTTGGGGTCGATGGAGACGGCGCTGTCCTGCCCCAGCAGGGCCTGGACCTGGAGGTCCGTCAGCTTCATTCCCGCCGCCGGAGCCGCCGCCATTGGGTGGGCTGCTGGAGGGCTTGGGGAGGGCCTTATCCGGGGCCACGGTCTGCTTGTCCTCCTCCTGCTCCTTTTGTGCGGCCTCTACCTCATCCAGCTTTTCCTGGAAAGCGGTTTCATCCCGCCCCTCCTGCCAGCCGGACTCGCCCAGAACCTCTGGGGTGGCGGTCAGACGGTCCGGCATCCGGCCGCTGGGGTCGCCTCCGGCGGTCTCCGCCAGGATTTCCGGGATTTTCAGGCCGGAATCCGCCTCTATTTTGTCGCACAGCGGGATGTCTCGTACCAGATCCGTCAGTACAAATCCGGGGATTTCTTCTGCCGGATAGTTCCGCATGAGAATATCGCACTTGTCCCCGGGCTGCTCCTGGGGATAGACCACGCATTCCGCCGTCTCGCCGCCCCGGATGGCCTAGGCCTTCACCTGGCCGGTCGCCGGGTCGGCCACGGAGCATTGGACCACGCCCTCTAGCACGGACACCCGGGTGGGCCACCGGTCGACGACCTGGATGTATCCGCTGGTGCCCCGATGCCTATGATCATGATGGATGTGCGGATGTTGAGCGACTCGGTATCCGTTAGCGGCTCGGACACGTCGAAAAAGACGTTGCTGGAGAGGAGGTTGACCTCCAGCTTTTTCCCGCTGCTCTTGCTGACCGCCACCGTACTGGTGGTCTTGGCCAGGCGGAGAACCGAGGCGGTGTCCGCCGCCAGGCTGATCAGAAGGGACAGCCCCAGAAGAAGCGCAAAAACTCTCTTTCTCATGTAAAATTCCTCCATGTGTGCCTGAAAGGACAAGGCCTCTCGGGATGCCTCTTCTCAGGCAGTAAATCAAATTCTGGTGGGGCAGATGTGTAAATTTATTCTACTAATTATAACAAAAAGTGCTGCCACAGCAACACTTTTCATCCTGCGTACCTGCCGGAACGGGCGGATAGTGCCTGCAAACCGGTATAATTTCATATGGATGTATTTGGACGGTTCAAACACCGCCGCTCCCAGGCCAAGACGTTCTAATTCAGCCTTGCCAAGATTGGAAATTTGTCGTACACTGGTGAGAAAGAAGAAGAGGAGCGATATCGGATGGAACTGGAAGTTGGACGGGCCGGCCGGGCGGAAACTGTGGTGACCCGGGAAAATACCGCGGCGGCGCTGGGCAGCGGGCTGCTCCCTGTCTTCGCCACCCCGGCCATGGTGGCCTTGATGGAGGCAGCGGCGGTAAACGCCTGCCAGGACATGCTGGAGGAAGGAAGCGGCACCGTGGGCACGCGGCTGGATCTGGCCCACGAGGCGGCTACCCCGGTGGGGCAGACCGTCTGGGCGGAGGCAACGCTGACCGGTGTGGAGGGCCGCAGGCTCACGTTTACCGTCGCGGCTTACGATGGCGCGGGCCGGATTGGGCAGGGGATCCACGAGCGGTTTATTATCCAAAATGAACGCTTCCTGGCCAAGGCCCAGCAGCGGGGAGGAAAATGAGATGTCAATGGAACGATGCCGCGCCTACTTCCGCGCCCTGGGCCGGGAGGGGGATCTTTTAGAGTTTGACCAGTCCAGCGCCACGGTGGAGCTGGCCGCCCAGGCGGCGGGGGTGGAGCCCGCCCGCATTGCCAAGACCCTGTCCTTTTTGGTGGGGGAGGGATGTGTGCTGGTGGTGGCCGCCGGGGACGCAAAAATTGACAACAGCAAATTCAAGGGACAGTTTCACACCAAGGCCAAGATGCTCACGCCGGAGCAGGTTGTGGAATTCACCGGCCACGCGGTGGGGGGCGTGTGCCCCTTTGCCATTGAACATGAGGCGGTGACCGCCTATCTGGATGTTTCCCTCCGTCGGTTTGAGACGGTATTCCCAGCCGCAGGGAGCGCGAACTCCGCCATAGAGCTCACCTGCGACGAGCTGGAGGCGTACAGCCGCAGCGCGGGATGGATTGATGTGTGCAAGAACTGGGCACCCTAAGTCTTGTTTGCTAAATGGCACAATGCCCGGCGGTGGGAGAGTTTTTAACGCAGCATGGCGGAAAAAGAACCCGGGCGTTTTGACATGTTTCAAACAAGGCTGAACGGCCAAGAAAGGAAGTGTTTTAGTATGTGGGAGAAATTGAAGGCGCTGAAGCTGAATTTTTTGCTTGCGTCCGTCCTCTACGTTATTTTGGGTCTGGTGCTGCTGCTCCGGCCGGGGTCCAGCGGTATTTTCCTCTGCCGGGTGCTGGGGGGCGCTCTGCTGCTCTACGGTCTGCTGGCCATTGTGGGCTTTCTGCACCGGGACAGCGAGCAGGGCGTCTTTAAGCTGGAGCTGTTTTTCGGCATCATCGCCGCGTCGGTGGGGGCGGTGTTTTTGCTGGTGCCCACCATGGTGCTGTCCATGTTCTCCATTATTGTGGGGGTCTATGTGATAGTGGACAGCGTGCTGGGCCTTCAGCGGGCGGCGGAGCTGCGGCGGCTGGAGTACCCCTGGTGGTGGGCTGCTCTGCTGTTGGGGCTGGGCGGCGTGATTTTGGGCGGTGTGTTGATTGCGCGTCCCTTTGCCATAACAGAGGCGGTTTTCCGCCTGACCGGCGCGGTGTTTGTCTATCTGGGCTGCACGGACCTGTGGTCGCTGTACCAGGTGTCCAGTTTGGTGCGGGAGCTGAGGAAGCGCGCCCCTATTGAGGTGGATCCGATTGACGTAGAGTAATTTAGAGGCGAGAAAAAACAGTCTGGAAGCCACCACTGGTTTCCAGACTGTTTTTGTTGCAGGTTCTCTTAGAACCTGTCAGAGTGTCAAAAAACGCCAAATTTGAAAGTTTCGGAGGGAGAGATAGTGTGAAAGGGAACCGTCAGGGTTCCCTTTCACGTCCAGGCAAACCAGTTTTCAGAACGTTTTGAAGTTCTGAAAACTGTGCTCAGCCTGTCGAAAATACTTTTTCGACAGGCTGGCAGGTTCTTATTTCTGAGCGGCCAAATTTTCCGCCACAGCCCGCTCCACAGCGTTAAGAATGTTCTCATAGCCGGTGCAGCGGCACAGGTGGCCGGAGATAAGCTTGCGCAGCTCCTCCCGGGTGTAGGACCGGTTGGTCCCCACGATCTCCACGGCGGTGAGAATCAGGCCGGGGGTGCAGAAGCCGCACTGGACGGCGGCCTCCTCAATAAAGGCGGTCTGAATGGGGGAGAGCTCCCCATTAGGGCCTTTGAGCCCCTCTACGGTGAGGATGCTGTGCCCGTCGGCCCAGACGCTGAGGTAACAGCAGGAGTTGACCGCCTTGCCGTCGATGAGGACGGTACAGGCGCCGCACTCTCCCACCTCACAGCCCTTTTTGACGCTGGTCAGGCCCAGCCGGTCCCGGAGGGTATCGGTAAGGCACTCCCGCACATCTACGGCCACCTCTTCCTCCTTGCCGTTGACTGTCATATGGATGATGTTAAGCATTGCAGTCACCTCCCGCGAACTGGACCGCCTGGAGGAAGGCCCGGCGGCTGATCTCTTTGGCAATCTGGAGCCGGAAGGCCCTGGAGGCCCGCCAGCTGTCCCTGGGGTTGATCTCGGTGAGGACGCTGCGGCCGATCTCCCGGACCAGCGCGGCGTCTGCGGTGCGGCCCTTGGCCAGAGCCTCGGTTTTGGGGCAGCGGATGGGGGTAGGCGCGGCCACGCCGAAGGCAATGCGCAGGTCGTCCACCGTCTTTTTGCCGGCGTCCAGCTTTACGCTGACGGCACAGCCCAGAGTAGAGATCTCCATGGCCTCCCGCTTGCCGTATTTGATATAATGTCCGCCGAACTTCTCATAGTCCGCCTTGGCGATGCGGACACTGACCAGCACCTCTTCGTGCCGGCGGACGGTCTTGCCGGGGCCGGTATACCACTGGGCGATGGGCGCCAGCCGCCGGCCCTCGGGGCCCTGGAGCTCCATAACGGCGTTGAGGACCATTAGGGAGCAGGCGCTGTCCGCGCTGGTGACGCCGTTGCACACGTTGCCGCCAATAGTGCCCATATTGCGGATTTGGGGACTGCCTACCTGGTCCACCGCCCAGCATAGAATGGGGACCGTGGACTGGAGCAGCGCAGAGGCGGTAATCTCAGAAAAGGTGCAGCCGGATCCGATAACCAGGGTACCGTCCTCCTCCATTCGGATGGTGCGCAGCTCCTCCAGGCCGTGGAGGCTCACCAGGCTGCACCCGGCGTGCCGGCCCTCCCGGGTCTGGATGAGCACGTCGGTGCCGCCGGCAATGGGCATGGCGGACGGATCCGCGGCCAGGGCGGCGACGGCGTCCGCCACACAGCCGGCCTGGACATAGGTTGCGATATCGTACATGACCAAACCCTCCTTACTCTTCGATGAGGCCGGCGGCCTGAAAATGGGCCGCCAGCTTCTGGGGATCTAAGGGCAAAGCGTCCACCGCCACGCCGGTGGCGTGAAGCACGGCGTTGCGTACAGCCGGGCCCACGGGGATGGCGGGGGGCTCCCCCAGGGCCTTGTTGCCATAGGGGCCGGTGGGATCGGGGACCTCCACAAAGGCGGCCTGGAGGTCGGGGGTGTCCATAGCGGTGGGCAGCTTATAGTCCAGCAGGTTGGGGTTGAGAGGCCGGGCCTTGGCGTCGAAGAGCAGCTCCTCGCTGAGGGCGTACCCCAGACCCATGCTCATGCCGCCGTGGACCTGGGCCGCGGCCAGCTGGGGGTTGATGAGGGTGCCGGAGTCGTGGACGTTGACGATGTTGAGCACTTTCACCTTGCCCAGGGGGATGTCCACCTCTACCTCGGCAAAGCAGCAGCCGCTGGCGAAAGTGTTGATCTTGCAGTGGGAGGTCTCCTCCGCGGTGATGTGCTGGGAGCGGTCCAGGCTGTAAAAGGCCTCTACCGCCAGATCGGCCAGAGAGCGCAGCGCTTCTCCGGTGATGGTGTCAATAATCTGGCTGTCTTTTATGTCCAGGTTCTCCACTGGGTAGCCCAGGGCATATCCGGCGTAGTCCAGCACCTTTTTCTTGAAGGAAGCGCCGGTCTTCTTCACGGCCATCCCGCTGACATAGGTCTGGCGGGAGGCGTAGGCGCCGGTGTCAAAGGGGGTGATATCCGTGTCCTGGACGGTGGAGATATGTATTTTGTCCAAAGAAATACCGGTGGCCTGGGCGGTCATCTGGGAAAAGACGGTATCCGCGCCCTGGCCGATCTCGGTGGCGCCCATCTGCACCTGGACAGAGCCGTCCTGGTGGAGCACCATCCGGCAGGAGGCGGTCTCCAGCGAGATGGGGTATACCCCGGTTTTATAGCAGAAAATGGCCATGCCCACCCCCCGGCGGATGGGGCCGGTCTGGTTCCGGTACCGGGCCCGCAGCTCGTCCCAGCGGATGGCCTCCCGGCCCTTCTGAATGGCGTCGTACAGGCCGTAGCTGTTGAACTTGATGTGGGTGTGGGGGTCCTCGTAGCCGGGCTGCATACAGTTTTTCAGGCGGAACTCCAGGGGATCCATACCGATGGCCGCCGCCAGATCCTCCGCCAGGCACTCGGTGGCGAAGTCCCCCTGGGGGATGCCGTAGCCCCGCATGGCCCCGCCTACGGAGATGTTGGTGTAGACGGTGTTGGCCTCGCATTCCAGGGCCTTCTCGTCCCGGTAGAGCTGCTTAAAGGAGTTGATGGCGTTGGCTACAATGGCGTGGCCGTGGGAGGCGTAGCCTCCCTGGTTGGAATTGGCCAGACATTTCCGGGCCACAAGGGTGCCGTCCCTGCGTACAGCGGCGGAAATATGGAAATCCATGGCGTGGCGGACCCGGGTGCAGTGGAGGGTCTCCTCCCGGCTGATCTCCAGCTTGACGGGACGGCCTCCAACCTGGAGGCTGAGCCAGACGTTGAGAGGCTCATACAGCACATCCTGCTTGTTGCCAAAGCCGCCGCCGATATAGGGCTTGATCACCCGGATGCTGCCCCAGGGCAGGCCGGTGGCCTGACCGATAACCCGGCGGACAATGTGGGGAATCTGGGTGGAAGAGACCACGTTCATCTTGCCGTCAGCCTGCCAGGCAAAGGAATTGGGCAGCTCAATATGGCAATGCTGAACGCTCTGGACGCGATAGGTCTTGTCCAGGGTGACCAGATCGGGCTCTGAGGCCACAGCCTCCTCATAGGCCGTCTCTCCCAGGCGGAAGCCGGAGTGAGCGAGGATGTTGCCGGGTTTTTCCGCATGGACCGCCCGGGCGCCGGGGGCCATGGCCTGGTCCACCGTGACGTAGGGCTCATATTCCTCATACTCCACCTGGATCAGCCGGCCGGCGCGGCCGGCGGCCACATTGTCCCGGGCCACAATGGCGGCGATCTCATCCCCGTAGAAGCGGACCCGCTGGTTGAGCAGCTTCCGGTCGGACACGTCCTGGTGGGCCTTCTCCACGGACCAGGGGTGGCCGGGGGTGGGGAACTGCCGGTCCGGTACGTCAAAACAGGTGAGAATCTTCACCACGCCGGGAACCGCCAGGGCATCCTCCACATGGATGGCCTTGACCAGTCCGCTGGCGATGGTGCTGCGCACGATTTTGGCCACGAAGTAGTCCCGGGGCTCCAAATCGGCGGTGTATTTGGCGGCGCCGGTGACCTTGTCACGGGCGTCCACACGGAGAACAGATTGACCGATTGCCATATCAGATCGCTCCTTTCAGGTGATGCAGTTTAAAAGAGCTGGGCGCCGCGAATGAATTTGTGGGCGATGTCCCGGTCCTCGGAGAGATAGATGGTGCGCTCCAGCCGTTGGGAGAGCTCCCGCTGTCCGGCAGGGGTGAAGCGGCGGTCGTCGATGACTAAAGCGTCGCACTCGTAGCCGGGGGCGAAGGAGCCCACCTTTCCGAAGAAGGAACCGCCGCCCAAAGTGCCCAGATAGAAGGCCTCTGCCGCAGTGAGGGGAGCGCGCGCCTGGTCGGACAGCCGCCAGCGCAGCTTGGAGACCTGCACCGCGTCAGCCATAGCCCGGAAAATAGAAGTGTGTGTGCCGCCGGCCACGTCGCTGCCCAGCCCTACGGGGATGCCCTCGTCCAGATAGCGCCGGACGGGGGCGATTCCGGAGGCCAGGTTGGTGTTGGAGGCGGGGCAGTGGGCCACGTAGATCCCGCGTGCTTTCATAAGAGCAATCTCGTCCTGGGTACACAGGACACAGTGGGCCATGATGGTAGGGCAGTCCGCCCCGCCGAAGAGGCCGAAGGAGTCGTAGGCATCCCCGTAGCTGGAGGAGCTGGGGCACAGCTCCCGCACCCAGGCCACCTCCCCCTGGTTCTCCGACAGGTGGGACTGGACCGGCAGGTGGTGCTGCTGCTGGATTTGGGCCAGCCGCTCCATCAGCCCGTCCGTGCAGGAGGGGAGGAAGCGGGGGGTCAAAATGGGGCCGGTGCGCTGGTAACGGCCCGCCTGGGCCTCCAGCCAGGCCAGGGTGGCCTCCGCGCTGGCCTGGGCGCTGATTTCCTGGAGGTCCGGAGTGCTGTTGCGGTCCATATTGACCTTACCAACCAGAGTGACCAGTCCGGATTCCTCCAGCAGATCCATGAGCAACAGGGTCGCCTCCGGGTGGACGGTGGCGAAGATACAGGCCCGGGTGTTGGGGCCGGCCCGGACGTCGTCCACAAACCGGCGGTAGGCGGTTTCGGCGTAGTCCAGGTCTCGGTACTTGGCCTCCTCCGGGAAGGTGTGGGTGTTGAGCCAGTCCAGCAGCTCCAGATCCATGCCCAGGCCCCGGAAGGTGTACTGGGGAGCGTGGACGTGGAGGTCGGTAAGTCCCGGCGTGACCAGAAAGCCGCTGTAGTCCAGCAGGGGCAGGGAGGCGTACTGCTCCGGCAGTGCCGGGAAGACGCCGGCGCACTGCCCCTGGAGGCAGACAAGGAACCCGTCAGGCGCGGTGTACAGTTCATTCGGGCCGGCACTGTAGCAGATATCTCCTTTGAGAACAAACGAGGTCTGGTTCATCGCGTACTCCTTTCTCGTCCATGGTCCGCGGACGGGCCGGATGGACAGCAAAAGGGCTGCCCTCCCAACCGCGCAAAAATTCCCGGACGTTGTATCAGCGGGAACTTATAGCGCGGCTGTTTACGGCAGCCGGTAGAGACGCCCAACCCTATCTTGGGCTTATATAAGCTCATTCGGTTTTATGCGGGGCGTACAGGTGGTTTGTTACCGCTCCCGTTGCTATCAGTATAATGCCTAAAAATAATTTTGTCAATCTGTATTTTTGTTTTCTTGGAGGAGAATTTTTACAGCGCCTCCTGGCGCGCCAGCGGATTACGCATTGGCCAGGGACAAGAGGCTTGCAGTCCAGGTGGACGGCGGCTATAATAATGGAGATGAAATCGAATGGAAGGAGCAGAAAAGATATGACAGAGCAGGAGCGGGACGGGCGCTTAAAGCCCTTTTTCTGGGTAGAACACAGTGGCGGAGCCTCGGTCTGCCTGGAGGCGGGGTGCTTCCTGCAGGAGGTATTTGACACCTGGGCGGAGGATGGGGTTGAGGGAAATGGCTACGACTGGGCCAGTCTGGCCCAGGTCTTTCTGGAGCAGCGCCGGCCGGAGCTGAGAGAGAAGATCCACATGGACCCGGAGGCGGGGATGTTCTGCGCCTACTCCAAGGATGGACAGGCGCTGCTGGATTTCGCCTTGAGCTTCCGGGGGGCCTGTGACGATCGGGAAGAGATCGGCGCCCTCTTCGCTCAGGCGGAGCTGGACTAGAAGCGGATGCAGTACTATTGCGCCCCCCTTGAGGGAATTACCAGCTGGCACTACCGCAATCTGCACCACCGGTATTTTCCAGGCGTGGACCGGTATTATACGCCCTTCCTCTCCCCCAGCCAGCACCACGTCTTCTCCAAGCGGGAGCAGAAGGAGATCCACCGGGCCCGCAACCAGGGGGTACCGGTGGTTCCCCAGCTGATGACCCGGCAGGCGGAGGACTTCATCTGGGCTGCCAACGCCCTGTTTGACCTGGGCTACCAGGAGGTAAACCTGAATTTAGGCTGTCCTTCAGGGACGGTGGTGGCCAAGGGAAAGGGGGCCGGCTTCCTGGCCCGGAGGGAGGAACTGTACCGGTTTTTGGAGGAGGTCTTCCAAAGGGTGTCCGGCCCGGTGTCCATCAAAACCCGCCTGGGGCTGAAGGACCCGGAGGAGTTCTGGCCTGTGCTGGCGTGCTACAACCAGTTTCCCATCGCGGAGCTGACCGTCCATTTTCGGGTGCAGAAGGATTTTTACCGCAATCCCGTCCGGCGGGAGGGGTTGGCCCGGGTGTTGGCGGAGAGCAGGCATCCGGTCTGCTACAACGGGGACCTGGTGACAGACGCTGATTTCAAGGCGCTCAAGGGCGCGCATCCGGCGGTGGAGCGGGTGATGGCTGGCCGGGGGCTGATGGCGGATCCCAGTTTGATTTGCCGCCAGAAGGGGGGAGGACCTCTGAAGCGGGAGACCCTTCGGGCTTTTTTGGACGAGCTGTACGAATGTTACTGCGTCTGCTTTGACAGCCGGCGGAACGCTATGCTGCGCATGAAGGAGCTGTGGTTTTATCAGGGCTGTCTGTTTCAGGACAGTGAAAAGCTGCTCAAAATTCTGCGCAAGGCCACGGACTGGCGGGTCTACGAGGACACGGTGGAGCGAATTTTTGGCGAGCTGGAGCTGCTGCCGGAGCCCCGGGCCGGATGGTAGGCGGCGGGACAGCGCCGGCGGAGCAGCCCTATTGGGTCTATATTTTGCGCTGCCGGGACGGCACCTTGTACACCGGCATGGCCAAGGACGTGGCACGGCGTCTGGACGCCCACAACCGGGGCAAGGGGGCGAAGTACACCCGGGGCCGCGGCCCGGTAGAGGTGGTCTATCAGGAGCGCTGCAGCAGCAAGCCGGCGGCCCTGCGGCGGGAGAGCGCCATTAAAAAACTGTCCAGGGCGGAAAAGCTGGCGCTGATTGCGCGGCGCTTCCAGTGACCAGCGGTTATGAATACAGATTCTGAGGGGGCATGGTGTTCCATGCCCCCTCAGATTATGAATTCAGCTTCTAAGCGCCGTCCCGCTGGTGGCTCGCTTTCGCGTACATGAGGTCGTCCACATTGTCCACCTCGGTCCACTGGTATTGGGAAATATCTCTGGCGAAGAGCTGGAAATTTTCCTCAAATATCATCTGCACCAGGGCATCCTCGTACCAGTTATGATACAGCCCGCCCTCCACCATGCGCTGGATTCGCTGGTTCAGCCGGACCGCCGACGCCTGGTCCAGAAAGTCCCGGGCGAACCAGAGGGAAGCGATGGAATTGGTCGCCTCATAGAAGGGATTGTGAATCCAGGTCACATTGTGTATCTGTCCCTCAATGCGCGCGTTCTGGAAGCCGGTGACAATAACCAGCTCTGCCGCCGGATCCAGCGCCCGGATGAGGCCACTCCTTTACCACAGCAGCATTCCTATCCGCATCAGGGCGTTTTTCGGAGGGAATGTCACTGAGATCCCGTATTTTTCTACATTTTTTACCACATTGATCCCCGCCGCCTCCATGGACATCCGGGCCAGGTATGGGTTGTTGCACCGCTCCTTCCCGCAGCCGTTTTTACACAGCTTGCAGGATCCGCCGATAAAGGACAGCGCCATGGGAAAATTGTGGTCCCACAGATACTTCTCCAGCTTCAAAAGAGCCCGGTGCAGCTCGTTGGTGGAGCGTGCCCGGATCTCAGGGAAATCCGCGCCGGTAAAGGGCAGCTCCAGTCTGGCGAAGACGCTATGGTCAAACTCCCCCCACGATCTTCTCATAGTCCAGCTGGGGAATCCGCGGGGGACACTTCCAGCTTGAATTATAATTTTTGCAGTAGAAGCAGTTCAGCTTTACCCGCTCCTCAAAGATAAGGTCCTTGGGGGACATATTGTAGAGCTGAATGCAGTCGTATTCCGCAATCTCGTGCTCCAGGGCGCGGCGGTCAAAAGACTGTGTCATTGGAAACAATATCCTCCGTCTATGGTCACAAGAGAGCCGTTCATATAGGGATTTTCCAAGACGGCGGCGGCCATCTGGGCGGCCTCCTCCGGGGTGGCAAAGCGGTGCAGGGCGATCTTGCCCTCAATGGAGGCGCGGATCTCTGCCGGCTTCTCCTTCTGCCAGGTAGTAAACCGCCGCCTTGGAGGTCCCGTAGGGGATGGGCAATGCGTGGGGATACTGACCCAGAATAGAGCCGATAAACAGAATGCAGCCCCCCTGAGCCATCCGTGGGGCGCACATCTGGGTGAGGAAAAGGGGAACGGTCACATTGGTATTCATCACCTGCTCCCAGTCCTGGATTTTCAGATCCGCAAGACTGCCCCGCCAGGTGGTCCCGGCGTTCAGAACCAGATAGTCCAGCCGCTTAAACCGGGGGTTCATCTCTTCCACCAGCGAATGAGCCCCCGCAAGACTTGACAGGCCAGCCCGGATAATTTGACAGCGCGCCCCATAGCCCAGGCCCTCCAGCTCCGCCCGCAGCTGGAGGGCGCCGTCCTCATCCTTGGCGTAGTTGAACACAACTTCACAGCCCCGGGACAAGAGCTCCAGGCCCAAAGCCCATCCGATCCCTCTGGTTGAGCCGGTAATCAGCGCTGTTTTCATAGGCCGAATCGAGCCTCCAGGCTGGAGACGAGCGCTTCCGGGGAGCGCTCTCCGTCGTTTTCCAGCGTCACATCCGGCGTCTTGGGCTCGTCGAAGGGCAGACCTACCCCTACCACGTTCTTTCCCGACGTGTATAGCCCCTTCTGGTTACGGGCCAGCAGCGTATCCCGCTTGACTTTGATGTAAACTTCCTGGTAGCGCGCAATGTTGGCCCGGTTCCAGCCGCGTACCTGGGAATACATACAGATGCCGCAGACGATTACGTCAATCCCCTGCTCGGACAGCATCCGGGCCACCCGGAACACCCGGTAAGCCCCCTTCAGCCGGTCCGCGCCGGACAGGCCGGTAAAGAAGTAGACGGTTCCTTTTTCCATAAATCCCCTCTTCAGTGGTACAGCGGCTGCTCCAGCAGCGCCGGATCCAGCTCCAGCTTGGGCATCATGTGCAGAGGCTGGCCGCGGCGGTTGACAAAGCACAGGCCCTTCATCAAAATTTCCGCATTGCGCTTCCGGTTCGTGCGGAAGCTGTTCACCTGATTATCCAGCAGCTTTTTCTGGACATCGGTTGAGGCCTCCGTTTTCAGCGGCGCTCCGTCTACGGTGATTGACGCCTTGTCGTAGACCCGTTTCCAGGTCTCCTCAATATAGTGGTCAATGGTAGAGAAGTGCTCAGTCCACCCCTTTACCTGCTCCAGCGTCACGTCCTGGCCGTCATACCATTGGAGGTCATAGCCATAAAATTCATAGGCGTCCCGGAGGAAATACTCAGCATATTTCCGTTCCGCGTCGTTGACGTACTCGTCATAGGTGCGGTAGACGGTAGCCGGGTCGAAGCCCCGGACGTTGGTGTTGAACTCCAGGGGGGTCAGTCTCCCCATTCAGGGAGCAGTAGGTCATACTCTCAGTGTAGGGAATGTCCAAAAAGGCCGCCAGGTCGGTGAAGCTGCGCAGCTCGTGAATCACCCGCAGGGCCTGGGGGGAGTTCCCCGTCAGCAGTGCCTGGGCCGCTTCCTTGGAGCCCTTGGCGTTGTGGATGGCCTCGCGCCAGCTGTGGACGCTGTCCTTCATGCTGTCCATCATGACGGAGGCCAGGGCCAGCAGATTGGGGTGGGCGTCCAGAATTTCGTTAAAAAAGTCGCCGCCGTTGTGGGAGGAGAGCTGGGTGTGCCAAATCAGCTTGTTGATTTCCCACACCCACAAAGGCTTCACCAGGTACTGGCTGTAGTCGATGCCGAAGCGGGCCTGGAAGTCGATGGGGTACTGCGCTTCCTCCTCCCCAATGAGAAAGACGAATTTTTCGTCTTCCAGCAGGGGGCGCATGTTCAGGCACTGGAGATAGGCGCAGAAGGTGGGCCTGTCCAGATCCTTGAAAAAGTTCCGGCTCACCACCGGATTTTTAACATCTATATACTCCACGAAGCGCTGTTCCTGCACATCATAGGGCACAAAGCGGCTGTCGTCATAGGGGTAAAAGCGCAGGGGCAAAAATTCAAAGTCAAGAAAGTCCTTACGAAATAGATAAGGGTATTTTTCCAGTAACTTGCAGTTATTCTGATAGCGGCTTTTCAGCAGCTTCACGTTTGGCTCGTAAAACGCCTGGGTCATGATGGACGCGCTGTCCTCCCGGAACTGGCCCCGGCGGTACAGGTCCAGCAGAATGCTGTAGGATACCTTGTAATCTCCGCCGTTTTGCAGAATGTACAGCGCCGCCTCCAGCGCTCCGGCGGGATCGTTCCCCTCGCTCTCGTGGATGACCAGGCCGTAAGCCTTGATGGCCCCTTTGGCCTGGCCCAGAGCGGCCAGCTGGCGGGCGATCTCAATAGCAGTCATAATCAGGATTCCTTCCCCTTTTTGGTTTTGGATCAATGCTGGGAATTTGCGGACAACATCCGTGCCCAGCTGCGCAAAATCCCTCTGGGGCCTGCGGCCCCGGTGTGATTTCGCTCCGCTCCGGGTCTTAGCCCGCTGCTCGCAATGGCTCCGCGCTTCTTACTGGAGGAGCTGGAGGACGCCCTGGGGCACCTGGTTGGCCTGGGCCAGCATGGCCTGGGCGGACTGGATGAGGATGTTGTTCTTGGTGCAGGACATCATCTCCTCGGCCACGTCGGTGTCGCGGATGGTGGACTCGGCGTCCTGGATGTTCTCTGTCATGACGGACAGGTTGTTGATGGTGTGATCCAGACGGTTCTGGGTGGCGCCCAGAGTACCGCGGACATCGGACACGGTGTTGATGGCGTCCTTGATCTTGGCGATGGCGGCCTGGGCGTCCACCTCGTTGGCGATGCTCAGACCCTTGATGCCCAGGGAGACGGTGTACATATCCTGGACGCCCACGTTCAGCTGGTTGAAGGACTCAGAGGTGTCGCCGATCTGAAGGGTCAGACCGCGGCCCAGGACTATGGGAGCAGCCTTGGTGGCGGTGGAGGCGTACACGGTGAACTTAATTCCGCCCTTGGAACCGGCAGCGGTGGCCACCTGTGCCGTTGGGTTTGTGCCGGCGAACTTGGCCTGCAGCGCAGCCTTCAGGGTGGCGGCGTCATTGAAGGTGCCCTTCGCGGCGGAGGCGGTAGAGGCGAAGGTGAAGGTATGGCCGCCCACCTTGATCACATCACCCTTGGTGAACTTGCTGGCAATAACGTTGAACTCCACGCCCGCGTTATGGGCGGCGGCACCGGCATCCTTGACGGAGACCAGGCCAGCCAGAGCGCTGGTAGACAGGGTGGCGACCTTGGAGGACGCAACGGTGGAGCGGACGTCGAAGTGGATCATGGAACCGTCCTTGCCGGAGACCTTAAAGCGGCCAGCACTGGCGCCCTCCATCTGCTTGACCAACTCCTTGAGCTGGGCGGCAGCGGTGGCGGCTTTTTTGGTGTTGATGGTGACCACGGAGGTTGCGGTGGAAGAAGTGCCGTTGGTGATGCCGCTGTTGGCAGTGCTGCTCAGGGCAATCTTGAAGGTCATGGTTGATGGTAATGGTGTTGCCATCGACCATGATCTTGGAGGCGGTCAGAGCAATGTCCGCACCAAAGCGCTGAGTGGCACTCTGAAGCTGGGGTGGGGTGTAAGCGGTGACGCTATGGATATAGCTGTTCTCATTAACGATGGAGGCTTTGCTCACAGCAGCAGTGGCCACAATCGCGACTGTGGCACCGGGATTGACTTTGCCCTCGAACGCGGTCTTCATCGCGTCAGTGAACTTATCTACGTTATTGGCCGTAGTGTTGACTGCCTTCGTAGTGGCAGAACCAGCGGCTCCCGTAAACTTGTTCTTAAAGGCAGTGGCGATTGCACCAGCAGTGGCCGAAGAGTTGGTAATTGCAGCAGTAGCGATTGCAGTACCGCCAAGCGTGATCTGGGCCTTTTTGTTACCTGCTGTGGCATTGAACTTCACATCGCCCAGGTTGATTGTGAAACTGGGGGCCTGGAAGGTAGTGCCGTTCGCGCCGTGCTCATTCTCGACAGAAGCAGCGCCGCTGATATCCTTCGGGGCCACAGAACCGGCAGCGCTGAGATACTCAATGCTGGTCACAGCGTTCTGGTTCATGCCCAGGGTGCCATCCAGCAGCTTGATGCCGTTGAAGTTGGAGGAGTCGGCGATGCGGTTGATCTTGTAGCCGGAGGACAGCTTCTCCAGGTTCTTCTTCATGGCGGAGACGTTGTTGGTGTAGTTGCGGTAGGCTAACATAGCCATAATATTGTGTTGGATTCTCATAACTTCGATTCCTTTCAGTTATAAAATTGGGAATTTCGCGAACATCGCGCCTTCACATCC
>NZ_QWEK01000053.1 GCF_009935845.1 Pseudoflavonifractor sp. 524-17 | reverse complement strand
CAGACAACAAGCCCTTTCGGCTGCTTGAACAATTTTACCGCCTTATTTTTGTCTAACTTTTTGGGCGCACTTCAAAATGATCAGCATCCTGTACTTGGCCACCCTGGATAGCAAGGTAGATTCCCTGGAGGGGAAGGTAGACTCTCTGGAGGGGAAGATGGGCGCCCTGGAAGGTACGGTAACTTCCAGGGAAGGAAAAATGGATGCCATAGAGGGTAAGGTAATTTCCTTTGAGGAAAAAGCAGCCTCCCTTCACGATGACCTAACTGAGCTCAAGGAGTCCAGCGCAGAGGTCCGGGACGGGGTAAACGCCCTGCTTGAGTGGGCAGAGGATTGCGGGAACGCGGTCAAGCACCCCCTGCCCAGAGTGAAGTAGGGCTGTATTGATAAAGAATATTCAGTCTTTTCCGACAGGCTAACGGCCCGCCTTCCGGCGGGCCGTTTCGCGCGTTTTAATGCAGCTGGGCGTCGCAATAGGCACAGCAGTCGATTCCGCCGTTCTGCTTGACCAAAGGGGGCAGATAGGGGTCGGTCTGGGTGATGCACCTGGGGTTGGCGCACACTGGGGCAGTACCGATCTCCACCGGCTCCGGCCGCTGCCGGGGCTGGTTGGCCAGGTCGGCCAGCAGCGCCATGCGGGAGAACATGCCGTACCGGGCCTGCTCGAAGTAGGCCGCCCGGGGATCGTCGTCCACATCCAGGGCGATCTCGTCCACCCGGGGCAGGGGATGCATGACCAGCATATTTTTCCGGGCCCGCTCCAGCTTGCGCTTGGTCAGCACATAGATGCCCTTGTTCCGCTCGTACTCCAGGGGATCCACAAACCGCTCCCGCTGGATGCGGGTCATGTAGAGCACGTCCAGCTGGGGAATCACGTTTTCCAGGCCGGTGACCTCCACGCTCCACAGCTGGTGCTCTTTCATAAAGGCCCGAATGTACTCGGGGACGGCCAGCTCCCGGGGGGAGATGAGATAAAATTTTACCCGGTCAAACTTGGCCAGGGCTTTGATGAGGGAATGGACGGTGCGGCCGTTTTTCAGATCCCCGCACAGGCCGACGGAAATGCCGTCTACCCCGCCCAGCATCCGGGTGATGGTGGTCAAATCGGTGGTGGTCTGGGTGGGGTGCATATGGCCCCCGTCCCCGGCGTTGATCACAGGCACATCGGAGTACAGAGAGGCCGCCTTGGCCGCGCCTTCCTTGGGGTTGCGCATGATGACTACATCGGCGTAGCCGGACACCATTTTAATGGTGTCCTTCAGGCACTCCCCCTTGGCCACCGACGAGGACTTGGGATCAGCGAAGCCGAACACTGTGCCGCCCACCCGGAGCATGGCGGTCTGAAAGGAAAAATTTGTCCGCGTGGACGGCTCGAAAAACAGCGTGGAAGCCACCCGTCCCCGGCAGACATCCATAAAATCGGCGGGGTGGTCAATTATTGCGCTGGTACTCTTGTACAGCGCTTCCCACTCCGCCCTTGACAGGTCCCCAAAATCGATCAGATGCCGCATCCCCATCTTCTCCATTCCTTGTCGTATTTTTTTCATATCATCTTATCATATTTTCCAAGACACAACAAGAAGGGAGATCTATTTTTTCACTGCCATTTTACCAGAAAATTTTCCACATGTTTTCCCCGCCGCCGGTCATGCTAGACAAAAATACGTTCAAACACGCGGCAGGAGGCAGGCATGGACTGGTTTTGGTATTTTATCATCTACAGCTTTTTGGGCTTCTGTCTGGAGGTTATCTTCGCCTGGGTGACCCATAACCCCAAACGGGACCGGAAGTGTTTTTACCTGCTCCCCCTATGTCCGGTATACGGCCTGGGTGCGCTGGCCATTCTGGCCCTCCCTGCGGGGGTGATGCAGCGGCCCTGGCTGCTGCTGGTGTGCGCCGCCCTGGCCGCCACGGCGGCGGAATACCTGATGAGCCTGTTTTATGAGTGGTTCACCAAGGTGTCCTTCTGGGACTACCGCCATCTTCCCCTGCATATCAACGGCCGGGTATGTCTGCTCTTCTCCCTGTTCTGGGGGCTGTTGGGCACTGTGCTGGTCCACGGGGTCCACCCCCGGGTGGCCGCCCTGGCGGAGGCCATTCCGGCCAGGGCAGCGCTCCCCGGGGCGATGCTGCTTCTGGGCGATGCCGGTGTTACCGTCTATCTCCTCCGCCGGACCGGCACGACCGGCTGCCTGCGGTGGTACCAGGCTCTGGCCCGGCGGCCCCTGGGGGAGAAGCGGCAGGGTTAAACCGGATTCTTCTAGCAGTTTCGCAGGCTGTCCATCAGGTCATCCACCTTCTTTTGGGGCAGATAGGCGGTGGCGAAGGAGAGCATCTGCTCCAGCGTGACCGTCCGGGAGGCCCCTACCAGGGGATGCTTGAGCACCGAGGGCAGCTTTTTCTGCACCACCGCCCGGGAACGGGGGTCGTCCAGCAGCTCGCCCACGGTGATCTGGTTGCGTTTTAAGTCCATAAAAGGCACCTCCAAATGGAATTGGCCCCTGCCGGCGGAAACTGGTCCAGTTGACATTCCTCCGCCGGGGGCCTATCATAACACTATGTTTGAGAAAACGGAGGCATACCGAAATGTTAGTCAAATCCATAGCGGGCCGCGCCCCGTCTCTGCACCCTCAGGTACGGGCGGCGGAGAACGCCGTTCTGGCGGGGGACATCACTCTGGCCGAGGGGGTCAGCGTCTGGTACGGCGCGGTGCTGCGGGGAGACGAGAGTTCTATCCGCGTTGGCCGTGGCACCAACCTTCAGGATAACTGCGTCCTCCATGTAGACCCAGGCCATCCCATTGAAATAGGCGAAAACGTCACTGTGGGCCACGGGGCGGTGATCCACGGCTGTACGATAGAGGACGGCTGCGTCATCGGCATGGGGGCCATTCTGCTCAACGGCTGCCGCATCGGCGCAGGCAGTCTGGTGGCGGCGGGGGCCCTGGTGACGCAGAATACCGTGATTCCCCCCGGCAGTCTGGCGATGGGATCCCCGGCGAAGGGAAAACGTCCCCTGACCCAGGAGGAGCAGGCGGAAAATCTGGCCTCCGCGCAGGAGTACCGCCGCCTCTCCCGGCAGCTCCCCCCGGCGGGCGGGGGAATTTGATTTTCCATTCAGCCGCTGTCATAAAACGCTCCGGCGGGGACATACTACAACCATCACCGCAAAGGAGGAAATGCGTTATGAACAGCAACACCAACCCCAACCACAACATCAAGTGTTCCGTCACCAACTGCGCCCACCACTGCGCCACCAACCACTGCACCCTCAATGAGATTAAGGTGGGCTGCTGCGGGGACAGCAACCCCAAGTGCTGCGCCTCCACCGAGTGCGCTTCCTTCCAGCTCCAGAGCCGCTGAGGCGGCTGACCTGGGGCGGCGCCCCGGCGAACGATCCCCGGCCTGATTTGGGCCGGGGATCGTTTTTTATAAAGGCGCGGGCGGTCCGCCGCCTGCTTCCGCGGAGACAGACAAACGGTGCGGACCCGTCAGGATCCGCACCGTTTTGGATGGGGTAAAACAGGGGGGTCAGCCCTCCGCCTTGGCGGCGGGCTTGACTTCCGGCACCACGCCGTCCACAGTAATCAGCTTGCGGGGACACTTCTGGGCGCACAGGCCGCAGCCCACGCACTTGTCGTAGTCGATGACGGCCAAATTCTTGTCCACGGTGATGGCCTCCTTGGGGCAGGCCTTGGCGCACAGGGAGCAGCCGATACAGCCGTTGTCGCACACCTTGCGCACGTCGGGCCCCTTGTCCTTGGAGGAGCAGGTGATGGCCACATGTTTCTTGGTCTTGTAGGGGGCCAGGAGGATGATGTGCCGGGGACAGGCGTCCACGCACTTTTTGCAGGCCTTGCACTTGTCCTCGTCCACCTTGGCCACCCCGTCGATAACGTGAATGGCGTCGAAGGGACAGACTGCCTCGCAGGTGCCGAAGCCCAGGCAGCCGAAGGAGCAGCCGGCGGCGCCCCCGCCCGGCAGGCGGGCGGCGGCGGAGCAGTCCCGGATGCCAACGTACTCATACTGCTCATGTCCCCGGCAGCCGCCGGTACACTGGACCTGGGCCACCATTTTGACCGACGTCTGGGCCTTGACACCCATAATTTCGGCAATCTGGGCGGCCACGGCGTCGCCGCCGGCGGCGCAGCAGTTGGTGGCGGCCTTTCCCGCCGCCACAGCGGCGGCGTAGCCGGAGCAGCCGGGATAGCCGCAGCCGCCGCAGTTGGCCCCAGGCAGACAGCCGGCAATGGCCTCCTCCCGGGGGTCCTTCTCCACGGCGAAGGCCTTAGCCGCGAAGCCCAGGATCAGGCCGAAGATGACCCCCAGAACCAGCAGGACCACTGCGGCCACGCCTAAAATCATAGCTAATGTCATAATTCCGCCCCCCTTACCAAATCCGCATACCGGTGAAGCCCATGAAGGCCAGGGCGATAAGACCGGCGGTGACCAGGGCGATGGGGAAGCCCTCAAAGGCCTTGGGGCACTCGGAGAACTCCAGCCGCTCCCGCACGCTGGCGAAGAGCACAATGGCCAGCAGGAAGCCGATGCCGCCGGTGACGCCGTACACCACGCTCTCAATAAAGCTATAGTTGTTCTGGGTGTTCAGCAGCACTACGCCCAGTACCGCGCAGTTGGTGGTGATCAGGGGCAGATAGATGCCCAGGGAGGAGTACAGCGCGGGCATGGCCTTCTGCAAAAACATCTCCACGAACTGCACCAGCGACGCGATAACCAGAATGTACACAATGGTCTGCATAAAGCCCAGATTGGGGCCGTCGCCGTAGAGGGCGGGATTGACCAGCAGAAATTTATTGATGGGATAGCACACCGCGGAGGCCAGGCCCATAACGAAGATAACCGCCATACCCATGCCCAGGGCGGTGTCCATCTTCTTGGACACGCCCATAAAGGGACAGATGCCCAAAAATTGGGCCAGGATAAAGTTGTTGACCAGAATGGCCCCCAGAGAGATGGACAGCAGCTTGGTAATCAGATCGCCCATTACTTGGCCACCTCCTTGTTCTTCTTTTTCTCACCCTTGGCCAGGGCCCACTGCATGAAGGCGATCACCGCCGCCAGCATCAGAAAGCCGCCCACCGGCAGGGCCATGCCCAGGGCGGGGATGCCCTCGGGCAGCACCCGGATCCCCGCCGCGGTGCCCAGGCCGAAGCGCAGCGCGCCGTCCTGAAGCTCCAGCAGGCCGCCCATGACGGTGCCGCTGCCCAAAAATTCCCGCACCACGCACATGACGACCAGAATGATGGTGTAGCCCACCCCCTGGGCGATGCCGTCCACCGCCGAGGCGGCGATATCGTTCTTGGAGGCGAAGGCCTCCGCCCGGCCCAGGATGATGCAGTTGACCACGATCAGGGGGATGAACACCCCCAGGCTGTCCGCCAGGGCGGGCACAAAGGCCTGAAGCAGCAGGTCCACCATGGTGACGAAGGTGGCGATCACCACAATGTAGCAGGCGATGCGGATTTTATTGGGGATAATCTTCCGCAGGGCGGAGATGAAGATATTGGACAGGGTGAGGATAATCAGCACCGACACCCCCATGCCCAGGCCGTTGAACAGCATGGTGGTGATGGCCATGGTGGAGCACATGCCCAGCAGCTGCACCGTAACGGGGTTTTGGGTGATTAAGCCCTCTTTGAATTGCTGTTTGATATTCATGGTACGTCCCTCCTTAACCCAGCGTCCGAATGGCGTTGAGGGCGGCGGTCACGCCGCTGGATACCGCCCGGGAGGTGATGGTGGCGCCGGTGATGGCGTTGATCTGCCCTCCGTCCTTGGTGACCAGCACGTCAGTGCCGCTCTTGCCGGCATACTGCCGGCCCCAGGCGGCGTCGGTTTTGGACTTGGCCCCCAGGCCGGAGGTTTCCGCGTGGGAGATCACCGAGATGCCGGTGACGGCGCCGTCGTTGCCGATGCCCACCATCAGATCCAGCTCTCCGCCGAAGCCGGAGGGCTTTACCTCTACCACATAGCCCTGGTCCCCGGCCAGATAGACCGCGGCCACCAGGGGATCGCCGCCGGTGTAGGCCACCGGGTCATAGCTGCTGGCGGGGAGGACGGCCTCCATGGCCTGCTGGCTCTTGCGCAGCTTGGCCTCCTTGATGGGCTCCGCCGTGATCAGATTCACCAGGCCCAGCAGCAGGGCGCAGATCAGGCAGATGCCCCCCAAAATAAGGGTTAGCCGGCCGATCTCCGGTACCTTCTTGGCCGCAACCGTGTCGCTCATTTACGCCGCCTCCTTTTTGGCGCGCTTCCTGGCCTCTCTGGCGGCCTTTTTCGCCTCGGCGGTGACGCCGAAGCGGCCGGGTTTGCCCGCCTTGTCCAGAAGCCAGACGCACACATTCATAATCAAAATCGCGTAGCTGACCCCCTCGGGGTAGCCGCCGAAGTAGCGGATCAGCACAGTAAGCAGGCCGCAGCCCACGCCGAAGTACAGCTCTCCCTTCTTGGTCACCGGGCTGGTCACATAGTCGGTGGCCATGAAGAAAGCGCCCAGCATCAGTCCGCCGGAGCACAGCTGCGCCGCCATCCACTCCACATTGCCGACGCCGTTTTTGGGGAAGAGGAAGGTGAGAGCCGCCACAGTGCCCAGAAAGGCGGCGGGAATGCGCACGCGGATGGTGCCCCGCCAGATGAGATAGATGCCCCCCAGCAGCAGCATGAGGGCGGAGATCTCCCCCACGCAGCCCCCCACGTTGCCCACGAACATATCCATCAGGGACACGCCGTCAGGCATCACGCCGGAGTGCATGAAGTCATTGGACAGAGGGGTGGCGCCGGTGACGGCGTCGGCGGCGGAGACAATGCCCGCCCAGTTGGGGGTGCCGGGGAGGACCCAGGTGGTCATGGCTACGGGGTAGGACATCATCAAAAAGGCCCGGCCCCCCAGGGCGGGGTTCATAAAGTTCTGTCCCAGCCCGCCGAAGAGCTGCTTGACAATGACAATGGCGAAGAAGTCCCCCACCAAAATGGTCCAGTAGGGCAGCGTCACCGGGCAGACGAAGGCCAGCAGCACGCCGGTGACAGCGGCGGACAGGTCCCCGGCGGCGCCGGGCTTTTTCAGGGCCTTGCGGTAGGCCCACTCGAAGAACTCGCACCCCGCCACGGACACCGCCGTCAGCAGCAGGGCCCGGGGGCCGAAAAAGTACGCCGCCATGATCAGGGCGGGGACCAGGGCCACCAGCACGTCCAGCATCAGATTGCGGGTGCCGGCGGGGGAGGACACATGGGGCGAAGAAGCCACGGACAACTTCAAATTCTTTGTATCGATCATGCTTTCTTAGCCTCCTTCTCCGCCTCCGCCTTGCGCTTCATGGCCAGGGTGCGGATCTCAAACTTGGCCATGCGGAAGGACTGGACCAGGGGGACCCGGGCGGGGCAGATGTAGTTGCACGAGCCGCACTCGATGCAGTCCATCAGGTTCATGGCCTCCGCCTCGTCCCACATACGCTTTTCGGTGTACAGGTGCATATATACTGGGGTGAGGTGCATGGGGCACACGTTGACGCACCGGCCGCAGCGGATACAGGCGGCGGCGTCCACATGCTCGGCGGCCTCGGCCCGGGTCATGCACAGAATGCCGTTGTTGCCCTTGATGGTACAGGCGGAGAGATCATACACGGCGATGCCCATCATGGGACCGCCCACCAGCACCCGGTCCGGGGTTTCCCGGAAGCCGCCGGCCTCCTCAATCAGATGGGCGATAGGGGTGCCGAAGGGGACCAGCACGTTTTTGGGCTCGTTGAGGGCGCCGCCGGTGAGGGTGACAATCCGCCGGGTCAGGGGCTTGCCCTCTGCCACGGCGTCATAGACGGCGGCGGCGGTGCTGGCGTTGAACACGGCGCAGCCCACGTGGGCGGGCAGACCGCCGGGGGGCACCTCCCGGCCGGTAATGCGCTGGATGAGCTGCTTTTCCGCCCCCTGGGGGTACCGGGTGCGGCAGGCGACCACCTCAACGCCCCCCTCCGCCAGGGCGCGCATTTTCTCAATGGCGTCCGGCTTGTTGTCCTCAATGCCGATGTACGCTTTGTCCAGGCCGAAGGTCTTCATTAAAATCTTCACGCCTTTGATAATCCACTCCCCTTCCTCCAGCATGAGCCGGTGGTCAGAGGTGAGGTAGGGCTCGCACTCGGCGGCGTTGACGATGAGGGTATCCACCTTGCCGATGCCGGAGCTGATCTTCACGTGGGTGGGGAAGCCGGCGCCCCCCATGCCGGTGATACCGGCCTCCTTGATGATATCAATGATCTCCTCGGGGGCGAGGGCGTCATAGTCTGGGTGGGGGGTCAGCTCAGAGGCAAATGTGTCCTGAAAATCGTTCTCAATAACTACCGCCATCATCTTGCCGCCGCCGCAGGAGGGGCGGGGCTCAATGGCAACCACTTTGCCGGACACACTGGCGTGAATGGGCGCGCCCAGCCCGGTGGGGGCGGCGATTTTCTGCCCCACTGTCACCTGGTCACCCACCTGTACCACCGGCGCGCAGGGCGCGCCTACGTGCATCGACATGGACAAGGTCACCTGGGCTGGCGCCTTGCGCAGGGATTCCACCGCCTTGGCGCAGGTCAGCTCTTTGTGCTCCTTGGGATGCACGCCGCCATAAAAGGATAATTTCATAGGTCCACCTCACAAATCAGGCCCGCCGTGGGCCGGTTTCGAGCGGGCGCTGCGGCTGGCGCCCGCTTTCTCTTTTCTCCCCGCGTCTGCGGGTTCAAACAGATATTATCATAGCGCAGCCACATGAAAATGTCCAGTAATTCTACAAAAAAAAGTGACCGTTTTCGTGCAACTGTCCATTTCAGGACGGTTTTTTGCCAAAAACTCTCTATATCTCTGGGATTTTATCCAGATAGGTTTCTATAAATGTAAACTGATGAGTATAACATTTATTTTCCATGAAACTTTCACACGCTAACGCATTTTAGTTGTAAAAAACTCCAGTTGACAAACCCGCAAAAGAGGAGTATTATAATCACTAACTTTCACAAAAAGACAGATGTCCGCGGGCTGCGCCGTCTCTTTGTGTATAGGAATGTATGTAAATGAGTCAAAGGCAATGACTGGGTCAGTAAGCGCGGTCCGATGCGCAGAGAGGGAGCGGCTGGTGTAAGCTCCCGTGAGGGCCGGCGGCTGAAGGTCGCCCAAGAGCCGTCCGGCTGAAACGGAGCGTTCCGTGGGTAAGCCGGGCCGGGTCCCCCCTCCGTTAGCGGGGTGAGAGCGCGCGGGGCCCTGACGTCCCGCGAAGTTAGGTGGTACCACGGAGAAGCGGCTTCGTCCTATGAGCAGGACGAAGTCTTTTTGTTTGGTAAGAAGTTTGATAAAGGAGGCCCACACCGATGAGAATGAAGTGTTCCCAAATCCTGATGGAGTGTCTGCTGGAGCAGGGGGTGGACACCGTATTCGGTTATCCAGGCGGAACCATCCTCAACATCTACGACGAGATGGAGCTCCACGGGTATAAGAGCAAGATCCGCCATATCCTGACTGCCCATGAGCAGGGCGCCGCCCACGCCGCTGACGGGTATGCCCGGGCCACGGGAAAGGTGGGGGTGTGCTTCGCCACGTCCGGCCCCGGGGCCACCAACCTGACCACCGGCATCGCCACCGCCCATTACGACTCCTCTCCGGTGGTGTTCATTACGGTGAACGTGGCCGAGTCCCTCATCGGAAAGGACACCTTCCAGGAGGTGGACATCACCGGCATCTCCATGCCCATCACCAAGTGCAACTATCTGGTCAAGGACCCCAATGAGCTGGCGGACATCGTGCGGGAGGCCTTTGCCATTGCCCGCACCGGCCGGCCCGGTCCGGTGCTCATTGACATCGTGAAGAATGTCACCGCCGCCGAGGCGGACTACCAGTACCTCCCCCTGGACCAGCACCCCGCCCACGGCCGGCTGGCGGCCATGCTCCGCCGGTCCAACTATGACCTGCGGGCCCCAGAGCCGGACCGGGACGACATCGACAAGCTGCTGGACATGATCGAGGAGGCCAAGCGGCCCCTGGTGCTGGTAGGCGGCGGCGTCATCCGCTCCAAGGGAGCGGTGCCGGAGTTCCGTAAATTCTGCGAGCGGCTGAATGCCCCGGTGGCGTCTACCATCATGGGGGGCGGCGCTTGTCCCGGCAGCCATCCGCTGTTCACCGGAATGATTGGAATGCATGGCTCCCATGCCTCCAACGTGGCCTCCAGCCAGTGCGACCTGCTCATCGCCATCGGCTGCCGTTTCTCCGACCGGGTGGCCACTGACCCCGCTACCTTCGCCAGCCAGGCCAAGATTGTCCACATCGACATCGACCGGGCGGAGATCGACAAGAACGTGCAGACCGACCACCATATCATTGGCGATGCCCGGGGGGTGCTGGAGCTGATTAACCAAAAGCTCCCCGCCCACGACTACCCCGAGTGGAAGGAGTTTGTCTTCTCTCAGAAGGAGGTCCCCCTGAAAAAGGACGATATCCTCCACCCCCACGAGATTTTGGAGACCATCTCCGATCTCACCGGCGCCCAGGCCATCATCACCACCGACGTGGGCCAGCACCAGATGTGGTCCGCCCAGTACTACCACTTCTCCCGTCCCGGCCAGCTTATCACCTCCGGCGGCTTCGGCACCATGGGCTTCGGCCTGGGGGCCGCCATGGGGGCCAAGATGGGCAATCCGGACCAGACCGTGGTGCTGTGTACCGGAGACGGCTGCTTCCGCATGAACTGCCACGAGCTGGCCACGGTAGAGCACTATCAGATCCCCGTAATTATTGTTATCTTCAACAACGGTACCTTGGGTATGGTGCGCCAGTGGCAGCACCTGATCTACGGCGAGCGGTATTCCCAGACCGACCTGGACCGGGGGCCGGACTTCGTGAAGCTGGCGGAGGCCTACGGCATCCAGGGGGCCCGGACCCGGAACCAGGCGGAGTTCGAGGCCGCCCTGCGCGCTGCCCTGGACAGCGGAAAAGCCTGCGTCATCGACTGCGCCATTGACAAGGACGCCATGGTCCACCCCATGGTCCCCGGCGGCGCCGCCGCCACCGATTTCCTGTTGGATTAAAGGAGGGAACTGCCATGAAAGAGAATACCGCCCCCACAATTACCCGCCACACCCTGTCGGTGCTGGTGGAGAACTCTGCCGGCGTGCTCTCCCAGGTCTCCCGGCTGTTCTCCCGGAAGGGGTATAACATCGAGTCCCTGGCCGTGGGCACCACCGACGACCCCGCCGTCTCCCGTATCACCATTGAGGTGATGGGGGACGCCAAGACCATCCGGCACGTGATGAACCAGCTGCGCAAGCTCTTCTGCGTCTACTCCGTCCAGGAGCTGCTGCCGGAGCGGTCCATCCGCCGGGAGCTGGTGATGTACAAGGTGAAGGCGGAGACCCCGGAGATCCGCAACGAGGTCATCCAGATCGCCAATATCTTCCGTGCGTCCATCATCGACGTGTCTCTGAAGTCCCTCACCCTGGCTCTCATCGGCGACGAGGACAAGGCGGAGGCTATCCAGCGCCTGCTGGAGGCTTTCGGCATCCTGGAGCTGGTGCGCACCGGCATGGTGGCCTTGGAGCGGGGCGCCTACACCATCAGCGACGAGAACAAGGAGAAGGCGGAGTTCAACCTGGGCAAAAATTTCCTGTAAAAAGCCCGTTTCCCCAGCGCACAGAGCATAGGCCCCGGCAGATTCCACAGGGGTCCCTGTGTTTTTAAATCGATATTTTCTTCCAAAGAAAGGGGGAGAGCAGATATGAAGCTGTATGAAAACAGGTTCCTGTCAACCAAAGGGAGGGTTTTCATCCGTTAGCCCTCCAAATAGGAAGGAGAACGCATGGAGCGCATTACCTTGCAAAAAGTAGATGAATCCAACTTTATCGACTGCTTTTCCCTGAAATTAGATGCCGGGCAGGAGAAGTTTGTATCCCACCCTATCCGCAGCCTGGCCCAGGCCTATGTTTACTACAGGCAGTGTACGCCTTTTGCGGTCTGTCATGCCAGTCAGGTGATTGGGTATCTTATGGTCATCTATGACTACGACGAGGAGGCTTACTTCATCTGGCATTTGATGATCGACGTCCAGCACCAGGGCAGGGGCTATGGGAGAGCGGCCATGGAAGCGGCGCTTGCCTATATCCGCACCAAGCCCTTTGGGGACTCCAACACCGTCCGGCTGACGGTCCGCCCGGAAAATTCCGCCGCCTGCCATTTATACCAGGCGCTGCGCTTTGCTGCCACCGGCCGGGTGGACGAGGATGAGATCGAGCTGGAACGGGTGCTTGCTTGAGTTCCGCTATCATTCATTTCCCTAAAACCAGCAAGAAGAACAAGGAGGAAGTCATGATGAGACGAAGCACACGGGCGGCCCGCGCCCTGACGGCTCTGGCCCTGATTCTCTCCCTGACTGCCTGCGGCGGGGACCGGACCGGTGGCAAGTCCCTCTACCGGCACGGCCTGGAGGTGGCGGACGTCATTGCCGAGATGGCCCGCAGCGAGGACTACCTCGCCATGTATGGCGCCATACCGGAGGTGGCCGCGCTGGCGGCGGACGCGGGACAGGGGGACTTCACCAAGACCAAGGCGGTCTACCGCATCACCATACCAGCCTCCGCCGTCCTGACGCTCTTAGGAGAGGAAGAGGGGCTGGATCTAAAGCAGCTTTCCCCCGCCCTGGGGCAGATTGTACAGGCCAAGCTCCAGTCCGCCTTTATCACCCAGATCAACGCCCAGGCCGGACAGGCGGCCATTGCCGCCGCCAGCGTCTGTACCGCCCAAAAGCTCTTTGTCAGCAAGGAGCTGACGGAAAACACCATCTACCTGTACACCTACGAGAACGCCGTGCCGGTGGCGGTCGCCTTCACCGGCGGGGCGGATGGGGCGGTGTCCGCGTCAGGCATGTTGGTCTTAAACGAGAATTTTACCCAAGACGCGGTCCAGGTCCTGGCCCAGTACGAGGAAACCCTGGGCATTCAGGTGGAGGAGGTCAAGGGATAGAATTGTATCACAGTTTATATTCTTGCCCTCCTGTCTGGATTATGATAAAAATAACGAAACACAATCTGCCGCTGAATCAATAAAAGGAGTGTATTACCATGGCAAAGATGTACTATCAGAAGGACTGTGAACTGAGCTGCCTGGACGGCAAAAAGATCGCCGTTATCGGCTACGGCTCCCAGGGCCACGCCCACGCCCTGAACCTGAAGGACTCCGGCTGCGACGTGTGCGTGGGCCTGCGGGAGGGCAGCAAGCGCTGGGCCGAGGCGGAGAAGGCCGGCCTTCCGGTGAAGACCGTGGCCGAGGCCGCCAAGTGGGGCGATATCGTGATGATCCTCATCAACGACGAGGCCCAGGCCGACCTGTACAAGAAGGACATCGCCCCCTACATGACCGAGGGCAAGGCCCTGGCCTTTGCCCACGGCTTCAACATCCGGTACGGCCAGATTGTGCCCCCCGCCGGAGTAGACGTGTTCATGGCCGCCCCCAAGGGCCCCGGCCACACGGTCCGCTCCCAGTACGTGGCGGGGAAGGGCGTGCCCTGTCTGGTGGCGGTGGAGCAGAACGCCACCGGCAACGCCCTGAAAATCGCCCTGGCCTACATCGCCGGCATCGGCGGCGCCCGGGCCGGCGTGATGGAGACCACCTTCCACGACGAAACCGAGACCGACCTCTTCGGCGAGCAGACCGTGCTGTGCGGCGGCGTGGTGGATCTGATGCGCTGCGGCTTCGAGGTGCTGGTGGAGGCGGGCTACGAGCCGGAGAACGCTTACTTTGAGTGCATTCACGAGATGAAGCTCATCATCGACCTCATCAACAAGGGCGGCGTAGGTATGATGAACTACTCCATCTCCGACACCGCCGAGTACGGTGAGTATGTCTCCGGCCCCCGGGTCATCCCCCACGAGGAGACCAAAGCCCGGATGCGCGCCGTCCTCTCTGACATCCAGGACGGCACCTTTGCCGGCAAGTGGATCGCCGAGAACAAGAACGGCCGTACCTTCTTCAACTCCAAGCGGGCCCTGCTGGCCAAGCACCAGATGGAGGTTGTGGGCGAGGAGCTGCGCAAAAACATGCTCTGGGGCGATGACGCTGATCCCGATACCGCCTCTAACTAAGAACCTGTACTCATAACCGCTGGACACCGTCTGGCTGGGTCTTCTGCCGCCCTGCGGCGGCAAGGCAAACATCCTGGAATGCTTTGTGTAGTATAAGCTCAGCCTGTCGAAAACACGTTTTCGGCAGGCCATAAAGGGCGCCTGCGGGCGCCCTCTTTTTTCCCTGCAGAGGGAATGTCAGCGATTTTAAACAATCTGTCCAAAAATACGATGCTGTTTTTCATACAACATGATATAATGTAAGGCAAGGCGGTCAAGCCACCGCCAAAATTAGACAGAGAAAGGACGGATTTTCAATGAGACGGCAGGTGTGTTGTGTGCTGTTGATGGGTCTGCTGTGCGGGATACCGCCGGGGGCCCGGGCGGCGGGAGGACCGGGGAGCATGGATATCCTCGCACTTCCGAACCCGACGGTGTGCCTGACCGAAGAGGAGGTCATCTATCTGGACATTGAGGATCTGGAGGAACGGTTCAAAGAGCGGATCTGGGTGGTCCTGGAGGACGGCAGCCTGACCCGGGTGGCGGTGGAGTACGAGGAGGCGATGCTGTATGAGGCGCTTTTGATGGAGGAATACGAAATGACGGGGGTCTTCTCTCTGGTTCTCCCCGAAGACGGAAGCGTCACCAACAGCCGTGGCCTGGAACCTGTGCTCTCCGTAATTGTGACGGAAGAGGAGAGACTTCCCGTCATCGCGCAGGTATCTCAGCCGGAGGCGTGTACGGTCCCCTGGGGCACCCAGGCGGCCGATCTGCCTGTACCAGACACAGTCTCCGTACAGCTGGAGGACGGTACCCCGGCGGAACTTCCGGTGACATGGCAGACAGAGTGCTATCAGGGGGAGACGGGATGCTACTATCTGTTTGGGTTCTTCCGCTCTGGTGAGTCACTGATGAATCCCTGGGGCAGCATGGCCTCCATGGAGGTGACCGTGGAGGAACAGGAGCCAGAGCCCAGCTCCTCACCGGAGCCCGGGCCTAGTTCTTCGCCGGAACCCGCGCCCAGCCCCTCGCCGGAGCCTATGCCCAGCCCCTCGCCGGAGCCTATGCCCAGCCCCTCGCCGGAGCCTATGCCCAGCCCCTCACCGGAACCTATGCCCAGCCCCTCGCCGGAACCTATGCCCAGCCCCTCGCCGGAGCCTATGCCCAGCCCCTCGCCGGAGCCTATGCCCAGCCCCTCGCCGGAACCTATGCCCAGCCCCTCGCCGGAGCCTATGCCCAGCCCCTCGCCAGAACCCGTGCCTAGTTCCCCGCCGGAGCCGGAGTCTCCCGGCGGCGGCCATGGGGGTTGGAGCGGACCGCCGGCCACGCCGGAGCCGGCAGCGCCCGCCGCTGAGACGGAAGGAAACCAGGCAATTCTGCATGGGAAGCAGAACGGGGAAACCGCCGCCGCGGTGCTGGATGCGGCGACGGCCCAGGCCCTGTTGGCTTTGGAGGCGGATCCGCTCACCGTGGCGGTGGCTACCGGGCCGGAAACGGATTTTGTCACACTCAGCCTGCCGGCCTCATTTGCCCGGGCGCTCAGCGGGACGCAGCGGGTGGAGGTGGCGATCGCCCATCCCACTGTACGTCTGATCCTGTCCGGGGAGGTCATGGAGCAATGGGCGGCCCGGGGCGGGGTGCTGACCTTGACGGTGGAGCGCCGGGGCGATACGGTTTTTGTCCGGTTTCTGGCAGACGGCCAGGGGGTGGAGATAGACAGCGGGATAACCATGGTGCTCCCAGCGGAGGGGGAGGATACGACAGCGGTCCGGCTGGGACCGGACGGAAATGAGTATATCGTAAAAAAGTCTGTGGCCCAGGCAGGATCCATAGCGGTTGAGTTAGAGGGAAGCGGCGCTATCCGGTTGGACAAGCGGCCGGTTCCCTTTTCTGATGCAGCGGATCACTGGGCGGTGGGAGACATTGCCCTGATGAGCAGCCGGGCGATCTTTTTTGGCACTCAGGCAGGGCAGTTTCTGCCTGAGCACGGGATGGACCGTGCCATGCTGGCGGCGGTGCTCTACCGGCTGGAGGATACCCCCGCCGGGGGCATGGTTTCCTTCCCCGATGTGAGCGCGGCGGCGTGGTACAGTCCGGCGGTGTCCTGGGCGGCGGAGCTGGGCCTGGTGGCAGGCACGGGTTCCGGCTTTGACCCAGAGGGGGCGCTGACTCAGGAGCAGCTGGTCACTATTTTGTACCGCTATGCCGCCCAAAACGGATTTGACGTGAGCGCAGCCGGGGTACCCATGCCTGACCCAGAGGTCTCAGAATGGGCGGTCCAGGCCATGGCTTGGGCCACGCAATGGGATCTCCTCCCGCCCCAGATGACCGGCGGCCCAAAGGATGCCGTGACCCGGGCTGAAGCAGCCTGCGTCCTCGCACGCCTCCTCAGACGCATTTCTTTTTCCGCCTAAAAAGTCGAATTTTGTCGAATTTTATATCCTAATACGCAAAAAGGGACCGCCGATTAGCGGAGCCTCATAAGAAAGTATTTTTATCTTGAAGGAGTGGCGTAGTCGAAAGGCTACGCCGCTTTTTTCTTGGACTTTGGGGTGGGGAGCATACCAATAAAGTTATAAACAATGTCAACCTGCTGGGAGCGGTGGCCGCTGGACTTGTCCGGGGCGTGTACGTTGATACGCTCAATAAACTCATTAACAATAGCCGGGGTAAGCGTGTCAATCTCGCTGTACTTCTTCACCAGGGCGATAAACTGGGTCACGTTCACGGCCTGGGCCTGTCCCTTGTCCAGTTCAGCATGGAGGGCCTTGGCCTTTTCGGATAACGTGCGCTGTTCGTCCTCGTAGGACTTGGACAGCTTGGAAAACCGTTCGTCTGAAAGTTTCCCGCTGATGTTGTCCTCAGAGAGCTTTTGTCAAGGGCAAGTTTCAAGAATCTCTCATTTTCCTCAAGCCAAATAAGACTTCAATATTGGTTCCGCTTCTTCCAATTCCGCTTTGCAGTCTGATTTCCGCGTGATGATACTGCGCAATATGCTTGACAATCGACAGCCCCAAACCGGTGCCGCCGGAGGCCTTGGAGCGGCTTTTGTCCACCCGGAAAAACCGCTCAAACACCCTGGCCTGATACTCCGGTGGAATTCCAATCCCAGTATCTTTTACGGAAACAGTTATGGCGGTATCGCCTGCTGAAACAGCAATCTCTACCTTTCCGCCGTCTATATTGTATTTGATGGCATTATCAATCAGATTATAGAGCATTTCATACAAGAAGCCCCGCACTCCGCTTATCTTGGCGCTTTCGCCAGTCACGGATAGGGAAATATGTCGTTTCTCCGCCTGCTCCCGTAGAGCGGAGGCCGCGCTGTCCGCAAGCTCCAGAAGGTTTACCTCTTCCTTTGCCGGTGCGATTCCCTCGTCCAGCTGCGACAGGTGGATGATGTCCTCCACCAGCGTTACCAGCCGCGCCGCCTCTGTGCGGATCACGCCCACGAACTGCGGAAGATCCTCTTGCTTGACAAGGCCGTTCTCCAACAGCTCGGCGCTGCCCATGATGGATTGCAGGGGGGTTTTCAACTCGTGGGACACGTTGGCGGTAAACTCCCGGCGGCTGCGTTCAGCGGCGGCCTGTTCTGTCACGTCAAAGGCCAGCAACACCGTTCCTGCCGCAGCACCGTCCGCCGTGATCCGGCTAAAGTCAAACTGAATCTCCCGGTCGTTTCGCATCGCGCGGACTTCGCTGTGTCCCCCTTCCAGCGCGGTCTGAATGGCGAGGTTGATCTCATGGTCACGGTCTACCACAAGGAAGTCCTGCCCAACGCAGGCGCTGCTTGCATGGAAGATCGTCCTCGCAGCGGGGTTGATGCTTAAAATCACACCCTTTCTGTCCAAAAGGACAAGCCCCTCGCTCATGTTTTCTGTGATCTGTTCAAATTCTTCGGTTTTTCTTCTCAACTCCCGGAGTTGCGCCTCGCTCTGCCGGTGCTGCTGGTGGATACGCCCCAGGAGGGGGGATAATTCCTCGTAGGCGTCGTTTTCCAAAGGCTTATCCAAATCCAGACGGTTCAGCGGTGCAACAATGCGCTTTGCCATCCGGCGGGCCAGCAGCGCGGAGAGAATGACCGCCAGGATCGCAGTCAGCAAAATCGGCTGAAGCATCCCCATTGCCAGGGCAAACACCGTCAGCTGGCTGATGGAAATGCGCAGGACGGTTCCATCAGCCAGCCGCTGTGCACAGTATAGCGTCCGCTCGGTTAGTGTCTCCGAGTAGCGGACCCCGCCGCTTTCACCTTCGGCCAGGGCCTCTTTTACCTCCACCCGGCCCGCGTGGTTTTCCATCTCCGCCGCCGGGACGTGGGTATCAAACAACACTTCGCCGTCAGCGGCGATCCAGGTCAGACGAAAATCTGCTGTGGATGGGAATCGATAGGGGGAAGTCAACTGCTCCAGGTAATCCAAGCCGTCCGCCTCTACTCCATAGGAGGCCAGACGGAGTTCATCCCGCAGTTGTTTCTCCTGGACGTTTCTGTAATAGTCATACAGACAGCCCATGATGATCACCAGGCTTGCCAGGAGAACGGAAACCGCCGCCAGCAGGATAGAACGGAAGATTTTCTTTGTCATGCCTTTGCCTCCAACCGGTAGCCGATATGCCGCACCGTTTCAATCATCCCGCCATAGTCCCCCAGCTTCTGCCGGAGCGTTTTGATGTGCATATCCACCGTCCGCGTTTCCCCAGCATAATCCACGCCCCAAATATCGGACAAAAGCTGTTCTCTGGTGAACGCAACACCGGGGCGGGAAAGGAACAGCCGGAGCAGTTCAAATTCTTTGTAGGTAAGCGGGATACGCGCTCCGTCTGCGGTAACTGTCCGTTCTTCCAGATCAACCGTCAGCCCTCCGGCGGTCAGCTGCTTTGCCCCGGGCGCGGGACGGCAGCGGCGCAGGACGGCTTTTACCCTGGACACCATTTCCATCATGCCGAAGGGCTTCACCAGGTAATCGTCCGCGCCCAAATCCAGGCTTTGGATTTTGTCGTACTCCGCGCCCTTGGCGGTAGCCATGATGACCGGAATATCAGCCAGATGCGTCGCCGCTTTCATCTGCCGCAGCAGCTCCGCGCCGTCCATACCCGGCAGCATGACATCCAGAATGACAAGCTCCGGCCGCTCTGTTTCCAGCGCCGCCAGGAACGCTCCGCCGTCCTCAAAGCCCCTGGCCTCAAAGCCGGTGGAGCGCAGGGTGTAAAGCTCAATATCCCGGATGCTGGCATCGTCCTCTACACACCAGATCATAGTGTCTCTCCTTTGTGTTCCCCAGTCACGGCAAAGATCACCCATTCCGCAATGTTGACCGCGTGATCTCCGATGCGCTCCAGATATTTGTCGATCATCAGCAGATCAAGAGCGTGTTCGCCGCAGGCGGGGTTTGCCGCGATGTCTTCAATCAGCACCTGTTTTACCTGGTCAAAGCATTGATCCACAATGTCGTCGTGGGCAATCACCAGCTTGGCCCGGACCGTATCCTTCTGGACGTAGGAATCTACGCTTTCCGTAACCATCCTGATGACCTCCGCCGCCATTTCCCGGATATGGCCCACGTCTTCCGGCACATATCCCTGGGCCAGCATCGCCAGGATGATTTCCGCGATATCTGCCGCCTGATCTCCGATGCGCTCCATATCTGTGATGATCTTCATGGCGGCGGAGATCTGCCGCAGGTCGCGGGCCACCGGCTGCTGCTGGAGCAGCAGTTTCAGACACAGCGTTTCAATATCCCGCTCCATCTGGTCGATCCCGCCCTCCAATGGCTTGACCTGTTCCGCCAACGTGCTGTCACCATTCTCCAACGCCTTCGCCGCTTTGGAGATGGCCTCCTCGCACAGCGCGCCCATCTGGATCAGCTCCGTATTCAGAAGGGCGAGCTGGCTGTCAAATCTGCTCCGCATCACCCAAACCTCCCTGTGATATAGTCCTCGGTCCGCTGATCCTCCGGCTGAGAGAACAGCTTTTCCGTTTCGTCATACTCGATCAGCTCTCCCAAGAGGAAGAACGCCGTGCGGTCTGAAATACGTACCGCCTGCTGCATATTGTGGGTCACGATAACAATAGTGTACCGCTCTTTCAGCTGCATTGCAAGCTCCTCAATTTTAGAGGTGGAAATAGGATCCAGGGCGCTGGTGGGTTCGTCCATCAGCAGCACCTTCGGCTCCACGGCCAGGGCGCGGGCGATGCAAAGCCGCTGCTGCTGGCCCCCGGACAGTCCCAGGGCGTTCTTTTTCAGCCGGTCTTTCACTTCATCCCAGATGGCCGCACTCCGCAGAGCATACTCCACCACGCAATCTAGCGCGGCTTTGTTTTTTACACCGTGGGTTCGCGGGCCGTAGGCGATATTGTCATAGATGCTCATAGGGAAGGGATTGGGCTTTTGGAACACCATTCCGATCTCCTTACGCAGAGCATTCACATCCAGGCCGGGAGCAAAAATATCCGTATCCTGATACCGCACCTCCCCGGTAATCCTGACGCCGGAAACCAGGTCGTTCATGCGGTTCAGTGTTTTCAGAAACGTGGACTTTCCGCAGCCGGAAGGGCCGATCAGAGCGGTGATGCTGTTCTCTGGAATTTGGATATTGATATGTTTCAATGCCTGGGTGCTGCCGTACCACAGGCAAAGATTTTTTGCAGTGATTGCGTTACTCATAGCGCCCTCCTTTTCTGGAAGCAGCGGCCTACCAGGGCAGCGGTCAGGTTGACCGCCAGCGTCAGAAGCATCAAAATCGCGGCAATGGCAAAGGCCACACCAAACTCCCCTTGCTCCTTTGCGTAGACATACAGGGCCACGGTGAGGGTGGCCCCCGGACTGGTTAGCCCGGTAAAAAAGCCGTTCAGCCCATGGGCGAAGCCCGCCGTAAACAGCAGCGCCGCCGATTCGCCCAAAATGCGCCCCACCGACAGAATACAGCCGGTGATGATTCCGTCCGCGCACCCAGGCAGCACCACGGTGCGGATGACCCGCCACTTCCCGGCTCCCAGGCCAAAGGCACCCTCGCGGTAGCTCTGCGGCACCGTTCTTAAACTCTCCTGGGTGGTCCGCATGACGGTGGGCAGGTTCATAATCACCAGAGTCAGCGCACCGGCCAGCAAAGATGTTCCCAATACGTTGGTGAATACCAGCATACCCACAAGGCCATAGATAATGGACGGGATGCCGGAGAGGGTTTCCGCTGCGTATTCGATGGCAGACACCAAACGGCGGTTACTGGCGTACTCGGTCAGATAGACTGCCGCTCCCGCCCCTACAGGCAGGACAATCATCAGGGCGGCGAGGATGATGTAGATGGTGTTCAGGATGTCCGGCAGGATGCCGATGGTGTCCGACAAGTAGCTGGGTTTGGTGGTCAGCAGCTCCCAGGTCAGGTTGGGGAGCCCCGCCGCCAGCACATAGCCTATGAGGGACAGCGCCAGAGTGCATACCAGCAGCACCGACAGGGCGCACAGCAGCCCCATTGCGCCGATATAGGCCCTCCGGGATGGGGAGATCGGTCTGTCCAGCATAATCAGCCCTCCTTTTGTCCTTTGAGGAAGAAATTCAGCGCGGCATTAATCAACATGATAAACAGGAACAGTACCAGGGCGATGGAAAACAGCGCCTGCCTCTGGAGGCCGCTGGAATAGGACATTTCGCTGGATACAGCTGTGGTAAGAAATCGGACGCTTTCAAACAGTGAGGGCATATTCGCTGCGTTGCCGGACACCATCATTACCGCCATAGCCTCCCCAATGGCCCGGCCTACCCCCAGCACTACCGCCGCCGCGATGCCGCTTCGCGCCGCAGGGACAGATACCCGAAAATAGGTTTCTATCGGGGTCGCGCCGAGGGCCAGAGATGCGTCCTCGTACTCCTTCGGTACTGCCTCCAGCGCGGTAATGGATACTTTGATGATGGAGGGCAGGATCATGATTGACAGGACGATGATTGCCGCCAGCAGGCTGGCACCGTCCGGCACATGGAACAGCGCCCGGATACCCGGTACAAGCACCAGCATCCCCACCAGGCCATAGACCACCGAGGGGATACCGGCCAGGAGGCTGACGGCGGATTCCGCAACGGCTTTCACATTTGCAGGGGCCATTTTCGCCAGATAAACCGCCGCGAAAAACCCCACGGGAACGCCGAACAGAATGGCTCCGGCTGTGCCGTAAATGCTTGTGAGAATGAATGGAAGGATGCCGTATGAGGGCTGTGCGGCGGTGGATTCCCAGGTGTTACCCAGCAGAAAGGGCACAAGCCCGATCTGCCGGATGGCAGGAATGCCGGAAGCCACCAGATAGACCGTAATCAGCAGGACACAGCCCACTGTGACCAGCCCCAGCATCAGAAATATCCCGTGGACGGCATTTTCCGCCAGTTGTCTTTTACGACCCATATTCACCCTTCCGCCACAGCGCCCGCATTGGAAATCAGTTCCACGGCATCAGGAGAGGTAACGAAGTCGAAAAACTTCTGCGCCGGTGCGGAAAGGGGGGTGTCCGTCTTTGTGACCAGGACAAAGGGCCGCTGGATGACATAGCTGCCGTCCCTCACCGCATCCTCTGTGGGCGCTACTCCGCCTACCGTGACGGCCCGCACCGTGTCCTTGACGGAGGCCAGGGAGGCGTAGCCGATGGCGTCCGGGTTTTGGGACACGGTGGTGATCACATCGCCGGTAGAGGTCAGCTCCTGGCGGTATTGGCAGTTGTCCGATGTGCCGGTGATGGATTCAAAGCCGTCCCTGGTGCCGCTGCCCGCTTCCCGGCCAATCAGGACGATCTCAGCATCGTGTCCGCCCGCATCTTTCCAGTTGGTGATCTCGCCGGTATATATTTTGGCGATGGTATCTACATCGAGATCAGAAACGGGATTGTCGGGGTTGACGATCACCGCGATGCCGTCATAGGCCAGCACAGTCCCGGTCAGGCCCTGGGCGGATTCATCCGCTTTCAGGTCGCGGCTGCTGAGGCCGATGTCGCAGCGCCCCTCCAAAACCGCCTGGATACCGGAGCCGGAGCCAGTGGGGTTGTAGGTAAAAGTCACATTTTTGTTCTGCGCCTCGAATGCCTCGCCTAACGCGCCGATTACCTTTTCCATAGAGGTAGATCCGTCCGTGGTGACGGTGCCGGACGTTTTCTGAGCGCATCCGGCTATAATTGACAGGGCCAGTGCAGTGGTCAGTATAAAAGTTGCAAGTCTTTTCATGTTCAAATATCTCCTTTCGACTTTTGGGTACGAGAGAAGAATACTGCTGTCATGTAAAAATCAAAAGGCAAGTATTGTAAAGTTAGTGTAAAATTGATCGTAGTGGTAGCGGCAACAACAAGCAATGCGCCGGTATATACCGGCGCTCGCTTGTTGGTGGCTGACGCCCCCAAACCCCCGTAAGGACCGGCGCAGTTAAGGGCGTTGCCATAAGAAAACATGAGAAAACCCAGTAAAATCAATGTTTTTAAGGGCAGCGGAAAACGGGGCGG
>NZ_QWEK01000052.1 GCF_009935845.1 Pseudoflavonifractor sp. 524-17 | reverse complement strand
ACAGCTTCACCTTGCTGGCCAGGGTGTTGGTGGCCAGCTCCCAGTTGGCGCCGGCGATGCCCTCGAACTCGGGCTTAGGGTATACAGATGAACAAGGGCTTTCGCAGAAATTGTAAACAAATTTTGAACCCTATTGAAAAAGGAGTGGGAAAGGGTTATTATAGATTAGCACTCACCATTTAGGAGTGCTAATCCTTTTTTCTGCAACAGTCCCAGGGCTGTAATCAATTTAGGAGGAATACCGGTATGGAAAAGAAAGCCTTTCAGGCGGAGTCCCAACGTCTGTTGGATTTGATGATCAATTCCATCTATACCCACAAGGAGATTTTCCTGCGGGAGTTGATTTCCAACGCCAGCGACGCAGTGGACAAGCTGGCCTATCAGGCCCTCACCGACGACAAGGTGGGGCTGGACCGCTCGGAATTTAAGATTATCCTCACCCCGGACCAGGCGGCCCGGACGCTGACCATCTCAGACAACGGCATCGGCATGACGGCGGAGGAGCTGGAGAACAACCTGGGCACCATTGCCAAGAGCGGCTCTCTCCAATTCAAACAAGACATGGCCGCCAAGGACCAGGGCGCGGGGAAGAGCGACGTGGATATTATCGGCCAGTTCGGCGTGGGCTTCTACTCCGCCTTTATGGTGGCCGACCAGGTGACAGTGACCTCCAAGGCCTACGGCCAGGACGCCGCATGGCGGTGGACCTCCGACGGCAAGGATGGCTACACCATGGAGCCCTGTGAGAAGACGGGGTATGGCACCGACGTGGTGCTCCACATCAAGGCCAATACGGAGGACGACCACTATGACGAGTATCTGGAGCAGTACCGCCTGTCCGACCTGGTAAAGAAGTACTCTGACTACATCCACTGCCCCATTATGATGCTGATGCACAAATCCCGTCAGAAACCCCGGCCGGAGGATGCCGGCGACGACTACAAGCCCGAGTGGGAGGATTATGATGCCTGGGAGACGCTCAACTCCATGGTTCCTCTGTGGCAGCGGCCTAAGAGCGAGGTAGAGCAGGGAGAGTACAACCAGTTTTATAAGGAGAAGTACAGCGACTGGGAGGACCCCCTCAGCGTCATCCACGTCAGCGCCGAGGGCGCGGTGGAGTACAAGGCCATGCTCTACATCCCCGGCCATACCCCCTTTGACTTCTACTCCCGGGAGTTTGAAAAGGGCCTCCAGCTCTACTCCTCCGGGGTGCTCATTATGGACAAGTGCGCCGACCTGCTGCCGGACCACTTCCGCTTCGTCCGGGGAGTGGTGGACTCCCAGGACTTCTCCCTGAATATCTCGCGGGAAATGCTGCAGCACACCCGGCAGCTGAAGGTGATTGCCGGCAACCTGGAGAAGAAGATCAAAAACGAGCTGTTAAAGCTCCAAAAGGACAAGCGGGAGGACTATGAGAAGTTCTGGAAGGCCTTCGGGCTCCAGCTGAAATATGGGGTTCTGGCGGACTACGGCGCCCATAAGGATCTGCTCAAGGATCTGCTGCTCTTCTGGTCCTCCAAGGAGGGCAGGCTCATTACCCTGGCGGAGTATCAGGCCCGGATGCCGGAGGACCAGAAGTTTGTCTACTACGCCAGCGGAGAGAGCGTGGAGCGCATCGCCCAGCTGCCCCAGGCCGAGCGGATTTTGGACAAGGGATACGAGATCCTCTGCCTCACCGAGGACCCGGACGAGTTCGTGATGAACACCCTGGCGGAGCTGGAGGGCAAGCCCTTCAAGTCGGTCAACGACAGCGATGCCCTGCCGGAGAGCGACGAGGAAAAGGCCCAGGCCCAGCAGAAGACCGAGGAGAACAAGGATGTGCTGGACTTTGTAAAGGAGACCTTAGGGGATCGGGTGAAGGAGGTGCGCATCTCCAAGATTCTCAAGACTGGCCCGGTGTGCCTGACCACAGACGGGCCCATTACGCTGGAGATGGAGAAGTATTTCCAGCGCATGGATCCCCAGCAGGCCGGGGAGATGAAGGCCCAGCGGGTGCTGGAGCTCAACGGGGACAGCGGCGCCTTCGCCGCGCTGCGCGCGGCCATGGACAGCGATCGGGACAAAGCCGGGCGCTACGCGGAGATCCTCTACCATCAGGCCCTGCTCATCGCCGGGCTGCCCATTGACGACCCCGCCCGCTATACCGAGCTGGTGTGCGGCCTGATGGATTAGCCGAACCCGGTCCGGCGGGGGCGGATTCTGACGCAATGAGAAATACTCTTGGCGAAATGCCAAATTCTCAGGCCATTTGATAGGAAAAAACTGTTTGTGAAATTGACAGTTCATCTTTCCCTTTTGCCAGCTTCGTAGTATAATAGGGTCAGCATGTACAACAGGGGGAATGACCAATGGTTATTACGAAGACGTTTTCCTCGCGGGAGGAAATCCAGCGGCTCCGGGAACTGGCGATCTCTGTCCCTGAGTCAGTCCTCATTCGCTCCCTGGACGGGGAGATCTCGCTGAATGTAAAGTCGCCCATGGGAATCTACGCGCTGGACTTTTCCCAGCCTGTGGAGATCCACACCGACTCGGCGGCTCTGGTCAGCGAGCTGGAGCGCTGGTAGCACACCGGTAAACAAAGATCCAAAAAGCGTCCGCGCCATTCCGGAATGGCGCGGACGATTCTTTTTTATGCCTATATTAATCAAGAAATCTGACTGCTAATTAAAAAAATAAAGCATATAAAAGAAGAAATAAGCGTTTACTATTTCTTTAAATGAGTTATAACCAATCAATATGCCTGTCTATGGAGATATGGTAGGCGCTATTTTTAGTTAATAATACTATTGATGTAAAATTCGGCCTGTGCTATACTCACGGCTGAAAAGGAGGTATGACTTATGGTCATCGAAAAGAAATTCAACTCCATTTCCGAGCTGTCTGCCCTCCAGCACATTGCCAGCATGGCAGATAAAGAGGTGTACCTGGCCAGCCAGGACGAGTCCATCAAGGTGGACGCCCGCTCCTTCATCGGCCTGTTTGCCCTGGACTACACCAAGCCCCTCAAGGTGATCACCGACTCCCTCTACGTGATCCGCATGATGGAACTGGACCTGCGCCACGCCGCCACCGCGTTTACCCACTGAGCGGGCGAGTGTACCATAGAGCGCTGAACGGCGCGGCAGAAGAACCTGGATTCACAACTACAAATCGGAAATGGAACAGTCTGTTCTCCTTATTTGGGGAGGCGGGCTGTTTTTTTAGGCAAATACGGCGGCAGACCTGAAAAACCGCCAAGAAATCAGAAACCTGACCCTCCCATTCCGACTCTGTTTTTCCACAAATTGGATTATACTGTGGAAGAACAAAGGACAATGGCGGACAAGCCGGAAGAGGGAGGACGCGGACATGGCGGCAAAGGACAAGCTGAAGACCCGGGCGGCCCGGGTGGGGGAGGAGATGCGGGAGACCGGGCGGCTGGTGCTCCGGGCTCCGGCGCTGGTACGGGGGGCGGAGTGTGTCATCCGGCTTCTGCTGGGGGCAGTGCTGGCGGGGGCCCAGATCTTTGGGGGGTACGCCCCCTTCGGGCTGAGCCTGGCGGCGGCGTCCGGCTCCGGGGCGGACGGCTTCTGCGCTTTGCTGGGAGCCGGCTTCGGCTATCTGGTCTTCCTGGGCTTCGCGGAGGGACTGCGGTACGCGGCGGCGGCCATTCTGGTCTTTGCGGTGTCCTTCGCCTTTTACGACATCCGTCCCTACCGCAGGATATGGTTTATGCCCCTGATTGCCGCCCTGATGGACGCAATCACCGGGTTTGTCTACCTGGCGGACGAGGGGTGGACGCCGCAGCGGCTGATCTTCTTTTTGACGGAAATTTTGCTGGCCGGGGCGTGTACCTATTTTTACCGCCTGGCCTTCTCCCCCTGGACGGACAACCGGGAGGAGGACACCCTCACCCTGCGGCAGACCGTGGGGCTGCTGATTCTGGGTGGGACGGTGCTCCTCACGTTAGCCAAAATCACCTTCTTCGGCGACCTGTCCGTGGGGCGGCTGGCCGCCGCCCTGGGGGTGATGATCTGCGCCTACGAGGGGGGCATCGGCGCGGGGGCCGCCGCGGGCATCGCCGCCGGGGTGGGCATGGACCTGGCCGGGGGCGGCGCCGCCTTCTACTCCATGGCCTACGCCCTGTCCGGGGTGATCGCCGGCGCCTTCCACCGGCAGGGGCGGCTCTTCGCCGCCATCGCCTATGTGCTGGCCAACGCGGTGGCGGTGCTGTGGAGCTGGAGCAGCGGTGTGCATCTGTCCATCCTCTACGAGGTCTTCGCCGCCTCGGTGCTCTTCCAGCTGGCGCCGGAGGGGTGGCTGCGGCAGGTGCGGGCCCTGCTGGTGCAGGAGCCCAGGCAGGATACCCGGGCCAAGGCCATGGACCACGCCCGGCGGCGGCTGGAGGCCACCGCCGCCGGCTTCCGGGAGCTGTACACCACCCTGCGGGGCAGCTTTGCCGGGGCCAACACCAACGACAACGACACTGCCGCCATCTTTGATCGGGCGGCGAACCGGGTGTGCAAAAGCTGCTGCCAGCAGCTGATCTGCTGGCAGCGGGACTACGTGAGCACCTACAATGCGTTAAACGACGCCCTCCCCGCCATGCTGGAGCGGGGCAAGGGGGAGGGGTGCGACTTTCCCTCCCACTTTTCCAACCGGTGTCAGAAATTTCCCCAGTTCCTGGCCGCCGCCAATGAGGAGCTGTCCGCCCTGTTCTACCGGCGGCAGTTCAAAAGCCGCCTGCGGGAGAACCGGGGGGAGGTATGCCGGCAGTACGCCGGGCTGGCGGAGGCCCTGGGGGCGGCGGCGGCGGAGCTGTCTGCGGAGCTCCTCCCCGACCCGGCCCGGGAGCGCCGACTGCGCCAGCACTTCACCGCCCTGGGCCTGGAAGGGGAGCCCGCCGTGTACTACAACAGCGCCGGCCGCCTGCGGGTGGAGGCGGAGGGCCTCGGGGTACAGGCTCTGCGGCGGGGGGAGTGCGTGAAGAAACTGTCCCAGCTGATGGGGGCGCCCCTCCGCCTGGCGGAGGAGGAGCCCCAGCGCCGCGACCGGGTGGTGTTCACCGAGGCGGAGCCCTACATGGCGGTGGCCGGCGTGGCCGCCCGGAAAAAGGACGGAGAGACTGTATCCGGGGACACCGGCACCTGGTTCAAGGGGGAGGACGGCAGTTTGTATGTCCTGCTGTGCGACGGAATGGGCAGTGGACGCGCCGCCCACCGGGAGAGCAGCGAGGCGGCGCGCCTGCTGGAGCAGTTTCTCCGGGCGGGGGTGCCCCCGGAGGAGGCCCTGCGCACCTTGTCCGGCGCTCTGGCCCTCCAGGGCGAGGAGACCGGCGGCTTTACCACCATCGACCTGCTGCGGCTGGACCTCTTCACCGGCGGCGGTGCGGTGTACAAATACGGCGCGGCCCCCACCTATGTAAAAAAGGGAACCACCGTCCAGCGCCTAACCGGCAGCACCTTTCCCGCCGGGCTGGTCCCCGGCCAGGGCGCCGCCCCGGATGTAAGCCGGTTCCAGCTGGAGGCGGGGGACGGAGTGCTGATGGTCACCGACGGGGTGGCCGGGGGCGAGGGAGACGTGTGGCTGCGGGAAAAGCTGAGATCCTTCCAGGGGGAGAGCCCCAAAGAGCTCACCCGCCTGCTCATCGACGAGGGGGACCGGCGGGGCGGCGGCGCCGACGACCGCACCGCCATTCTGGTCTTTCTGACAAAACGAAGCCCGTGACTGACAAGGGACCCGCCCGGAACTTTTTCCAGGCGGGTCCCTTATCAACCGATGGTACGCTCGGCACATAAATTGATTTCGATGCAGCTGGCTTATTGACAGCCTTCAAAATCTATGCTAGCTTTTTCCTAAGCCTTGTTTTAATAAGTGGCAAAACGTCCGGCGTCAGGAGATTTTTTCGCCAGGCAGGGGGTTTGACGCAGGAATCCTGACGGGTTTTAAGGAAAAAACGCTCCGTCCAGAGGGGGAAAGGCCCGCCGTTCGGGTATGCTGCCGGTGTGAACGAAAAGGAGGTAATTTCTTGTGAAAACATGGAAGCAATGGTGGGCGGCGGTCCTGACCGCCGCTGTGGTCCTGTCCCTGACGGCCGTCCCTGCCGGGGCGGCGGACACGGCAGACGCCGCCTACCAGGCCTACTACGATTTTCTCCAGACGGAGCGGGACAGCGTGGGCCGGCCCTTCGCCGGGACGTATCATGGCATGAGCTCCTATCCTTTTGTCAAGGATGGCGGCTGGATCAATGAAGAGCTCCTCTTTGCCAGGCTGATTGACTTTGACAAAAACGGCATACCGGAGCTGCTGTTCGGCAAGACCCTCGCCGGCGGGCCGACCGCGCACGTTAATGTCTACGACATCTACACTTACAGCGGCGGACAGATGGTCCGGCTGGCCACCGCAGAGGATCTTTTGGGCTGCATTGACATGGAATATCACGGCGGAAGCCAGATTAATTACTCCGCCCATATCTCCCGGGATGCGGCGGGCCACACCTATCTGCTCAGCGGCGGGGTGGGGTCATCCACATTTATCAATGAGGAATACAATTATTATTCGGTATCCGGCGGGAAATGGGCCCTGGTTGATCATACCTTGGAATGGTTCAGCCCGGACATTTACATCAGTAAGGATGTCCATACCTCTACGGGGGAGTGTACGTACTATGTGGGCCCCCGGAACGGCCCCACATCCTACGGCACAGAGGTCTCCGCCAGCGAATACTACGCCCGCCGTCGAAAATACTTTGCCGGAGGGGATGAAGTCGTCGCCCTGAACCGGAGCGATGTGGACGGCACGCTGAACCAGCTTTCCCAGCACATTGACCCCAATTACGCCGCCCGCTACCGCACACCCTCCGACTGGGCGGCGGAATCGGTCAGCGCCGCCATTGCCGCCGGAATCGTCCCGGAGGCATTGCAAAAGAAATATGCCAGCCCCATCACCCGGGCGGAGTTCTGCGCCCTGGCGGTAAATTTCTATGAGACGTCCGCCGGAAAGACAATCACCCAGACCGCCGCCTTTCAGGATACCAGCGACCCTGCCGTCCAGAAGATGGCAGGCCTGGGCATTGTGACCGGCATAGGGAACGGGAAGTTCAATCCGGACGGCCTGCTGACGCGGGAGGCCGCTGCCGTTATTCTGGTCCGGCTGTCCGCCGCCTTGGGCAATCCGCCTGCCCAGGCCGCCCCTAACTTCACCGACAACAACAGCATTTCAGGCTGGGCTGTGGAGCCGGTGGGCCAGTGCCAGGCGGCGGGCATCATGGGGGAGACCGGGGGCGGCAGGTTCCAGCCCCAGGGCACCTACACCCGGGAGCAGAGCATCGTCACGCTGATGCGCATAGGGGACACGGCCGCTCAGAACGCTGTGGACACGCTGGCCATCGGTGAGATTGCCGGGATCCCGATGGGGAAAACCAAGGCCCTGACGGTTACCTCCACCCCCGCCAATGTGCCCAACCACACCCTGACCTGGACCTCCTCCAATCCTGCCGTAGCTTCGGTGGACGGCAACGGCGTTGTAACCGGCGTCAGTCTTGGTGCCGCCACCATTACCGCCGCGGCGGCCAGCGGAGCCACAGCCCACTGTCAGGTTACGGTGGTGGGCAGGGCGCACTCCTTTTTCAGCGCCGCCCCCGCGGTGGTACGGTGCGCTTTCGGATCCAATGTGATCGGCAGCTCCAGCTACTTCGACGTCCCCATGGAGGACGCCAGGTATACCGCCACTATCACCATCAACAGCGCACAGTCCAAAGACGATTTTACCTCCCAGGAGGTGAGCTTCAACAATGTCCAGCACGTGACCCTCCACTGCACCATGGGTGAGCAGAGCCCCCTCTTGGGCAGTGGATATTTCAAGTGGACGGCGGAAGACGCCTCCGGGCAGATCATTGACAAGGGCGTGGAACGCCCGTCTGTCTACGGCCGGCAGCAGGGGGAGTCCTTTGAGGTTGAAATTTCCGTCAGCAACACCATCCCCGGCGAGTCCTACACGCTGCATTTTTACAGTTATCTGCCCTAAAGTCTGTTTCAAAACAATCGGACCCGCCCGGAATTCTTCCAGGCGGGTCCTGTTTTGCGTAAAGTAGGGGACGGTTACAGGCTGTCGCCGAAGTCGGCGCGGAACTGTGCCGCCAGCTTCTCCTGCCAGGGGGAAGTGGGGGCCAGACGGCCGAAGAAGAAGCGCAGCACGGCGGGCTCCTCCACAAACTTCAGGCCGCCGATGAGGGCACGGTTCTGGTAGAGCCAGTCGATGCGGTCAATGGCGTACTTGACCTGGGAGAGGGTGAACACCCGCCGGGGCATGGCCAGGCGGAGCAGCTCCATCTCGGCGAAGCGCTCGCTGCCGTCGGGCTCCCGCTGCTCGCTGAGGGTGCCCCGCTCCATGCCCCGCACGCCGCCGGCCAGATACATGGCCGCCGCCAGGGCGCCGGCGGGGTACTCCGACTGGGGGATGTGGGGGACGAACTCCATGGCGTTCAGGTGGCAGCCCAGGCCGCCGGCGGGGGTGATGACGGGGATGCCCCGCTTCACCAGCTCGTCCACCATATACTCAATGAAGATGGGCCCCTGGGAGATGATGTCCTCGTCCATGGTCTCCTCCAGGCCTACGGCGATGGCCTCCATCTCCCGCACAGACATGCCGCCGTAGGTGAGGAAGCCCTCGTACAGGGGGATGTACTCCTTCAGGCTGAGGCACACCGCCTCATCCCGGATGCAGATGCCGCCCCCCCGGGCGAAGCCCAGCTTGCGGGCGGAGAAGTAGATGATGTCCATCAGCTCCGCCAGGGCCAGGGTGATCTCCCGGATGGACATATCCCTGCACTCGGCCTCCCGCTGCTTGATGAAATACAGGTTGTCCTGGAGGAGGGAGGCGTCCAGCACGGTCTTGATGCCGTACCGCCGGCACAGGGCGCACACCTCCCGGGCGTTCTGGAGGGAGAAGGGCTGGCCGCCGATGAGGTTGGTGCCTGCCTCCAGCCGGACGAAGGGGATATGCTCCGGCCCCACCTCCTGGATGAGGGCGTCCAGCCGGCTGACATCGAAATTGCCCTTGAAGGGGTGGCTGCTCACGGGGTTGAGCCCCTCTTGAATGACCAGCTCCTCCACCCGGCCCCCCATGCGGGTAATGTGGGACTTGGTGGTGGTAAAGTGGAAATTCATGGGCACCACGTCCCCAGACTTCACAAAGGCCGTGGCGAGAATATTCTCACAGGCCCGGCCCTGGTGGGCGGGAAGGAAGTACTCCATGCCGAAGATTTCCCGCAGCTTGGCCTCCAGCCGGTTGAAGGTCTCGCTTCCCGCGTAGCTGTCGTCGGCCTGCATCATGGCGGAGAGCTGGTTGTCGCTCATGGCGTTGACGCCGCTGTCGGTGAGCATGTCCATAAACACGTCCCGGTTTTGAAGCAGGAAGGTGTTGTTGCCTGCTTCGGTGATATGCCGCAGCCGCTCCTCCACCGGCGGAAGATTGAGTTTTTGTACAATACGCACCTTGTGCATCTCCAGCGGGATCTGCTCCCCCCGGAAGAACGTGACCTTTGCCATATCCGCTGCCCCCTCGTCTCAATGAACCGTCCGTCAGGACGGGATACTTTAATACTTTGCGCTTTTACAGTTTAAAGCGCAGGCTGAAACATGCCTATTATACCGCCCATACGGGCATCCGTCAAGAAGAAAAGACATGCGGCGGACAGGGGAAAACGCGCCCTACGGCTTGTCCTTGGTGAGGTAGGCCAGGATCTCCGCCGCGTTGGTGTCCGGCTTTACCTTGGGCATCACCTTCTCAATCACGCCGTTCTCGTCGATGACGAAGGTGGAGCGTACCACGCCCATGCTCACCTTGCCGTAGTTTTTCTTCTCCTGCCACACGCCGTAGGCCTCGATGGCGGTACGCTCCGGGTCGGAGAGGAGGACAAAGGGCAGGCCGTGCTTCTCCGCGAACTTCTGATGGGAGGCCACGGAGTCCTTGCTGACGCCGATGACCACGGCGTTGATCCGCTTGAAGTCCTCATAGGCGCCGGCAAAGGCGCAGGCCTGGCGGGTGCAGCCGGGGGTGTTGTCCCGGGGGTAGAAGTAGAGCACCACCTTCTTCCCCGCGAAGCTGGCCAGGGAGACCGGATTGCCGTCCTTGTCCGGCAGGGTAAAGTCCGGGGCTTTTGTTCCAGTTTCTAACATTTCAGTGTCCTCCTTTGAGAAATACAAAGTGATCTTGTGTGGACCGCTCCGGAGAGAAGCGGCAGTCCAGGTCGGCGAAGGCGGGGATTTCCTCCGGGGCTTCTATCCGGCGCTCCGCCAGCCAGCGGACCATCTGTCCCCGGGCCATTTTGCACCGGGCGCCCTTTTCCACCAGCTTTTCCCCCTGTACCTCACCAAAGGTGCAGGTGATCAGCCGCACCGCGGGGGGCAGATGGGGGACCACCGCCCGGCTGTACTCCTTAGAGGCCAAATTCAAGACCAGATCGGTCTCCGCTGCCAGGGCCTCCGCCAGCCGCCCGCCCCAGAAGGCGTACAGATCACGGAATCCGTCCGCGGACAGCCGGGCCCCCATCTCCAGGCGGTAGGGGGTCACGCCGTCAAAAGGCCGCAGCAGGCCGTAAAAGCCGGATAAAATGCGCAGGTGGGCTTGCAGGTAATCCAGCTGCCCCTCCTCCATCACGCTGGGGGCCATGTACTGGTACTGAATGCCCTCATAGGACAAAATGGCCGGGGTGAGATTCCGCTCCAGGTCCATGTGCTCCAGGCGCTGGAGATTCTGCGCCGCGATGGCGTCATTGCACTTCCACAGGGCCTGGAGTGCCGGGGCGGACAGGGACTGCATGGCCGCCCTCAGCCGGGCGGCCTCCCCGAGAAAGCGGGGCAGGGCGGCGGCGGGGAAGCTGTCCGTGTCCACATTCATTTTTTTCGCGGGGGATATGATGATGCGCATGGCCGGTCCTCCTTCCCCAGGGGTGTCTGGATGCAGTATAGCGGAATTTTTCCCGTTTTACAACCGGGAACGGGCGGATTTTTCGCAAAGGGCCGCCGCGGCCGGGGCGGCATCCTTGCGGCGGCGGGGGGTAGTATGCTAAAATGGGGGAAAATGCGAGCGGGGAGCAGACAGATGAAGCGATTGGCGATTGGCATACTGGCCCACGTGGACGCGGGGAAGACCACCCTGTCCGAGGGGCTGCTGTACACGGCGGGGCGGCTGCGCAGGCTGGGCCGGGTGGACCATGGGGACGCTTTTTTGGATATGGAAGACTTGGAGCGGGAGCGGGGGATCACCATCTTCTCCAAGCAGGCGGTGTTCTCCTGGGGAGAGACGGAGATCACCTTGCTGGACACCCCGGGCCATGTGGACTTTTCCGCGGAGACCGAGCGGGTGCTCCAGGTACTGGACTGCGCCCTGCTGGTCATCAGCGGCTCCGATGGGGTACAGGGCCACACCCAGACCCTGTGGCGGCTGCTCCGGCGGCATCAGGTGCCCACCGTAATCTTTGTGAACAAGATGGACCTGGCCGGGGCGGACAGGGCCGCCCGGATGGCGGAGCTGACCCGCCTGTGGGAGGGCTGCGTGGACTTCAGCGCGCCGGAGGAGGAAATCTGGGAGAATTCGGCCCTGTGCGCGGAGGAGGCCCTGGGGGAGTATCTGGACACCGGGCGGCTGGGAGAGGAGACCCTCTCCGCCCTGGTGGGGGCGGGGAAGCTCTTCCCCTGCTGGTTTGGCTCCGCCCTCCGGCTGGAGGGGGTGGAGGCCCTGCTCAGCGGGCTGACGCGCTATGTGCCCCAGCCCAGGTATCCGGAAGCATTCGGGGCCAGGGTGTTCAAAATCAGCCGGGACGGACAGGGAAACCGGCTGACCTGGCTGAAGCTCACCGGCGGCGTCCTGCGGGGAAAGGACGTTGTGTCCGGCAAAACGGGGGAAGAGGTCTGGCGGGAGAAGGCGGACCAGATCCGCATTTACTCCGGGGCCAAATTCACCCCGGCGGAGTGCGCGCCGGCGGGGACGGTGTGCGCCGTCACCGGCCTGACCAATACCCGGGCGGGCCAGGGCCTGGGGTACGAGGCCGCCCTGGCCCCCCCGGCGCTGGAGCCGGTGCTTGCCTACCAGCTCCGGCTGCCGGAGGGGTGCGACCGCCACGCCGCCCTGGCCCGTCTCATGGAGCTGGAGGAGGAGGACCCCCAGCTCCGCCTGGCCTGGGACGAGGGGGCGAAGGAGATCCGGGTCCAGCTTATGGGGCAGGTGCAGCTGGAGGTGCTCCAGCGCCTCATTGCGGCCCGGTTTGGCCTGGAGGTGGAATTCGGCGCGGGGCGCATCGTCTACCGGGAGACCATCGGGGAACCGGTGGAGGGAGTGGGCCACTTTGAGCCCCTGCGCCACTACGCGGAGGTCCACCTCCTGCTGGAGCCGGGGCCGCGGGGCAGCGGCCTGGCGTTCGCCGCCCGCTGCCCCGCCGACATGCTGGATGGGAGCTGGCAGCGGCTGGTGCTTACCCATCTGGAGGAGAAAACCCACCTGGGGGTGCTCACCGGCTCCCCCATTACCGACATGAAGATTACGCTGGTGGCGGGAAGGGCCCATCAGAAGCATACCGAGGGGGGCGACTTCCGCCAGGCCACCTACCGGGCGGTGCGCCACGGCCTGCGCCAGGCCAGGAGCATCCTGCTGGAGCCGTGGTACGCTCTGCGGCTGGAGCTTCCGGCGGGCCAGACCGGCCGGGCCATGGCGGATATACAGCGCATGGGGGGAACCTGCCAGCCCCCGGAGCAGCAGGACGGCTGGGCAGTGCTCACCGCCGCCGCCCCGGTGGCGGCGTTTGGGGACTACGCCAGGGAGGTGGCCGCCTATACCAAAGGCCAGGGCCGGCTGTCCTGTACCTTCAAAGGATACGAGCCCTGCGGGGATCAGGAGCAGGTGGCGGCGGAAATCGGCTACGACTGCGACCGGGACGTGGACAACCCCGCCGACTCGGTCTTCTGCTCCCACGGGGCGGGGGTAATTGTGAAATGGGATGAGGTTCGCCGCCATATGCACGTGGACAGCGGCCTGTCTCTGGGAGAACCCCGGCGGGAGGGTACGGAACCCGCGCCTGCCCCGCGCAGAGCCTCCGGCGGCGGCTCCCTGGAGCAGGACGCCCAGCTGAAGGCCATCTACGAGCGCACCTACGGCAAGGTGGAGGAGCGGGCCTTCCGGCCCCCGCCCAAGCCCGCCCGCACCAGCCTGGACGACAGCCGCTACAACATCCGCACTCAGAATACCGGGCCGGAGTATTTACTGGTGGACGGGTATAACATCATCTTCGCCTGGGACGAGCTGAAGGCCGTGGCAAAGGACAGCTTGGACGCCGCCCGCCAGAATTTAATGGACCTTCTGTCCAACTACCAGGGGTTCCGCAAGTGTGAGATTATTCTGGTTTTTGACGCCTATAAGGTGCCCAACAACCCGGGCACAGTGACCAAATACCATAATATCCATGTGGTCTACACCAAGGAGGCGGAGACGGCGGACGCCTACATTGAGAAGGTGACCTACGAGCTGGGCAAGCGCTGCCGGGTGCGGGTAGCCACCTCCGACGCAGCGGAGCAGCTCATCATTTTGGGCCACGGGGCCCTGCGGGTGTCCGCCCGCACCTTCAGGCAGGAGATGGAGCAGGCCAACGGCCAGATAGCCGCCATCTTGGCGGAAAACCGCCGGAAAGGCCGCCGGGAAAATCAGATCAAGGACAGGGCCGTGGTGAAGCCGAAGAAAAAGTGACGAAAAAAATCCGGGCTTCTTTTCCTGCGTCCCCGCTGTGCCGATATATAAAAAGAAAGACAGACGCGGGGAGGTGTGCCTATGTCAGAGCTGTCGGTATACACAGCAGCGGCGCAGCCCATGGCGCCGGCGGCCCAGACGGCGCCGGCCCAGGGCCAGACGGCGCCGGAGCAGGCTCAGCCGGTCCAGCCCCCCAGTCAGGACACCTTTACCTGGCTGGAGGAAAAGCCGGAGGACAAGACGCTGCTGGAGGCCCTGGAAGAGGCGAGGAAAAAGATTGAGGAGAGCAAAAAGCGGTTTCAGATCAAGCGGAAGGTGCGCTATGGGGATATGCCGGTGGAGGCGTTCTCCCGGCTGGCCCGGGCCAAGAACAAGGCCCAGGTGAACGCCGCGGCGGGGTATGCCCGGCGGCGGCTGGCCTATCTGCGCGCCGCCCTGCGGCAGGATCCGGAGCAGCGGACGGCCATCCGCTCCGCCATGGCCCAGATGGAAAAAGCGGTGCTCCGGGCGGGAAAGAAAAAGCGGGATCTGGACCGGGAGAGTCTGGCGGAGCACCGCCGCCGCAAGGCGGAGGAGCACCAGCGGGAGCGGGAGGCCCTGCGTCTGAAGCAGGAGCTCCAGCGCAAGCGCACCCTGCGCAGCATCCGGGAGGGGGGCTACCTCAGCGAGGCGGCCATTGAGAAGCAGGCGGCGATCTACCGCCAGCAGGCGCTGGACGCTTTCAAGCTGCCGGGGAGCGGTGAGGGCGCAGGCTCCGCCCCGTCAGCGGCCCAGACGCCTGCCGGAGGAGAAGCCGCCGCCCCTGTGGCTGCGGAGGGCTTTACCGCCCAGGCATAACAGCGGCGCAGGAGGAGTCAACAGTGCAGTCAGAAAAAATTGGCCGCGGAAGGGCCTTTGACTGGGGGAAGACCGCCCCAGAGCGGTTTGAGGTACGCCACTACATGGCGGCGGCCATTCTGAAAAAGCGGGGATGAGCCACGGGGTGACAGAGGACATTCGAATTCCGGACACCGCCACAGGATTTGATCCTGTGGCGAACCCAGACCAAAAGGCCGGCGCCCTCTAATTGAGGGCGCCGGCCTTTGCGTTTTATCTTTGGAGGGTCTGGGCCCAGGCGGCGTATTTGGCCACCTTTTCGCCGCATTCAGCCCGGCTGGCGCCGTTGGCCAGAATATAGACCTTGACCTTTGGTTCCGTGCCGGAGGGACGGACGATGACGCTGGTGCCGTCGGCCAGCTCGTAGCGCAGGACGTTGGAGCCGGACAGCTCCATGGTCCCCACGGCGCCGGTGGCGGTATCCACCACGGTGCCGTCCTGGTAGTCCTTGCGCTGGAGGACCTTCACCCCGGCCAGGTCGCTGGGGGGGGTCTGGCGCAGGTCCGCCATGAGGGCGGCCATCTTCTTCAGGCCGTCCAGGCCGGGCATCACCAGGTTGAGGGTCTTTTCGCCATAGTAGCCGTACTTCTCAAAGCAGGCCTGAAGGGCGTCGTACAGGGTCATGCCCTGGCCGGCGTACCAAGCGGCCATCTCTGTAAGGACGAGGGCGGCGGTGACGGCGTCCTTGTCCCGGACATAGTCCCCCAGCATGTAGCCGTAGGACTCCTCATAGGAGAAGATCACCTTCCCCTCCCCGGCGGCCTCCAGCTTATTCTTCTTCTCGGCCATGAACTTAAAGCCGGTAAAGGTGTCATAGCAGGCCACGCCGCTGCTTTCGGCCACCTTACGGGCCATCTCGGTGGTGACGATGGTTTTCAGGGCCACAGCGTTTTCCGGCAGGGTGCCGGCCCGCTTCCGGGCGCCGATGACATAGTCCAGCATGAGCACGCCGGTCTGGTTGCCGGAGATGACCACATACTCCCCGGCGTTGTCGCGCACCATGATTCCTACCCGGTCGGCGTCTGGGTCAGAGCCGAGGATGAAGTCGGCCCCCTCCTTCTTGGCCAGCTCCACCGCCAGGGCGAAGCCCTCCGGATTCTCCGGGTTGGGGGAGACCACCGTGGGGAAGTTGCCGTCGATCTCCATCTGCTCCGGCACGCAGATCACGTGTTTCATGCCCAGGCGGCGCAGTGTCTCGGGAATAAGCTGGTAGCCGGTGCCGTGGAAGGGGGTGTACACCATCTTGAAGGTGTCCGCCACCTGTTCCACCGCGGCCTTGTCGTTCATCTGCCCCATGACGTTGGCCAGGAATGCCTCGTCAGTTTCCTTGCCCATGAGGGTGATCATCCCCTGGGCCAGGGCCTGGTCATAGCCCATGCGCTTGACGCAGGCGAAGGTGTCCAGCTCGTCCATCTTTTTGGCGATGGCGGCGGCGTGGTGGGGGGGAAGCTGGGCGCCGTCGGCCCAGTAGACCTTGTAGCCGTTGTACTCCTTGGGGTTATGGCTGGCGGTGACGTTGACGCCGGCGATGCAGCCGTACTCCCGCACCGCGAAGGACAGCTCCGGCGTGGGGCGCAGGGCGTCAAACAGGCGCACCTTGATGCCGTTGCCCGCCATGACGCAGGCGGTCTCCCGGGCGAACTCGGCGGAGTGGTTGCGGCAGTCGAAGCACACGGCCACACCCCGCTGGGCGGCGTCGCCACCCTCAGCCAGGATGACCTCGGCAAAGGCCTGGGTGGCGTGGCGGATGACGTGGACGTTCATCTGGTGCAGGCCCACGCACATGGTCCCCCGCAGGCCGGCGGTGCCGAACTCCAGGGGGGCGAAGAAGCGGGACTCAATCTCCTTGTCGTTGCCGCGGATCGCCTCCAGCTCCGCCTTCTCCTCCGGGGACAGCGCGGGGCTGCTGAGCCACTTCTCATAGATATCACGATAGGACATGGGTATGACCTCCAATCTGTATCATAAAAGCTCTGGGTTGCAGGTCAAGTATACCACAAACGCCGGGAGGCTTCAACGGTTTTTTGTCTGTTTTAGACAGAAATCAGCGGCAGAAACTATTTGTGGTAACTGCCGCCCGCATTGATTTGAAAGCCCCGGTAGATCTGTTCCAGCAGCATCACCCGGGCCAGGTGGTGGGGGAAGGTCATAGGGGACATGGACAGGCGGGTGTGGGCCTGGGCCTTGACGGTAGGGTGCAGACCGTAGGAGCCGCCGATGAGGAAGACCATGTGCTTGTCCGGGCTGTGTCCCAGGGCGGGAAACAGCTGGGCCATCTCCTGACTGGAGCGCATCCGCCCCTCAATACACAGGGCCGCTACCCGGGAGCTGGGCGGGATTTTCCCGCGAATGGCCGCCGCCTCTTTGGCCAGGGCGGCGTCGATCTGGGCGGGAGAGGGGTCCTTGGGCAGCTTTTCCTCCGGCAGCTCGGTGACCGTAAGCCTGCAATAGGCGGACAAGCGCTTGGCGTACTCGGCGCAGGCGTCTTTATAGAAGGGCTCCTTCAGCTTGCCCACGCAGATAAGGTGGACGCTCAGCACACGGCCACCCCCTTCAGCTTCCAGGTGGGGCTTACGGCGTCCCGGGGGGCGACGGCAAGGCGGACGTCCCGCTCCAGGTCGCAGTCCATGGCGGTCAGACGCAGGCGGACCGTTGCATAAGCCCGGGCGGGGGTGTTGTTCTGCTGGGACAGGTGGGCCAGCACCACGGTTTTGGTCCCGGACGCCACCGCCCAGGCGGCCAGCTCCGCCCCCGCCTCGTTGGACAGGTGGCCCTGCTCTCCCAGAATGCGCTGCTTTAAGTAGTAGGGGTAGGGGCCGGAGCGGACCCATTCCACGTCGTGATTGGTTTCGCACACCAGCAGGTCGCAGCCAGCCACCGCCTGGCGGACGGGATCCGTGATATGGCCCAGGTCAGTACACAGCACCATGCGCCCTCCGTCCCCGGCGATGGAATAGCCCACGCTCCCCGCCGCATCGTGGGGGGTGGGGAAGGACTCCACCCACAAAGCGCCAATCTGCACCCCGGTTCCCGCCTTCTGCTCCTGAAGCAGGCCGTCCAGCCCGTCGAAGGCGTGCTTCCGGCGCAGGGCCTGGCAGGTGGGCGCGGTGGCGTAGATGGGGGCACCGGTCTTTTTGGTGAGCACCCGCAGGCCGCTGACGTGGTCACTGTGCTCATGGGTGAGGAGAACGGCGGACAGCTCCCTGGGTTCCACCCCCAGCGCCCGGAGCCCGGCGGTGATCCGCTTGGCGGAGATGCCGGCGTCCAGCAGAATGTGAGTGCCCCCGCAGGACGCCAAGGCGCAGTTGCCGGAAGAGCCGCTGGCCAGGGTGGTCAAAGTCAACAAAGCAATCGCTCCTATCAACGGCAGGAAACCTGTATCCACAGTGGTGAATACAGGTTTATTGTATGAAAGCGCGGATTAACCGGCGGAGGCCTCCGCCTGCCCGTCGTCGGGGGTGACCACCACGCGGATGTCCGCCCCCACGCCGGATAGCTTGCGGACGATGTCCTCATACCCCCGCTCAATGTGGTGGATGTTGCTCACCTCGGAGGGGCCTGCCGCCGCCAGGGCAGCGATGACCATCGCCGCGCCGGCCCGCAGATCGCAGGCCCGCAGCCGGGCCCCAGAGAGCCGCTCCACCCCCTCGATGACGGCCACCTTGCCGTCCACCTGGATCTGGGCCCCCATGCGGCGGAACTCGTCCACATAGCGGTAGCGGCTGTCCCACACCCCCTCGGTGAGGACGCTGGTCCCCTTGGCCAGACAGAGGGCCGCGGCGATCTGGGGCTGCATGTCGGTGGGGAAGCCGGGATAGGGAAGCGTCTTGATGTTGGCCCGGCTGAGGGTGCCGGTGCGGCGGACCAGCACGGCGTCCTCCCGGTCCTCCACCTCCACCCCCATCTCCTCCAGCTTGGCGGTGATGCACTCCAGATGCTTGGGGATGATATTTTCGATGAGGACCTCTCCCCCGGCGGCGGCCACTGCCGCCATGTAGGTGCCGGCCTCAATCTGGTCGGGAATAATGGAGTAGGTGCCGCCCCCCAGGCGGTCCACCCCCTTGATTTTGATCATATCCGTGCCCGCGCCCATGATATCCGCGCCCATGGAGTTGAGAAAGTTGGCCAGATCTACAATATGAGGCTCTTTCGCGGCGTTTTCAATGACAGTCAGTCCGTTGGACAGGGCGGCGGCCAGCATAATGTTCATAGTGGCGCCCACGGAGACGATGTCCATATACACCGTGGTGCCGGTGAGGCGGCCGCCCCGGGCCTGGGCGTGAATATAGCCGCCCCGGACATCCACATCGGCCCCCATGGCCACAAAGCCCTTGATGTGCTGGTCAATGGGCCGGCCCCCCAGATTGCAGCCGCCGGGGGGCGGCACCTGGGCGCTGCCAAACCGGCCCAGCAGCGCGCCGATGAGATAATAAGAAGCCCGCATCTGCCGGGCCAGTCCCTCGGGAACCCTGGCATTATGGATATGACTACAGTCGATATCCACCGTAGTTCGGTTAACGGTACGGATATCAGCGCCCAAGTCCTGCAAAATATTTAAAATCAGCGTAACATCACTGATCTGTGGAACGTTTTCAATGCGGCACACCCCGTTTACCAGCAGCGTAGCGGGGATAATAGCGACAGCGGCATTTTTTGCGCCGCTGATGGAGATGGAACCGTGAAGCGGTTTTCCACCCTGAATCACATACTTTGTCAAGCGCACACCTTCTATTCTTGCCCTGGGAAAATCCCGGCAGTAACAATGGCCGGACAATCATACGCCGCGGCCACAGTAGTTCACTTCATTCAAACTTTTCCAGCAAAAAGCTGGCGCATACTCACACAAGGGTATTATAGCATCCCCATACGGTAAAATCAAAACAATTTTCTTCAAAGTAGAGAAAATATAACAGCACCTTCTTTACACTCCTAACAAAAAGATGCCCAGTAACAAAGTATTCTATTCTTATTTTAAAAAATAGATCGGTTTGCCCTCCGGGAAGGACCCTGCGGCGAGCACAAATCCCCCGCCCCAGTGGGCGCAATTTCCGTCCCCAATCGGGGCAGTTTCCACCAATCCCAGAAGGAGGAATGCAAAGTGGCAGCTTACACACCGGACTACCAGCTCCACCAGCGGGCGGGCAGCGGCAAATTCCTGCGCACGGATTTTAACCAGGACTTCAAGCCCAGCGCCGTCATTGTGGAGCAGGCGGACGGCAACCGCCGCACCGGCACCCGCACCGTCCTGGGGGGCATGGCGGTGCGGGGCTATCCCCTGTACTACTACCCAGACGTCATCAAGGCCCTGGAAACCTGCTCCAACGGCTTTATCGCCTACGAGGAGTCTTTGCGGGTAAACATGAACCAGAACAAACAAACTTACCGTTACATCGCGTTCAAGTAAACGAAGCACACCCCCGAACCATTCGGTCCGGGGGTGTGCTTCGTTTATGCCGTCTGGGTCCGCTTAGTTAGACTGAGCAGTGGATACAGCGGTCCAGGTGTAGGTACCGCTGGTGTTCAAAGTCTCTCCGTTGTAGATGAGCTCGACCTTGTAGGTCACTTCCTCGTTAGCTGAGGGCCGGTTGGCATCCTCAACATAGAAATCCTTGTGGTCTGCATTCTGGCAGGGCTCACCGTGCCACAGATGGGCGGAGAAGACGATCTTGTCCTCCTTGGCAGTCCAAGTGCCAGTGTAAACTTTATCCTTTGCAGTGCCATCGCCAATAGTCAGCTTGATGGTACTGGCGTCCACGGTCTGCTCGGTTGCACCCTTAGGCAGGGTCAGAACGAACACCGCCCAGGGCTCGTCGTTGAGCTCTTTCAGCTGAGCCTCACTGGGGTTCGCACCGTTCTCACCCATCCAGTCGGCGGGGGCGCCGGCAGCAATGGCCGCGGCCCAGGAATCTTTATTGTTCACAAAGAGGATCTCCAGCTTAGCTTTGGCGGGCGCAACATAGGTGCAGGTGACCTCAGCGCGGGTGCTCTCTTTGCCCTCGGCGTTCACATAGGAGACATAGACTTTCGCGTCTTCTTCCAGAGCAGTGCTGAAGGTAATGGTCAGAACACTGTTCTCCAGCGTGGCAGTAATGTTGGCCGAGGACGCTTCAGCCTCTTCAGTCTCATACACATGGACAGTCTCAGCGCTTTCCACGTTCTTAGAGGTGAAGGTAAAGACTTTGTTGTCGGCAGTATCGTCCTTCTTCTCGACGGTCAGCGCTTCAGGAGCGCTGGGCTCGGTGGTGCCGCCATCCTGGAGGACCATGTTGGTGCCGTTGGAGACAAAGGTCTTGCCGCCGAACTCGACCACCGCGACGTTCTTGCTGTCCACAAACTTCTCGGCGGCCTTGCCAGTCACGGAACCATCCTTGCCGAAGATGATCTGGGCGCCCGTCGCGGCAGCAATGGTCTCAACGGTCAGTTTGCCGTTCACGGTCAGGGAAGCGGCCTCAGTGGCGGCGCGGAGCATAGCAGGGGACGCGTCAGGAGCCTTCAGGGTCAGGGTGCCGATGGTGGCGCCGCCCACGGTGGCGCTGCCGCCCTCCGCAACAGTCAGGTTGCAGTTAGTCTCGCCCTTCACGGTCAGCTCGGCGCCGCTCTCTACGACGATATCCTTATCCTCGCCCTTTAGGTCGCCGGTGATGGTGACGCCGGCGCCCCCGGCGATCGTGGTCGCCTCAGTCACAGCCATGTCCTTGGCAATGACTTCGCCGGAAACGCTGGCGGGAGCGTTATAGGTGCCGGTTACTTCAATTGTACCCTTGTTATCCTCGCCCGCCGTGGGGGTGTAGTCACCCTTAACAATGAGGCGGCCCTCAGCAGGTACGCTAACCACAACATCTTTCAGCGCGCCCTCGATCACGACTTCCTTCTTGGTGTTCCCCGGCTTATTAAAGCCCTCGGTAATCTTCTCTGCGGTGGCATCCTCAGACTTAATTATATCGGCGTTTTCATCAATGTCACCGCCAGGCGCGATAGGATCAGGCTCGATGGGCCCAGGACCGGGGTCATTGCTTTGGGCCTTCAGGGTGAACTTCAGGGTGCGGGAGGCCATGCCGTCCCCGCTCAGCTTGATGTTGACGGCCACGGAGCCAGCAGCAGGCACAGTGACGGTGCAGGCGCAGTCCATGGACTCCTTTTTGCCGTCCTCACCGGCCACAGTGTTCTTGAACTCCTGCTGCTTGGTGCCGTTCACGAAGACGGTAGCCGTCACGCCGAAGGGAATGGAGAACTTCAGCTCCTTCGCGCCCGCGGCTACCTCGGTCACAGCGCCGCTGGTCAGGGAAGAGCCGTCAATCTTCACGGGAACGTCCTTCACGAACTCGTCGTCGATGGTGCCGTAGACGAAGGCCACCTTCACGTCGCCCTCGTTGTTGAGCACCAGGGCAACCTTCTGATCCTGCTGGAGCTTAGTCTCAACGGCCTCGCTGCTGTCCTGAACGTCATAGACCTTGGCGTTGTTGATGGCAAAGCTGTCCTTGCCCAGAGCGTCGTTGTCGGCGTCAGCCACGGAGATGGCGTTGGAGCCCATCTTGGTGACCAGCTTGCCGTTGACCACATTGTCCTCGTCAGTGTCGGTGATGTCGAACTCAGCGTAGCTGCCGTTCATGTGGTACTCGTAGACGGTGTTGCTCTCCAGGCCGTCGTCGGTCTTGGAGGCCAGGGTGGAGACGGTGCCGTCCTCCAGCACCACGGGGTAGGTGTAGATGGTGTCGCCGCCCACGGTGGACTTGGTGTAGTCGCCGGTGATGAAGGCGTAGCTGGCGTTGGAGGTGTACTTCTCCTCAACCTCCACGAAGATGGCCTTGGCCAGGTTGGAGGTGCCGCTGACGGGGGTGTAGTAGATGACCTTGCTGGTGGTGTCCTCCTCGGTGTTCAGGCCGCTGGAGGGCAGCTTGCTCAGGCCGGCCACGGCGGAGTAGTTCCCGTCGACGTCCTTGATAAAGAACGCGGTCTTGTTGTCGGCCATGACCTTCTCACCGTTGAAGGTGTAGGAGGAAGTGGTGCTCTTCAGCGTCAGCTTGGCTGTGGTGTTGGCCTCATGGTAGCTCCTGCTGCCGTAGAGCTTGCTCAGGGTGACGGTGCCGTTGTCGATGGAATAGGCAACCAGCTCGCCCACAGCGGTGTACTCAGCGGCCGCGTCCTTGCTCTTCTGCGCGGTCAGGGCATTGAACATGGCCTCTTCCTTCAGGGCGTTGGTGGACTGATTGGCAGTGGTGCTGCTCCACTTCTTGGCGGAGGAGAGCAGGTTCACGTCGTACTTGCCGGTGGTGCCGTCGGCCAGGACCAGCTTTACCTCAACGGCGTAGAAGCCCTTGTTGCTGCTGGTGGGGTTCACGCCGGTGATGACGGCGTAGTTACCCACGACGCCCTCGTCCTCCACGTAGCCCAGGATGTTGCCGTGAGGATCCAGGTACAGGGTGTAGACGCCGTCCACCAGGTCCTTGAAGTCCTCGCCCTTGGGATCCAGGAGGTCGGCGGCCAAATTCTTGCCGGAGCCGGCGCCGTAGTTGACGCCGTCCATGGTGATCTTGCTCAGGCGCACGTCGTCGGCGTTGTTCACATAGGCGGACACGGTACCGGAGACGGACTCAGCCTGCTCCAGGACATAGGTGCCGTCGTAGTTGTAGACCAGGACGTAGTCGCCCGCGTCCACCTCGTCGGCGTTGAGGATGTCCTCAAAGTCAACGGAGCCGATGCCGGACAGGTTCAGCTTGCTGTCCTTCTCATTATAGGTGTTCACCTTGGACAGAGCGGGGTTCTTGGCGATGATCACGTCCACAATGCCGTCGGCGTCGTTGTCGATGAAGCGCTGATGCACGCCGGGCATATCCTCCACGCCGTTGGTGGTGGTGAAATCATCCTTCTCGTTGATCTTCACGCTCTCCACCTTGAGCGTGCTGTTCGCGGAGGGCATGGACAGGCCGCCCTTCTTCACGGCGTCCTTTACCTTGTCCTCGTTCTTCAGGCGGCCGGTGGTCTCGACGATGGCGTTGTCATCAGCGATGATCACGTCGCCGATGACCATCATCCCGGCGGCGTTGGGGGACAGGTAGTCCAGGCCCTTGACATAGATGACCACCGTCTGGCCCAGCAGATC
>NZ_QWEK01000051.1 GCF_009935845.1 Pseudoflavonifractor sp. 524-17 | reverse complement strand
GAGTTCAGATTCTTTTGGAATCTGCCTTGTTTTATTGCGTATTTCTACGCAGATTGTCAAGGAACAAAGCGTGCGTAGTGGGCGTTGAGGGTGGACGATCTGGCGGCGGCGTATTCCTCCGGGGAAAGGGTTGCATACAACTCTTTGAACTCGTTTGACCAATTCTCCCGCCCCTCCTCAAAGGCTTCTGCCAGACCGCCCCAGCCCACATAGCGGGACAAGACCTCCTGCTCCTCCGGCGTGGCCTGTCTGCCGTCAAACTCCAGCTCTTTCAGCAGATTGATGGCGTCCATATTCATGCGGAACTTGGCTTTCTTGCCGCCCACGCCCAGGCTGTCATCAGTAATGCGGAAGTTTTCAGGTTTTACCTGCTGCGGTTCGTCGATGTGCAGGGTCTCAATGACTACATCGTAGGGTAGATGGTTTGGCTCGGCGGGATAGACCGCCACAGTCTCGGTGTGCGTAGTAACAGGCGGCTTGACCGGCGCTTCCTGGGCTGCGGCAGGAGGTGTACCAATACTTCCGGCGCGTTCCTCCGGCTCTGCCACAAATGGAGCTTCCTTTTCTATAGAATTATTCAAGAACTCCGCGCGGAGGACGGCGGCAACATCACGCCATTGGAAGAACAGCGCGGCCTTTTTGTTCTCGTCGCTGTCCAAAATGTTGATCTCAATGCCGGCAGCAGAAGTAAAATAATCCGCTGTTTCACCGGTTTCAAGCTCCATCGTTTCCGCGCGGTCAGCAAGCATTTCAGACAAAAGCTGGGCAATCTGCGCGTTGCCGTCGCCCGCTCCGAGCCATGACGCAATCACATCTCGTTCCTCCGCAGAAAGCAGGCCGTCCTCGGCGGTCAGCACTTCCCACAGATCGCCGTCTGCGGCGTCATGGCCGGTGGACAGATAATCGGTGATCTGGCTGTTGCGCTCGTCGCGCCGGAGCAGGCGTTCAAAGGTCTCTTTGCTCTCTGAGCGGAAAATGGGATATGCCAGCGTGGGGTCGCTGAGTTGGACGCCAAAATCCCGCACCTCCGCTATGACAAAGCGCGTATCGTCCAGATAGACGGTATCTCCCACCTGATAGGCCGGTGCCAGCGGGTCGCGGTGTTCCTCCGCAGGGGTCGCGGGTTCCTCATTCGGCCCCATGGCAGCAGGGGGAGCGATTGGCTCCTCCGCAGCCGCCTCCTGCGCGGCGATGCGCTCCACATCGGCCATGACCTGTTCCACAAAGGCGCTGGGCCTGCCGCTCTCCAAATCCTCGCGGATGGCGGCGGGGTCGATGTCCTCAAAGTTGTCCAGCTCCTCCTCGGTATAGAAAGCGTCCTTTTGAATGAGCTGGGCGATCCGGCGCTGTACCTTTGCCCAGGGCAGCTCCATAGATTCCGGACTGCCCGGACGGATAGTGAATGTCCCATTGCCGCCATACTCGCGGGAGAGCCATGCGGCGGTATCCCTGTCCCGCGCGTGGTCTTTCATATAGCGGACAACAGCGCGTTTGCTGTCCATGTTCCCATTCCATGCGCGGAGGGCATCGTCAATATCCTCCTGGGAGAGAGGGCGCAAAAGCTCATGGAGCTGCGGATAGGTCTCGTCTATGATCTCCTGATGCAGACGGCTGCGAAACTCCGGCACGTCGGAATACAGCCGGATCAGCTCCAAATCGCCGGAATTGAGAATGGCGCGCTTGATGGCGGCGTTGCCCTCTGTTACGGCATTTTCATGGTCCGAGTGGCCGCAGGCGTTGCGGTAGGGCATATCCTCCATGACGGCGGCAGTCACTACCGGCTTGTATTTGTCATAAAGCTCCCGCACAGTGGGGGCGGGTTCTTCGGCGGCAGGGTCATGGAATACTCTTGTCCCGTCCGCGCCAAACTCCGCTTCGTAGGCGTCAATGGCCCGTTCTGCCTCATGGTCGATGGAGCGCAGGGTGAAAGCGCCACGCTCTGTGCCGCCCTCTGGAATTGCGGAGAGGGTCACATCGTATTGCTCTCGGAGCTTTTCTACATAGCGTTCCAGATCATGCGCCGGTACGCCGCACATCTCCACGCGGCCTACATTGGGGATGTTTCGGGTGGTCAGGTGCAGGCCCAGCAGCTCGGCGGCTTGCTTGGCGTCCTCACCGTACATTTCAAAGAAGTCGCCCACCTGAAACAGCACCATATCGTCGGGGTGGCTTTCTTTGGCCGCGTTGTAGGTATCATAGAGAGAATTGCGCTGGGTGTTCTGCTGTAACTGCGCCTTTTCCGACTGTGTGAGGTACTTGTCCTCGCGGATAAGGGCGCTGATCCGCTTGGCAACATTGTTCCAAGATATTTGTACGTCTACGCAATCCGGCTTTTTCAGCACGATGCCCTTGGAGCTGTAATCCCTCCAGCTATGAAAATTGCCGGAAACAGCGCCATTGCCGCCGCCTGTACCATATTCCTCCTTCAAAAAGGCGGCGCATTCTTTCAGTGTGTGATTGCCGCTGAAAAAGGTGTAAATCCTGCCCTTGCCGCCCTCCACATTACTGCCGCCGCTGAGTGTCTGTGCGATCTCGTCCTCGGTGATAAAGCTCTCCGGCGGGGGAAGCGCCGTAAGCTCGGAGACATACTCCCTGCGGGGCAGGGGCAGCTCGCGGAGCTGTTCCAGAACAATGGACGGTTTGTAATGCTGAAAGCGCATCAGGGTCCTGTCCCGCGCGTGGGCCTCCGCAAAGGTCTCCAGCTCGGAGATCAGGGCGTTTACATTGTCCGGGTCAGCCAGCATAGCGGTCAGTTGCTCTGTTTCCTCTGGAAAACCCACGCCGCGCAGGGTTTTCAGCGTGGGCATGAAGTCCTGTTCTTTGGCCTTATCGCTCATATCGTGGCTCATATACCAAAGGGCCTGCGCAAGTTGTCCCCGCTCATACCCCGGCGTTTCTATCAGCTCTACATTGGTGGCAAAGATGCCGGTATCCAGCATTTCCTCAATGCGGGCGGCGGCATCCTCCCAAGAGATGACCTGTGCGTATTGGACATATCGCGCACTCAGCCCCATGGACAGATGGATGCCGTCCTGGGCATACCATGCGGAAATATCGCCGTCCCTGCCTTTGACACCATAGCCGCCATGGTATTCCTTTTGCAGAAAGGCGGCGATCTCCTCCGGGGATTTCTGTTTCATGAACTCAGCGGCCACACGCATACGGCTGTTTTCTGTGTTGCTGCCAAAGCGCAAAACTTGGTCGATGTCCTCTTGGGGAATAGAAAAAGCGAAGGGCGCTTTTTCCGCGCTCTCCGCTTCTGCGATGCTCCGTATCTGCTGTGCCTCAGAGGGAAACAGGCTGATTTGTTCGCCCTCCACCGGCTCACCGAAAAGATTTAGCTGTAAATCAGCTCGCTGAGAATGATCTCCTCCGCCTGCGCCTTGCAGGTGTTCATCAGTCCCACCCACTTCATCGGATCGCTGGCTTTCAGGCTCTCCGTCGCGCCGGCCTCCTGTGCCAGCGCCGGGAGCATCTGCTCCAGCCGGTTCCGCGCCGCCTGTTCGATCTCCAACAGGTGCGCTTGCAGCTTCTCCGACAGCAGCAGGCGGCTGTAAAGCCCCGGCCTGTTCTCCTGAAGGTACTTCTTCCGCATCCTGCCGTACTTGCCCAGGCTCCCCTCCGGCGTTTCGCTCAGTTTCAGGTCGGGGATCAGGTAATCCCCGTTCTGCGTGTAAGTCAGGCTGTTTTTCATGCCGCTCTGTCCTTTCCGCGCTTTTCTCGCGCTCATATTGCTTGATGGTGATCTCAATCTGCCGCAGCACCTCCTGATTGATGGTGCTGACCGCCGTTCCCAGCTCCGCCACCGCCGCAGGGGTGTTCCAGTCGAATACGCTGAGAAAATCCTCATGCTCAAAATATTCCTCCGGCTCCAGGCCGCAGCGGGACAGCAGGGAATAGGTGATGCTGACGGTGGCGGCGTTCCGAAAGGCCACGCCTACATTGAAATCATCATAGCCCTCTAAAAAGGAATCGTCAACGATGCCGAGGATGTCGCGCTGGTGGTCGTTCCAGTATTCATCGGCAAGCTGGGCGGCAACCTTTTCAAGCTGTTCCTCAATGCCATTCTCGCCGGTCACTTCATAGCGGCGCTCCAGCATGGCGGAGACCGCCTGCGCGTGTTCCTGCCGGTACTCCCACAGGTTGACGCGGCGGGAGCGGTCTGTTTTCCCTGTGTCGGACACATCAAAAACATACTTGATTTTGGGGTTGTCCCCGGTCATATCAATGAGGGCGATGCCCTTGCTGCCGCGCCGCACATACCGCCCCATGCGTTTGTTCCAAAGGTCATACTCGGCGCAGGCGGTGGCTTCGGGGCGCTGGGCGTAGATCATGAGCTGTTCGCTGTAAGGGTATTTATAGAGCCGCGCCGCCGTCGTTAAAAACGCCGTCCACTCCTGATAGCTGCCGGTGATCTGCGCGGCGGTATCGTCCGCCAGCTTCGCATACGCCTGAACATTATTTGCCATTGGATTCCTCCTCTCCTAAAAATAGCAAAAGGGGCGGCTGCTGCCGCCCCCTTGCAGGGTGTCTTTATTCGTCAAAGTCGGGGTAGAGGTCCAGCGCCGCAAACTCGGCGTCGTTCATTTTTTCCAGCTTCTCCACCACGCTGTCGGTCATATCCCGCAGCTCAGTCTCCTCCGCAGTCAGGTACTCCCGCATGGCGGTGAGCGCGTTCAAAGTGCCCTCGCGTGTGCCGGTGTTGTAGATGCACATCAGGTTCATCTCGTCATTGGTAAAGCTCATCGTGTATACTCCTTTTCCGCGCTCCGTTCGGGCGCTGTTTTCTTGTCCTCTCTGGCGGGAAGGGGCTTGCGGATTTTGGCGAGGATAGAGGGTTTCTTTCCGAGCGCGGGCTTCTGCTGCTTTTCCTCCTTCTCCCGCTGGATAGCTCCCGCCAAATCCATCAGGGAGATGGACTGGCCGCTTTTGGCCTGTTCCTCCAGCTCGGCTACGGTGGGCTGCTTTGGGCCGTTGTTGATGATGCCGTCCACCATATTATAATCGTCCTCCACCGCCATTTCAGCAGATTTCAGATAATTTTCCGGCTGGAGAAAGCCATGCAGTTCGGTAAAGGCAAACCGGTCAACATAGTGACAGGATACCACACCATCCTTCCTGATGGCAACGATGTCGCTGACAGACATACTCGGACGCAGATAGTCGGCGGGATGCGCCGTATTGAACGTATCCCACAGCGTATCCAGCGTGGCCCCGTCCGGGAGGGGCGCTGTATAGACCAGCTCGTAAAACTTTTTATCCACACCCTGGGCGGGAAGCGGCTCATAGCGGAGATCCCGCGTTTTTTCACCGTCTTTGAGCTGGTAGATGGCAAAGCTGTCCCCGGCATGGTCGAGGAAAGCCTTTTCACGCTCCTGCTGGTGGTTCATACGGTCAGCTACGGCATCCTTAAACTCGGCGGTCTGCTCCCATTCCTCGCGGAGAACGGCAAACAGGGAGCCGTCCTGATAGCTTTCTACCTCCTCGCGGTCAAAAGCCATGACCGCGCCCTCACTGGTGACGGCATACACAGTCAGGTCGCGGTCAATCATTTCTGCGGCCAGTTCCTTGGAGATGGGCAGAAAGCTCTCATCATAGAGACCATGCTCCGCCAGATCAGCAGAGTCATAGTTTTTGTCCGGCATGGGGTATTCGTCCAGCTTGGTGTCAGTGTCCCACAGCCGCTCATCCTCCTTGCTGAAATGGTCGGCCAGCTCCGCGTGGTAGTCGCGGGGCGCAGGCTCCGTAAATTCCTCCGGCAGCTCGCCGGCCACCACCGCCATATCGTCCATCAGGGCCTCGTGTAGCTCACAGACCGCTTTTGCTGCCTCCGCGATGGAGAGGCCGGGGTTGTCGAGCTGCCCGCCGTCCTGCGCCCGCTTGCTGGCGGCGTCGTAAAAGGTGTAGTCATAGCCGGTGTCGCAGCGTTGGATATAGAGGTACTGCGCCTCGTTTACCCTGTAAAACTGCTCGTTCGGCTGGGCCTCCCGCGTTTCGCCGCCGCCTACGGAATCGCTGGGGAGGACGGACGCGCCCACCTGCTCATTGGACAGGTCGATCCCGCGCTCCTTGCAAATCTCCGTAAAATTGCGGTCAATGTCGGTAATCAGGCCGTCGGCGGTCCTGTTGATGGTCTCCAGACTGGCCCGCAGCTCTTTCAGCTCCATGCCGTCAGACCAGGAGGCGATGTACCCAAAGCTGTTTTCGCCGGTTTCGATGCCGTAATAGCAGCACACAGCAAAGGAAACGCTCTCGGCCTCCACTTCCTCGGTGTTGCGGTCCTTCTTCACCTTTTCGGGGTGCATCTGCTCATAAAAGCCTTTCAGAGTGGACTCACCGCCGACAAAGTTCATGTTTTCCATATCCTTTCCCAAGGAGAGATAATCGCTATTCCCGAAGTCCAGCGGTTCGGCAAGAATAACAGAGCCGACGTGGTTAACCTGAACCCTGTTCTCCACCGCAACAGGCTGACCAGGGTCATCACCGCTGCCGCGAAGGTCGTAGGCAAACAGGCCCTCCGGCAGCTCATCTTGGTTAATGCGCCCATTGGAAAACAGGGCGGGCTTGTCAAACAGCTCGATCTCATCATATTCCTCTTTATCGTCCAGCTTCAGGCCGTCCTTGATGTTGTGCAGCTTGGCGTGGGTGATCTCATGGACGGCGGCGCAGATGGTCTGCACCTCGCTCATCCCCTCGCGGATGGTGATGCTCTGATTGTCCAGATTGAAAAAGCCGTCCATATCGCTGGAGATAGCTTTCAGCTCCATGGGAACGGGGGAGGACCGGCGCAGGGCTTCCATAAAAATCTCATAGTGCTTTACATCACCCCGGAGGTCAGAGGAAAGCGTGGGCAGCGGTTCGCCCTCGGTCTGGCTCACATCAAACACAACAACAGGCTTGAACATGGGGATTTTGACTTCCTTTTCCTCCATGATGATGTTGCCGTCCTTGTCCCGCTGGGGCAGCTTGGTGTCGGGGTCCAGCTTTTCCTGCTCGATTTTCTTCTTAAAGGGCGTGGGGGCGATGATCCTGATGCCCTTTTCGCCGCGCTTCACATGGCGGTTAAACTTCTGCTCCCACTTGCTGTAGCCGGTCACAAGGGTGGCGTCCGGCTTCTGCATATGGATGAGCATGGTGTTGTTAAAGCTGTACTTGTGGAAACGGCTCATAGTGCGGAGGTAATTCATATACCGCTCCGACTGGAACAGCTCTTGGATATTGGCCTCGATGCTGTCCGTAATTTCCTTGAGCCGCTGCTTGTTGGTCTGCTTTTCAGCCATAGGCAAGCTCCTTTCCCGGATTATTGAAACTCAATGCCGAATGAAGTACGAGCGCCATCGTTGCGGAGGGTCAGGAAAGCGTCATAGGTCTTGCCGGTTTTCTCCGAATAGATGCCGGAGATAAACGTGCGGCGGTCTTTCAGCAGCGCCGACGCCATGCGCTTTGTCAGGGTGATTTTCTTCGCGGACAGGTACTTGTTGTCTTTCCACAGCCCAAAACGGCAGGCGTTGCTCTCGCAGAAAAAGCCGGTCTTGCTCTCGGTGACATCGCCGCCGCAGCGGGGGCACTTGCCCACCACAGGACGCCCAGAGGGGAACAGGGCCTCCGCGCCCTGAACCAGCGTGTAGGTCGTGACCAGCTCCCGCACCATGCCAGAGATGTCCGCCATAAAAGCGTCCGCCGCCAGCTCGCCCCTCTCGATCTCTTTCAGGCGGCTTTCCCACTCCGCCGTCAAAAGCGGGGACTGGAGCTGTTCCGGCAGGACGGTGATAAGAGCAGCGCCGGGGCCGGAGGGCACAAGGCTGACCGCCTTTTTCGCCTTTTTCCGCTCCACAAAGCCGGTGGACACCAGCTTTTCCAGCACAGCCGCGCGGGTGGCGGGCGTTCCCAACCCCTTGCGCTCGGCATCGTCGGGGGCCTCCTTTGCCCCCGCGGTCTCCATAGCGGAGAGCAGCGTGTCCTCTGGTACGCTTTGTCAAGGGTGTTTAAGAAATTTTCTCGCAGTCATTCAAAATAAGCCGCTTGATTTTGTCGCTCATGGTTTCTTTGCTCGTTTCGCTGAAATGGATTTTGACGCGGTAGGTGGTTTTCCCTATTTTCTTTATCATAACAGGCTGCGGGGCTTCCTTTACGGTCAGAGGGGAAGCGGCTGCGGTGGTGCTGGTCTTGCGGGTTTCATTGTTCATAGGCTCTCCTTTCTGCTCATGGCAAATGCCCCTGTTACGCAATAGGACGCTGTTTTCGGGGGTAAAGGTATAAAGTACCGCATAGGCGGTTTTCTCCCTCTGGAAGCCCTATAAAATGGGGCTTCCAGAGCGTCTAATGCGTAACATGGGGCGGCTGTTTTTTGGTTGAAGTGGCGAAGTGGCAAGGTATCTGGGTTTTGCCACTTGGATTTTGCCATTTCACTTTTTAAGGGCGTGATACCATGCCGCGCCGATACGCTTTGAGGTAATGCGCCCGTCAAGGTTTTTCTTTGCCGCCCGGACGGTACGGGCAGAAATCCCGGCTTCTGCGGCGGCTTTCTCTATATCCTCGCTGGCAAGCTCTTTCCCGTCTGCCAGTAAGTCTAAAATCAGTTTTTTCGCTTGCTCGGTCTTTGTGGCGGTGTTGCCGCCCGCGCCGGATAGCAGTTCATCAGCGGTTATATCATATTCGCCTACCCACTCAAAGCCTGTGTCGGGGTCAAGGCAAAAGGCTATGGGCTTCCCCTCCGGCGCAAGAGAAGATTTGTCATGGATAATCACGCGCATATTCGGCTCACGCTTCACGCGCCCAATAAGCAGGACGCTCCGCGCCGCTGCCCGGAAGTCGATAGAGCCTAAGCCCCGGTATGCGCTCTGTCCTCCGGCGGCTTTGTTTAAGTGCCCGATAAGGATAACGGCGCAGCCTGTACGCTCTGCAACATCAGCAAGACGGCGAAAGATAGGGCGCACTTCATTAGCCTTGTTCATGTCGGCTTTCTCGCCCATATACGCCTGTATGGGGTCAAGGATAATCAGCCGCGCCCTGTTCTGGACGATAGCTTTCTCTATGCGCTCGTCGGAAAGGGTAAGCTCCCGTTTGGCTTCGTCAATGACAAGCACCCGGTCAAGGTCTGCTTCGGCTTCTATCAAGCGGGGCTTGACGGTATCGCCCAGCCCGTCCTCGGCGGTCTGGTAAATCACTTGGAATGGCGGCAGGGGCTTCATGCCGGGCAGCGTTCCCCCGGTGGTACAGGCAGCGGCAAGGCGCAGGGCAAAGGTGGTCTTGCCCTCGCCAGGGTTGCCTTGTACTATGGTTACTTTCCCAAAAGGGATATACGGCTCCCATAGCCATTCAACGGTCTGTGTGTCAACCTCGCTCATGCGGATAATTTCAACGGTTTCTTCTTGTGGCGGCTCTTTCAAGCCATAGACAGCTTCCCGGAGATATTTCCCGTCTGTGATTTCTCCCCGGCGTGTCTGTACTTCGTTCCAGTCTTTGAAAAAAGGGATAAGGCGGTGGACGGTCAAGCCCTCCGGCATGAGCTTCACAAGGCGGCTGCAAGCGTCATTTCCCGCTTGGTCGCTGTCAAGGCAGAGGTAAACAGTCTTGATGTTGGGGCGGTCAGAGAGAAAGCGCAACAGGGCTTTTTCCCCCACGCCGCCCAATGCCAGATAGCTTTGCTTCTGCCAGTCCTTTTTGAACAGACAGAGGAAAGATAACAGGTCAACAGGGGCTTCAAAGACGAACAACCTTTCGCCCTCGCCCCGGTAGCAGAAGTTAAAGGCTTTGTCGCTGCCTTTCACATCAAGCCGGAAGCTCCCGGCTGTGCCGCGCTGGTGGGCGTATCTCGGTACGCCGCTTTCATCTCTGCCGACAAATACAGTATTGTGGTGGGCGGCTTCCTCGTAAATATCTTCGGTGGAAAAGAAAAAGCCCGTCACATCTTCATCAATGCGGCGGGCTGCTATGAGGTAGTTCCTCGCTATTCGGTTGTCATTGTTTCGGGGCGGCAATCGGAAGTCGGAGAGGGGCGCAGGGCTTGGTCTGTCCGGCGGCGGGGCTGCCCCTTTTTCTCCTGTCAGCAGTTCCACGGCTTCGGTAAAGCTCTTTCCGAAAAACTCCATGACAAAATCAATGGGTGCGCCGCCCTTGCTCTGGCTGTGGCGATACCATTTATTTCCCCGGACGGTCAAGCTGTCGTGCCGCTTCCAGCGGTATTCGTTCCCGGCGCGGGTAAGCTGCTCGCCCTGTGATTGCAGAAAAGAAACAAGGTCGGCGGTATTCGCCCGGTCTATCTGTTCTTGGGTGTAATACATAAAATCTCAACTCCTTTCAGCGGTCTATATCGTGCCGCTTGGTGTGGCTCTGCTCCGGCTGGTCGGCTCGCTGTGCAATGTCAACGCACTTTCGGATATTCTGAAGCTCGGCAACCTCTGTGCGGGCTTCTTTCAGCTTTGTGTACTCCGTTTCCCTCTGTGCTTTGAGGGCGGCATACTCCTTTTTCCATTCAGCGACAGGCAAAGACTTCACGCCTGACTGCAAGTTAGCGTGGAGATAGCGGCTCGCTGCGCCCCATAGGGCAAGCTCGGCGTGGTGGGCTTCCTCGTATTTGTCGCGCTTGCTCGTCCAGCCGTTTTTCAGTGTTTTCAGTTCGTCGTGTATGGGCTTGTATTTCAAATAATTCTCGCCGTACTCAATCAGCTTTTCCAGTTTTTTCATACGCTTCTCGGCGGTTTTCATGCCCTCTCGGATAGTGTCGGATTTTTCGCGGACAGAGGACAGGGAAGCGTCCAGTTCCGCAAGAGTGGCGATACCATGCTCGGACAGATAATTAACTACCTGTGATACGGTTTTCAATTCGTCTGCGGCGTGGCGTTGCTGCCAGCTCTGCGAATACTTCCGGCTCTTTTCCCTCTGGACGCTCAAATACTTCATCAGAAGATTTGCAAGGTCGGGGGATTGCGGCGGCTGTGGTTTTGTGGGGGCGTTTGCCCTTTCCGTAAGCAGTCCGGCAATCCATTCTTTGAGGTTGCCAATCTGCGCCCGGATTTCTTTTATCAGTTTGTTTGCTTTTCGGATATTCCGGTTAAGCTCGCCCTTTTCGGTAGCTATGCCTTTCTTCTCCATTTGGCAAGCCGCCACGCCCACATGGACGGTAGGGATTTGGTCTATCCCTTGCCGTTCATAGCTGCGGTGGTCGATACGCTCCGGGCTGTCGTTTCTCTCCAAATAGGCATTGGCAAGGTCAGCCCATGCCGCCCGCCAAACTTCCGCATTTTCTTGGTTGTTCCAGTCCACAAGGTTAACCTTGCGGGTCTTGTATCTGCCGCTTGGCAGCTTCACACGCTCGCCCTTTTCATCAAGCACATATTCCTTTTTGGATTTCGCCGCCCATGCGCCGCGCTCGTCAAGGGGGCGCATTGTCAAGAGGATATGGGCGTGAGGGTTGCCGCCGCCTGTGTCATGTATGGCGAAGTCGGCGCACATTCCTTTGGAAACAAATTGAGAGGAACAGTATTCCCGGACAAGCCGTAACTGTTCCTCTCTGGATAATTCAACGGGCAGGGCGATTTCAACCTCCCGCGCAAGTTGGGCGTTCCCCGCTTTCTCGTAAAGCTCCACACTGTTCCACAAGGTAGAACGGTCAGAGAAAGAGGGCGGGGCATGGGGCGGCACCATGATTTCAGAATGAATAACACCGCCTTTGTGGGTGTAGTCATGGGTCATACCGTCCCACTCATTTATCAGTTTTTCGCCGCTTCGGTAGGCGGCTGCGGCAACGGCAGACTTGCCTTTGCCCCGGCTGACTATCTTAATACTGCAATGGTAAATTGCTATGGTATCACCTCCCAGATAGGATATTCAGACTTGCTGAAAGTGAATAGCTTGCGAAGCAAGGTGTTCGCTTTCGGCAAGTACACAAAAGGGTAGACGCGCAAGCGTCGCAGGGGAAGTGTAGCTTCCCCTGTCTGCGGCAAAGCCGCCAATATCGGAGCGCGGGGAAAGTTCCCTGTGCGGAGATAAAGCCCTCGGCAGAGCGCACACGCCCGCAAGGGTGTATAAGTGCGCCCTTTAGTATAATTACACGAAGGGAAACAGGCCGGACCGAAGAATAGATTAACAATCCGGCCCACGCCAGCAGGCCCTAATGGACACAGCTTGTTCATGGTATTACACTGTAACTCAAACAGGAATTATGGACGGGTGCGCCTTTGGGACAGCGTATTTGGGATGCTGCATACCTGTTGGTCAGTCAGTCCATCCTTTCAGCCGCAATTCATGATTTAGCTGGTTGGGCGCCTGCTGGCAAATCCCTGTATCACGCGCTAGGCCGTGACGCGCTGGGAAAGGAAGGAAGTCCCTGTTTTGAGGAGGAACATAATGGAACAGAAAAGACACCCTTATCTTTCTGTTGGAATTGATATTGGAGCAGATTTCAGCCTGATGGCAATCGCACTTCCAACACAAGAAATCATTGGAAAGCCCTATAAAATCCTGCATAGCAACAACCGGTCTGTGCAGGGTGCGGTAGAGCGTATCCTATCCATGGAACAAGCCTATGAGCTGCCTGCCCGTGTTTACATGGAATCCACAGGCATTTACCATCTCCCCCTATATCATCGGCTCAAGAACGCCGGGTTGGACGTGTATGTCCTCAATCCTCTGGTGACCCACGCCAACCAAAATATCAACATCCGCAATATTCACAACGACAAGCTGGATGCGCGGCGGATTGCGCTTCTGGGGCTGCGTCCGGACTTAAAAACATCCATTGTTCCAGCGGATGATGTCGCCGCAGTCAAGGCGCTTCTTCGGGAGTATCACGCCATGAAGAAAGAAACGTCTATGTACATCTGCCGGTTGAAAAATCAACTCCGACAGATCTTCCCCCAGTATTTACCGCTCTTTTCCAAAGTAAATGGGAAAGCCTCCCTGGAGGTGCTGTCTCACTATCCCTCGCCCAGCGCTGTTCTGTCTGCTGGGGCTGATGCGCTGGCCAAACTGATCCAGGAAGCGTCTGGAAAAGGGAGAACCATGGCGGAAAAGAAAGCGGAGGCTATTCTGTCCGCCGCCAGAGAATCCCTCTCTTTTGGGCACGGAAACAGTGGAATTACGTTCCTGATTGGCCACTATGTGGAGATGATCCGCATTCTGGATGAGAAGACCGCAGCGATTCTCAAGCAAATCAAGCGCAGTGTGCAGGAACAGCCGGATTCTCTGCTTGCCAGACAAACCAGGCTGTTGAAATCCATTCCGGGGGCCGGTTTCCTGACCGCTGTTACCATTGTCTGTGAAATTGGTGATTTCCGCGCATTCCGCCGTCCGAAGCAGCTCTACTCCTATTTTGGGCTTGACCCGGTGGTGAGGCAGTCCGGAAACTCCGCAGGCGCTAATCTGCGTATCTCAAAACGTGGTTCGCCTTACGCCCGCCGCTGTTTTTATATCCTGGCTTTGCAGTCTGTGAGCCTGCGCAAGAATGGCGAGCCAAAGAATCACGTCCTCCGTACTTACTATCTGGAAAAGTGCAAATCCAAAGCCAAAATGACCGCCCTTGGTGCAATCATGCACAAGCTCTGCAACATCGTGTTCGCTGTACTGCGGGATGAACGCCCCTTCGTATTGATTTCACCTCAGGAGCACCGGCAAAACTATCTGTCTTTGCCAAAAGCTGCTTGATGCATCTGACTCAAATTTTCGTGGCTCTCTGGAGCCTCTGTTTTGTCATACCCTTTTTACCGCGCATCTGTTCCCTGTTTTTTCTCACTTCCCTTCTTGACTTTTATTAGCTGGACTGTTCCAAAGGGATTTTCAGCTTGTGGCGTTCCCGGCTCGTTTTTGTAAAAACTCCCGCGCTGGCTGGCTCGTCAAGGCAAGCCGGAGAAGTGCGGCGGCTTCCTCGTCGGTCATGTCTTTTGCTTCCGGCACAATGCTTTCAAAGACCGCGCCCCGGACGATAAGGCGGTGGCTGCGCGTCCGGCGTTCCTCTCTGGATAGCTTCTGACGCAACATCTTTTCCCGGTTCTCATATTGCCGGATTTTCTTTTTACCGTCCTCAATCTCGGCGGTCAGCTCGTCGCGGGTTTTCTCTCTCGGTTTCGTCATGGGTGGTCGCTCCTTTCTGCTCGGTGGCATAGACAAAGGGCAGTCGAATTAACTTCGGCTGCCCTCCTAAAATGGCACTTGGCTTTTAATGTGTGGCTCGATAAATCGTCGTTGTTTTACCTTTGTCCAGCTTGTGTTTCGCTTTTGATTTGTTCCATTTCCGCTGCCACATATTCAGCGGTTATCTTTTGATATTCCCCATTAACTTTTGGGAAAGATATTGACTTGAGCAACTTAATAGAGTAAGTCTGTGCAGGTTCATTTTCAAGGTCGTTTGTGGATATTTCAACAACAGCATATCCAACAATTTTTTCTTCTTCGTGAATTACGATATTGATATATGCCGTAGTTCCCATATACCGTTCAAAATCGTTCTCGCCTGTTTGAGATAGGTTAGTCCAATATACAGTAGTATCATTTCCAGTGTTGAACGACGAGCCTAAATATGTTATTTTGTTACCCTCCCAAAGAAGCAATGTCCCGCCATCAACTGATACTTCAAAACTTAAATCGTCGTATTCCGTAGCGGATAGTTTCAATGGAAGTCCCGGTCGGCTGCTCATAGCAAGGCTCCACTTATAATCTGTTGGCAACTCTATACCTTCCTGCATGGTTATTTCTTCATCTGATGAAGCGGCATACGCGGTGACTGTCAAAAAGCCCGACGCAATAACCACATCGGGAGCAGAAGTCTTGAAAAGTACCCCGGCTACCAAAGTAACGCATAAACAAGCTGCGATAGCACCGCGCTTAATCCATTTGGACGATAATCCTTTTGCTTTCTTTGTTGCTCTATAACGAATAGCTTCCTCAACATACTTGTCGTCGATTTCGCCCATTGCTTCTGAAAACTTTTTTGTGTTCATACGAATACCTCTCTTTCTGCTAAATAGTTTTTCATTTTCTGACGGATACGGGTCAGCCGGACGGAGATATTTTTCTCCGAAAGCCCTACAAACTCGGCTATGTCCTTGCAACTATCGGAAAACCAATAGCGGCGCATGAAGATAACGCGGTTTTCAACGGTCAGCGTGTCCAGAAAACTTTCAATGATACGGGCTAACTCTCTGGCTTCAATCTCGGCTTCCACTGTGTTCGGGTCTGCTATACAGGCTTCGATTTCCTCCATAGCAATCGTGTAAGTGCTGCTGCGTTTGGCTGCTTCCTTTCTGTAATAGACTTTCAGTGAAATGTTCCGAACGATTTTACAGATATAGGTCAAAAGCGGGTTTGGCTTCGCTGGGGGGATTGCGTTCCACGCCCCTAAGTAAGCGTCATTGACGCACTCCTCCGCGTCCTGCCTGCTGTTTACAATGTTATACGATAACTTGTGGCAAACTTTACCATATTTTATATCCAGCTCCCGTATGCCCTGTTCTAAACGCCCAAAAAACATTTCAATGATTTTTTCATCTTCTATCATCACACCGCCTCCTTTCCGGCTTCACCTATATACTACGGTTTCAGCGGCGAATACTACATCAAATCTCAAATTTTTTCAAAATTATTATACCATACGTCGCGTGAGATTGTTTGCGGTATTTTTCGGGTGTTTTCTCCGGCTCTTGACTGTCAATCATAGATTAACTCGTGTTTTACGATTTCCTCTGCCTGTGCCTTGCAAGCGTTCATCAGCCCTACCCATGCAAGCTGGTCTTTCGCTTTTAATTCTTCGGTGGCTCCCGCGCTCTTGGCAAGCTCCGGCATGATAAGGTCAATCCGGCTCCGGGCGGCTACGTCAATCTCCGCGCAATGCTCATACAGCTTTTCACTGGCAACAAGGGCGGTGTAGAGGTCGGGGCGGTAGCCCTCAAGGTAGGCTTTCCGTAAGCGTCCATAATGACCGATATAGGGCTGTCTTGCGGGTGGGGTGGTGCCGTTGTCAATCAATCTTCTCATGCTGTGCGTTCTCCTTTCTTGTCTGCGGCAGTGGGCGGTTCATGGGGTTCTTGTGCTTGCTCCCGTTCCCTCTGCTCTTTCCATTGTCTGCGCTTCTTCTCCATATAGCGGCGGTTATATTCCGCCTTTTTTGCTCTGCGCCGTTCCTGTTCAGCTAATGCGGCTTTTTCTTCCTCTGTCAGTATGATTTCCTCATGGGGGATTTCTACCTTGCCGACAAAGTTAAAGAAAATCTCAACCTCCTGTGTCCGGCTGGCTCCTTTGCCCTCGGCTTGATGAACAAGGATTTTTTCGACAAACTCATTTATCATGGCGGGGGTAAGTTCGGAAAAATCCGTATATTTTTTGACAAGGGCAAGGAACTTTTCGGCGTTGACGGTTTCCTGGCTTATGCGGTCAAGCTCCTGCTGGTCTTGCGCTATGCTCTCGGTCAATTCCTCTAATTCCGCTTCAAAGTCATGCAGCATTTGCTCAAAGAGCTTGTCAGAAAGTTTACCGTTTACATTGTCCTCATAGAGCTTGCGGATTAGGCGGCTCAATTCGTCAGTCCGCTTTTCACTGCGCTGTTTCCGCTGTCGGGTTGCCTTTGCCGCTTTCGTCTGCCGTTCGCTGGAAGCGGAGCAGACCTGTTCCATAAATGCGGTTTCATTGTTCAGCGCATAGTCGCATACTTCCTTGATAGCTTCAAGCAAAAGCTGGTTTACAACGGCTGTGCGGATAAGGTGCGTTGTGCAGTATTTGTCATAGTGCTGGTTGCCTAAATCATACCGGGAACAGTTGTACTCGTCACGCTCTGGACGCTTTCTGCCGTTTGGTCGCCCCGCCCAGTCCCGCGCAATTCCAGCCCCGCCCCTATGGTTATACATCTTAGCCCCACAATCGGCGCAAAACATCAGACCTGTTAAGGGATTTGCCGCGCCTATGGTGTCCGTCCGGCGTACCGTTTTCCGCAAGCTCTGGACGCGCTCCCATGTTTCCTTGTCAATAATAGCTTCTTGCGTATCTTCAAAAATGACCAAATCCTCTGTCGGTGTCATTTTGGAACGTTTGTCTTTATAGCTCTCCTTATAGGTGCGGAAGTTTACCGTATGCCCCATATACTCCGGCTTGGATAAAATGTCGGCAACTGTGCCGCCGCGCCATGTGTACCGTTCAGCGGGGTTATAGTTGGATTGATGTTTCCCCATGCCGCGCTGTGCAAGGTAATAGGATGGTCTTTCAATCTTTTCAGAAGCAAGGATACGGGCGATTTCATACGGGCCTTTGCTCTCCAACGCCATGCGGTAAATCCGGCGCACAACCTCGGCGGCTTCCTCGTCAATAATCCAGTGGTCTTTGTCGTTGGGGTCTTTCTTGTAGCCGTAAATACAATGGCTGCTTGTATGCTTGCCGGACATTCCCCTTGCGCGGAGAACGCTTGTTATTTTCCGGCTGCTGTCGCGCACATACCATTCGTTCATAATGTTCAAAAACGGGGCAAACTCGCTACTTTCGCGCCTGTCGCTGTCAACTCCGTTTGCTATGGCGATAAAGCGTACACCGCGCTCTTTGAACATGACTTCTGTGTAAAATCCCACTTGCAGATAATCCCTGCCGACACGACTTAAATCCTTTACCAGCACATGGGAGATTTCTCCGCTTTCAATTCCCGCAATCATGCGTTTCCAATTCGGACGGTCGAAGTTTGCACCAGACCAACCGTCGTCCGTAAAGTGGACGCAATTTGTAAAGCCCTGCTCCCTTGCATAATCTTCAAGCAGCTTCTTTTGGTTTTCAATGCTTACGGATTCGCCTGCCCGCTCATCGTCATGGGAAAGCCTTTCGTATAGGGCGGTGAGTTTGTCTTTCTCTGTCTGCTTCTTCATGGTGTGTAACCTCCTTTCTTTGAGGGTGCGCGCTTCCCTATAACCTTATTATACTTATCTGTTCGGGTCTGTGACAACATAGCTGCTGTGCATTTGCATAAGCGACGGTTTGACGAAAAACCTTGTCTTGCCGCTGCCGGAACCGCCAATCACCAGCACATTCTTGTTCCGGGCGGTCTTGGGGTCTTTGGGCCTGCCGTTCATCGTCAGCCGTTCGGTCTGCGTGAGCAGGATGTTGTTTTCAAATACGGGGTCGATATACGGGGCTATGTCTTTTGGCCCGCCCCATGAAGCGTTTTGTCAAGTGCTTTTTTGAGTTATTGACGGAAAACTTTTCGGCATGGTGGGAAACGGGGCAGAAAAAGGGGCATAAAACGCGCCTGTGGACGGTTAGAAGCCGTTTTCGGGGATAGGCAGTATAAAACCTTACCCTATGGATTTTCGCGTCTACAACGCCTTAAAAATCAAGCCTTTTCAAACCCTATTGCGTAACATTCCATTCTGTTCTTTGGGAGAGGTCGGGGGCGCGGGGGCAGAGCCACCGCAAAACCTAACGATTGCCGCCGCAGTAGTGCAGATGGTTTTGCCGTTAGAATGAAGCAGACGAAAGCGGGGCAGGATTTGAAAAATCCTGTTCCCCGTTTTCGGCGGCGAAATGGCAACGGCAAAAATCCAGACGGTCAAGGGTTTAAGAGTGGAGATTTTTTCGCGCACTTTGCGAAAAAATACTACTTGTCCCTTGACGGTCTGGATAGGCGGAACGGGGGATTTTGCAGATTGTTTTTCCTGCTTGGGTATGCTATAATCTTTTCCAATACAAAGCGACAAATCTGAATTGAAAGGATAAAAATAAATGGACAATGGAAGAATCATTGTAATTACTGGCACACCAGGAACAGGCAAAACTACAACATCAGCTATTGTTGCCAAAGAATCCACTATGGAAAAGTCTGTGCATATGCACACGGATGATTTTTACCATTATCTTAGTAAAGGAGCAGTCCCTCCACATTTGCCTGAATCTAATGAGCAAAATCTAATTGTGATTGAGGCTTTTTTAGAAGCCGCAAAGCGTTATGTCCGTGGAGGATATGATGTGATTGTAGATGGTATTATCGGTCCGTGGTTCTTAGAACCGTGGTTGCATATTGTACGAGAGGGGTATGAAGTACATTATATTGTATTAAGGGCTGATAAAGAAGAAACCACGAAGCGGGCGATTGAACGCTCAAAATTAGATAGAAAAACTAATATTGAATTAGTAGAAACCATGTGGGAGCAATTCGATAATTTGGGAGCATATGAAAAATATATTATAGACACAACACAACTTTCAGTTGAAGATACAGTTTCTGCTATTAAAGAGAAAGTTGCAAATAAAGCGACCTTACTTCTTGAATTGTTTTAAAAGTGGTAATACAATTTCAAGTTTATCGTGCGGCGAGGTAGATGTTGACTATCCCGCCGCCTTTTTTATCGCTCCATATCCTGTGTCCTGCGGGGCTGTTGTTCCCGCTGTTCCTGCCGCAAGATACTGTAAACGCTCTTTCTGATTTTCTCGGCTTCTTTCACTTCCTCTTTCAGTGCAAGATACCGCTGATTGAGCGTTTTTCTCTCGGCGGTCAGCTTGGTGTATTCTTCTTTCCATGTCCTTGTCGGGATTGTGGTCTTGCCGTTCATCACGCCTTTGAGATAATCTTTCGCCGTTGTTAATAGGATTTGCTCGGCTTCGGTCAGCGGCTTCTTTCCCTTGTATTTGAAATAAATGTCGGCTTGCTCTAAGTGCTTTTTCAGAGTGCCTAACCGCCGTTCAACGGGTTTCAGTTTCCCTTGAATATCCAGTTGTTCCCCTATCATAGACTTGAATTTTTCATCAAGCCCCGTCATATCCATGATGTTATTGGCTTGCAGGAAATTCAGCATATTTGCCGCGTCTTTGAGGTTATACAGCGATTGTGAATATCCCGATTTTCCCGTCTGTGCCTTGCGTGACAAAATGCCTTGAATGTAGTCGGCAAGGGTGGGCGGCTCGGTGTTCTCGGCTTCTTCCTTTAACCAGTTTTGCAGTTTGGAGATACGCGCCTTTAACTGCCGTAACTTCTGGTTAGTCACTTCGATTTCGCGGTTAAGGTCGCCGCGCTCGGTGCGTATTCCCCGCTTCTCCATAGCGGAAGCGGCAACGCCTAAATGGACGGTGGGTATCTGGTCTATCCCTTGCCGTTCATAACTGCGGTGGTCTACGCGCTCCGCGTGTCCGTTCTGCTCCAACGCCTGATTGCAGAGCCTCGCCCATGCCGCCCTCCATTCCTCCGCTTTGGTCTGCTCGTTCCAGTCGGTAGCGGGAATGGATTTACATTTGTACTGCCGCTTTTTCGGGTCATAGATTTTGTTCCCGTCCCTGTCAAGAATGTACTCCTTTTTCTGCTTCGCTCCCCACTCGCCGCCCTCGTCAAAAGGGCGCATTGTCAGCATGATGTGGGCGTGGGGGTTGCCGCCGCCTGTGTCGTGTAGGCATACATCGGCGCACATTCCCGCCGCCAAAAAATGCCGTTTCACATACTCGCGGACAAGGGAAATGCCTTGCTCCCTCGTCAGTTCGCGGGGCAAGGCAATTTCAATCTCCCGCGCAAGTTGGGCGTTCTTCGCTTTCTCAACTTTCTCCACTTCGTTCCATAAAACCGCCCTGTCCGCATACTCGGCGGGGGCGTGGTCGGGGAGTAAAATCTCGGTGTGGACTACGCCGCCCTTATGGGTGTAGTCGTGGGTCATTCCGTCAAACTCATTTGTGATTTTTTCTCCCGCCCGATAAGCGGCGGCGGCAACAGCGGACTTGCCCTTGCCGCGGGATATGACTTTGATACTGCAATGATAGATTGCCACGCGCCGCGCTCCTTTCTGCGGGTAACTCCCGCCGTTTTCTTTTGTGCCGACAGGCACAAAACGCCGTCTGCAAGACCGCACATACCACATCTCATGTGGTATATAAATGCGCCCTTGCTTTTAAGCAAGGGTAGGGGCATAAGCTGTTACCCTTGCGCCGCGCCCCCGTCCGCGTCCCCGCCTGCGCCGCCCTCGCGGGCTGTATGGGTGGTTTTGGCGGTGAGTGGCGTGTTACTGTGCCGCCGTTTCTGCGCCCTGTGCGGGGGCTGTGGGGGCGTTCTGGGCGGTCAATTCGTCCAGTATGCGGCGGGCGTGGTCGGTCATTACAGTTTTTTCAAGGAAGGTCTTGAATTGTTCCTCTGTCAGCGGTATTGTGTCGGGGACAAGGCTTTCAAAAAGCCCCATGCGGCGGCATAGGCGTTTTGTCCTGTCCTTGCGTTCCTGCGCCTTTTGCTCCTGCACAAGCTGTCTGCGCCTGTTTTCAAGCTGTCGGATTTCTTCTTCAATGCTCGTGATTTTTTCGGCTTTGGTCTTTGCCACGGGTCAATCGCTCCTTTCATGTTTGGTATGGATTGGATGGGATAGGATGGGATGGGAATGGAATGGATTTTTACAGATAACCGTTTTCCCGTTTTATTCCTGCTTGTCGGCAAGTATCATTTTCAAAATCTTGTCGCGGAATGTTTCTGTGCCGCTGTGGTTGAAAAACAACTCCGCAACAATGGTCTGCCCGTTCCTCTGCGTTGTGATGATACCGTCCGGCTTTCGGGGCGGGGTGGGGGTTTTGTTCTTTTCTGTCAATAGGTCGCTCCTTTCTTTGGGCGTGAAAAAGGGATTTCCCGTAATTGGAAAATCCCTCTTAGCTGTTGGCTGTTTGGTTTTACTGTGCGGTTGCGGCGGCTTGCGCCTTTTTTCTCGCTCTGTATTCCCGCGCTTTGATACGGTCATACTCCCGTTGCTTTTCAATATTTTTAGCGCGGTAGGCTCTGGAATATTCCCGGTGGTAGGCGCGGCTCTTTTCCTTTTTCGCTTCTTCGATTTCCTCCCGCATTTGTCTGATTTCCTGCTCTGTCGGCTCTGCAAGCTGTGTCAGTTCGTTCTCAAATTTTCCGATATGGTTGAAGTATATCCCGATATGCTGAATGGCGTATCTCGCCCGTTTCTGGTCGCGCTCATGCACTTCGATTTTGCTGATAAACTCGTTGAGAATAGCGGGGGTGAGTTCGGCAAAGTCGGCATACCGTTCTGTCAGCTTCACAAACCTCTGCGCCCGTCCTCCCGCGTTCTCAAAAGCGGACAACTGGTCTTTGATTTCCGCAAGCTCCGCTTTCAGTGTATAGTATTCTTCTGAATACTTCTGCGACATCTGCTCATAACGGTCTTGCGGGATAGCGCCCAGTGCGTTGTCCTCGTACAGCTTATCCAGAACCTTTTCGATTTGTTCAAGCCGCGTTGTGATTTGCGGTACGCGCTTCTGCTGTTTCTTCGTCCTGTCGGTCTGCTGTACGTCAAGGCTCTTTTTCACTAAAGCTTCAAAATCCGCCCTGTTGCTGATGGAGTATTCCGCGATTTTTTTCAGCACGTCCGCAACGGTCTGCATGAGTAAATCCGCGTCCATGATGTGCGGGGAATGGCACTTCGGGTTTCTGGCTTTCCCCTTGTGGTATTCACTGCAAAAGGCAACGTGCCGTTTGCCGCCGTTCCTGTAATCTATCCGTATGTGCATTTTTGCGCCGCAGTCCTTACAGAAAAGCAAGCCCGACAAAGGGTGGATTTCCCCGTCCCCGTTTGGTCGCTTGACGGGGGCATTTTCCAGAATCCGCTGTACGTTTTCAAAATCGGCGCGGTCAATAACCGGCTCATGCACGTTTTCTGTAATCTGCCACTGGCTTCTGTCTACATAGTGGTTTCGTTTGTCGCGGAAATGCTTTGTGGTCTTGAAGTTTACAACGTCGCCGCAATACTCCTGCCTTGTGAGGATATGGGTCAGCGTGGCTTTGTTCCACTTGTAACGGTTTTCCTCGTTCAGCGTCTTATTTTTACAAGTTCCCCGTCCATGGTCTTTCATGTAGAATGTGGGGGTCGGGATTTGCTCATTTTTCAGATATACGGCAATCTGGTTTCGGTTTTTCCCGTCCAGAAACAGGCGGAAAATAAGGCGGACAACTTCGGCGGCTTCTTCGTCAATCAACCAAAAATCCTTGTTGTCGGGGGCTTTTACATAACCATAGGGGGCTTCGGTTGCGATTGGCTTGCCACTCATGCCTTTGGTCTTAATGCCCGTTTTCACTTTCTTGCTGATGTCCTTTGCGTACCATTCTGACATGATGTTGATGAACGGCGCAAACTCCAACGTGTCGGGCTTTTCGCTGTCTATTCCGTTGTTTACCGCGATAAAGCGCACGTTGTTTCTGCGGAAAATCTCCATAGCGTTTCCCACTTGGAGATAGTCGCGCCCCCAACGGGTCATATCTTTCATAATGCACACGCCGACTTTGCCGTTTTCCACGTCCTCTATCATGCGGGAGTAGGCAGAACGGTCAAAAAATCTGCCGCTTTCGTCATCGTCAATGTAGTGCCGGATATTGGTTAATTTTAACTGTCTGGCATAGCTTTCCAGAAATTTCTTCTGGTTCTGTATGCTGTTGCTCTCGCCGCCGTCCCTGTCCTCGTCCCCCACGGATAGGCGGGAGTAAAGGGCTGTGATTTTGCTGTAATCATTCATGTGCATATCCTCCTGCGTCAATATAGGTGTTGCTTACAGTTAAGATTATGCACTCCATCGGGCGCTGCCGTATTCCATGCCGTGGCGGTATTTCTTGGCGTTCTTGCCTTTCAGGTACACCACCAGCCGCACCAGCACAGCGCCCACCACGCCGATACACAGGTCAAAGGGGTGGAAACTGGGCAGGCTGTTGGCGAACGCCGCCGCCAGGCTGTCCATGAAGTGGAGCATCTTTTGGGAGGCGTCCGCCCCCGCCGCCAGCCGCC
>NZ_QWEK01000050.1 GCF_009935845.1 Pseudoflavonifractor sp. 524-17 | reverse complement strand
GGCCCCACGGCCACCGCCGCCCCTGCCGCCCCGGCGGCGCCCTCCGCGCCCCCGGCCCCCGGCAGCGCCGGCCAGATCAGGCTGTACGACGTACCTGACAAGGAGGCCGCCATGCTCATGGCCATCGTGGCCGACAAGATGGGCAAGCCCTTGAATGAGCTGCGCTTCAAGTCCATGAAGGAGGTTAAGTGAGATGAAGTATAAAGTAACGCTGAACGGCCGCACCTACGAGGTGGAGGTGGAGGCCGGTCAGGCTATGCTGGTGGACGAGTACGAGGCCTACGCCCCCGCTCCCGCGGCCCCTGCGGCGCCTGCTGCCGCCCCCGCTCCCGCGGCTCCCGCCCCTGCGGCGCCTGCCGCCGCTGCGGTCACCGCCGCCGGCGAGACCGTCAACGCCCCCATGCCTGGCAACATCCTGCGTATTGAGGTCACTCAGGGCGCCTCCGTCAAGTCGGGCCAGCTGCTGGTGGTGCTGGAGGCTATGAAAATGGAAAACGAGATCCTCGCCCCCCGGGACGGCACCGTGGCCCAGATTGTGGTCCAAAAGGGGAGCAATGTGGACACCGGCGCGCCGCTGATCGTCCTGGCATAAGGAGGAGCCGTGCATGGATATTTTACAAACCCTGTCCAAGCTGGTCAATGAGTCCGGCTTTGCGGGCTTTTTCGCGGCGGGCGGCTGGAAAAATCTGATTATGATCGCCGTGGGCTGCGTGCTGCTCTATCTGGGCATCGCCAAGAAGTTTGAGCCCCTGCTGCTGGTGGGCATCGCTTTCGGCGTGCTGCTGACCAATATCCCGGGTGCGGGCCTGTACCATATGGAGATGTGGGATGCCTTTCTGGATCCCTCCAGCCCCTATTACCACAGCTATGGCCATATTCTCACCCAGGGCGGCCTGTTGGATATCCTGTATATAGGTGTAAAGGCGGGCGTATATCCCTCTTTGATCTTCATGGGCGTAGGCGCCATGACCGACTTCGGCCCCCTGCTGTCCAACCCCAAGAGCCTGCTGCTGGGCGCGGCGGCTCAGCTGGGTGTGTTCCTGGCTTTCTTCGGCGCCCTGTGCCTGGGCTTCAGCGGTCCTCAGGCCGCCTCCATCGGCATCATCGGCGGCGCGGACGGCCCCACCGCCCTGTATCTGACCAACCTGCTGGCGCCGGAGCTGCTGGGCCCCATCGCCATTGCGGCCTACTCCTATATGGCCCTTATCCCCATGATTCAGCCCCCCATTATGCGGCTGCTCACTACGGAGAAGGAGCGCGGCGTGAAGATGGAGCAAACCCGGACGGTCACCAAGACGGAGAAGATCGTCTTCCCCATCGTGGTCGCCACCTTTGTCATCCTGCTCATTCCCTCCACCGCGCCCCTCATCGGCTGCCTCATGTTCGGCAACCTGCTCCATGAGACCGGCGTCACCGAGCGGCTGAGCGACACCGCCCAGAACGCTCTGATGAACATTGTCACGCTGTTCCTGGGCATCAGCGTGGGTGCCACCACTGTGGCGGACCGCTTCCTCTCCTTCCAGACCATCTCCATTGTGGTGCTTGGTCTCATCGCCTTCTCCTGCTCTACCATCGGCGGTTTGCTGGTGGGCAAGCTGATGTACTACCTCTCCGGCGGCAAGGTCAATCCCCTCATCGGCTCTGCCGGCGTGTCCGCCGTGCCTATGGCGGCCCGGGTGTCCCAGGTGGAGGGTCAGAAGGCCAATCCCTCCAACTTCCTGCTGATGCACGCCATGGGTCCCAACGTGGCCGGCGTCATCGGCTCCGCTATCGCTGCCGGCTTCCTGCTGGCGGTGTTCCGCTGACGGTAAGATCCTGTTTCCATAACTGGGAACTGCCGGGTTCTGCGGTTGTAAATACGTCTTTCTGAAAAAGCAGCCCTCCGTGCGTCTTTGTCCGCGCGGAGGGCTGTTTTGTCTGTCTATCGGGCGCAGTCCCCAGGGACGTCAAGGCCCTGTCTGTGATAGTAATCCTCCACAGCGGCCCGGATGGCCTCCTCCGCCAGTACCGAGCAGTGGACCTTGTGGTGCGGCAGGCCGTCCAGCGCCTCTACCACCGCCTGATTGGTCAATTGTACCGCATCCTCCAGAGGCTTGCCCTTAATCAGCTCTGTGGCCATGGAACTGGCCGCGATGGCGGAGCCGCAGCCGAAGGTGTTGAAGGTGACGTCGGTGATGATGCCGCCGGACACCTTGATATACATCTTCATAATGTCGCCGCATTTGGCGTTGCCTACCTGGCCAATGCCGTCAGCGTCCTCCATCTTGCCCAGATTCCGGGGATTCTGCATATGATCCATAACCTTCTCGCTATATAACATGAGTCCGCACTCCTTTTTCTAATTCTTCCCACACGGGAGAGATGTCCCTCAAATACGCCACGATACCTGGAACCACCGACAGAATGTGTTCCATCTCCTGGGGGGTGTTATAGGCGCTCAGGCTCAGGCGGAGGGATCCGTGGGCCACCTCGTGGGGCAGGCCCAGCGCCAGCAGCACATGGCTGGGGTCCAGGGAGCCGGAGGTACACGCCGACCCGGAGGAGGCGGCCACCCCCTTGGCATCCAGCAGGAGCAGCAGGCTTTCCCCCTCAATTCCCTCAAAGCAGAAGCTCACATTGCCGGCCAGACGGCGCGCCGGATCCCCGTTGAGCTTGGCGTGGGGGATTTGGGACAGGCCCTCAATGAGCTGGTCCCGCAGGGCGGCGACATAGCTCTGGTGCTCCTCCAGGCGGGTAGCTGCCTCCTCCAGAGCCGCGGCCATGCCGGCAATAGCAGGCAGATTTTCCGTCCCCGCCCGGCGGCCCCGCTCCTGGGCGCCCCCCTCAATCAGAGGGCGCAGAGATACTCCCTTCCGGCAGTAGAGGGCTCCCACCCCCTTCGGGCCGTGGAATTTGTGGGCGGAGAGGGAGAGCATGTCAATGTTCTGCCGGCCCACGTCCACCGGAATATGCCCCACCGCCTGGACCGCGTCGGTGTGGAAAATCACACCCCGCTCCCGGCAGAGGGCGCCGATCTCCTCCACAGGCTGGAGGGTGCCGATCTCGTTGTTGGCCATCATAACTGTGACCAGAGCGGTAGCCTCATCCAGCGCCGCGGCCACAGCCTCCACAGTGACAATCCCCTCCGGGCCCACCGGCAGCAGGACGACCTCAAATCCCTCCCGCTCCAGCTGCTTCAGGGTGTGGAGCACCCCATGGTGCTCAATGGCGGTGGAGATGAGGCGGCGCTTGTTTTTTTGGGCTCCCAGCAGGGCGGCGGAACGGATAGCCTGGTTATCCGCCTCACTCCCGCCGGAGGTGAAGTAGATCTCCTCCGGCTTTGCCCCGATCCATTTGGCCACCTTGGCCCGGGCTTCCTCCAGAGCCTCAGCGGCCCGCTGGCCCACGCTGTGCAGGCTGGAGGGATTGCCATAAATGGTTTGAAAATAGGGCTCCATGGCCCGGCAGGCCGCTGGACTCATGGCGGTGGTTGCGGCGTTATCTGCATAGACGTACATAAGAAACCTCCTGGTGGAGAAATATTTCCATTATTCCTACTTGGTTAATATGATTATAAGGCCCAAACACCCGCTTGTCAAGTGCCTAGACCAAAGCGCGCGACTGGGAACCCCTACCCAGTTTTGGATAGAGGTTCCCCAGCCTACCGACAAAGCGCGTTAAATAAACTTTTCCAACATACGGGCCACGTCCCGAACGTCAATCGGCTTGGCGATGTGGGCGTTCATGCCGCAGTCCAGGCACTTTTTGATGTCCTCGGCAAAGGCGTCCGCCGTCATGGCGATAATAGGAATGTTGGCGTCCGCCCGGTCCAGGGCGCGGATGGCCTCAGCGGCCTGATAACCAGTCATGACCGGCATACGGATATCCATCAGAATCGCGTCGTAGAAGTTGGGAGGGGCGGCCTGGAACATATTGACACAGATCTGCCCGTTTTCCGCCCAGTCCAGCTCCAGCCCCAGTTCCGACAGAAGCTCGGAGGCAATTTCCCAGTTGAGTTCATTATCCTCTGCTAAAAGAATATGTTTGCCGTTAAAGTCCACATGGTGCTTTTGCTCCATGGATTCTGACTTCTCCTGCGACAAGCCGGCATAGGGTCTTAGTCCATAGTACAGCGTAGAGCGAAACAGCGGTTTGGAAATAAAGCCGCTCACACCGACGGCCCTGGCTTTCTCCTCAATATCACTCCAATCATACGCAGAAATGAGCAGGATAGGGACTTCATCTCCCAAATGATTGCGCAGCTCCCGGGCGGTTTCAATTCCGTCCATACCGGGGAGCTTCCAGTCCAAAAGGACTACTTGGTAATCGCGGTGCTGCCGGTGGCGTTCCGCCACCATTTCAACAGCGGTCTCTCCTTCCAGACACCATTCCGCCTTGACGCCGATGGATTCCAGGGAGGATACCGTGCTCTCACACAGGAACTGGTCGTCATCCACCACCAGCATCTCCCAATTGGGGAGAATCATGTCTACTTCCTGGATATCCGCGGTTTCCAAATCCAAGGTTACATGGAACTTTGTCCCCTTGCCTTGCTGGCTTTCCACTTCGATTGTGCCGCCCATAGCGTCTACAATGTACTTGGAGATGGCCATACCTAGGCCGGTGCCCTCGGTCTTATGGACGCGGGTGCTGTCCTCGCGGGAAAAGGATTCAAAAATCTTCGCCTGGAATTCCGGGGACATTCCGATGCCGCTGTCCTCCACCGTCAGATGGACCTGGATAAAATTATCTCCCTTTTCAGAGGGCTTCTCATAGAGGGAGACCTGAATTTTCCCGCCCTCCGGGGTAAACTTGATGGCGTTGGACAGGAAATTCAGCAGCACCTGATTGAGACGCACACTGTCACAGCATACATTTTCCACCGTGATATCGTGAATAAACACGTCAAACTGCTGCTTTTTTGCATGAATCTGTGGCTGAACAATATTGATCATACCGTCCATCACTTCGCGCAGAGAAACCATGTCCATATTCAGCGTCATCTTGCCGCTCTCAATTTTGGACATATCCAGCACATCGTTGATAAGGCCCAGAAGATGCTTGCTGGACAGAGCGATTTTCCGCAGGTAGTTCTGTACCTGCTGGGTATTGTTGATGTGAGTTGTGGCAATGGCGGTCATACCCACAATGGCGTTCATAGGCGTACGGATATCGTGGCTCATATTAGACAAAAACTCGCTCTTGGCCTTGTTGGCATGTTCTGCCGCCCGGCGCGCCTCGTCCAGCTCCACCATTTGCCGGCGCTGGAGCTGGATGTACTTCCTGAACACCAACAGCAGAGCCGCCAGTACAATTGCGCACCCCAGATAGACCGTGTACAGCCAGTCACTGCTTAGGGCGTTGACACTTTCATCCAGTTCGCCGTATGGTAATATTGTAATGAGATACCACTCAGAGTAACCCAGCTTCGTACAGTATAAATGGCTGCGCCCATCTCCAAATTGAAATACTGTGCTGTAATCCTCCTCGCGTTCCATCGCGGCCTGCAATTCCGCCACATAGGGGGTGCCGTCCATACCGTCTTCCCGGAAGAGAGCGTCCAGGCGGTCAAAGTAGTTCTCCCGGAACGCCTCGCCGCTGCGAATCACAAAAGAGCCGTCCCGGCGGATAATGTGGGAGAGCACCAGAGTGTCGTTTACCTCCAAAGAGAGGGTATCAGAGATATATGAGGGGGGCAGAGTGGCAATCAGGGCAGTACACTCAGAATCCCCAGCCATTGGATAGACTGCGGAAACCCCAAATAAAATCATCCTATCGCCGGAGACTGTCAGTCCCGCCGCCACCTTCATCTCACCATTGTTGAGAGATTCCAAAAAGGACCCCTCATCAACCGGAACGACCTCTTCCCCATAGATCATTTCAAGGCTGCCGTCCCTGGCGTAGAAGCCCAGAGAGTCAAAGCCCCGGGCTTTGGCGGCATAGGCTAGATTTTCCAGCATCTGGCTATACCGTGCGCTTCCATATGTAATATTGCCTACGGGGATGGTTTGTACCAGAGCCTCCACCTGGGACAGACGCAGCTCAACAACCGTTTCAAAGTGCATGGAGATCTGCTGTCCCATCCCGGTCATGTAGATGTTTCCTACTTCATTGATGGTTTCTGTACTCCTGCGCTGCATGTAGAAGGCCAGAAAGGAAAAAATACACACACACAGAACGGACACCAGAAGCAGACTGACAACCAGAAAGCGGGTGGTATTTTCCTGTTTTTTCTTCATCAGCAGCTCTCCTGGAATGCGCGGATAGCGTCGGCCGTCTGGCGGTAGTCTGCGTTTACCTGTTCTGCCAGGGCAGGCGCCTCGGGGGTGAAGCCGGAGCGCAGCGCTTCGCTGAGGGCGCTGCTGGACTGATACAGCTTGGTAAAGCTCAGGTTCTGGCACACACCCTTGATGGTGTGGGCGGCCCGGAACGCTTCGTCATACTGCTGGGCGTCCATGGACTTGATCAGGTTGTCATAGCTGGGATCGGCAAGAAATTTCAGCACAAATTTCTGCACCAGCCGGTCGCTGCGCAGGCGGCCTATGGCCTCCTCGTAATCTCCGCCCAGAGCGGTGTAGCATTCTTGCAACGTCATGTGTGTTCCTCTCCTTCGTGTTTTGTCTGCGCAGTTTCCGCGGTGCAGCCGTCAATCGGGGAGATGGCGGAAAGTGTCTGCTGCATGGTTTTGTCATAAAAACGGTACTGCCCCCGGCCGCCCCGTTTTACGGTATACAGGGCCTGATCCGCCGCGTGGAATAGTGTTTCATAGTCCATGCCAACCAGCTGTGTAGGCGCCACGCCCATACTGATGGAGATGGTAAATTCCTCATAGGTGCCGCACAAGGCGGTAAAAATGCGCTGAATAATATGCTCCAAAGGGGTGTCGTATTCCAAAAAGATCACGAATTCGTCACCGCCCACCCGGGCGGCAATATCGCCGCTGCGGATGCAGTTTTGCAGCTTGGAGGCCACATGCTTGAGCACATGGTCGCCAAAAATATGTCCATAGGTGTCGTTGGCCGATTTAAAGTGGTCCAGATCGAACATGACTAAGGCGTATTTACTGTCAGGCCGGTCCCCCATCCGCTCCAGAATGCGCTTTTTGGCATAAGCGTGGTTGAGCAGGCCGGTGAGCGTATCGTGGGAGGCCTGCCGTTCCAGAGAGTTCATCTGCGCCCGGGAGTCGTGGACATCCATGGCCTTTCCGATGCAGCCCATATACCGGGGCGGCTCGTCAGAGGACCAGGTGGCCCGGGCGATGACCCGGAACCAGCGCTCCTCCCCATCGATTGGAATGGTGGTATCCTGGGTGACCACCGGATTTTTGGGCGAGGAGGTGCGCAGGGCGCTGGTGATCTGCTTCAGAAACTCCGGCTTGAGCATACTGCAAACATGCTCGTCATTCAGGGGATCCATGACGATCTCCCCCAGCCCCAGCCGGTTGGCGCCCCAGGTGGTCAGGGTGAGCATAGCGGGCGTAAGGGTGTATTCGAACTGAACCTCCTTGGTGAGCGAGGCAAAGAAATTGTACTTTATCCGCTCGTGCTCCAGCAGCTCCAGCGTGCGCTCCGAGGCGGTGAGTTCGTTGTGGCTGATGATCTCCTGGGTGATGGTGCGCAGATCCCGCCGGCTGCGCTGGATGGCGTTGTCACTGTGCAGCTCCTGCTGGATGACATCGGAGATATCGGTGAGACACTCCAGCATCAGGGGATTAAACGTGCCGCACTGGCCGGCCAGAATCATTTCCAGGGCCTTCTCATGGGAGTGGGCCTTTTTGTAGACCCGCTCGCTGGTCAGGGCGTCATAGACGTCTGCGATGGCCACCACCTGAGCGGAAATGGGGATCTGATCCCCCACCAGGCCGTCGGGATAGCCCCGGCCGTCGTACCGCTCGTGGTGCCAGCGGCAGATCTCATAGGCGACCCGCACCAGAGGCTCGTCTTTGTGGAAGGGGAGATCCTCCAGCATGGTGGCGCCGATGAGGGAGTGGGTCTTCATAATGGCGAACTCCTCGTCCGTGAGGCGGCCGGGCTTGTTAAGAATGGCCTCGTCCACGGCGATCTTCCCAATGTCGTGGAGGGCGGAGGCGGTGCTGATGATAGAAATATCCATCTGGGAAAGCTGGTAGCGGCTGCTCTTCTGCATCAGGCGGTGCAGAAGCAGATCCGTAAGGGTATGGACATTACGCACGTGCTGGCCGCTCTCGCCGTTGCGGAACTCCACAATATGGCTCAGGATCTCGATCATCAAATTGCTGCGCTGCTCTTTTTCAAAGATCTGGTCCTCCACCAGGCCCACCAGCTTTTTCTGCTTGGCATAGAGCAGAATGGTGTTGACCACCCGGCGGTGGACGATAAGCGCGTCAAAGGGGCGGCTGATAAAGTCCGTGATCCCCAAGTTATAGGCCCGCTCCACAGAGGATGGGTTGCGGTCGGCTGAGATCATGATGACAGGGACATCCTCAATCCAGTTGCGCTGATTCATAATGGTCAGCACCTCAAAGCCGTCCATCACCGGCATTACGATATCCAGCAACACCAGGGAGAGTTCGCTGGCGCAGGACTGCAGGACGGAGATGGCCTCCAGGCCGTTTTCCGCCTCAATGATTTCGTACTCTATCTCCAACATGTCCGCCAGAATGGAGCGGTTCATCTCAGAGTCGTCCGCAATCAGGATTTTCTGTTTGCGGGTCTGCTCTTTACTCAAAAAGCGTCACTCCCTTACTGATTAGGGTGAATGGGGAAGGATCCGGGCTGGAAGACTCATTCAATATCCACCTATCTTATTATATAAATAAAACGGGAAAATAGCAAGACATGAAAACAGAGGATTGTGTTTTTATGGGGCAAAATCAGGAAAAAGAAGCATTGCCAATTTGTCCCGGAATCGCTATAATAAATAACGTATGCCGCCGCACACATTGCCGGCGGACGGTATCCGCTACCGGAGCAAAGAAGAAAGGAAGAAGAACCATGAGAGTGCATAAAAGGATGCTATGCGCCCTAGTATCAGGGTCCATGCTGGCTTCCATGCTGGCCCCTGCGGGCGCGGCGGCGCAGGCTGCTGAGCCCACGGCGCAGGGAAGCATCTCAGCCACCGTGCGGGTGGACTTCCCCCAGAAGCTGACCGCCCTTGAAGCGCGGAATGTGCGCGGGGCGCTGTACCAGGGTAATAAAAAACTGGTGGAGGTGCCGCTGTATCGGGAGAGCAGCGCGGTTTCGTCAGGCTATCCGGTTCAGGTGTCCCTACGCAACAAGGACGGCGGCGAACTGGGCGGCGGCGAGTGGCCGTCCTATCTGGACATGAGCGTGGACGGCTTAGCGCCGGGGACCTATACCTTAAAATTCCAGGGCAACGGATATGTCCCCTTTGAACAGCAGGTGAAGTTGGAGGATTACAGCCGCCATGTGATCCTGGGCACCGGAGACGCCACCTTTTCTCTGGGCGATGTAACCGGAGACGGAACCATTACCGCGGCGGACCGGACCGCCCTGTCCGCCGCCCTGGGCTCGGAGCAGAAAAAGGATCTGGACGTCTACGACCTGAACGGCGACGGGGAAATTGACGTGCAGGATCTGGTCTACGTCAACCACCAGCTGAAGCGGGAGGGAAACGCCGAGGTAGCGGAGACGGTGCTTCTCAAAAACCCCATAGATTTGGCTGAGACCCAAGCGGAGCTTGATGGTGTGACCGTGACAGGGGAACTCGAAAACCTCTTTGCAAGTGACGGATCCGTCACATTTCAACACGCTCTGCCTGGCACAACGATAGGCGAGCATACGGAACTGGTCCTGCCCATTGTGCTGTCCGCGCAGGTGGAGACCTCCGAGCTGCGTGTGGTTACGCCGGAGGGGGCAGGCGAGATTCAACAGGGAACGGTCCTCGTCGAGGGAGTCGATGGAAGTGGGACGCCGTTCCAGGAAGCGTTCCCCTTTGACACCCTTCCGCCGGAGGACGTCCACGCCCTGCGGGCCGCGCCTGGAAGCAATGTAATTACCATCTCCCTGGGCACCCGGGTGGCGGTGAAGAAGATCACCATCTCCGTCACCAAGACGGAGGGCGGACAGTTCGCCGTGGTGGAAAACATCCAGTTTTTGAAGGACATCGTGCCTGAGAACCCGGTGGCCCCCAACAGCGAGGTAAAGAATCTCAAGGCCGAGCCGGGAAGCGGGCAGGTGACCCTGACCTGGACAGATCTGCCCAATGTGTCCGGCTATAAGGTGGAGTACTGGCTGGAAAATGTGGACAACGCCCCGAAAAAGGAGCTGCACGTGGACGTAAACCGGGCGGTGGTGTCCGGACTGGAGGATCTGAAGACTTACGTCTTTACCGTAACCCCCACAGACGGCAGCTGGGAGGGACGGCCCTGCGCCCCGGTGACCGCCACGCCCCTGCCCGGCAAGGCGCCGGATAAGCCGGATATGGTGAGCGTGACTCCCATGGACGGCGCCCTGAGCGTGTCGTGGAAGCAGGGCAAGAGCGCGACTTACTACGAGGTCTACTACACCGACCAGGAGAACGCCCCCATATCCACCTATCAGCAGGCGGGGGGACGGCTGGAGGAGACCCGCACCACCATCACCGGCCTGACCAACGGCACCGCCTATTATCTCTATGTGGTGGCCGGGAACGACCAGGGGAAGAGCGGCCCCTCCGCAATCGCCACCGGCACGCCCAAGGCGGTGGACTACTCCCGGCCGGCGGGCATCCCCACCCAGGGGATTTTGGACAGCTCGAAAATTGAGAGCATCCGCCTGGCGGCCCCCGGAAACTATGACAAAAACTCCTATACCGCCGACGCCCCCTTCAAGCCGGAGAACATGATCGACGGGGACTACCGCACCCACTGGACCGCCAACAGCTGGAGCCGGGACGAGCACGTGATCTGTACCTTCAGGGAACCTGTGGATCTCAACGCCGCCTTCTGGGTGCCCCGGCTGGACGGCAGCTACCCCACCAACCTCCGGGCCTACAGCGTCCGGGTGTGGTACGAGGGGGAGGATTTGAACGGAGAAGGCCATCTGCTGGTCCCCAACCCCCTGGCCGGCGGCGTGGACAACGGCGGCACCGGCAGCGACGTACACACCTGGCCCAACCTGCCCAACTACAGCACGGTGAACACAGACCGCTTCGCCGTACTCCCCTTCGGCCCGGTGAAGCAGGTGAAGCAGATCAGCCTGGCCGTGGAGCAGCGGGACTATCTCACTGTCAGCCTGTCTGAGCTGATGTTCATGGAGTACGACCCGGAGCACTGCCTGCCGGAGGACATCGACAAGCTCTTTACCGACAGCCTGCGCACCCAGCTGGCCGCCGGCGTGGATCAGACCCGCATTGACGCGCTGAAAGCCCGGCTGGAGAGCGATGAGCGGAACTACTACCTCTATCCCGAGGTTATGGAGGATGAGCTGAAGCTGGCCGGGGAGCTGCTGAACAGCGGCGCCAGCAGCGGGGTAATCCTCAACGGCGTGGAATCCCGCAAGGGCACAAAGGACAATGCCTACGGTCAGGGCGGCAGTATGCTCCAGCCTCTGGGCGTAGCGGCCCGGGCGGGACAAGAGATCACCATCTACGCCGAGGGCATCCCCGCTGGGAGCAGCCTTTCCATTGTTGCCACCCAGTTCAACGCGCAGGCGTCGGCCTGGAGCGCCACGGTGGGCAGCATCTCCAACGGGCGCAATGTATTGAAGGTGCCTGCCATCGGCAGCGACGCAACCGACAGAGGCGGCAGCCTGTACTTCACCTACAGCGGGGAAACTCCGGAGAACATCCAGCTGCACGTCCGCCGGGCCGTGGACATCCCGGTGCTCAGCCTGTCCAACTGGTACCGCCTGGACAACGAGACGGCGCGCAGAGACGCCATCTCCGCCTATGTGGATGAGCTGACGGCCTACATGGACAACAGCACCATTACCGACAGCAACAAGGAAACCCACTGTCTCAACGTCACTGAGATTTCCACCCCCACGGTGCTCCTCTCTCTGCCGGCCAAGGCGGTGCTGGACAATACCGTCAATGACCCGGTAAACGCCATTTACAACAGCATCCTGGCCTGGGAGGATGTGATGCACATCTGCAAGACCACCCAGGGCATCACCAATACCTATGCAGACAACGACATGGACTCCCGGCAGAATATCCGCTGCATGACCATGTTCGAAGGGGCTTTCATGTACGCGGCGGGGAGCCACATCGGCATTGGCTACGGCTCCTGCGGCGGCATGGTCAACGGCAAGCCCATTGACCGCAATACGACGCCGTCCGCCGGCGCCAACAGCCTCTTCGGCTGGGGCATCGCCCACGAGATCGGCCACAACATGGACAAGCTGGGCAAGGCGGAGATCACCAACAATATCTACTCCATCATGGTGCAGACTTATGACGGAGCGCACAACACCCTCCCCTCCCGGCTGGAGAAGAGCAATAAGTATGCCGGCATCTTCAACAAGGTGGCCCTGGGCTATCCCGGCGCCTCCAACGATGTCTTTGTGCAGCTGGGTATGTACTGGCAGCTCCACCTGGCCTATGACGGGGCGGGCGCCGATGCCATGCGCTTCTATACCGAGTTCTTCCAGGCGTGGAAGGCGGGGACCTACTTCGACGGCGCGGCGTCCTACGACGACAAGGTGGCCCTCACCGCCGCCGCCGTGGCCGGAAGGGATCTGACGGACTTCTTTACCCGCTGGGGCATGAGCCTGAGTGAAGAGACCCAGGCCAAGCTGGACGAATACCCCGGGGAGGACCGGGCTATCTGGTACTTCAGCGACCAGAGCCGCCGGGATATCCTGGCCGGCAAGACCAGCCAGACCGGAGGCCTGACCGTGACGGCCCAGGTGAAAGCCGGCGCGGATGCCCAAGTGAAAAACAACGTGGAGCTGACCATCACCCCCAGCGGCCTGACCGACCTGCAGGGCTATGAGATCCGCCGGGACGGCAAGCCTATCGACTTTGTCATCCCCGCAAACAGTACCGATCCCATTACCTATACCGACGTCATCGGATCGGCCAACCACCGGGCTTATGTGTACAGCGTCGCGGCCTACGACACCTTGGGCGCGCAGGTCGCCTCCGGGACAGCCGACCAGGTGCGGGTGTCCTATGATAAGCTGGTGCCTGCCGACGCCTACGAGATGAAGCGCAGCGGGGACACCGTCACCTTTGAATTCACGGAGCCCACCCCGGTTTCCGGCCTGAAGCTGCTGGGCAGCAGCTGGTCCGCAGGCGGCGATTATACCGTGTCCATCCAGAATCAGGTTGTGCGTGAGAGCGGCACCCCCGGACTCACCGACCCGGTAATCGCCCAGTCCGGCAATTTCAGTGCCGGGAATATGACCACGGACGCCGGCGCCTACCTCACCTACTTCAAGATGCCCGGCGCCCCGGCGGACGACACCCGGATCTGGATCTATGACGCCTATGTGATCACCGTCACCGGAATACCGGATACGGTGGCGGCCGAGGATATCCGCCTGCTCAGCTACGCCGAGGACGACATCTCCTTCCTGGAGGGAGAGCAGGGCACCGCAGGCATTCTGGGCGCGGAGCTGGACGTGGGAGACCGCGTACTTCCCGCCGGAACCTTGGTTGTGGTAGGTAACTACCGGAGCAATCCGGCCTTCGCCACCATTAAGCTCAAGGGCCGCTTTACCAACGATGCCCTGACCGGCGACGAGGCCGGGGAGGGAAAGATGGAGGAGCGCTATCTGGCCGGCGAGTTCTATCTCTTCGCCACCGTGCCGGAGGATAAGCAGGTCAGCGACATCAGCGATGGTCTGTTTGTCTTTGTACCTGATGTACAGGCAGAGCTGGATCTCCAGGAGAAGGACCCGTGCACCGCGGTCAATGTGCTGCCCAGTATGATCCAGGCGGAGCTGGGCCGGACGGATACGGCCACTGACGCCTCCAGCCAGCACACCACCGCCACCACCACGTGGATCCACAGCCCCGGCGGAGCGGAACTGCCCACGATTATCATTGAATGATGACAGAGGGAGCGTATATGAGAAAAACCCTAGGATATTTGACAGCGTTGGGCCTGCTGGCAGGCCTGTCCCCGGCGGCGTATGCCGCCGGGACCCCCGTCCTCACCTACCAGGACAGGGGCGGCTCCGCCGTGCTGATGGTGGAGGGTATGGAGGGCAGCGTGTACGGCGCCCAGATTGAGCTGGAGGTGGACGGCAGCTATTCCCAGTCCCAGGTCAGCTTCACCCCAAATGAACCCAGCGTGTATCCACAGTGGCGGGCAGAGACCAGCGGCGGGAAGACCAAGGTAATTATCTACCTGGCGTCGGAGCGGGACACCCCCCTGCGCGGCAGCCAGATTGAGCTGGGCGAGCTGGACATGGGGGAGCGGTTCTCCATGCCGGGAAAGGCCAGCCTCACCCTGCTGTCCCAGGGGCTGGAGCCCTATGAGGAAGTCAACGGAACCGGTGGAGTCAAGAATGTAACCGTACGCCCCTCCTCCGGCGGCTCCAGCCAGAATCCGGGGGGCTCCAGCGGCTCCGATACGGAGGACGGCGAGGAAACCTACCGCGTCAGTTTGGGGGACACGGAACACGGAAGCATCAAGGTCAGCCACAGCCGGGCTGAACACGGTACCAAGATAACTGTTACCCCCATTCCGGACCGGGGCTACGAGCTGGACGATCTCTGGGTGACCAACGCCAAAGGGGACGCGGTGGCCCTGAAGGAGAACAAAAACGGCAGCTTTACCTTCACCATGCCCCGCTCCCGGGTGGAGATCTTCGCCAGCTTCCACCCCGTTGAGAGTGAGCCGGACAACAAGCCCCAGACCCCTCCCAGCTATGTGGACGTAGCCCCGGACGCCTGGTACTATGATGCGGTAAACTACGTCTCCCAGGAAAATCTGATGCTGGGGGTGGGCGACAACCGCTTCGGCCCGGACGGCACCACCACCCGCAGCATGATTGTCACCATCCTCTACCGGCTGGAGGGCAGCCCCCGGACCGGGGTCTCCCAGTTCACCGACGTGCCAGCGGGGCAGTTCTACTCTGACGCGGTGGCCTGGGCCAGTGACAATGGCATTGTAGCGGGCTACCCGGACGGCCGCTTCGGCCCCAGCGACCCCATTACCCGAGAGCAGATGGCCGCCATTCTCTACCGCTACGCCGGCTATAAGGGCCAGGATGTCAGCGCCCAGGCCGACCTGTCCGGCTACGGCGACGCGGGGACGATCAGCCAGTACGCCCTCCCCGCCCTGGGCTGGGCCAACCGCCAGGGGCTGATCACCGGCACCGATACCAATCTGCTCCTCCCCACCGGCAGCGCCACCCGGGCCCAGGTGGCCAGCATCCTTATGCGCTTCTGCCAGAACGTGCTGTGAGGAAGACAGAAGACTGAGCCCTGAAAAAGCGCACCCCCTGACGCGGATTTTTATCGCGTCAGGGGGTGCGCTTTACGGTTCGGAGCAGGGGAGGAAGGAGAAGCGGTATCCGCCCCGGCCCTCTCTCTTTCCCTCATAGATGCCGGGGGACGGGCGCGTGCTGCCGGGCTCATACCGGTCCAGATCGGGGGCTTTTGGGGTGGTGGACGGGGGAAGCGTCTCCTCCGCGGAGACACAGGCCGCCCCGGCGGTGCGGAGCTTGTGGGAAATTTCCTCCAAATCCGTCTCCAGCTCCCGCTGCATCCCGTCCAGGGCGCCCGCGCTGTCGGTGCCTGCGGCGCGGACCAGCAGAAGCTGGTCCTGAATCTGCCGGCGCCGGAGCTGGAGCCGGGCGGCTTCCTCCCCGTCCCTCCCAGGCCATGGGGCCGGGTGGGTGCGGGCCGGGGGTATCTGAATGGACATAACAAGACCTCCCTGAAGGATCTCCGGCCAGAAACGAGCTGTATGGCCGGGCCCCCTCAGTATAGCGGATGGGGCGCGGGAAGGGAAGTCCTGTCACCGGAACGGCGGGTTTTAGTACGTGAATGGTCTTACGGGGCGCACAGCAGCACCCGCACCCGGACCACATCGCCGCCGGGGCGGATCTCCACCGTGCCCCGGTACGCCTCCGCCAGGCGGCGGACGTTAGCCAGGCCGGTGCCAGGGCGGATCCGCCGGCTGCCGGCGGCGGCGTTTACCACCTCCACCGTGAGAAAGCCGGCCCGGACCCCGGCGGAGAGGGTGATCCGGCGGCGGGCGGGTTCCACCTCCCCGCAGGCGCCTATGGCGTTGTCCAGCAGATTGGCGAACAGGGCGCACAGATCCACGTCGTCAACGGGAAAGTCCGCCGGCACGCAGACCTGACAGCGGGTTTCCATCTGCCGCTCCCCGGCAAGGGCCAGCTTTTCCGCCAGCAGGGCGTCCAGCGGGGGCCGGCCGGTGGAGATCAGGGCGGGGAGCCGGGCGGCGCGGACCCGCAGCGCGCCGGCGTACCGCTGCGCCTGGTCAAACTGCCTGGCCCGGAGCAGCCCGGAGATCACCAGCAGATGGTTGTCCACGTCGTGCCGGAAGGCGGCATGGCTGGCGTTGGCACGGCCCGCCGCCTCCAGCCAGCGGCGCTGCCCCCGCAGGCGCTCCAGCTCCCGGCCCTGGCCGGACAGGCCGGCGGCGGCGGAGCAGGCCCGAAGCAGGATAAGCGCCGCGGCGGCGGTGCCCAGCAGCATCCACAGGGCGGTGAGCCGGGCGGCGGCGTCCAGCCCAGCCAGATAGCCCTCAAAGGCGGGGCTGTCCAGCCCCAGGGCGGACCGGCTCGCCCACACCAGAAGGGCGCAGGACAGGGGGAGGGCGTCAAAGCCGGCCCCGGCGGTCCGCCCCAGGGCGGCGGCGTAGCGCCGCCGGAGAATCCCCAGGCCGGAGAACAAGAGGAGATCCAGCGTCAGGGTGAGCGCAATCTGGAGGAGCGTGCCCAGGGCGGGCGAGGGCAACGTGCGGGACAGCCACGACATGACCAGGGCGGAGATCCCCTCCAGAAGGGTGGCAAAGACGGTGAGCACCGTCAGCGGGAGGGCCAGGGCGGCAGCGGGAATCCGGAGGACAAGCCGACCAAAGCCCGCCAGGGCCAGCAGGGAGAGAAAAAAGCCCGCGGGACAGCCCAGGACAAGGGCGGTCAGAGTGAGCAGGCTGCTCACGGCCAGCCAAAGGGCACGGCAGCCCCGCCGGGGGGCGGGGGCCGCGGCGCTCAGGAAGTCAAAGGCGGCCCAGGAGACAAGGCCGTTGGACAGCAGCCACCACAGGCGGAGCAGTACAGCGCACTTCACGGCGTCATCCCCCCTTGGCAGGCGTCCAGCAGGCGCCGGGCGAAGTCCCGCTGCTTTCGCCGGGCGATGAGCACCCGGCCGCCGCCGGTTACCACCCCATAGCCCGGCCGCAGCTCCGCCACATGGTTCAGATTGACCAGATAGCTCCTGTGGCAGCGGAAGAAGTTGGGGCCTAGGGCCGGCTCAAGGGCGTCCAGCGCGCCCCAGAAGGAGAACCTGCCGGTGAGGGTATGCACGGTAATCTGGTGGTTCAGCGCCTCGCAGCAGAGGATGTCCCCCTCAAATACCCTGGTCATGCCGCCGTCCCCGGGGAGGAGCAGGGCCCTCCCCCGGCGCTGCGCCCGCTGGCCCATGGCCCGGTCCAGGGCGGGGAAGAGCTTGTCCCGGTCCACGGGCTTGAGGAGATAGTGCACCGCGTCCAGGGCGAAGGCCTGGACGGCGTAGCGAGGGTAGGCGGTGATGAAAATCACCTGACCGGTCCCGCCCCGGGCCCGCAGGGCGGAGACCAGCTCCATCCCGTCCGCCCCGGGGAGCCTGATGTCCATGAGAAAGAGGTCCGCCCCCCACCCGGACGCCAGCAGCGCCTCCCCGTCGGGAAAGGCCCGGATGGACGCCTCGGCCTGACGGGCGTCAAAGTACGCCCGGACCAGCTCCTCCAGCCAGACGCGGAAATAGGACTCATCCTCGCAGATGGCGACGGTAATCATGGCAGACCTCCTGTAGATGGGGCTTTGGGAGACTCCTGGCCGCTACTTCCGGTTTTTGTCCCGGACAAAGATGTGCTTGACATGGGGCAGGTTGGTGGAGCGCACGTCGATTTCAAACCGGTCCAGGGCTTTGAACAGCTTGGTCAGCTTGGAAAAGCCAAAATTCCGCGGGTCAAAGTCGGGCTGCTTTTTCAGCAGGAAATTCCCCAGTTCCCCCATAAAGGCGTAGCCGTCCTCGTCGGCTATGGCCTCCAGGGAGTCGGCCAGCAGCTCCTCCACCTCCGGCGGCACTCCCTGCTCCGCCCCGGGGACGGCTGGACTCTCCGGGGGCTGGGCGGGTTTGGGCTCCGGCTCAGGCTGCCTGGCCTTTTTGGGTGCCTTCTTCTTTGCCGGCTGCCTGGCCGCGCTCTTCGCCGGCTCCGGCTCCCGCTTCTCCCGCTCGGCCTTGGCGGCGGCCCGCTCCCGCTCCCCCGCCGCCCGGATGACCTCAATATAGACGAATTTGTCACAGGCCACGATGAAGGGGTTGGGGGTCTTCCGTTCCCCCATGCCGTAGACCTTCATGCCCGCCTCCCGCAGGCGGGTGGCCAGGCGGGTGAAGTCGCTGTCGCTGGACACCAGCACAAAGCCGTCCACCCGGCCGGAGTAGAGCACGTCCATGGCGTCGATGATCATGGCCGAGTCGGTGGCGTTTTTCCCGGTGGTGTAGGCGTACTGCTGGATGGGGGCGATGGCGTTCTCCAGCAGCAGGGGCTTCCAGCTGGCCATGTTGGGGCTGGTCCAGTCCCCGTAGATCCGTTTGATGGTGGGCGTTCCGTAGACCGCCACCTCAGCCATTACGTCCTTAATGGCCGTGCGCGGGGCGTTGTCGGCGTCGATCAGGACGGCAAGACGCAAATCTCCCCGCTCCATTACAGCACAAAGTGGAAGAAGCGGAGCATCTCATACCAGTCGTCCGTAGAGAAGCAGACGTTTTTCCCGTCCTCCAGACTGGCGCCGGGGTAAAACTGCCGGGCGTAGGCCGCCTGGTGCTCCCGGAAGCGGACCACCGCGTCAAACTGCTCCGGCATAGGTACCGGGCACCGCTTTCCATTGCGGGCCGCCCGCCTGGCACCGGCCCGGATGGCCTTGATGGCCTTGTCCGGGTGCATGGACACCACCGCGCCCCCCCGGCCCTCGTGTACCGGCACCGCTGTAATATTGGGAATCAGCTCCTGGGCGAAGTCGCACACCGCCCGGTCCCCGCTGATAAAGGGGACTGCCGCCCCGTAGTACCCCGCGGTATAGGCGTTCATCAGAAACTCGCTCATCTGCACGCCGTTGAGGGTGATAAACTCGCTGTTTAAATTCACCGTGTGGGACAGGGGGCTGCCGCCGCACCCCGCCCAGGCGTGGTATCCGGTGAAAAACACCCCATCATACCCCCCCTGGTCCAGACCGCTCATCATGTGCAGGGGGTCGCCGGTCCAGCCCCGCATCATCTGCACCCCCTCTGGAAGCTGGGCGGGGTCGATATTCCGGGCGGTGCTGTGGCCGTCCCGGACGAAGACCTCCGCCGCGCCGGCCTCTATGGCCCCCTCGCAGGCTGCCCGCACCTCCAACGTCATCTGCCGCCGGAAGTAGTTATAGTCGTAGGGGGTGTCCCGCCTGGCCTCCTGCCAGTCCGCAATCCCACAGGTCCCCTCAATATCCGCGCTGAGGAAAATACGCATCGTGCCCTGTCCTTTCTCCGGTCTCCCGGTCTGTTCGTCTTCCTTCCGTCTCATAAGCTGTCCCAATCGCCTCCGCATAGCATCTTTGCAGCTGAACGCCCTGGCGGATGGCGCGGCTCCTTAATCTGACCTTATCACATTTTCATTATCTGGCACTTTCCTTATGGTCAGATTTCCGTATAATAGAGCTCAGGAATTTTATCTCACAAGTATCGTATCCGAAGGAGGTCTTACCTATGTCCCAGATCACCCAAACCCGGGCCGCCGCCCGGCAGAAGCTCCGGCTGCTGGTCTTTTCTGCCCTCTTCGCCGCGCTGATCGCCGTGGCCATCCTGGCTCTCTTTCATATCCCCATCCCCACCGGCTATATCCATCTGGGGGATACCTTTATCTATCTGGCCGGGTGCCTGCTCCCCACTCCCTACGCGGTGGCGGCAGCGGCCATCGGCGCCGGCCTGGCGGATCTGCTCACCTATCCCATGTGGGTCCTGCCCACTCTGGTCATCAAGGGGCTGGTGGTGGCCCTCTTCACCGCCAAATCTGACCGGTTCCTCTGCCGGCGCAACCTCGCCGCCGCCGTCCTGGCCTGCCTTCTCTCCCCCGGCGCCTACGCCCTGGCGGTGATCCCCCTCACCGGTCAGGCGGCCAGCGCCCTGCCCCAGTTTACCGGCACCTTGATTCAGGCCGTGAGCAACGGCGTCTTCTTCTTCCTCACCGGCGGCGCGCTGGACGCCTGCCGCGCCAAAGCCCGGATTGCTTCCGCCCTGTAAGCGCCGCAAAACAGGCGGCTGGAGGGACTCAGAAGCAGTTCCAATGGACGCAGCACAAATCTTTGCGGCCCAAACTGTCCCCGGCAATCCTGCCCCGCGAATTGACAGGTCCTGGAAAATGGCACCGCTTCTCAGGCCGCTCTCCCCGCCGCCTGTCTTCGTCCCCCGGTCAGATCTCCGACGTCACCAGCTTCACCAGCACCTGGGTCATCTTCTCCAGGGCCTGGGTGGGGATGTACTCGTGTACGCTGTGGAAGTTCAAGCCGCCGGTACACAGATTGGGACAGGGCAGGCCCATGTACGACAGCCGCGCCCCGTCGGTGCCCCCCCGGATGGGGACCTCCACCGGCTGGACCCCGCAGGCCTCCATGGCCGCCCGGGCCTTCAGGATCAGGTACATATGGGGCTCAATCTGCTCCCGCATATTGTAGTACTGGTCCGTCAGGGCAAGCTCCACCGTATCTTCGCCATATTTGCCGTTCAAATAGGCAGCGATGTCCTCCATAGTCTTTTTCCGCGCCTCAAATCTGGTCCGGTCGTGATCTCGGATGATGTAGGACAGCCGGGCCTCGGTCTCGTCCCCTTTCATCCATGATAGATGGTAAAATCCCTCATAGCCCTCGGTGTGGGCGGGGGTCTCTGCGGGTGGCAGCAGAGAGGCGAACTCGTGGGCGATGAGCAGGGCGTTTTTCATCTTGTTCTTGGCGGATCCGGGGTGGATGTTGATCCCATGAACCGTCACCTCTGCCCCAGCGGCGTTGAAGTTTTCATACTCCAGCTCCCCCAGCGCGCCGCCGTCCACCGTATAGGCCACCGCCGCCCCGAAGCCCTCCACATTGAAGTGGTCCGCCCCCCGGCCCACCTCCTCATCGGTGGTGAAGCCCACCGCCACCCGGCCGTGGGGGATCTCCGGATGGGCCAGCAGGTAGTCTATGGCGCTGATGATCTCCGCAATCCCCGCCTTGTCGTCCGCCCCCAGCAGGGTGGTGCCGTCGGTGACAATCAGCTCCTGCCCCACGCAGGCGGACAGGCTCTCAAACTTGCCGGCCTCCATTATAATGTGCTTCTCCTGGTTAAGCACAATATCCCCGCCCTCGTACCGGAGGATCCGCGGCTTGACATTGGCCCCCGGCGCGGCGCAGGCGGTGTCCATATGGGCGATAAGGCCCATGCAGGGGATGCCCTCGCACCCCGGGGTCGCCGGCAGCCAGGCGTACACATAGCCATACTCATCCATGTGGGCGTTTTGCAGGCCCAGCTGGGACAGCTCCGCCGCCAGCTCCGCCCCCAATACCTTCTGCTTCTCCGTGGAGGGGGTAGCACCGCTGTCCGCGTCGGATTGGGTATCAAAGGAGACGTAGTGTAAAAAACGTTCTATTACATTCATAAGCAGATCTTCCTTTCCAGGGGCCGGGGCCTTTTTGCGCAGCCCCGGCCCCTGTCAATCCATTCTCTATTATTTCCGGCCCGTCTCAATATAGACGCCGCGCGCTCCGCTCCAGCCCACCTGGAAGCCCAAAATCTCCCCCAGATCCCGCAGCTTGTAGTAGGTGTATCCGTTTCCGGCTTCATCCTTGAGCACGATAGCCATACAGGAGACGTCCCTGCCGTTGACCCGCGTAGGGGCGGAGGCGTTCTCATAGGGCTGGTCGCCGGAGAAGGGAGTGGGGAACTCGGATCCGTCCGCCGTGTAGGCCGCCCCGGGAATAAGGTTCACCGCCCCGTCCCAGCTCACCTGGAACTGGGCTTCGGTGCCATTAAGGGCCTTGGCTATGTCCCGCAGCTTGATGTAGTTGGTGCCGTTGCCGCTGGCGTCCTTGAGGGCGTAGGCCGCAAACTGGACGGGGACCCCGTCCACCTCAATGAACTGAGTGGAGGCATAGGCCAGGGGCCGGGCGGCATTGGCGTAGCGGTTGAGCGTGATGGTCATGTACTCCGCTGGACAGCAGCCCCAGATGACTCCTTCCACGCCGCCGCCCCACTCGTGGCCTGCCAGGGCCTTTCCATCCCCGTTCCACTTGGCCTCCCAGGCGTCAAACTGGGCCTGCGTGGCCGGACTTCCATCAATTTGAAACACCTGGGGGGCGCTGAGGTCCCCTCTGTCATCTATAAGGTTCCACTGGGCCCGTGTGGAGGGCTGGGTGGAAATTCTGCCGTTCCCAAAGGGGAATATTTGTCCGTCATAGGCGGAACCGTCAGAGCCGAGGGAACCGCCTGAAAACACATAAGAATCATAGACTGCCAGTTGACTCCCATAGTGATCCAGTTCCAGCTCCACCGCCTGTCCGTTCTGGTACTGCCAGATCCCAAAGGTACCCAGCTCGCCCCAGTAACAGCCGCTGTCGCTCCAATCGCCCCAGCTCTCATCCACCAATCCGCCCGCGAAAAACAGAGCCGGGTTTCCATTTCCGGTGTCAAAAAGGGCGGCGTAACAGCGTATGACGCCGCCCTCCACCCAGTCCAGGGCGGCCCTCTGCTGCTCCAGGGCGGCGGTTCGGGCCTGAATCACACCGGCGAACGCCTGGGCCTGGTCGGCGCTCATATTGCACTTGGCAGGATCCCCATAGTAGGCCACCGCCTTCAGCAGGGCCTGCGGCTCGCCGGAGGCGGCCCCCGCCGGAAGGCTCATCATCGCCCATGCCAGTACCAACAGCACCGCCAAAACTCGCTTCTTCATGTTCCAATCTCCTTTCGTCTGCCTCTGTTCCCTTTCCACACGTCCGCCCCCGCCCGCTTGACAGAGTCCGCGCCGCCTGCTACACTGTCAGTATCTTCCATACACTCCTTCTCAGATACTAAGGAAGTGCCTGGAACAAAGTATCATCTCCGCCGTGCGGCTATTATATCACAGAGGACGGAAAAATTCTATGACAACCTTTCAAGAATTTACACTTTCTTCCACCGATGGCTGCCACCAGCTCCATACCTGTCTGTGGATGCCCTCCCAGCCCCCCCGGGCGGCGGTCCAGCTGGTCCACGGCATCTCCGAGCATATGGGCCGCTATGACGACTTCGCCCGCTTCCTCAATGACCACGGCTTCGCCGTCCTGGGCCACGACCACCTGGGCCACGGCCGCACCGCCGGACCGGGAGAGTTCGGCTTCCTGGGGGAGAGAGACGGCTGGGACCACCTGGTTCAGGACATCTCCGCCGTCCGTCAGACGGGCGCCGCCCGGTTCCCCAAGCTCCCCTATGCCATTTTGGGACACTCTATGGGCTCATTCGCTGTGCGCACCTACCTCATCCGCTATCCCGGCACAGTGGATGCCGCCATCCTCTCCGGCACCGGACAGGAGCCCGCCCCCCTGGTGGCCCTGGGCAAAGCGCTCTCCTCCCTCCTGGCCGCCCTCCGGGGATCCAACTCCCGCAGCAAGCTGGTCACCTCCCTCTCCCTGGGGGCCTATAACCGGCAGTTCCGGCCCAACCGCACCGCCAACGACTGGATTAGCCGGGATGAAGCGGTGGTGGACGCCTACAACGCCGACCCCTATTGCCAGTTCGTCCCCACGGTGGGCATGTTCCGCGATATGATGGGCGGGCTGCAAATCATCGCCAACCCAGACAACCTGGCCAAAATGGACCCTGCCACCCCCGTCCTCTTTTTCTCCGGCGACCGGGACCCGGTGGGGGCCAGCGGGAAGGGCGTACAAAAGGTAGCCGGCCTCTTCCGCGCCGCCGGCGTCCGGGATGTCACCGTCAAGCTCTATCCGGAGGGCCGGCACGAGATGCTCAATGAGCGGAACCGGGAGGAGGTCTATCGGGATGTCCTGGGTTGGCTGGAAGGCCATTTGAAGTTAGACTAAATAACCGGGGGCGCTGGATTGCCCAGAGATTTTGTCTTTGGGCGGGTTTCCGCACGGCGGCGCGGCCGGAGATACGCACTTTCCCCCATCTAAAACCATAAAGAGAGTCCGGCAGGACGGGAGCATGATAGGCCCCCGCCCTGCCGGACTCTTTTGCGTTAAGCGCAGCGTTTTCAGTGACAGCCGCGGCAGTTTCCGCAGTCGCCGTTACAGCCCCCGCCGCACTTGCGGGATTTCCGCATAGACCGGACGGCCAATGCCGCAGCAGCAGTCAGCGCGGCAATCACAATGATATTTCCCAAGATCGCAGGCATGTCAGCCCCTCCTTTCCAGACCGGTTATTTCGCCGCGGCAGCAGCCACGGAACTCAAATTACGGGAATGCTCCTCACCCCGGTAGCCCTTGCGCGCCAGCAGGTAGACCATGCCGGCCAGAGCGGCGGCGGCAATGACTGTCCAGACGTTGAAGCGCACCAGCCCCATAGCCAGACCGCCCAGCTGGTAGACGATCAGCGCGCATACATAGGCAAAGCCGCACATGTAGCCGATCGCGGCCAAAGTCCACTTGGCGTTGTTCATCTCCCGCTTGATGGCGCCCATGGCGGCAAAGCAGGGGGCGCAGAGCAGGTTGAAGATCATAAAGGAATAGGCGGAAATGGCGGTGAAAGTTGTGCCGATATTCATGGTCAGGTTGCCGGGGAACAGCACACCCATCGTAGAAACCACCTCTTCCTTGGCAATCAGGCCGGTGATGGTGGCCACAGCGGCCTGCCAGATGCCAAAGCCCAGGGGCGCGAAGAGCACCGCAATAACGCCGCCCACAGCGGCCAGGACGGAATCGGCACTGTCCTCCACCATACCGAAGCCCCCGCCGGTAAAGCCAAAGCTCTGGAGGAACCACAGGATGATCGTAGACAGCAGGATGATGGTCCCGGCCCGCTTGATGAAGGACCAGCCCCGCTCCCACATGGAGCGAAGGACGCTGCCGGCGGAGGGAGCGTGATAGGCAGGCAGCTCCATGACGAAGGGGGCGGGCTCCCCGGCGAATGCCTTAAATTTCTTCAGCATGATGCCGGAGATTACCACAGCGGCCACACCAATGAAGTAGGCCGAGGTGGCGACCAGAGAGGATCCGCCGAACAGCGCCCCGGCGAACAGGGCGATAATGGGCATTTTTGCGCCGCAGGGGATAAAGCCCGTGGTCATGATGGTCATTTTCCGGTCCCGGTCCTGCTCAATGGTTCGGGAGGCCATGATGCCGGGAACACCGCAGCCGGTGGCCACCAGCATGGGGATGAAGCTCTTGCCGCTGAGACCAAAGCGGCGGAAGATACGGTCCATGATGAAGGCGATCCGGGCCATGTAGCCCACGTCCTCCAGGATAGCAAGCAGCAGGAACAGCACCAGCATTTGCGGTACAAAGCCCAAGACAGCGCCCACACCGCCCACAACGCCGTCCAGGAGCAGGCCAGACAGCACATCATTGACATTCATGGCCTCCAATGCGTTCCCAATCAATACCGGAATACCAGGCACCCAAATTCCATACGCAGAGGGATCCGGCTGCGTTACCGTCAATGCCTCGGCATAGACCGCCTCGCTGACCTCCAGTTCATTGGTTTCACCGGCCTCGTCATCGTACAGATAGGCTACAGTCTGCCCGTTCTCGTATGCCTCAATGATGACGCCGGCTTCCTCAAACGCGCCCGCGGCCTCATTATAGCCGTCCACATCGGAACCGGAGAAGGGCAGGAACCAGCCGTCCCCAAACAGGCCGTCGTTGGCCCAATCGGTGGCGGCGGTACCGATGGAGATGCCCCAGCCGCCCATGGCAATGGCATATACCAGGAACATCACCGCTACGAAGATAGGCAGCGCCAGAATGCGGTTCGTCACTACCTGGTCGATCTTGTCCGAGACGGAAAGGCTGTGCTTCGCCGCTTTTTTCTTCACGGCCTTTGTGACCACAGAATGGATGTAGGCGTACCGCTGGTTGGTGATGATGCTCTCCGCGTCATCGTCCAGCTCCTTCTCGCAGTCGGCGATGTGCTGCTCCAGGTGGGCTTTCAGGTCTGGGGTAAGGCTCAGTTCCTCCAGAACTTTCTCGTCCCGCTCAAAAATCTTGATGGCGTACCAGCGCAGATAGCGCTCCGCCACCTCGCCCTGGATGGACTCCTCAATGTGGGCCAGGGCGTGTTCTACGCTTCCGGTGAACACATGGGGCAGCTCCCCGGTCTGCTTCTCCTGGGCCAGAGCTATTGCTTTCCCGGCAGCGGCCATGCCGCCCTCGCCCTTGAGGGCGCTCATCCCCACCACCTCGCAACCAAGGGCGGCCCCCAGCTTGGCAAAGTCAATGGTATCGCCGTTTTTCCGCACCAGGTCGATCATGTTTACTGCCACCACCACGGGAAGGCCCAATTCGATGAGCTGGGTGGTGAGGTAGAGGTTGCGTTCAATATTCGTCCCGTCCACGATGTTGAGAATGGCGTCCGGCTGTTCCTTTACCAGATACGACCGGCTCACCACCTCTTCCAGCGTGTAGGGGGACAGAGAGTAGATGCCAGGCAGGTCCTGAATGACCACGTCCCTGTGGCCTTTCAGCTTGCCCTCCTTCTTTTCCACCGTGACGCCGGGCCAGTTGCCCACATACTGGCTGGAGCCGGTCAGGCCGTTGAACAAGGTGGTCTTGCCGCAGTTGGGATTGCCTGCCAAGGCAATTTTAATATCCATGTTAACGCTCTCCTTTCAAATGTTAGTCATAGCTAACTTTCGAGGCAAATAATAGCGGCCCCGCGCCGCGTTGATTTATTGGACCTCGATCATCTCCGCGTCACCCTTGCGGATGGACAGCTCATAGCCCCGGACATTCAATTCCATGGGGTCCCCCAGGGGGGCCACCTTGCGGACGAAGAGCTCCACACCCTTGGTGATGCCCATGTCCATAATCCGGCGCTTCACCGGGCCCTCCCCATGCAGCCGCGCAACGGTTGCGCTCTCGCCCACCTTAACATCCTTCAGCGTTTTCATATTGCACTCCTCCTTCTGCCCTATTGTCACACTGCGCCTGTCCGCAGCGGCCCAGACACCCTTTTAAATCATAATGCGGTTCGCCATCGTCTTATCCAGCGCAATCCGGCTGTCTTTCACCTGCACAATCAGGTTCCCCGCGATTTCGCTGACCACCGTCACGGCGCTGTCCACCACAAAGCCCAGCTCCGCCAGATGCTGGCGCACCTCGTCTTTGCCGGAAATTTTGCGAATCATGACGGTCTCCCCCGCCTTTGCCATTGTCAGCGGCATCATTTCTTCGCCTCCTTTTTATGGGGTTAGCACTTTCTAACCCAGAAACCGGCCTTAGTTTACTACGGCTAACTGTTATTGTCAAGACCCTTTTCGCAAAAACTTTCTTTTTTAGTTAGAATGTGCTAACCAACACACAGAAGCTCCTGCGGCCGGAGGTTTTTTTGTGGATCTCCACAAGTTCGAAGGGTATTCCGCCCCGCTTTTCTTGCGTCTCAAATCATATACATTTTGGACAGCAGTGGTTGGTTCTTTGGCCCTTCGTTCAACACAATATTATTTTTGTTTGTTTTCAATCCGGTCCTAGAGTCTGTTTAAAACCTGTCAAAGTAACCATCTAAGGATACATGCAAGGCAGACAACAGCCCGGAAATAGAGTG
>NZ_QWEK01000049.1 GCF_009935845.1 Pseudoflavonifractor sp. 524-17 | reverse complement strand
TTTACGCCCGGTGACGATGGTCTGTGAAGTGCTTTTCTCTTCTTTTTCTTGGAAGAAAAAGAAGCAAGAAGAATTTTAATCCCGCCGCGGTGCCAGTCCGTCTCTGCGCTTTGTGCCAGGCGACGGCAGCCCCTTGTCAAACGCTGCGGCGGGACAGTTTTACACGTTTTCTTCGTTGGCCAGAGACAGGCCCATCATAGACAGCTTGTTGATGACCTCTTCCAGGGACTTTCGGCCCAGGTTGCGCACCTTCATCATCTCATCCTCGGTCTTGGAGATCAGATCCTCCACTGTGTTGATATTGGCCCGCTTGAGGCAGTTAAAGGAACGCACCGACAGATCCAGCTCCTCAATGGTCAGCTCCAGTACCTTGTCCCGCTGGGCCTCGCTCTTTTCCACCACGGTGGACTTGGAACCCATCGTCTCGGACAGGTCCGTGAAGAGGACAAAGTGGTCGCACAGGATCCGGGCACCCAAGCTGACGGCATCCCGGGCGGTAATCGTCCCGTTGGTCCATACCTCCAAGGTCAGCTTGTCAAAGTCTGTGAGGTCGCGCACACGGGTGTTTTCCACCGTGTAGTTTACCTTGCGCACGGGGGTATAGATGGAGTCCACCGGGATGAGCCCGATCACTGCCTGGGCCGGTTTGTTCCGGTCGGCGGAGACATAGCCCCGGCCGTGGGAGAGTGTCAGCTCCATATTCAGACTGGCGTCGGGGCCCAGGGTGGCAATGTGCAGATCCGGGTTGAGTATCTCTACCTCGCCGTCGGTTTTGATGTCGCCGGCTGTTACCTCGCACTCGCCGCTGGCCTCAATATAGACGGTCTTCACGCCCTCACAATGGAGCTTCACAATGATGCTCTTGATGTTGAGGACGATTTCCGTCACATCCTCTTTAATGCCGGGGATGGTGGTAAACTCATGCTGTACGCCGGCGATCTTGATCGAAGTGACTGCAGTACCGGGCAGAGAAGAGAGCAGGATGCGGCGCAGGGAGTTGCCCAGCGTGGTGCCATAACCACGCTCCAGAGGCTCGACTACGTACTTGCCATAGGAGCCGTCCCCTGGATTTTCTACACATTCGATGCGCGGCTTCTCAATTTCTACCATGTGTTACCCTCCTTTTCGCAGCGGCGGGCCGGGCAGCCCGCCGCTTGGTTTTACAGCTCACCAATAATCGAGGGTACGCGCTCTCTTACTTGGAGTACAGCTCGACGATCAGGTGCTCCTCGACGGGCAGGTCGATGTCCTCGCGGGTGGGCATCTGAACCACAGCACCCTTCAGCGTATTCTTTTCCCGCTCCAGCCACTTGGGCAGCAGCACGGTGGGGGCGTCCTCACCGGTCAGGCGCTTGAACTTTACAGACGAGCGGCTGGACTCCTTGACCTCAATCACGTCGCCGGGCTTGACCAGATAGGAGGGGATGTCCACCCGCTGGCCGTTGACCGTGAAGTGGCCGTGGCCTACCAGCTGCCGGGCCTCACGTCGGGTCATGGCGAAGCCCAGGCGGTACGCCACGTTATCCAGGCGGCGCTCCACCAGAATCAGCAGGTTGTCGCCGGTCTTGCCGCTCATGCGGGTGGCCTTCTCGTAGTACATGCGGAACTGCTTCTCCATGATGCCGTAGACAAATTTGACCTTCTGCTTCTCGGACAGCTGAAGGGCATACTCGCTCTTCTTCTTTCTCATCTGGCCGCCGGGATTACGGTTGCTCTCCTTCTTGGCGTAGCCCATAGCGGCAGGAGAAATGCCCAGCGCGCGGCAGCGCTTGGCGATAGGCTGCATATTCTTTGCCATTTCTCTAATTCCTCCTTACTCTTACACGCGGCGGCGCTTGGGCGGACGGCAGCCGTTGTGGGGCACGGGGGTCACATCCTTAATCAGGGTGACCTCCAGTCCCACGGCCTGCAGGGCGCGGATGGCGGCCTCCCGGCCGGCGCCGGGGCCCTTCACGTAAACCTCCACGGTCTTCAGGCCGTGCTCCATAGCAGCCTTGGCAGCGGTCTCGGCGGCAGTCTGGGCGGCGTAGGGGGTAGATTTCCGGGAGCCCCGGAAACCCAGACCGCCGGAGGACGCCCAGGACAGGGCGTTGCCGCCCATGTCGGTCACTGTGACCATGGTGTTGTTGAAGGAGGAACGGATGTGTACCTGGCCCTTCTCCACGTTCTTGCGCTCGCGGCGCTTGCGGATTACTTTTTTCCCTTTGGTGTTTGCAGCCATGATTCCTATCCCTCCTTACTTCTTCTTGTTGGCGACGGTGCGCTTGGGACCCTTGCGGGTACGGGCGTTGGTCTTGCTGCGCTGGCCGCGGACCGGCAGCCCCTTGCGGTGGCGAATGCCCCGGTAGCAGCCGATCTCGGTCAGCCGCTTGATATCCATGGCCACGTCCCGGCGGAGGTCGCCTTCCACAGTGTAACTATGGCCGATGACCTCACGCAGCTTGGCCTCTTCCTCATCGGTAAGGTCCTTTACGCGGGTATCAGGATTGATTCCGGTCTCAGCCAGGATTTTATTGGCGCTGGTGCGCCCAATGCCGAAGATATAGGTCAGACCGATCTCGATCCGCTTGTCTTTCGGCAGGTCAATGCCAGCAATACGAGCCATACTGTTTCAGCACCTCCTATTAACCTTGTCTCTGCTTATGCTTGGGGTTTTCACAAATTACCATGACTTTGCCCTTGCGCTTGATCACTTTGCACTTCTCGCACATGGGCTTCACGGACGGTCTTACCTTCATGTCAGTAACCTCCTGTAGCCTGATGGCCCCGGCGGGAGACGGGGGCAAGGCCCCTCGGCCGCCGGTCGTTTAGGCACGTATAAACGCGCCGGTACTATCCGCGCGCCTTCGCTTTCCGGTACACTGCCCGCCGCTGCGCGAAAAACTCCTTGCGCTCTGCGCAACTGCTTTTTCGCCTCCGCGTCTCCCTGTGTACCGGCTCCGGCGTCTGCGCGCTTCTGCTTACTTACTTCTCCAAGTAATGCGTCCCCGGGTCAGGTCATAGGGGGACATCTGGATGGTGACTTTATCCCCCGGCAGGATGCGGATAAAATTCATCCGCAGTTTACCGGAGATATGCGCCAGGATGATGTGGCCGTTTCCAATATCCACATGGAACGTAGTGTTTGGAAGGGACTCCACCACGACGCCCTCCACCTCGATCATATCGTCTTTTGCCAAAGCGTCATACCCTCCTTGATTCCTCTCGGAAAGCGGCCAGCGCCCTCCTGAGTGCTCGGTCAGAAACTGTCTCGCCCATCTGGAGGCGTTGGATAACGGGATTTAAATAGCCGCCCCGATTCTCCACCGCCACATGTCCCAGTTTTTTTCGCTTGGGGCGCTCCAGCCTCCGTCTCTTTCCATCGGCCAGCAGGAGGCGGCAGTTCTCCTGGTCCACGCCGACGACACAAAAGAGCTGGTCCTTGTCATGCCCCGCTGTGGATCGGACGATCCAGCCGGTGTAGTCATACATAGGCCCTACTCTCCTGGACAGGTAAGCACTTCCGGCTCCCCGTCGGTAATGAGGATGGTGTTTTCATAGTGGGCGGCCAGGGAGCCGTCCGCGGTGACGGTGGTCCACTTGTCCTTGAGGACCCGGACCTCCCAGCCGCCGGCACACACCATGGGTTCCACCGCGATGGTCATGCCGGGCTGAAGGCGGGGTCCGTGTCCGGCGGGGCCGAAGTTGGGCACCTCCGGCGGCTCGTGGAGCTTGCGCCCCACCCCGTGGCCCACGAAATCCCGGACCACGGAACAGCCGTTTGCCTCCACATACTGCTGCACCGCGTGGGAGATGTCATAGACCCGATTGCCTGGCCGGGCCAGCTTGATCCCCGCCCAAAAGCTGCGCTCTGTCACATCAATCAGATGCTGCGCCTCGGGGGAGATGGCGCCGCAGGGGAAGGTGGCGGCACAGTCGCCGTGAAAGCCGTCCAAAACGGCCCCCACATCCACGCTGACGATGTCCCCTTCCACCAGCTTCCGGTGGTCGGGGATGCCGTGAATAACCACCTCGTTGATGGAGATACACGCCGAACCGGGGAATCCGCCGTACCCCAAGAAGGAGGGCTTCGCCCCCTTGCTCTCGATAAAGCGGCGCACCGCGGCGTCAATCTCCACGGTGGACACGCCGGGACGCACCATGGAGCCGGCCAGCGCCCGGGCCTGGGCGGTAATCCGCCCGGCCCGGCGCATCTGTTCAATCTCTCTGGGGGATTTGAGGGAAATCATCTCCATCCGGCTCACTTCCCCAGCAGCTCCATAATGGCCTGATTGGTCGCCTCGATGCCGCCCTGATCCGGGACAGCATTCAGGATGCCCTTGCCCTGGTAGTAGTCCTTCAGGGGCTCGGTTTCTTTGTGGTAGACCGCCAGGCGCTGATTTACGGTCTCCGGCAGGTCATCCCTGCGCTGCTCCAGCGCCCCGCCGCACTTGTCGCACACGCCCTCCGTCTTGGGGGGCGCGGACTGCATGTGGTAAGTGGCGCCGCAGGCATGGCACGTCCGGCGGCCGGTCATGCGGGCCTGAATCACGCTGTCGTCGATCTCCAGGGAGAGCACCTTGTCAAAATGGATGCCTCTCTGGTCCAGCGCCTCTGCCTGGGCGATGGTGCGGGGCACCCCGTCCAGGATATAGCCGCCGGCGCAGTCCGGCTGGGCCAGCCGCTCTTTGATGACTTCGATGATGACTTCGTCCGGCACCAGCTTGCCTGCATCCATAAAGGACTTGGCCTTCTGGCCCACGGGCGTGCCCTCTTTTACTGCGGCCCGGAGGATATTCCCCGTAGAGATGGTGGGGATTCCCAGCTTCCTGCTGATAATCTCCGCCTGGGTCCCCTTTCCGGCGCCCGGCGCACCTAAGAGAATGATTTTCATAGCCCTGCCACCTCAATTACTCCAGGAAGCCTTTGTAATGCCGCATGAGCATCTGCGCTTCCATGGCCTTTACGGTCTCCAGCGCCACGCCCACCACAATGATAATGGAAGTACCGCCGATGGCCAGTGCGCTGCTGTTCAGCACACCGCCGGTGACGATAGGGGCGATGGCGATGACGGACAGATAGATTGCGCCGAAGAAGGTGATCTTGTTCAGCACCCGGGTGATGAAGTCGGCGGTGGGCTTGCCGGGGCGGTAGCCCGGGACAAAGCCGCCGTTCTTCTTCAGGTTGTTGGCCACCTCCACAGGGTTAAACTGCATGGTGGAGTAGAAGTAGCTGAACCCCAGGATGAGCAGGAAATATACCACGATATAGAAAATGCTGGTGGTGTCAAAGATTTTCAGGAAATTGTACCAGCCGGTCCCCTCCACACGGGCGGAGGGCACGAAAGCGCCGATGGTAGCCGGCAGGCCGGCGATGGCCTGGGCGAAGATGATGGGCATAACGCCGCTCATATTCACCTTCAGGGGCAGATGGCTGGACTGGCCGCCGTACATCTTCCGGCCCACCACGCGCTTGGCGTACTGGACGGGAATACGGCGCTCGGCGTTGCTGATGAAGACAATAAAGACCACCATCAGCAGCATTCCTACGATAATCAGGGGAACGGCCCACACCGCCAGGGTCTTGGCCTGCACACCCTGGACCATGCTGAGGATCATGTGGGGAATGCGGGACAGGATGCCGGCGAAGAGGATGATGGAGATACCGTTTCCGATGCCGAACTCGGTAATCTGCTCCCCCAGCCACATAACGAAGGCGGATCCGGCGGTAAAGGTAAGCACAATAACAATGGCCGCCCACCAGCCGGGCACGCCAGTGGTGTCCAGTACGCCGGTATAGCTGTTAATCAGGGTGTAGTAGCCGAAGCCCTGGACCAGGGCGATGGCCACGGTGACGTACCGGGTGATAGAGGCCAGCTTTTTGCGGCCCTCCTCGCCGCCCTCCTTCTGCATCCGCTCCAAAGCGGGGATGGCGACGGTCAGCAGCTGCACAATAATCGAGCTGTTGATATAGGGCTGCACCCCCAGGGCAAAGACAGCGGCCTGGGAAAAGGCAGTTCCGTTCATGGCGCCCAGCAGGCCGAAGATGGTGCCGCTCATGGCGTTCATCTGCGCGGCAAAGGAGTTGCCGTCCACGAAGGGGACCGGGACAGCAGAGCCCAGCCGGAAAATCAGCAGCGCGAAGACGGTAAACATAATCTTCTTGCGCAGCTCGGGAATTTTCCAGGCGTTGCGTACCGTCTCGATCACTTAGATCACCTCGTACTTTCCGCCCGCCGCGACGATCTTCTCCTTCGCGGAAGCGGAGAACGCGGAGGCACGGACCGTGAGCTTCTTGGTCAAAGTCCCGTTGCCCAGAATCTTGACGCCATGCTCACACTTGGACAGGACGCCCTTTTCCAGCAGGTCGCAGACGCTGACGGTAGCGCCATCCTCAAACTTATTCAGCGCGGAGACATTGATCGACTCCAGACGCTTGGCGAAAATGTTGTTAAAGCCCCGCTTGGGCAGGCGGCGGGCCAGAGGCATCTGGCCGCCCTCGAAGCCCACACGGACGCCGCCGCCGCTGCGGGCCCACTGGCCCTTCTGTCCGCGGCCGGCGGTGGTGCCGTTGCCGGACCCCTTGCCGCGGCCCTTCCGGTAGGCCTTCTTCACAGAGCCCGGAGCGGGAGAGAGTTCATGCAGTTTCATTTCGCGCACCTCCTTACTGTTCCTCGGTGACCTGAAGCAGGTAGCCGATGTGTGCGATCTTGCCGCGGGTGGCGGCATTGTCGGGCTGTACGGTGGTGTCGCCGATCTTGCGCAGCCCCAGAGCTTCGGCGGTCGCCTTATGCTTGGCGATACGGCCGTTCAGGCTCTTGACCAGCTTAATGTTGATATTAGCCATTGCAGCGGCCCTCCTTAACCTACGATCTCTTCCACGCTCTTGCCGCGCACACGGGCCACTTCCTCGGGGCCGCGCAGGGACTTCAGGCCCTCGAAGGTCGCGGAGACCACATTCTGCGGGTTGTTGGAGCGCAGACATTTGGCGCGGATGTCCCGGATGCCCGCCGCTTCCATCACGGCGCGGACCGGGCCGCCGGCGATGATGCCGGTACCGGGGGCGGCGGGCTTGAGCAGCACGCTGCCGGCGCCAAAGCGGCCGATCACCTCATGGGGAATGGTGGTGCCGGACAGGCTCACCGTACACATATTCTTTTTGGCGTCCTCAATGCCCTTACGGATAGCCTCAGGCACCTCGGCGGCTTTGCCCAGGCCGAAGCCCACCCGGCCCTTCTCGTCGCCCACCACCATCAAAGCGGCAAACTTGAAGATACGACCGCCCTTGACGGTCTTGGAAACGCGGTTCAGAGAAACGAGCTTCTCAGTGAACTCGCTGGGCTCTTTTTCAAATCTAGCCATGTTCGTTTTCTCCTCCCCTTAAAATTCCAGGCCGCCCTCGCGGGCGCCCTCAGCCAGAGCGGCAACGCGGCCGTGGTACACATAGCCGCCCCGGTCAAAGACCACAGTGTTCACACCGGCGGCCTTGGCCCGCTCCGCCACGGTCTGGCCCACCTTCTTGGCGGCCTCGCAGTTGGAGCCCTTGCCCTCAAAGCCCTTCTCCAGAGAAGAGGCGCTCACCAGCGTCTTGCCGTTGACATCGTCGATGACCTGGGCATAGATGTTGGTGCCGCTGCGGAACACGTTGAGACGGGGACGCTCGGGCGTGCCGGCAATCTTCGCGCGGACACGCTTATGGCGCTTAAGCCGCTGCGCCTTGGTATTGGGTCGGTTGATCATAGTGGCACACCTCCTTATTTCTTCTTGACGCCGGTCTTGCCTTCCTTGCGGCGGATGACCTCGTCAGCATATTTGATACCCTTGCCTTTGTAGGGCTCAGGGGGTCTTTTCTCTCTCACTTCAGCCGCGAACTGGCCCACCTGCTCCTTGCTGGAGCCGGAGATGACGATCTTGTTGGCGCTGGGGGTTTCGATGGTGATCCCCTCGGGGCCCTCCATCACCACCTGGTGGGAGAAGCCCAGGTTCATGACCAGCTTCTTGCCCTCCATGGCCACGCGGTAGCCCACGCCGTTCACGTCCAGCTCCTTCTTGAAGCCGTCGGTTACGCCCACCACCATATTATCAATCAGGGTGCGGGTCAGGCCGTGCAGGCTGCGGTTCTCTTTGGCATCGTTGGGACGGGTCACGAGGATCTCGCTTCCCTCCTGGGCGATGTGCATATTAGGGTGGAACGACCGGCTGAGGGTGCCCTTGGGGCCCTTCACGGTGACGGTGTTCCCTTCGATCTTCACGTCCACGCCGGCGGGGATGGAGATCGGCTTTCTTCCGATTCTAGACATTCTGCTCTCCCCTCCTTACCATACGAACGCAAGGACTTCGCCGCCGACATGGGCCGCCCGCGCGGCCTTGTCGGTCATGACGCCCTTGGACGTGGACACAATCGCGACGCCCAGGCCGCGGATGACCCGGGGCAGCTCGTCTGCGCCGGCGTAGACGCGCAGGCCGGGCTTGGACACCCGGCGCAGGCCGGAGATCACCTTCTCCTTACCGGTGCCGTACTTCAGGGTGATGCGGATAACGCCCTGGGTGCCATCGTCGATGAGCTGGAAGTTCTTGATATAGCCCTCATCCAGCAGGATCTGCGCGATGGACTTTTTCATGTTGGACGCGGGTACGTCCACGGTGTCATGCTTTGCGTTGTTCGCGTTGCGGATTCGGGTCAGCATATCCGCAATGGGATCGGTAATGTGCATGAGTTTACCCTCCTTTTAAGAATACGAGTCCGTGAGAAGACCCGTTAAGGCGGCAAGGTATCGGAGTTCGCAGGGCTCCGACCTGTTAACCGTCTGCTGGGGCGTCCCCGCGCGGCACGAGCCGCCGGACACGCCCTAGGGAATATTATATAGTGAAATGGCTGCTGTGAAAAGGGGAAGTTCTGCGAATTTCAGACTTTTGGAGGATTGCCCCTTCCGTTCTGCCCAAATATCCGCCGTCTTATTCACAATACACAGCGCGGCCCGCACTATCTCGCAGTTTTCTTCCCTAAACCGGACGTAACAGCCGCTAAACGCCGGGTTTCGGGAAAAGAGTGAGGTACGCAACGCAAGCGCCGGACGTGTCTGGCACGTCAGGCGCAGCGTTGCGTTTTATTCCACTCTTACCAGGATGCCTTTTTCACGCCGGGGATCTGGCCCTTGTAGGCCAGCTCGCGGAAGCAGATACGGCAGATGCCGTAATCCCGCAGGTAGGCGTGGGGACGGCCGCAGATTTTGCAGCGGTTGTAGCGGCGGGTGGAGAACTTGGGCTCCGCCTGCTGCTTGAGGATCATAGATTTCTTTGCCATTACGTTCTCCTCCTTTAGCGGGCGAAGGGAGCGCCGATCAAGGTAAGCAGCTCCTTGGCCTCTTCGTCAGACCGGGCGGTGGTGCAGAAGACAATGTCCATGCCGCGGATCTTGTCGATCTTGTCGTACTCGATCTCGGGGAAAATCAGCTGCTCCTTGATGCCCAGGGCGTAGTTGCCCCGGCCGTCGAAAGCGTTGCCGTTGATGCCGCGGAAATCGCGCACACGGGGCAGGGCCACGTTGAACAGCCGGTCCACAAACTCCCACATCCGGTCCCCCCGCAGGGTGACCTTGGCGCCGATGGGCATCCCCTCGCGCAGCTTGAAGTTTGCCACAGACTTCTTTGCCTTGGTGACAATGGCCTTCTGGCCGGTGATTTTGGTCAGGTCGCCGACGACGGCCTCCAGCACCTTGGCGTTATCCCGTGCCTCGCCGCAGCCGCAGTTCACCACGACTTTGTCCAGCTTGGGAATCTGCATAACGGACTTATAGCCGAACTTCTGCATCAGAGCAGGAGCGACTTCACCCTGGTATTTCTTCTTCAGGTTGGGCATATCAGCCATAGTTGACTCCTCCTCTCTTAAATCTCAGCGCCGCACTTCTTGCAGACGCGGACCTTCTTGCCGCCCTCCACCTTGTGGGCGGCCCGGGTGGGCTTGCTGCACTTGGGGCACACCCGCTGCACCTTGCAGGCGTAGATGGGGGCTTCCTTCTTCAGAATGCCGCCCTCCTCGCCCTGACGGCGGGGCTTGGTGTGGCGGGTGACAATGTTGACGCCCTCCACAATGACCTTGCTGTCCTTGGGCTGTACAGAGAGGACCTTGCCCTGCTTGCCCTTGTCCTTGCCGGACAGGACGACAACCAGATCGTCCTTTTTAATGCTCAACTTGTTCATGTCTACTCCTACCCCCTTACAGCACTTCGGGAGCCAGCGAGAGGATCTTCATGTAATCCTTGTCGCGCAGCTCACGGGCCACGGGCCCAAAGATGCGGGTGCCCTTGGGGTTCTTATCCTCTTTGATGAGCACAGCGGCGTTGTCGTCAAAACGGACATAGCTGCCGTCGGGACGGCGCACGCCCTTGACGGTACGGACGATGACGGCCTTGACCACTTCGCCCTTCTTCACAGTTCCGCCGGGCTGGGCCTTGCGGACGGAAGCGACGACTACATCGCCGATATTGCCATACCGCCGGCTGGAGCCGCCCAGCACACGGATGGTCTTTATCTCTTTGGCGCCGGTGTTGTCGGCAACCTTCAGATAGGTTTCCTGTTGAATCATGACCGCACCTCCTTACTTTGCTTTCTCAATGATCTCAACCACGCGCCACCGCTTGTCCTTGGACAGGGGGCGGGTCTCCATGACCTTGACGCGGTCGCCCACGCCGCAGGCGTTCTGCTCGTCATGGGCCTTGAGCTTATAGGTCCGCTTGACAATCTTCTTATACAGCGGGTGGGCCACACGGTCGGCGATGGCCACCACCACGGTCTTGTCCATCTTATCCGAGACTACCAGGCCGACTCTGGTCTTACGGGAAGAAGTTCTGTTTTCCATGTTCTAGTTCCTCCTTCTTACTTTATCGGCCAGCGAGCTGGAGCTCGCGCAGGATGGTCTTGACTCGGGCAATGTCTTTCTTGACCTCGGCGATCTTCACCGGGTTCTCCAGCTGGTTGGTGGCATGCTGAAGACGGAGCTGGAACAGGTCCTTCTTCAGGTCGCCCAGCTTGCTCTCCAGCTCCTGGGCGTTCATCTTGCGGACTTCATTTGCCTTCATCATTATTCACCACCATTCTCGCACTCGGCGGTCTCTTTCTTCACAATCTTGCACTTGACAGGCAGCTTGTGGGCGGCGAGACGCAGGGCCTCCCGGGCGACCTCCTCAGAGACGCCGGCAATCTCAAACATGACGCGGCCGGGCTTCACCACGGCCACCCAGTACTCCGGGGAGCCCTTACCGGATCCCATACGGGTTTCGGCCGGCTTCTCGGTGACGGGCTTGTCGGGGAAGATCTTGATCCAGACCTTACCGCCGCGCTTGGTGTGGCGGGTCATGGCCACACGGGCGGCCTCGATCTGGTTGCTGGTGATCCAGCAGGGCTCGGTGGCCTGAAGGCCCCACTCACCGTAAGTGACGGTATTGCCCTTGAGGGCCTTGCCCTTCATACGGCCGCGATGCACGCGGCGATATTTCACTCTCTTAGGCAGCAGCATTAGTTAGAGCCTCCTTCCTTCGGGGCAGCGGGAGCGGCAGGACGGGGGCCGCCCTGACGGAAGCCGCCCTGGGGACGGCCGGCGCCGCGGTTGAAGCCGCCGCCATTGCCGTTGCGGTTAAAGCCACCCTGGCGGCGATCGCCGTCGCGGCGGTCGCGGCGGGGACGGTCAGGACGCTCCTTGAAGTTCTTGGTATCCAAAGTACGGGGGGTGGTCCGCAGGCTCTGAGTGAGCACCTCGCCCTTGTAGATCCACACCTTCACGCCGATGCGGCCGTAGGTGGTGGCGGCCTCGGCGAAGCCGTAGTCAATGTCGGCCCGCAGGGTCTGCAGGGGGATGGTGCCGTCGTGATAGTGCTCGGTGCGGGCGATTTCCGCGCCGCCCAGACGGCCGGACACGCAGGTCTTGATGCCCCGGGCGCCGGCGCGCATGGCGCGGCCCATGGCGTTCTTCATGGCCCGGCGGAAGCCGATGCGCTTCTCCAGCTGCTGGGCGATATTCTCCGCCACCAGCTGGGCGTTCATGTCGGGGTTCTTCACTTCCACGATGTTCAGGGCCACGCTCTTGCCGATCATCTTCTCCAGGGTGAGGCGCAGGCGCTCAATGTCAGCGCCGCCCTTGCCGATGACCACGCCGGGACGGGCACAGTGCAGGTAGATGCGCACCTTGGCGTTGTCCCGCTCAATCTCGATCTTGGGCACGCCGGCGGAATACAGGGTCTTCTTCAAATAGTCGCGCAGCTTCTTGTCCTCCACCAGCAGATCGCCGACCTTCTCGTTGCGGGCGTACCACCGGGAGTCCCAATCCTTAATGACACCCACGCGCAGGCCGTGGGGATTGACTTTCTGTCCCATATTGTTCCTCCTCCCTTAGCGCTCGCTCACCGCGATGGTGATGTGAGACGTACGCTTGTTGATCCGGTACGCCCGGCCCTGGGCCCGGGGCATGATGCGCTTGATGATGGGGCCGGGGGCGGCGTAGGTGGTGGACACGTACAGCTTCTCAGGATCCATCTGGTGATTGTTTTCAGCGTTGGCCGCGGCGCTCTTGAGCACCTTGAGCATCAGCTCGGAGGCGGCCTTGGGGGTGGCCATCAGGATGGCGGTGGCCTCAGCCACACTCTTGCCGCGGATCAGGTCGCAGACGATCTGAACCTTGCGGGGAGAGATGCGGGCATACTTCAGTACAGCTTTCGCTTCCATTTTCTCTCCTCCTTCTTACTTGCCGGTCTTGCTGCCGGCGTGGCCGCGGTAAGTGCGGGTGGGGGCGAACTCGCCCAGCTTGTGACCCACCATGTCCTCGGTCACATAGACGGGCACGTGCTTGCGGCCGTCATGGACGGCGAAGGTATGACCCACAAAGGCGGGAAAGATGGTGGAGGCGCGGCTCCAGGTCTTGAGGACCTTCTTCTCCCCGGTCTGGTTCATTGCGTCCACCCGCTTCAGCAGCTCAGGGGCGCAAAAGGGGCCTTTCTTGATACTTCTGCTCATCTTTTACTGCCTCCTTACTTCGCGTTGCGGTGCTTGACGATGAACTGCTCGGTGGGGTTCTTCTTCTTGCGGGTCTTGTAACCCATCGCGGGCTTACCCCAGGGAGTGACAGGGCCGGGACGGCCCACGGGGCTCTTGCCCTCGCCGCCGCCGTGGGGGTGGTCGCAGGGGTTCATCACGCTGCCGCGGACGGTGGGCCGCCAGCCCATGTGGCGCTTGCGGCCGGCCTTGCCGATCTGCACGTTCTCATGCTCGATATTGCCCACCTGGCCGATGGTGGCCATGCACTCCAAGCGGATATAGCGCACCTCGCCGGAGGGGAGGCGGACCTGGGCCATGCCGTTCTCCTTGGCCATGAGCTGGGCGGACTCGCCGGCGGCGCGGACCAGCTGGCCGCCCTTGCCGGGGTAGAGCTCCACATTGTGGATCAGGGTGCCCAGGGGGATGTTGGCGATGGGAAGGGCGTTGCCAGGCAAAATGTCAGCCTCGGGACCGGTCATGATAATGTGGCCGGCCTTCATGCCGACGGTGGCCAGAATATAGCGCTTCTCCCCGTCCTCGTACTGGATCAGGGCGATGTTGGCGGAGCGGTTGGGGTCGTACTCCACCCGCAGCACCTTGGCAGAGCCCTGCTTGTCGCGCTTGAAGTCGATGATGCGGTATTTCTTCTTATTGCCGCCGCCGCGATGGCGCACGGTGATGCGGCCGTAGCTGTTGCGGCCGGCGTTCTTCTTCAGAACTTCGGTCAGGCTGCGCTCGGGCTTGGCCTTCTTGTCGATCCCCTCGAAGGCAGACACGGTCATGTGGCGGCGGGAGGGGGTAGTGGGCTTAAACGTCTTAATCGCCATTTCTCATTACCTCCTTACACCATGCCCTCGAAGAACTCAATGGTCTTGGAGTCCTCGGTGAGGGTGACGATGGCCTTCTTGAAGGAAGGCCGGCGGCCGGCGGGGAAACGGCCGGTACGCTTGAGCTTGCCTTCCATATTGATGGTGTTGACCTTTGCGACCTTCACGCCGAAAATCTCCTCAACCGCCTTGGCGATCTCGATTTTGTTGGCGTCCTTGGCCACCTCAAAGGTGTACTTTTTCATCTCAAACAGAGAAGCGGACTTCTCAGTGATGATGGGGCGCTTGATAATATCGTAAGCAGTGGTAGCCATTACGCGAACACCTCCTCGATGACGGCCAGGGCCTTCTGGTCCACGATGAGCTTGCCGGCGTTCACAATGTCGTAAACGCTCAGGATTTTAGCGGTGGTGGTCACCACGCCGGGGATGTTCCGGGCGGACTTGACCACATTGTCATTGACCTCAGGCGTGACCACAACGGCCTTGCCCGCCTCCACGCTGTCCAGGAAGGTCTTCATGGCCTTGGTCTTGATCTCAGGCAGCTCCAGGCTGTCCACCACAATCACATTTCCCTCGGCCGCCTTGGCGGAGAGGACGGACTTCAGCGCCAGGCGCTTGACTTTCTTATTCAAAGAGTAGCTGTAGTCCCGGGGCTTGGGGGCGAACACCACGCCGCCGTGGGTCCACTGGGGGGCGCGGGTGGAGCCCTGACGGGCCCGGCCGGTGCCCTTCTGGCGCCAGGGCTTGATGCCGCCGCCGGAGACCTCGGCGCGGGTCAGGGCGGACTGGGTGCCCTGACGGCAGTTGGCCAGGTGATTTTTTACCACCGCATGGACAACGGCTTCGTTGGGCTCAATGCCGAAGACGGCGTCGGAGAGCTCCACTTCGCCGACCTTCGTGCCGGTCATATTAACAACAGTTGCCTTAGGCATTTGGTTTCTCTCCTTTCTTAGCGGTTACGCGCAGACGCCTTCTGGGGATTGACGCGGGCGGAAGCCTTCTGCGGGTTGACGCTGGCGTTGGCGGCGGCGCCCTTCTCCTTGACGTTGATCACGCTGTTGCGCAGGTAGACAACGCCGCCCTTGGGGCCGGGGATGGCGCCGCGCACGGCGATAATGCCCAGCTCGGGATCCACCTTCACCACATCCAGGTTCATGACCGTGATCTGCTCGCAGCCCAGGTGGCCGGCGCCGATCTTGCCCTTGAAGATCCGGGAGGGGTCGGTGGCGGGGCCCATAGAGCCCGCGTGGCGGTGGACAGGTCCGCCGCCGTGGCTCATGGGAGTGCGGCCGGCATTCCAGCGCTTCACCACGCCGGCGTAGCCCTTACCTTTGCTGATGCCGGTGACGTCCACCCGGTCGCCCTCGGCAAAGACGTCACACTTCACCTCGTCGCCCACGTTGAGTTCACCCGCGAGCTTGAACTCCTTGAGCACACGCTTGGGGGATACGCCCGCCTTTTTCAGGTGGCCCAGCTCAGGCTTGCTGAGCTTTCTCTCCGCCACATCCTCGTAGCCAAGCTGAACGGCGGCATAGCCGTCCTTTTCTTCGGTCTTCTTCTGCACCACGGTGCAGGGGCCCGCCTCAATGACGGTGACCGGAATGACCTTGCCGTCGGCGTCAAAGATCTGCGTCATGCCGACCTTCTTGCCGATAATGGCCTTTTCCATGCTGAGTTCCTCCTTATATTAAGGTTATTGGTTAGCCGAGTTGACCATCGGGCTGCCATTGCCCGGCTAACTTGACCCGTCCATCTCAAAACGCGATGGACTGCGGTGCAAATAAATTCAAGCGCCGGGGGATTACAGTTTAATTTCAATCTCCACGCCGGCGGGAAGCTCCAGGCTCATCAGGGCCTCCACTGTCTTGGGGGAGGGCTTGAGAATATCAATCAGGCGCTTGTGGGTGCGGCGCTCGAACTGCTCACGGCTGTCCTTATACTTATGAACGGCCCGCAGGATGGTCACGACCTCTTTCTTGGTGGGCAGGGGGATGGGGCCGGACACGGAAGCGCCGGTGCGCTTGGCGGTTTCCACAATCTTCTCCGCGCTCTGGTCGATGAGCTGATGGTCGTAAGCCTTCAGGCGGATTCGGATCATTTCTTTCTGAGCTGCCATGGTAATTTCCTCCTTAAACATACGAAGTGACGTTCTTATGTTCCGTGCGCGCTTCGTACGGTGAGAATCTTCTGTACACGTTTCCGTGCGTATCATTCAATAGCACGAAGAAAACCGGCGCAAGCGCAGCCGGTTTCGTCCCCTGCACAGCGAGACACGCCGTGTACGGAACCTTCTCAGCCGCCCGATTTGCTCGGACATACTCCGCGGAAGTTACCGGCATAGCCGCAATCTCCCGCATCATCGCAGTTTGCGCCTTTTCACAGGCGCTTTACTATAGTATTACATTTTCATTCCAAAGTCAAGCCGTTTTTTCCGAATTATCTCAGAAATTTTCGATTGGAGGCCGGTTGTTCCTGTGTGATATACACAGAGTGCGCCCTAGAATGATTTTTCCGCCCCCCGGGGAGGCGGCCCTGCGCGGGGGGCGCACCGCGCCGCCGCCACTGCCTCAGCGTCCTGACAGCCGTTCAGGACAGGTGAGCCCTGCGTACGTCTTCTGCCAGACCAGGTTTTATGTGCCGGGCCTCCCTGGTCGGCCCGGGGGAACGGCTGGCAGTGTACTCGCCCCCGGGCCGACCAGGGAGGCCCGGCGCTTCTATTGTAACGTAAGTGCAAGACTTTAGCTGGGACCGTGCTGTCTGCCAGACCGGCACATCGGCATGGCAGATATCCGGCGCGGTGCGCCGGGTGGGCCTAGCGCATGGGGGTTCCCCAAGGGGGGCCTGCCCCCCTTGGGCCCTTTGGGTCCAGGGCCCTTTCGGGAAAGGGCCCTGGCGCCCGCTGCGTAAGCGGCCCGTGCGGCGAGCACATATCCCCCGCAGGGCACCCCGGAGGGTCGCCCACCGCGCAGACGCCCTCTCAAATGCAAGCCTCCTCCAGCGCCGCCTCCACCAGGGGAAGCACCACCGCCCCGTCAATTTTGGTCCCCGTAAAATGTTCCAGGGCGAAGACCGCCTGCCAGATGAGCATCCCCAGGCCGTTGAGCGTCTTATGCCCTCCCGCCCGGGCTTTTTGCAGAAGCACAGTCTCCGCCGGGCTGTAGATGAGATCGCACACCGCCGCCCCAGATTTCAAGGCATCCAGGAAGGAGAGGCCCTCAAACTGCCTGTTAATCCCTGTCATCCCCAGATTGGTGCAGTTGACAATCAGATCCGCCTCTCCAGCCAGATGGCACAGGGTTTCCCCCCGAAAATCCGCCGGCTGCATCCGGCCATCGGGACTGCTGCTGCACAGCGCCGCAGCTTTCTCTACAGTGCGGTTGGCAACAACTACCCTGGCTGCGTCCCCTGTCCGGCACAGCTTGGGGGCCACCGCCCTGGCCGCGCCCCCCGCGCCCAGTACCAGTACGGTTTTTCCCGCCGTCTCAATGCCTGCCTGGCTCAAAGCCGCCAGAAACCCCCGGCCATCGGTGTTGTATCCCCAGTATTTTCCCTCCCGGATGCACACCGTATTCACCGCGCCGTACTGTCTGGCGTCCTCGTCCAGCTCGTCCATCAGGGAAACCAGCGCCTCCTTGTGGGGCATGGTGGCGTTGAACCCCGCGTAGCCTGCCAGGGCGGCGCACCGAAGCCACTGTGCCGCCTTTCCCCGCTCCACCGGCTGGCAGAGATAGATATAGTCCAGCCCTAGAGCCTCAATCATGGTGTTGTGAATCAGGGGCGATTTGGAGTGAAGCACGGGATCCCCGATGACACACAGCTTTTGTGTGCTGTTCTTCAATTCCACCTGCATGGGCGTCCCTCCTCTTAAGTCTGAGCCGGGGGATTTCCCCTCTGGGCCAGGAAATAGCCCATCGCCGCCTCGTATCCATACAGCCCCAGGCCGCAGATCTGTCCCACGCAGGCGGCGGCAGTGACGCTCTTATGGCGGAACTCCTCCCGCTTGTGGACGTTGGAGATGTGGACTTCAATACAGGGCACATCCACCGCCTTCAGGGCGTCCAGAATGGCGTAGCTGTAGTGGGTAAAGGCCCCGGGATTCATTACAATGGCGTCGTAAACGCCCTGGGCGGCGTGGATGGCGTCGATGATGGCCCCCTCGTGGTTGGACTGAACACACGCCGCAGCGGACCCATGAGCCGCCGCAAAGGACTCCAGCCGCCGGCACAGGCCCTCATAAGTGTTCGCTCCATAGATCCCCGGCTCCCGGCTGCCCAGCAGATTCAGGTTGGGGCCATTGAGAATGAGAAATTTCATCTGTTCTCCTCCCGGCAGTAGATGGCCGCGATGCGGCCCGCGATCTCCTCCAGGGCGGCGGTCTTCTCCTCCGCCTGGGCGTCTCCGATGGTGTATTGGGCATAGCGGCGGTAGAGCGCGATCCGCTGGTCATACAGCCTGCGCAGCCGCTGGCTGTCCTCTCCCACCAGGGGACGGCCGGAGTGGTCCTCCCCCAAGATGGCCTCCAGACTTCGATCCCGGAAAAAGACAATTCCCGTCCGGCTCAACACCGCCATATTTTCCGGCCGCAGCACCATTCCGCCCCCGGTGGCGATGATCGCTCCATCCAGGGCGGCGGCTTTTCGGGCGGCGGCGCTCTCCCGCTCCCGAAAGCCCTCCTCTCCCTCCAAGTCAAACAGCTCCGGGATACTCCGTCCCGCCTCCTGCTCCACCAGATCGTCTGTATCCACCAGAGGCATACCGAGCTTTTCCGCCAGCACCCGGCCCACCGCTGTCTTGCCGCATCCAGGCATCCCTATCAGCACCAGATTTTTTCTCATTGTGCGCCTCCCGCCGGCTGTGCCGCCCCTGCCTGCCGGTACTCCTGGAAATTGCCCAATATCCGCATCTCTCCTGCCAGCTGAGACAGCTCGTGGAGCACTCCGTCCATCCCCGGCGAGAGCAGATCCCCGGAAAACTCCAGGAAGAAGAGATATTCCCAGCTCCGCCCGGGGACGGGCCGGGACTCCAGCTTCAGCAGGTTGAGTCCCTGAACCGAAAAAATGGTCAGTATCTCGTGGAGGGACCCGCTCTGATGGGGCAGGCAGAACAGGGCGCTGATCTTGTCCCGGCCGCTGCGCAGCTCCATCACCGGCGACACCACCACAAACCGGGTGTAGTTGAGGGCGTTGTGGTTGATTCCCTCCGCCAGAATATCCAGCCCGTAGAGCGCCGCCGCCCGGCGGGAGCAGATGGCCGCCGCTGTCCGGTCCCCGGAAGCGGCTACCTGCTTGGCGGAACCGGCGGTGTCCAGGGTAGGCATCCGCTTCCAGTCCCGGTGGCCGTCCAGAAATTTCTCACTCTGCATCAGGCCCTGCTCGTGGGAGTACACCGTGCGGATATCCTCCACCTTCACCCCGGGAAGGGCCATCAAGCAGTGCTCTACCTTTACCTGGTATTCCCCCACGATGTAGTAGCGGTACTGAGCCAGCAGGTCATAGACCTGCCGGATGGATCCGGTGGAGCTGTTCTCAATGGGCAGCACCGCATAGTCCGCCTCGCCCCGCTCAATGGCCTGGAACACATGGTCAAACCAGGGCAGGCCCCGGCTGTCCACCTCTTCGCCGAAAAATCCCGCCGCGGCCTCCTCGCTGTACGCCCCCGGCTCCCCCTGGTACACCACCCGGGGCCAGGTGACAGGACGCCGGGCGGCGGCCACCGCCGCCATACACGCGTCATAACCCGGATCCTCCCTCCCCTCCTGCACCAGCGCCCGCTGCTGCCGGCGGGAAATCGCCATAATGGCGGCGTACAGCTCCGCCAGATCGGACCGGCGGCTGGGATCGCTGGTAAGCGCCGTCTTGGCCGCAATCACCCGGCGCTCCCGCGCCGCGTCCAGCACCGGTACGCCGTTGGCCTGCTTCCACGCCCCCACCTGTCCGGTGACCTCCATCCGCTTCAAAAAGAGCTCCACCAGCGCCCCGTCAATGCGGTCAATCTCCCGGCGGTATTGCTCCAGCTGATCCATTTGTGATTCTCTCCTTACTCTTTGTTGAGGATTGTTTGCAGGGTGCCCTGCGGGGGATATGTGCTCGCCGCACGGGCCGCTTACGCAGCGGGCGCCAGGGCCCTTTCCCGAAAGGGCCCTGGACCCAAAGGGCCCAAGTGGGGTTGCCCCCCTTGGGGAACCCCCATACGATGAGCCCACCCGGCGCACCGCGCCGGATATCTGCCATGCCGATATGCCACTCTGGCAGACAACGCGGTCCCAGCTGGGGCTTTACAGTAACGTTACAATCGGAGTGCCGGGCCTCTCGGGTCGGCCCGGGGGCAAGTACACTGCCAGCCGTTCCCCCGGGCCGACTGGGGAGGCCCGGCACATAAAACCCGGTCTGGCGGGAGACTTACGCAGGGATCACCTATCTCGAAAGACTCTCAGGACGCTGAGGCAGTGGTGGCGGCGGGGCGCGCCGCCTGGACCCCCGCGCTGGGGGAGTCCAGAGGGGGGATCCTCCCCCCTCTGGCCCTTTGGGTCCAGGGCCCTTTCGGGAAAGGGCCCTGGCGCCCGCTGCGTAAGCGGCCCGTGCGGCGAGCACAAATCCCCCGCAGGGCCCCGCCCGGAGGGCATCCCCCCCGCAGGGGGGCGTCCCCTGCCGCTCTGCGCAAATATGTTTAAATCCCCAGCACTTCGCAGGCCGCCAACGCCCCCGCCGCCTCGATCACCGGCAGAGCCCGCACCACCACACAGGGGTCGTGCCGCCCTTCAATGGTCAGCTGGGCGTTTTCCCCCCGGGATAGGCTCACCGTCTGCTGGGGCCGGGCAATCGAGGGGGTGGGCCGGAGGACCACTTCGAATTCCACCGGCATCCCATTGGTAATCCCCCCATTGATTCCCCCGCTGTGGTTGGTGGCGGTGACCACTCTGCCCCCCTCCATACGGAAGGGGTCGTTTGCCTCGCTGCCCCGCAGGCCGGCGAAGCCAAATCCCGCCCCAAAGGCCACCCCCTTCACCGCCGGAACGGCAAAGAGATACTGGGAGAAAATTCCTTCCACGTTGCGTCCATAGTCGGGGGCGCCCAACCCCGCCGGCAGGCCGGTTACGGCACAGCGGATGCACCCTCCCACCGAGTCCCGATCCGCCTTCGCGGCCAGAATGGCCTCCTCCGCCTGCTCCGGCGTCGGGCCGACGATTCCCGCCAGGTTAGAGATGACGGCCTCCACCGCCACCCCCCGTTCCCTCAGCACCAGCTTGGCCATGGCCCCCGCGAAGACCAGGGGCGCGGTGAGCCGGCCGGAGAAATGGCCGCCTCCCCGGTAATCCTGGCACCCCTGGTAGCGCATCTGGCCGGTGTAGTCGGCATGGCCGGGCCGGGGCAGGTCTTTTAGGCGGCTGTAGTCCCTGCTGCGGGTGTCCGTGTTCTGGATCACAGCGCACAGGGGCGTGCCGGTGGTGCGGCCCTCAAAGACGCCGGAGAGAATCTGAGGCTCGTCGGCCTCTCTCCGAGGGGTGGATATTCCGTTTTGCCCCGGCGCCCGGCGGGCCATCTCCCTGCGGATGAGATCCCAGTCCAGCACGATCCCCGCGGGCATTCCCTCCAGGGTCACGCCGATGGCCGGGCCGTGGGACTCGCCAAAAATTGTATATCTCATGGAGTTCTCCTTCTTGTATCGCTTCCATCACAGCATCATTTGTCCATACCACGCCAGAGGCGGCCACATTCATCCCTCTTCGGCATACACCATATCTCCGGCAGACTCTATGGACGCCGGGTGAGTACGCCGCCCAGGGCCTCGTAGTCCTCCCAGAATCTGGGATAGGACTTGCTGACGCACTCCGCGCCGGCCACAGTTACCGGCGCCTGACAGCGGGTGGCCGCGATTGCGGCCATCATGGCGATCCGGTGGTCGTTGTGACTGTCCACCGTCACTCCCCCGGACAGGGCCGCTTTTCCTGTAATGATCAGGCTGTCCGGTCCCTCAGCCGCCTCCGCCCCCAGGGCGGTGAGCACCTGGGCCACTGCGGCCAGCCGGTCGCTCTCCTTCAGGCGCAGGCGGCCGGCATTGGTCAGACGTGTGCGCTCCCCCGCCCGCAGCGCGGCATACACCGCCAGCGGCGGCACCAGATCGGGGCACTGGGACACATCCAGCTCCACCGTCCCCGTTCCCGCCAGGGCCCGGCACTGGGAGCGGATCACCCGGTCCCCCTGAACAGACCGGGGGTTGAGGCCCCGTACCTCTACCTGGCTCCCCAGCCCCGCCGCCGCATAATAGAACGCGGCCTGGGAATAGTCTCCCTCCAAGGCGGCGTCCCGGTGGCGGTAGATCTGGCCCCCGGGGACATAGAAGATCCTCCCCCCGTCATAGGTTGCCCGAACGCCAAACTGGCCCAGGGCGTCCAGCGTCATGTCCACGTAGCCCCGGCTCTCCAGGGGGGTGGTGAGGATGATCTCCGAATCCCCCTCCAGCAGGGGCAGGGCGTAGAGCAGGCCGGTGATAAACTGGGAGGACACGTCCCCCCGCAGAAGGAAGGATCCATGGGCCAGCCGGCCCCGCACCGTCAGCAGACTGCCTGTCCGCTCCCAGACAATCCCCTTCTCTCGAAAGAGCGCCTCATAGGGGCCCTGGGGCCGGTCCATCAGCCGGCCGCGGCCGGTGAAGCGCCCCTCCCCCTTCAGGGCCAGGGCAATGGGGATTAAAAAGCGCAGGGTGGACCCTGACTCCCCGCAGTCCATGACCTCCGGCGCCGGCTCGTCGTGGCCGTCCACCAGATCGGCCCCCCGGATGAGAGTTCCGTCCGCGCTGGCGTCCGCGTCCAGGGTACGCATACAGCGCAGGGTGGCCTGAATGTCCTCCGACAGGTCCACATTGGACAGGCGGCAGAACCCGTCGGACAGGGCCGCCGCGATGATCACCCGGTGGGCCTGGGACTTGGAGGGGGGCGGCGTAATGGCGCCCCGCAGCAGCCGGGGCGTAATGGTAATGTCCATCGTTCTCCTCCCTTCTCTAATTCAGCATGGCCAGCAGGGCCCGCTTGTCCATTCTGTGGATCACCGCCCGGCCCAGCTCCTCCAGCAAAATCAGGGAGATATCCTGGCCCGCGCTCTTTTTGTCCAGCCCCACCGCCGCGGCGTACTCCGCCCCGGTGCAGGGGATGGACAGGGGCAGGCCGAAGCAGGCCAGCTGGGCGGACAGGCTGGTGGCGATCCACCGGTCCTGGGTGATGCCCAGACACAGACCCAGCTCCACCGCCTTCACCATGCCGGCGGCCACTGCCTGGCCGTGGGTCCACCGCTCATAGCCCCCGGCCAGCTCATAGGCGTGGCCCAGGGTGTGGCCGAAGTTGAGCAGCATCCGTACGCCGGTGTCCCGCTCGTCCTCCACCACCGTCCTGCGCTTCAGATCGCAGCAGGTGTACAGCACGTGCTCGATATCCCCCATAATCCGCTCCCGGTTGGGCCGGGCGGCCAGGAAGTCGAAAAACTGCCGGTCCAGAATACAGCCGTATTTGATGACCTCCGCCATGCCGTCGGAGAAGTTGTCCTCCGGCAGGGTGGACAGCACATCCGGATCCATCAGCACCAGCTTGGGCTGCCAGAAGGCTCCGGCCAGATTTTTCCCCGCCCGGAGGTCAATGGCCACCTTTCCCCCCACCGACGAGTCCACCTGGGCCAGCAGGGTGGTGGGGATCTGGACAAAGTCCACCCCCCGCAGGGCGGTGGCGGCGGCAAAGCCCGCCAGATCCCCCACCACGCCGCCGCCCAGCGCCACCACGGCGTCGGTGCGGGTAAGGCCGAATTTCATCATGTCTTCCCACAGGCTGGACAGCTGCCCCGCCGATTTGGAGTTCTCCCCCGCCGGCACGATGCCGCCGCCTACCTGAAACCCCGCGGCCTCCAGGCTGTCCGCCGTCTGCTTCAGGTACAGGGGTGCCACGTTGGAATCGCTCACCACAAACAGGCGCTGGGCCCGGGGCAGCACCGTCCGGCACCGCGCTCCCGCCTGGGACAGCAGCCCCCGCCCGATCTCAATCTCATAGGCCCGCCCGGGGAGATTTACGGTCAAGTGCTTCATTTCAACCCCTCCTAATATCGGTCCGGTCAGTCCTGCCGGCCCTCCCGCCAGGCCCGCAGGCTGTTTACCTTCTTCATCAGCTCGTCAAACTTCTCCGGAGTGAGTGACTGCTGTCCGTCGCACTTGGCGTGGGCGGGGTCGTTGTGGACCTCAATAATCAGGCCGTCGCACCCGATGGCTGTGGCCGCCAGGGCCAGGGGCTCCACCATCCAATACATCCCCGCGGCGTGGGAGGGGTCCACCACGATGGGCAGGTGGCTCATCCGCCGGACGGCGGGGATGGCGGACAGGTCCAAAGTGTTGCGGGTGAAGGTCTCAAAAGTGCGCACTCCCCGCTCGCACAAAATGACATTCTCATTTCCCCCGGCCATAATGTACTCCGCGGACATGATCCACTCCTCGTAGGTGTTGGACAGCCCCCGCTTGAGCAGCACCGGCTTGGACATTTTGCCCACCTCTTTGAGCAGGTCGAAGTTCTGCATATTCCGGGCGCCGATCTGCACCAGGTCCACCTTTTCCTCAAAGAGCTCCACATACCGTGGGGCCATCAGCTCAGATACCACAGGCAGGCCGCTGTCCGCCTTGGCCTCCAGCAGCAGGTCCAGTCCGTCCGTCCCCAGGCCCTGGAAGGAGTAGGGGGAGGTGCGGGGCTTGAACGCGCCCCCCCGGAACAGCTGGGCGCCGGATTCCTTCACCGCCTTGGCGATGCCGGTGACCTGTTCCTCGCTCTCCACAGAGCAGGGCCCGGCGATCACCCCAAAGTGGCCGCCGCCGATCCTGACCCCCTGGACATCCACCACGGTGTCCTCCGGGTGAAACTTCCGGTTGGCCTTTTTGTAGGGCTCCTGCACCCGCATCACCCGCTCCACATGGGGGTTGATGGAGATCTTGCCCATGTCCACGGCGGTGGTGTCCCCCACCAGGCCCAGGATCGTACACCCTACGCCGTTGGTGATCCCCACCTCAAGGCCCATTTTCTGAAAGCCGGCAATGAGCTGGTCAATGTCTCTCTGTTCCGTTCCGGGACGCATAACGACTACCATAATGATCCATCCTTTTTTGAAAAACTGTAGAGTCTATTTGAACGCGGACACTGGGGCAATAGAAAAAGGCGCCCATTGATGAAATCAATGAGCGCCTTCCCGTTACGGTAAACCATGGGCCTGTCTCCAGGTCCACCCATTCATCTCATCCAGCCTGTTTTTTCCATGCCAAAGAAGCCGGCGTCCATAAATCGAACCCAGCCAAAAGAGACGAAAGCGGATGCAGTTGTGAGGGCTGTCTGTCTCATCTTCCACGCCTCAGCATAAAATGAAATGGTTATAGTTATTATAAACCCGTCTTTTTAAAAATGCAACGGTCAATTCCGGTCTCTTCACCAAAAAATCCCGCCCCCGGTGTTGGGAACGGGATTTTTCCGGCCAATGTGCTCACCGCTCCTTCCGCTGGAGCTGGAGCCGGTCGGCAATCATGGCGATGAATTCCGAATTGGTGGGCTTGCCCTTGGCGTTGGACACGGTGTAGCCGAAGTATTTTTGCAGGGTCTCCAGGTCGCCCCGGTCCCAGGCCACCTCAATGGCGTGGCGGATGGCCCGCTCCACCCGGCTGGCGGTGGTGCCAAAGCGCTTGGCCACCTCCGGATAGAGGATTTTCGTCACCGCGTTGATGACCTCCATGTCCTCCACGGCGATCATAATGGCCTCCCGCAGGTACTGATAGCCCTTGATGTGGGCGGGCACGCCGATCTCGTGGATGATGGCGGTAATGGTGCTCTCCAGGCTGCTGTTCCGGCCGCCCCGGGCGGGCTCCAGCGTCTCTATGTACTGGGGCGTCATCTGGCGCAGCCGCTCCAGCACGGTGGTTATCTTGGCGGGCTTCATCAGATAGTAGTCCGCCCCCTCTGCGGCGGCCAGCTCCGCCACACTGCTGCGCACAAAGCTGGACACCACCAGCACCCGGGGCTGCTGTTCGCTTTTGTTCAGCTCCCGCAGCACATCCAGACCGTCCAGGCTGGTCATGACCAGGTCCATCACCAGTACATCCGGGCGGTGCTCCTCCACCATGCGCACCGCGCATTCGCCGTCCCCTGTGCTTCCTACCACTTCCAGGTCGCTCTCCCTGTTGATGCCCTCCTCCAGCATCTTTCGGAATTCTTCGTTTCCGTCTGCCAGTATGATTCGTTTCTTATTGTCCATTTTCTGCTCCTTCCTCCCTACAGCATTCTATGTTTTCGTTCTCCCTGACCAGGGTTATTACCGGTTGATATATAATTTACCATATTCAGACAGCAAGCGCAAGCTATTTGTTGGAATTATTTGGATGCCTTTTTCCATTCAATCAGCAGAAATTCGACTTAATTTTCAACTTTTACTGTATTTCCCCCTGTTTTCTCCTCAAAAAATTTGGATATTAAGGGAATTGAAAAGTTTTCTCGGGGACCCTGTAATTCTCTTCTACCGGATTTCTGGTTCCGGTTTCCTCATTTCGACAGATTCTCTTGTCAATAAATTCAAAAACCCGCCCATCCCCAAGGGTAAGGCTTTATGTTGAGTGCAAGACAGACCACAACGGTCTGCCTTGCACTTTTTATACTGCGCAACCCACTATGGACGCTTTTAAGGAAAGTGCCTGTAGGAGAAAGCGGTAAATCGCATTTTAGCGTGCGTTTTCCATATAATCCAAATAATCTGTACCCACATAAGCGACACTATCATTTTTAATGAAAAAGCCGATATTCTCTCCCCACTCCCCTTCGCCTTCAACAGCATAGGCTGCTTCATCGTCTTTGCTTTCCATATCCACATATAATGCCACGAACCAACAATAGCTTAATACATCAAGAGGGCTATCAAGTGCGGGCAATTCAAATTCTTCATCTAAGCCGTTCCCCTCCTGCGCGCAATTTATGAGTTTTTGGCAAATTTCATTTATCACAGACCCAGAAAGGCTGTTAAACGCGTCAACACATTTTTCCGCACATTCCATGAAATCAGGGCTATCGCTATTTGCGTAAACAATCAATTTATCCTCATCTTCGTCGTTACGGAAAAATTTACTATTGAAGCGGCCTTCTCCATCTTCCTGCTGTAGCCAACAAATCATAACATTGTTCCTCTCTAAAAATTTTATATTCTGTAAAGTTTTTGTCTATCAGCTTAGAGCAACACCCACCGAAAAGCAACCTCTTTTCGGCGGGTGTTAACTTCTTTACGGGATGCTCTCCAAGGGGACAGGCGGTTTTTTGAAATACTTGGCTTTAATACCAGTGGAAGTTCTGGAGATTCTTCACCACGCTCTGCAAATACCGGGCACAGGGCGCTCCATTGGTAATCCGGTGGTCGTGGGTCAGGCTCAGGTTCATCACATATTCCAGGTGGATGCCGTTGTCCCGCTCCACCGGCTTTTTAATGAGGGCGCCCACCCCCAGAATGGTCCCTTCCGGCGCATTGAGCACGGGGGTGAAATAGGTCACGCCGAACATGCCCAGGTTGGTTACCGTAGTCACCGCGCCCCCCAGGTTCTCCCCGGTGAGCGTCCCCGCCTTGGCCTTGTTGGTCAGGTCGGCCAGCTCGTTGCAGATGGTGCGCAGATCCTTTACGTTTACCTGCCGGATCACCGGCACAATCAGTCCGTTTGGCACATCCACCGCCACGCCGATATCAATACTCCGGGCGATTTTATAGTGGCAGTCGTCCACCATCTGGGCCCGGATCTCCGGGTGCTCCTCCAGGGCGTGGGCCACCGCCTTGAGCAGCATGGCGGTATAGCTGAGCTTGATCCCGTTGGCGGCATAGGTTCCCTTAATAGAGGCGTACAGGTCCACCAGGCTTTGGACATGGGCCTCGGTGGCCAGCGTGGTCTGGGCGGAGGTGGCCATGCTGGTGTACATGGACTTGCAGATGGCGCTCTGCATGGGGGAGAATTTGACAATCTCCCCCTCCCCTGCCGGGGCGTAAACAGGCTTCACCGCCGGCGCGGCCGCCGCGGGAGCCGGGGCCGGGGACTGCGCGGGGGCAGACACGGCGGGCGCAGGGGCAGCCGCTGCCGCCGC
>NZ_QWEK01000048.1 GCF_009935845.1 Pseudoflavonifractor sp. 524-17 | reverse complement strand
GAGTTCAGATTCTTTTGGAATCTGCCTTGTTTTATTGCGTATTTCTACGCAGATTGTCAAGGAACAAAGCGTGCGTAATGGGCGTTGACGGTGGTGGCCCGGGCGGAGGCGTATTCCTCGGGGGTCAACAGATCTTTTAGTTCAGTGTACTCGTTGGCCCACTTCGCGTTATCCGCGTCAAAGGCCGGGGCCAGCGCACCCCAGCCCACATAGCGGGACAAGATCTCCTGCTCCTCGGGCGTGGCGAGACGGTTTTCTGCCTCAATCTGCTTCAAGGTGCGGATTGCCGCCGCATTGTACTGATATTTCGCCTTTTCTCCGCCTACGCCCAGGTTCTCGTCGGTGATACGGAAATTGTGCTTCTCCGGGCCGGAGTGTAGCTCCTCAATGACAACCTCAAAGGCCCCCGTGTCCACACGCCCCACTGTTTTGGTGGGGAAGGGTGCGGACGGCGGTGTGACCTTACCGCCGTCTATCTCGGTACGGGCTTCCGGTACAGCGGGGACCGGCGCTTCCGCCGCCGCGCTGTTTCTGAGCTGGGCGGCCATATCTGCGGCGATATATGCCTCGCTGCGCTGTACCTCCTTGACATACTCCCGCACCAAGGAAACCGGCTCGGAGCGGAAAACCGGGAACCAACCCCTCATGTCCAAATCCAGCAGGCTGACCGTCCCAGCCTGAAAATCCACACTGTCAATTTTCATCCGCCGCCCGTCCATGGTCAGCTCCATGCCCAGGGGGATGTACTCCGCCGCATCCATCGCCTGGATGATTTCATAGGGCGCGCCGGGGTCGCGTTCCGGGTCAGGTTGGGCCAGCACAACGCTGTGTCCGTGCTCCAGCAGCTTTGTCATCACCGCCTGCCACGCCATAGGGCTCCCGGTGACGGCCACAGCGCCCAGACCGGGAATGTCACGCACCGGCAGCTCCGTTCCCAGGGCAGGGGCCGCCGTCTCCGCGTCCCTGCCGTAGAACAGCAGATAACCGCCCACCCGGACGCCAACGAGCTTGTCCGGGTGAGCGGCTTTCAGATTCAGATATTCCTCCACATTGGGGGTCAGATCAGGTTCGGCCTGGACAGCGGTAAAGGCTTCCGGTCCCCTTGGCGCATCCGTCCCGGCGGGTTCTGTGGTCTGCTCCGGCTGGGAATGAGACAGTGCAGGGTAGGTTTCGCTGATGATCATCTGATGGAGCCGGTTGTGGAAAGCGGTATTATCATAATACTGCTTCATAAGCGTTGGGTCATTGATGGCCAGCACCGCCCGTTTGATCGCCTCGTTCCCCTCCAGAACAGCCAGGTCCCGGTCCGAGTTGACGCAGGCGTTTCCATACGCCGCATCCTCCAGCACCAGATCCTGGACCATGGGCGCGTAATATTCATAGATCTTCTTGATGGTGGGGGTATCTCCTAAAGCGCCATGTTCTGCTGCCAGTGCCGGAGCGGGGTCCAGCGTCTTGCCGTTCTGGTCAAAGGTCAGGCGTACATCCTCGCCGTCCTGTTCTATAAGGGCTTCACGCTTGTGATAGCGCTGCCGGCTGATATTGCCCAGCCATTGCTGGGCAAAGGTATTCAAATCACGGCGCAGCTTGGGAATCTGCTTGCCGGGTTCAGGGTAGACCTCCTGATAAAGCTGAATTGAGCCGTCCTGCCGGAAGGTCAGCGGCTCCAGCGCCCCCTCCTCACGGTTCACGCGGAAGGTCATCTCCGGGTCGCGCATCAGATCGCCGTTCAGCGTATAGGTGTGGCTGACAGCAATCACATCCGGTTCGATCCACTCCAGATGGAGAGGCATCATGCTCTCCCCGGCCTCCAGCTTCAAATAGCGGTACGCGCCGCTGGATATCTCCGGAAACAATTTTGTAAACGTGCGGTAGTTCAGCTCTGCTTTGGATCGTCCTGGCCGCTTCTCCCTTGCAGGGAACTCAAGGGCGGGAACCTTTGCGGCAGGCTCCGGAATGGGCGGCGGGACGGGCGGTTCCGGCTCTGGCGCGGCAGAGAGGTCAAGAGACAGCTGGCCGTCCCCATCCTCCCGCGTGCCAGCCTGCATCTTTTGAGCGAGGGCGCGGGCCACAGCGGAAAGCTCCCCTTCGGGGACGTCCGGGGCGGCAGCATCTGTGCGCAGGGGCTCCGGCGGGCCCGGCGTATTCTCCCGTTTGGCCTCCTTTTCCGCCTGTTTCAGCCGCCGCTCCGCCGCCAGGGCCGTCTCCGGCAGCGGAGTAAACAGGGGAGATTCCCCCCGCTGGTAGGCCGCCATATCCCGAACGGCGTACTGCATGGTAAGGTAGTGGGGCGTATCAGGCGGAAGGGGCGCAAAGTCACGCAGCATTTCGTCAAACAGCTTTGTGGTCTGCTCCGGGCTGTCCAGCAGGGGGAGGATATCCCGCTCCGCCGCCTCCGGGTCCCACTCGCCCAGGCCGTTGGGCTTGTGGAACTGGAACGCATAGATCTTCCGGGCCAGGGCCAGCTTTTCATAGGCTGGGAGACCTGCCTTTTCCTGTTCGCTGAGATATGTCCCACTGTCAATCAGGCTCCGGACGCGCTTCTGCACCTGGTTCCAGCTCAGCGTAACCGTATCATAGCCCTGAAACCCGGAATTTTCGTCCTCGCGGGTCAGCTTGAGCCCTTTGGAATCATACGACTCGTTATAACCGGTACGGCTCAAGCCGCCTGTGCCGTAGAGCTCCTTCAAACATTCCGCGCACTCTTTGGCATTGTGACCCTGGATAAAATAGGAGTAGAGCTGCGGCTTAGCATTTGAAACGCGGGGACCGTTGGCAATCAAGCGGTTGATCTCGTCCTCCGTGATGAAGCTGGCCCTGGCAGGGGCAAAATCCTCCTCCGCACGGAACGCCGTGACAGGCTTATCCATGTCTTGAATCCGGGCGATGAGGACTGCGGGGTCCATAGAGGGCCGGAAGCGCAGCAAATCCCGGCTGCTCTGGTACGCCACAGCAAATATCCGCAAATCTTCTTCCAGCTTTTCCCGCTCCTGGGGATTCCGCAGCACCTTTTCCATCGCCTTTGTCCCGTCGGGAAAGCCGGGTTCGGCATACCCCTCCGAGATTGCGGGAAGATAACCCCGCTTTTCGGCCTCGTCACTGAAGTCACGGCGCAGATACCACAGCGTCTCCGCCAGCTCCCGGAACTCATTGTCACGGGCGGTGTCAATCTTATCCTGGGCGGCAAACCTCCCGTCCCGCAGGAGGCCGGACACCATACCGGCAGCTTTGAGCCAGGGCGTCAGGGTACTGCCGGGCCCAAAGGCGGACCGCCCCGGCGCGATGCGGAAGCCCTCCCGGCTGAACCAGAGCGCGTAGTTTTGTCCGGCGATGGTGACACCCTTGCCGCCCTCGCCAAACTCCTGTTTCAGAAAGGCGGCGGCGGCAAACTCGCCGGGGCTTTTTTGAAAAAAGGCCACAATATGCTCAATGCTGTGGGCTCCATTGCCGCCGCTGGTGAGGGCCCGGCCAATCACCGCGTCCGGCACCTGGCCTTCGGGAAGTGAAATCTGCCCCTGAGCCTGCCGGTCCGATTCCTGGGCCTGAACGATGGTTTCCACCTGCTCCTCCACCGTGGGAAAGAGGGAAAACAGTGAGAGATCCGGCTCCGCAGGGGCGGGCGGCTTCTCCGCAGACACAGAAACGGCGGGCTGTCCGCCCGCCGTCTGCTCCTCTTGTGTTATCTGTAGACGATCTCCGCCAGTACCTGCTCCTCCGCCTGGGCTGTGAAGCGGTTCACCGCCTGCACCCAGCCCATCTGATCCCGGGCTTTCATCGCCTCGTCCACGCCGCTCTGCTTCATCAAACCGGCCACCATCTGATCCACCTGCGCCTGGGCCTGCCGGTCGATCTCCCGCAGGTGGGGCTCCAGCCGCCCGGTCAGCAGCATGGAGGTGTACGTCCCGTGGTGATGCTCCTCCAAAAAGGTCTCCCGCAGCATCCCGTATTTCCCCAGGGGCATCTCCTCCAGGTCCTCCGCCCCGTCCAGCGTCAGGTCCGGAATCAGGTAATCCCCCGCCTGCCTGTAGGCCAGCTCCTTCATCGTGTCCGCTCCTTTCTTCTTCGCTTTCTCGATTTAAAGCATTAAAGTATTTCCCGGCATCAGTATACCCTATCACCGGCGGTTTTGCAAGGTCCTTTTCCACATTTTTTTGCGGACTTCTGGCCTGCTCCCGGTCAAAGGCTCTCACCGCGCGGCCAATCTCGTTCAGCAGGTCCATAGAAATCCTGCTGGCGGCGCTGCCCAGGTGGTGAAGAACGGCGGGGGTGGAGAATTCGGTGATGCCGGAAAGGTCCCCGTCCTCCAGATAATCGCCGGGGTCCAGGCCGCAGCGGGTGAGGACGGCATATTGGACGCTGGCGGTCAGGAGACCGCGAAAGCGGACCTCTAGATTGAGCGCGTCCAATTCCTCCAGCAGACTGCCCTGCGCGTCATAGCGCAGCTCCTCCAGATGGTCCCGGTACACCCCGTCCACAGCGCGGGCTGCCTGCTCCATGAGCTGCCAGCCAATGTCCGTTACCTCGCTGGGGCCATACTGCCGCTCCAGCGCTTCCGAAACAGCGCCGGACTTCTCCGCCGTCATATCCCACAGGTAGGGCGTCCGCGCCCCCTTCACCGGACGGGTGTCCGCCACATCAAAGACATATTCCAGGCGGGGCCGTCCGCCGCCGCCCTTTTTGATGAGGGCAATCCCTCTGGACCCAGGCTTGACCCACCGCCGCATGGTCTCGTTCCACAGCTCCATACTGGCACAGGCGGTAGCGTCCGGCCGCTGGGCGTAGATCAGGAGCTGGTCGTCAAAGGAATATTTGTAGAGCCGGGCGGCGGTGGTCAAATATTGCTTCCAGCCAGCCGTATTCCGCGTGACGGTACGGGCGGTCTGGTCCGCCAGCTCGGACACGAATTGCAGTTTACTCGCCATGAAGCCCTCCATTTCGTGAAAAAGTGAAAAAAGGCACGAAGGAGGGCAGAATCGTCCCCCTTCGTGCCTCAGAAAATTGCGCTGGGTTTGTCCAATTTGTGTCTGTGCGCATTTACCTCATCCGGCGCTGCCTGCCTTATTCTGCGTCTCCTGCGGCGCTGACGGCGGACACCAGGGCATACACCGCGTCGTCCAGCGCGTCGAGCACAGGCTTCTCCGCGCAGGCCGCCAAGTCCATCAAGTCCCTCACCGTGTCCCCGCGCAGACCCAGCCGTACCGCCAGTTCCTCCGCGCTGGGGAAGTGGTTTCCGCTGTCCAGAAACCACTCGCAGGGCATCCCGAAGAACCGGGTGAGCGCCTGGAACTGATACAGGTCCGGCGCACTGCTCCCATTGCGCCAGCGGTTTACCGTGGACACGGACACGCCCAACCGGCAGGCCAGCTCTCCAGGCTCCACGCCGCTGACAGCCAGCATCTGGTTCAAGCGGCGGCAAAATTGATTTTTATCTTGATTCATGCTCGATTTCCTCCCTTTTTGTCAGTTTTGCTGTCAAACTCCAGCTTGAAGCGGACATATTTGCCGCCATCGTCGTCCAGGACGATTGTGGCGTCATACAACACGCCCTTCTGCTCCGAAAACAGGCCGGTAACAACAGTACGCCCGTCTTTCAGGAGAGAAGCGGCGATTTCCTTCGTTAGTTCCTTGCGCTTGGCGGTAAAAAAGCGGTCGTTTTTCCACAGGGTGAAGCCGCAGGGGGTATCGTGGTAGCTCTCACAATAGAAACTTTTTTTGCCCTCCACCACGTTCCTGCCGCAGCGGGGGCACCTGCCGATTACCGTCCGCCCGGACTGGGCGAGGGCGGCAGAAGAGACCGCCGCATTCCGGTAGGATTCCACCAGTTCGGTAAGCATAGCGGTGATTCCGGCCATAAAGTCCTCCGGGGCCAGCTCGCCCCGCTCCACGGCCCCCAGCTTGTCCTCCCACTCCGCCGTCAATTTGGCGGACTTGAGCTGGTCCGGCATGGCCCAGACCAGGGCGATCCCCCGCTCCGTGGGGATAAGCTGCCGTCCCCTCCGCTCCACAAAGCCGGAGCGCACCAGCTTTTCGATGGTGGCAGCGCGGGTGGCCGGGGTCCCTAACCCCCTGCGTCCGGCATCCCCCGCCCCGGCGTGCTCCATGGCCGCTAACAGCGTGTCCTCGGTAAACCGCACCGGGGGCGAGGTCGCGCCCGCCCGCAGCAGCGCGTCCGCGCCCTCCAGCCGCTGGCCCTCCGCCAGCGCGGGGAGAGCGGGGGCGTAATCCTCCGGCTTCTGCTTCAGCGCGGAGAGGAGCGCCCCTTCGACTGCTTTCCAGCCCGCCGCTTTAACCGTGCGGCCTTGGGCGGTGAAAGAGACGCCGCCGCACGCCAGGATGAGGTTGGTTTCCGCGTAAATATGGGGCTCACCCACGGCGCACAGCAGACGGACGGAGATCAGAGAGAGGATATTCCGCTCCCCAGTGGGTAAGACTGCAAGATCTGCGCCGGAAATCTCCGCCGTGGGGAGGATGGCGTGGTGGTCGGTGACTTTGCCGCCGTCCACCACCTGGGCGGCGTGTACCGGAAAGGGACGGCCCGCCAGGAAGGGCAGCGCCCCCGCTGCCGCCGCGCACAGTCCAGGCAGGCCCTCCGCCATGTCCTCCGCCAGATAGCGGCTGTCTGTCCGGGGGTAGGTGGCCAGCCGCTTCTCATAGAGGGCTTGCAGATAGTCCAGTGTCTCCTGGGCGGTATACCCAAAGAGCCGGTTGGCCTCCCGCTGGAGGGCGGTCAGGTCGTAGAGCTTCGGGGGGCGCTCCGTCCGGTCCCTCTGCTCCACGGATTTCACCTCAACCGGCGTGCCCAGGCAGGCCGTCCGCAGCTTTTCCGCATCTGTTTTGGACGAGAACCGCCCGCTTGCGGCCCGAAGGCCCGGTGTATCCAGCTCCACAGTATAAAATTTCTCCATTTTGAATTTCTTGATGGCCGCCTCCCGCTCCACCAGCAACGTTAATGTAGGGGTGAGCACCCGGCCCACGTTCAGCGTCTTACCTTTATAAAGACAGGTAAACAGCCGGGTGGCGTTGATGCCGGTGAGCCAGTCCGCCTTGGCGCGGCAGAGAGCGGCGGCGTAGAGGTTGTCGTATTCCCGGCTGTCCGCCAGACAGTCAAAGCCCCTGCGGATAGCAGACGCCTCCATGGAGGAGATCCAGAGCCGCTTGACCGGCTTGGTGCAGCCGCAGAGCCGGTAGGTTAGCCGGAAGATCAGCTCCCCCTCCCGCCCGGCGTCTGTTGGATAGTTGGAATAGGTGACTTAGAAAATATCCATTATTCAAGGGTTTCCAGTGCCCCTATGAACTTGTAATGGATAGTAAGTCGTTGAATTTTCTGCCCGTCAACTTCTACGGGTTCAGAAACAAGAATTTTTTCTATAAGTTGGTTGATTATCTTAAAATTGAGTTCCGTTATTCCTGCATAACCGCTTATCTGCTCTGCAAAATGCTCAATGGAAGATAACTGTTCTTTGTCCGCTATGGCACTTTTTTCAAGTTCCTTTATCTTGGCTGTCAGTTCTTCCTGCTCGCTGTCAAATCGTGCCGACAGCATTTGGAAACGCTTTTCTGTTATCAGTTCCCTTGTCAAGTCCTCATACAGTTTGGCATACAGGTTTTCTATTTCCGACACTCGCTGTTTACATTGCCTTAGTTCCTTTTTCTGCTGTTCCTTATCCGCTGACAGTTGGAGATTAAGACGCTCGGCAATCTCCGTTACCATAGCTTTCCTGTCCGCCAGTGCCTGTCCTGCGTGTTTCTGAATGTCTGCAAGCACAACTTCGTGAACCGTCCTCGCCTCAATGGTGTGTGATGAACAACCCTCTTTCCCAAACTTGCGGTACTTGGTACAGCAGTAGAAAGTCTTGTCCAGTACGTTGTTACGCTTTCTTTTCTGCTCGACTTTGGCAAGCATGGCACTCCCACAATCGGCGCATTTGATAACCCCTCGGAAAATGTTGTCATATCCGCTTGAACTTTCCCCGATAACGGGCGGTCTGCTCTCCAAAATCTTCTGTACGGTGTTCCAACGGCTCTGCTCGATAATCGGTTCATGTGTGCCATAGATAACTTCACGCTCCGCATACGGGATATACTGTCTTTTCTTGGAACGCATGGTCTTGGTCGGTCTTTCCGCTACGGTAAGGTTTCCTGCATAAACGGGGTCATGCAATATCTTGCTGACATAGGCGGTGTCCCAGTCATACATCTTTTCCTCATCAGTGTACCGCTCAAACATTTCTTTTTTGTAGAAACTCGGCTTTATGACCTTTGCCTTGCGCAAGCGGTTACAGATAGTGTGAAGCCCCACGCCCTCCTCGGCGATTGAGAAAATCAGTTCCACAATGGGGGCGGTCACTTCATCAATGACAAGGTGGTTATGGTCTTTCTCGTCTTTCTGATAACCGAATGGGGCGGTAGTAGCCATATACTTGCCCTGCATTTTCCTTGCGTGGAGTGCGCTCTTGATTTTCCTTGACGTGTCCTTTGCGTACATTTCATTGATGATGTTGCGGAACGGTGTAATGTCCATTTGTGCGTTGTCTATGGAGTCCACGCCGTCATTGATTGCAATATACCGCACGTTATGGTTGGGGAAAAACACCTCGATATAAGTACCTGTTTCAAGGTAATTCCTCCCCAAACGTGACAGGTCTTTTGTGATGAGCGTTGACACTTCCCCGTCCTGTATGTCCTCGATAAGCTGTCGGAATGCGGGGCGGTCGTAGTTTGTACCGCTGTAACCGTCATCAACATAGAACTGGCAGTTCAGAAAACCGTTGCGCTTTGCATAATCTTTCAGCATGGTTTTCTGAGAGCTAATATGTAAAGGGTGGTTTCTGCCACCAAATACATATGACTGCGGCTCATTTGTGGTGAATGGAACTTGCAGTTGTAGGAAAGGAGAAAAAAGTCCGTAATTGCAGGCATTTCAACACGAAAGGAGTCCGTATTTATGAAATCACTATATGAACGCATGGGCGGCACATACCGCCAGGAGGGCGATTACTTCGTCCCCAATCTTGTCCTGCCGGATACCGGCGCATACCCCCTCGGCAAGTATGGCCGTATGCGCCGCCGCTATCTGAAAGAGCATTACCCCGCGCTTTACAACACCATGATACTGAATGACACTCTCCACCAGCACCTTGTCGAAATTGACCAGACCTGTCATGAGCGCATGGAGCACATCTGCGCCGCTATGGCAGCGCAGGAGGGCGTGACCGAGGCCCTGAAAACCTTCGACCAGCTTGCGTGGGTAGAGCGTATGAACGGCATCCATAACCGCGCTGAGGAAATTGTTATGACTGAATTGGTCTATACGGAAGATGGGAGGGCCTGAAGATGAAGAAAAATGTGCTATCGTTTGTATCCGGCGCGATCGCCATGTTGCTATTGGTTGGTCTGCCTGTGACGACTCTGGCGGCAAGTGGCACCATCCGAATCGAGGTCAGTCCCATCAGCATCCTTGTGGACGGCGAGGTGTTCCAACCCAAGGATGCCAAGGGCAACGATGTGATGGTGTTCACTTACAACGGCACGACCTATGCTCCCCTACGGGCGCTGGCGGAAGCCTACGGGCTGGAGGTGGGCTACGATGAGGAGAGGAACATCGCCACCGTCAGCAAGCAGCCCACACAGACGCAGGCCCCCATCGCGGACACAGGCTATGCCGACTTTGAGAAGCAGTGGACGGTCAAGGAAAAACCTGTCACCAATTACGGCAACGAGAAAATCTTTACCGTAACCTACTCCGGTGATCTGAGTAGGAGCGAGTTCAAGGCATGGTGGAAATCCTACGACCTGTCCACCATCAAGGAATATGCCGAGCGGATGATGGCGGAGGTACAGAGCGAGGTCCCCGGCTACACTGTGACCGCCTATTTCTCCTATGGGCAGTATAACCTTGGCAGCGTCCACGCGGAGAGCGACTTTACCGGCAGCAACTTTGACGCCGCCGGAGTGTGGATCAAGTAAAGTTCATAGAGCAGCATAACAGGAAAACCCGTTTTCGGCAATCAGTCGAAAGCGGGTTTTCTGCTTTTTCTGTCAATGACGGTGCCTGCGAGGGCGACAAAAGGGGCCTGCAAGGTTGTTTGCAGTCAGGGGAAAATGCGTTAAGCTGAAATTGCCAAATAGAATGTCAATACGAGAGCAGTTCACGTCCCTGCTTTCCTCCTACATAACAAAAATCCAAAACAGAAAGGTGGCGCAGGCTGACAGCTGAATGACCATCCGAGCAGCTATCACTTCGGGGAAGTATGCCATGATAAGAGCATACCAAGGGTGAAATACAACGACACAGCACCGACTGGGGGATATGCCTGTCAGGAAAAGGTCTTTGACAATGGTATAATACAAAGCAAAATTTTTTAGATTTTCCAGTGTATAACAAGCTCGGTGCTGGTGGCTTCAATTCTGGAAATCAGCGTATCCACCACACGCCGCTTGTCGTCAAAACTAACCTCGTCCCAGTTTTTGAGATAGCCGGATATGCTTTCAATCTGAGAACTTGAAACAGAATTAGCGGTGAGGTCGGCCACCAGCTTTAACTGTTTTTGCCGCTCCGCGTCCAATTCTTCAATGCGGTTATTGGCGTACTGCAACAAGAGAGGGTTTGCCCCGGTCAGCGTGTCAATCAGCTTTTCAATCTCGGTTTCAATTTTGGCGAGTTTGGCGCGGGCGGCGGTGAGCTTTGGATTATAGCCCTCCGCCTTGCCGCCCCTCAACGTCTGAAATTCCCGCATCTTCTTAACCATTTCATTATAGACCGATTTTTCCAGCTCGTGCCGTGTCAGCGTTCCGGGCCCCGGACAGCTTTTGTTTTCTACGCGCTGTCTGCATCTCATGTACGTCACCCCATTTGCGGCGTTCAGACCTACTAACGCATATCCGCAGCACCCACACTTGATTTTCCCGGCCAGCCATGTATTATGGCATTTCCGGCCATTCTGAAACGTGGTGTTTTGGGATAGCTTGTGCTGGACGTTCAGCCAGAGCGCCGAGGGGATACGGCCCTTGTGGGGAGCGATAACAAGAATATTCTCCTCGCCCTCCCGGCCTTGGTATAAGTAACAGCTATAATCGCCCGTGAACAATTCTGGGGGGCTTTCGATTTTCGCGCCCTGGGCTTTGAAGTGTTCGTAAATATCCATATCGGCCTGGACGTAAACCGGGTTACGCAGGAGCTGCGCCAAAAATCCCCGTTTCAGCGTTTTCCCATACACTTGAATTTCATTCTCGGTGAAATACCGGGTAATATCGCCATAGGAGGTTTCGGGCTCCGCATACATTTCGTACATCAATTCGGCGTATTCCATCTCGGCGGTTTCAATCAGCCGTTTTGTTTTGATACCGTCCATCACGATGGGCTCCGTATCAAAACCGTATGGAGCGCGGCCCCGCATATAGTAGCCCTTGGCGCACCGGGAGTAAAAGGCGTCCGTCACACGCATCTGGATGCTTTCCCGTTCCAGTTGGGCGAACACGATGCAGATATTGAGCATCGCCCGGCCCATCGGGGTTGACGTATCAAATTTTTCGGTGCAGGAAACAAACTCCACGTTGTACTGCTTGAACAGCTCCATCAGCTTTGCGAAGTCCACGATGGAGCGGCTGATCCTGTCCAGACGGTAGACAATCACCCGCCGGATAAGCCCGGTTTGAATGTCTTTCAAGAGCCGCTGGAAATCGGGCCGTTCAATATTTTTACCGGAGTACCCTTTATCCTTATATTCTTTCGCCTCACCACCCTTTAGTTCGTAACGGCAAAATTCAAATTGACTTTCAATGCTGATGCTGTCCTTTTTGTCAATCGACTGCCGCCCATAAATCGCATCTATTCTATTATCCATAATTAGCTCCCTTCCGTTAAACGGGAGCCAACCTACAATTATATTATACCTCGGGCGGCCCCATGTCACAAGGATGTCAATGGGTTACACGCGCTGTCCAGTGTACTTGCTGAACACGTCAAACAGCTTTTGCTCTACCTCACGCTTGCGCTGTTCCCGTTCCTTTGGGGGGAGAATGGGGGTAAGGTTTTTGATGGTGATTGTCCGCTCTCCCATAACAACGGTTTTGACTTCGCTTTGATACTTTGGCTGTGTTTGCATGAACTCCCTCCCATTTCATAAAATTTTGGCAGAAGAAAAGGGCGGCACTTTTTACAGTGTCGCCCTTTGGCCTGTCTCAGCTTTGGGACAAAATGTCCCAAACTTAACGGAAACTATGTAGGAAATGCGCTCCGGCCATTTCCGGCTCCGGCGTTGCCCTCTCATATACCACCAGAAAAGCGGACAGAAAAGAGGGGTAACTTGATGGAGATTATTCAGAAAATGCGCCCTGGCTATTTCCGGCCCCGGCGTTGCCTCCTTATATACCACCAGAAAAGTGGAGCAAATGGAGACGGCAATCACATATTTTTTTGAAAAACCTCCCCTCACTAACCGAGACATTTTTGGATGATTTTCGGACTGGCCCAGAGGGAATTTTTCAAAAATCTTTTCATGTTCGCCAGCCTACCCAGCCGGAGCCGCCCGCTATGCACTGGCGGGGAAAAACTTCCTCTCATATACCAAAACATTTTTTCGCTATTTCCAAGTGGGGAAGTCAAAAATTTTTTGATACTGCGCTATGTAACGGGAGGGATGCCGCCGGGCAGGAAAAGGGGGCGGCACTGTGAAAAGTACCGCCCCAGCTTTGGAGCATTTTGTAAACGCAAGTTGTCTGAATTTAGTCACCATCACTTTTTGTTATTTCTGTCAAAGACAGCTCTAACTGGTACACATTTTCGTTACCATCCATATCTTTCGTTGTAAGCTCAAAATAGAGAATGTTTTTCAAATCACTTGTACCATCAATTTTTATTCTCCTAATTGCGCTGTCCCCCGATATTTGCCCTAAGTCACCAGAAACATTGACTGTATCTCCCGTCATGTCTACCATACCATTAGAAAGAATAACATCCTTTTCGTCACCAGCCATAATGTAAAATGTGGTGGAGTACGATGCAATGTTATCGAAAAAATCATCACTTACTTTCAAATCACCGCCAGAAAAGGTTTCTTCTGTGCCATTCAAAATAATAATGCCATTTGAAATTGAAAGCTGTTCATTCTCCCCACTGAAAGAATACACTGTTAGCTGTTCTTGCTCTACCTTTTCACATCCAGCTAATGCCAGTATAAGTATTGCCATAAAGACCAACACTCTCAATTTTACCATATTCAATGCCTTCCCAATTTCCAAGTTGTTAATAGACATTAAGTATATCACATTCTTGCCAAACAATCTACCCCAGCTTTGGGACATTTTGTCCCAAAGCAGACTTATATTTTTCAAGTTTAATATTCTCGCGCTTCTTTTAATAATTCCTCCGGGGTAATACCAAACAGTTTTGCCAACGCCATTAAATTAGACGTACTCGGATCTGAAGTTCCGCCTTCCCATTTTGATACAGCCTGTCGGCTCACCCCTAAATATTCTGCTACAAATTCTTGTGTCATTTTATTATCAGTCCGGTGTTTTTTTATCACCTCTCCTAATGCTCTTTTTGATACTTTCTTTTCTTCGCGTACTTCGCTTGATTTCAAATATGTCTTTAGGGCTTTTATTAAGAGTTGGGCAAGATACAAAATTCCTATAATTATTCCGCATGGTATGATAGCAGCCCACCCTGCAATAATGACACAAAGTGCAAGGACACCTGCGGCAATCGTAGCTGGTAAAGATTTCATAAAAGTTCTCCTTTCAAAACGAGGTAGATTTATTTGCAGTTGTAATATAACAAATCTATCTCACTATTTCTACCAACTATCGCGCAACTTTAGTGGTTGCGGTGCAAAATAATTTGAAAACCCAGAAAAAAGAGTGACGTGTTTAAGCGGTTTCACAAATGGCAAGCAAGGCAAGTGTGGCCACACTTGCTATTTTTGACTGGCCGGGGGCCGTCAAAAATGCTTGTTGGGGAGCCTCCCCAACCCCGGCTCTTTGGGACAAAATGTCCCAAAGAGGTTGGCTGCGTCACCGCCACTGTCGCAGCGGTTCCTTATCGTCCCGTTCGTCCGTCAGTCCGGGCAAATGGTCAATATTGCGGCCTGCCATTGGGGGGAGAACCGGGGCGGTACTGTGAAAAGCACCGCCCCAGCTTTGGGACATTTTGTCCCAAAGGTTCATCTTTTAATTGCTCAGTACGCAACTACTATCGAGATAATCTACAAAGTCAACAGAATACTCTGCGCCGTCCACCGGCTCAAATCCCGGGACTTTGCCTTCCGCAAAATCCGATAGTTTGTATCCAGGAATTTTACCGCTTTCAATATCTGCGATAATTTGCTCCATCTCTGCCTCGGTATATGTCGGGCGTGTAGGCTGATGATATAAATCATCTTGCTGCTGATTTATGGCGCCTTCCGGTGTGATATTGAAGTCAAAATTATCAAAATTATTAAGTTTGGCTGATGGAAAGCTGCTTTCGGCAGGCAAATCGTTGAGCTTGCTGTCCGGGTTGTAAAAATAATTCCCGTTTTCATCAAAGGAAAATCTGGGGGCAGTCATCAGCCGACCAGCAAAAATTGTCGTATTGCCATTCTCATCCGTTATACCATAATCAGCCTCCTGTCGGTCAGAAGCAGCAACGGCGGTAGTCGCAAAGGCAGTAGTCACACCAGCAACCAGCGCCACAGCCAAAACGAGCGAAAAAACAGATGCCTTTTTGATTTTCATAATTGCAGTTATCCTTTCTTCAATCGCATTTTTATTAAAGTTGTTGCACAGAGGGGTCAAGCCGCTCCGTGTTTCTTCCATGCTGATAAGTGACCGAGCATAGGCCGCCCTTGTGTTTTCCCCGAAAAGCCGGACAACGGCCTCATCGCAGGAAAGCTCAATATCCCGGTTTGCGAGAATATACATCGCCCACACTAAAGGGTTAAACCAATGCACACACACCGTCGCAATCAGCACTAATTTTGTAACACTGTCAAAGCGCCGGATATGCACATATTCGTGTGCTAAAATGTATTGCAGCGCCTTTGTGTTTTCCCATTCGGTAGACGTTGGCATCAAAATCACCGGACGAAATACGCCATAAGTGAGCGGTGCGGAAAACCGGCTTGACTGCCGAATAGTAATTGAGCGTTTCAGCCGATGGGTACTCAACCAGTTTTTGATAAAATCATTGTTTACCGGAAAGGACGTTTGAAATTCTTGTCTGCACTTCCAATATGCTATGGCAAAGACGAAAGCGCAGACCAGCACCCCAACGACCCAAACAACCACCCACACAGAAACGGGGCTTGCAGTGTTTGAAATGTTGCCGGGCATAGTCGCCATTTGCTCCGTTATTTCAGTCGGCAGCATTCCAACAGTCTGCGGGCCTTTTGCGGGATTTACTGCGGGCGCGTGATTGCCTATCAGTGAATACACGCTAAACGCAGAGGGGATGGAGAACGGGAGCAACAGCCGTATGACCGCTATTCCCCAAAGCACCAAAAATGTCTTTTTAGGCAACAGATTGATTGCCAAGGCGCGTATCACGATGATTGCCAAAATCATCACAGCCCCCGCAAAGCTCATTTGCAATAGGCTCATTTACACCACCTCACTCCAAGTCACCGACAATCTGTTTCAGCTTTTCGATCTGCGCGGCGCTTAATTTTTTCCGGCCCAGCAAGGCCGCAAACAGCTTGTCGGCCGAGCCGTCATACACCTTGTTAATCAGCTCGTTTGTTTCCGCCTCCTGCACATCCTCTTTTGGTACGAGCGCATGACACATGAAACCGGGGTCAGAGCGTTCAATCGCGCCCTTTTTAATACAACGCTTGATTAGGGTATAGGTCGTATTGACATTCCAGCCCAGCTCCTCGGTCAGCAGTTTAGCGATATATTTTGCGGGAACATCGCCATCGCGCCAAAGGACAGACATCACTTTCAGCTCAGAGTCGAAAAGTTTAATGGCCATTCAATCACCTCCTTTTAAGACCGTAGTAGTAGCTACGAGTATATACTACCACAGTCTTAACCCCTTGTCAATACTACTTTGGTCTTAAAAATAAAAAAGCGCGACACCGCGAAAGAACCGCCCCAGCTTTGGGACAAAATGTCTCAAAGTACGGCCCCATGTTAGCATTTGTGGAACGAATAGGGCACAGGACATATAAACATACCACCCCCCTGCTGAACGCGCCCGGAAACCCTTGATACAAGCGGGTTTCAAACGCCTAAATGCTAACAGTCCAGCCGTGGAAAATAAGCGGTTTTACAGCGCGTTCAACCCTATCCCCCCGCCCTTTCCCATTCATGGGAAAGGGGGCGGCTCTGGAGGATATATCCCCCGCCGCGCCGGGAGGGGTGGCACAGCCGAGGCAGGCCGTCAAGGGCAAGCCGCCGCAAGCGGCGGTGCTACGCACCCTTGACTGCCCACTCCCGCCTGTGCTCAATAGTAGGCGGCGACGGGGGATATACCACCAGAGCCCCTATACAAAAATGCGCGGGGACAACGGTTGCTTTGGGACATTTTGTCTCAAAGTTGCTATGGCGATAATTTGACTTTGCGGGTGGAATGGCCGGGGTCTGCTGGGGGCCGCCTTGATAACCAAAACAGGGCGGCCCCCAGTGGACTCCGGCCATATCGCAGAAAAAACCGCCGCTTTGAGTTTCCCCAATAGTGGCGGTTTCGTGTAGGTTGGCTCCATTCTTTAAGTGTCGTGTTATTATGCCCTTGTCAAATACACTAAACTGCTTTGGAGAAAACGGCAGCCCATATTGAATTCCTATCTTAGATAGTCAATACGCGAGGAGGAATGCTATGACGCAGGAAAACACAAATCAAGAGTATCAGTATATGACCCGCCGCATCGGTTCCACCACCTACAAGGTCAAGGTGTTTTTTAGCGATGGCGGCGAAACTCTGGAAGAAAAAATATTGCGGATGATCCGAAATGAGGGTAGCGCAGCCGCCCCTCCATGTGGTAAAATAGGAACACCACAAATGAGCCGTCAGTCTGAAAGGAGCGCGTCATGAGCGCACAGACTGAGAAAAAGATCACCGCATTGTATGAGAGGCTCTCTCGTGACGATGACCTCGCTGGGAACAGCAACTCCATTATCAATCAAAAGAAATATCTCGAAGGCTACGCTGCCGACCATGGCTATGGAAACTGTGTCCACTATACGGACGATGGCTGGTCCGGGGGAAATTTTGAGCGCCCCGCATGGAAACAACTCATTGCCGATATCGAGGCCGGAAAGATCGCCCATGTTCTTGTAAAGGACATGAGCAGAATCGGGAGAGACTATCTCCAAACCGGCTTCTATACGGAGGTTGTATTCCGGCGTCATGGCGTTCATTTTGTTGCCATCGGCAACGGCATCGACAGCAGCGACCCCAACAGTGGGGAGTTCGCGCCCTTCATCAACATCATGAGCGAGTGGTACTTACGGGACCTGAGCCGCAAGCAACGCACCGCCATCCGCGTCAAGGGCGAGTCCGGCAAGCCCACCACCAACTGCGCCATCTATGGCTATGTGAAAGACCCAGTAGATAAGTATCACTGGCTTGTTGACGAGGAAGCGGCGGCGGTAGTGCGGCGTATCTTTCAGCTTACCATTGAGGGCAAAGGGCCATACGACATCGCCCGCATTCTCCATGATGAGAAGGTGGAAGCTCCTGCTGTTTATCAAGCGCGGCAGGGGCGTGGGACATGGAAAAGCAAAGAGGAATTTCCGCATCCCTACAACTGGAGCGGCTTTGTGGTGGGACAGATACTTTCCAAGCCGGAGTATATGGGGCATACGGTAAACTTCCGCTCGCATAAAGAATCCTATAAAGACAAGATGCCTGTTTTCAACGCACCGGAAGATTGGCTCATTTTTGAAAACACCCACGAGGCCATTGTGGACAAAGAGACCTGGGAGCTTGCACAAAAGCTGCGGCAAACACCCCGCCGCCATGAACCCTTTGAGGAGGCCAATCCGTTCACCGGCCTGCTCTACTGTGCTGACTGTGGAGAGAAATTATACAACCATCGCAACCGCGGCACCAAGGATAAACCTTATCTCACTGACGGATTCAACTGCTCCAGCTACACCCTGTCCCGTCAGAAGCATTACAAAGCTTGCAGCAACCACCACATCTCCACCAAGGCGCTGCGGACGCTGGTGCTGGAGACCATCCGAGCCACTGCCTCGTATGCTATCTCTAACGAGGCCGAGTTTACCCGCAAGGTGCGGGAAGCCTCCGCAGTACAGCAGGAGCAGGCGGCAAAGGATGTCCGGCGCAGGCTGAACAAGGAGCGCAAGCGGCACACCGAGTTGGATGGGATCATCAAGAAGCTCTATGAATCCTTTGCAGTGGGGCGTATCTCTGACGAGCGGTTTGATACGCTGCTTGCCGGTTACGAGCAAGAGCAGAAAACACTCAGCCAATCTATTTCTGACGCCGAGAACGCCCTTGCCAACTTTGAGCAGGACACAGCAAGGGTTGACCGCTTTCTGGAGCTTGCGAAGAAGTACACGGATTTCGACCAGCTGACTACGCCAATGATAAACGAGTTTATTGACAGGATCATCGTCCACGCTCCTGACCGTTCCGAGGGCGACAGGACACAGGAAGTGGAGATTTACCTGAAGTACATCGGCAGATTTGAAGCGCCCACGCCGGAGCTTACGCCAGAGGAAATCAAGCGGCAGGAGCAGCTCCGCCGGCATCGTGTCAAGAGCAGGGAGCGCTACCAAATGATGAAGGCCGGCGAACATGCTGTTGGCCAGCCGTTCAAGCTGATCTGCAAATGCTGCAGAAAAGAATTTGAGTCCAAGCGGACAAACACCCTGTTCTGCGGTCCGAACTGCCGCACAAAATTCTACCGGCAGGAGGTTGCGGTGAACAGGAGCCGCGAATGTATCTGCGAAAACTGTGGTACGGCTTTTACCGCGACAAGGAAGAATGTCAAATACTGCTGTGACGCTTGCAGGGATGAGGCCCATCGAAAGATGCAGCGGGAGCGCAATGCGGCAAAGAGGGCGAAGAAAATTGCATAAGTCATTTGGGGCGGGTCAGATTTTCTGGCCCGCCCTTTTCGGTAAAGGTCCATTTGGATCACCTACCGACTGTTATTGCCTTCAAGTGGCCAAATTGGCCACTTGAAGAACGAGCATGAATCAGCGGGCCAATTTGACCCGTTGATTTTGGTGGTGGCCAATTTGACCACCACCAAATCGTTGCCGCCTCTGGCGGCGGGAAGGAGCTGGCATGAGTTCCGGAAATCAAAAATCAAAACGCAAGACTTTGCTCCACTTTCGCGTATCCGCGGAAGAAGAAAACATGATAAAAACGAAAATGGAGCAGACCGGCATCATCAGCATGAGTGCCTATCTGCGCAAGATGGCGATTGACGGTTATGTGATAAAGCTGGAGCTGCCGGAGCTGCGGGAGATGATCTCCCTCCTGCGGCGCTCCAGCAATAATCTCAATCAAATTGCAAAGCGCGTCAATTCCACTGACCGAGTTTATGCTGAGGACATGGAGGAGATCCTGCGTTGGCAGGAAAAACTCTGGCAGTGCGCCAACGAGATTTTGAAGAAACTGGCGGCTATTGCCTGACAGTGTGTTTTAGAAAAAGCGCCGGAACGGCGCGCAGCCGCAGATGCCAATCTGCGTAATAGGGGTTTGGGGGCGTGAGCCACCATCAAGCAAAACGAGGGATTTCCGCCAGAGCGGAAGTCCCTCGTTTTCGCATTTGTAGCACAAAGGCATTGCTTGCAAGAGACAACTCCCGCTTCGGGGTTGAATTTTGCAAAAATGCGCTTTGTAGCACAGATGCCCCGCTTGCCACAATTGCCGCTCTTCTTTACGCTCAAAGCGGCCCTCATGCCTATTATTACCGGCAGGCAAAACCGGTATTAAAATTTTTTAGAAAAGAACGCTCAAACTATACGGTCATAGAGTGGACAGGTTTGCGTGCGGAATAGTAAAATACAATCAATTAATTGCGCTTGTAAGGACGAAAAATCACAGCAAATTTAACGGAGAGCTGAGCAGTGGATAAAAACTATATTGCGCCGGCGGCGGCGCTGAAAAAACTGAAAACAGCCCGCAGCCTGCCCCAGACGGTCTACCTCTACGGGGCTACCGGTTATGGCAAGACGGAATTGGTACGTCAGTATTTATCCAATCGGAAATACACCTATCTCTCCTGCGAGGAACTGCCCTGGGAGGATGGGGTGCTGCCGGCGGAGGAACCAGGCAGGCAGAACCACCGGGTGGTGGTGATTGACGACCTGCACCGGCTGAAAAGCGAGAAACTGCGCCGGGAGATTTTAGCGTTGGAGGAACGGGAGGATATATGGCTAATCCTGATTAGCCGAAGTCCTCTCCCAACGTGGCTCATGCCCCAGCATATCAAGAATGTCTTTGTCGTGATCTCCGAGAAGGACCTGCAAATGGGCCGGAATGAAATCGCCGCCTATCTGGAGGCCCGCGGCATCACCTATACGGAAGAAGATATCCAGTATTTGCAGGACACCGCCCAGGGCAACGCCTACATCCTCCACCATGTCGCCCTGCGGATGAAAGAGGGCCAGTCCCCTGGCCCAGAACTCCGCAGGGAAATACAAGGCGCCTTTGCTTCTTATCTGGAAAATGTGGTGCTGGTGCGCTGGGACAGCGATCTGCTGGAATTTTTGATGCAGGTGAGCGTGGTGGACGAGTTTACGCTGGAGTTGGCGGAGATGATCTCCGGCAACCTCCACGTCACCGCCCTGCTGGAGCAGGCGGCGGAGGCGGGGAATTTCCTCACTTTGGAGGACGGGGTCTACCGTCTGCGCCCGCAGCTGATACAGGCTCTGCGCACCCGGGCGTTGAAGGTCTATGGCAGGGAGCGGTTTAAGGACTTCCAATACAATGCCGCGCTCTATTATGAGATGCGCGACGAGGTTGTCCCTGCGCTGAAGCTGTTCGAGGAGTGCGGCAAGACTGAGCGCATCAAAAACCTGCTCGTCCGCAACGCCCGGATGAACCCTGGCAACGGCCACTACTACGAGCTGCGCCGCTACTATTTTAATATGGACGAGCAGGAGATTGCGGACAGCCCCGTGCTTATGGCTGGTATGAGTATGCTGTATTCCATGCTGATGGACGGCGAAAAAAGCGAATATTGGTATGAGAAGCTGAAAACCTACACCGCCGGCGCACGAGGCGGCATCCGGCGGGAGGCCCAGAGCCACCTCAGCTATCTGGACATCGGCCTGCCCCACCGCGGGAGCAGGGACGTGCTTGCAGTTATGAAGAGCATCCCCGCCCTGCTGCTGGACAAGGGCAACAGCCTGCCGGAGTTTTCCGTCACCAGCAACCTGCCCAGCACCATGAACGGCGGCAAGGACTTCTGTCACTGGAGCCCAGACGATACGGTGCTGGCCAAAACCGTGGGACCGCTGGTGGAGCGCGTGCTGGGCCGCTACGGAAAAGGACTTGTCAAGGCCGCGCTGGGCGAGAGCCTTTACGAAAAGGGCGAGGACAGTTATAAGGTGATGACCCTGCTGACCAGGGCACAGATGGAAACGGAACATGGCGGTACCATGGAGATTGCCTTTGCCGCCGTGGGTATCAGGATCAGGCTGGCCCTGTTCCAAGGGGACATCCAGGCGGCGAGGGAACTTCTGGTGTCCTTTGAGAGCTCCGTGCGGGAGAACCGGGCCGTGCAGCTTCTGCCCAACATGCAGGCTCTGTGCTGCCGCCTGGCACTGTATGAGGGGGATCTGGACACAGTGGAGCAGTGGCTGAAAACCGCGCCGGACGAGATGGAATTCTGCTCGCTGGAGCGCTACCGCTACTTGACGAAGGTGCGTTGCTATCTGGCAAAGGGGGAATACCTGAAAGCTCAGGCCCTTTTGGAGAAAGTGCGCTACTACGCCGAGCAGACAAACCGCACCTATGTCCGCATGGAGACCGGACTGCTGTCCGCTGTCACGAAAGAGCGGGCGGGCGGACCATGGCAGGAGGAATTGACCGCCGTTCTGCGGGAGGCGGGAGGCTACCGTTTCCTGCGCCTGATCTCCGAGGAGGGGGCAGCGGTGTGGACGCTGCTGCAAAAGGCGAAAAGGGAGCTGTTGACGGATGAGGCACTGAATCAGGAGTGGCTGGGCCGCCTGCTGAACGAGACGGAGGAAATGTCGCGGCGTTATCCGCTCTACCTGAAAAAACGAACGGCCGCGGTTTCGGATTTCGGCGATACGGCGCTGAGCATACTGCGCCTGCAGGCCGACGGGCTTTCGGTCAATCAGATTGCCGAAAGGCTGCATATGAAGCCCTTTACCGTCAGCTATCATATCAAGGAAAACTACCGCAAGCTGAACGTATCCCGCAAGGCGGACGCACTGCTGGCCGCGCGGAGTTTTGGACTTATCTGAAGGAGGAACACACCGTGAAACGAAAGATTTTAAGCATGCTCACCGCTCTGGCCCTGTGCCTGAGTCTGCTGCCAGGGGCGGTTCTGGCGGCGGAGGAATCCACCAGCGGAAACTGGACGGACGGCTTGACGCAAGCGCCGGAGGGCTGGAGCGAAAGCGAGGACGGCAGCACCATCACCATTACCACCCCGGAGGCCCTGGCCTGGCTGGCGGCGATAGTGAACGATGAGAGCATAACCACATATGAGGATAACCCGACCTTTGGAAAGACGGTGGTTCTGGGCGCCGACCTTGATTTGAGCGGGAAAAATTGGGTTCCTATCGGCAACGGCAAATTTGGAACGGACACGGTAAATGCGTTTATTGGAGATTTTGATGGAAACGGTCATACCATCTCCAATTTGACCATCGACGATTCCAGCGGCAGCGACCGCATCGGACTGTTCGGCAATGTATATTTGAACGGTTCCTGGGGTCCTCTTTCCATCCAGAATGTAACCGTGGAAAACGCGTCAATTACAACGAATGGCTTCACCGGCAGCGGTTATGTCGGGGTCCTGGCAGGTCAGGTGATTGGTGAAGGCTCCATTTCCGGCTGCACAGTCAGCGGAGTAATTCGCTGCCGGCAGGCATGCAATAATCTTTTCGCGGGCGGAATGTTCGGCTTTCTGAATCCCACGACCGGTAGTACCGATAAGATTTATTTAACGGTTGACGGCTGCTTTGCGGACGTGGCTATCACGGGCGCGCCTATGTATGCCGGCGGATTTGCAGGATACCTTGGCAGCTGCGGGAAAATCGTAAATTGCGGTTCTGTTGGCGATGTTACCATGACTGAACCATATGCCAATATGCCATATGCGGGCGGCTTTATCGGCAGCCTTGAAACGATGAACGGCAGCGTCATGATAGAAAGCTGCTATGCCACCGGCAATGTCAGCCTGACCAGCAGTACCGAAGAGATTATGATATGCGCCGGCGGTTTTTGCGGCGGTATTGATATACCTGAAAAAGCGGCTTCGATTCAGGGGTGCATGTCCTCCGGCGATGTTGCGGTAACTGCGTCCGAAAACATCAGTATGGTACTGGCAGGAGGATTCATAGGCAATGGCGCAGATCAGCCTATTCTGACAGCTGCCAATTCTTATTCCACAGGAGACGTTACGGCGGCAAACGGCACTAATGTGCTGTGCGGCGGGTTTATCGGATATGGAGCCCCCACTGTGGAAAGCTGTTATTCCTTGGGAAATGTAACCTCCAAAAACGCTGCAAATTATGCATGGGCCTTTGGATTTAGTGGATATACAGTGACCGGCGCAAGCTTTACAAGCTGCTATGCCCTGGGGGCGAGCATGGACGGCGAGACTCATACTGCCAGCTTCTTAAACGGCAATCACAGCCTGAATAACTGCTTCTATTATGAAGGTATGGAACTCAAGGAGACAAATGTGTCCAATCCAACCGTCACAGCCCTGTCCGAGGATGCAATCATGGGCGCAACCGCCTTTTCAGGCTTTGACAGCAATGTCTGGCAGCTATCTACAGGCAGCATCCCTATCCTGGCAGGTATCCCGGACGGGGCCGAAAAAACGGATAAGCCTATTTATCTGCTTAAAACAATTACCTTTGACACTCAGGGCGGCACGCCTGTCGACAGTCAGCCCGCCGCCAAAAACGGAACGGTCACCAAGCCCACTGACCCCGCCCGGGAAGGCTACACCTTTGGCGGCTGGTATAAGGAAGCCGCCTGCATAACAGCGTGGAATTTTGAAAGTGATACGGTTGAAACGGATATGACCCTGTACGCCAAGTGGGACGTTATCACATACACGGTCACCTTCGACAGCTGCGGCGGCAGCGCGGTGGACAGCCAGACCATAGAAAGCGGCGGAAAAGCCGCCCGGCCTGCTGCCCCTGCCAGAACCGGTCACGCCTTCGGCGGCTGGTATACCGACGCGGCAGGTGTAAGCGAATATGATTTCAACACCGCTGTCACCGCCCCCCTCACCCTCTATGCCAAGTGGACGCCGGACAGATATACAATCGTCTTCCGTGCGCAGGGCGGTTCTGAAACCGAATCCGTCCAAGCCGACTATGGTGCTACATTGGTCAGACCTGCCAGGCCGACAAGGGAAGGCTATACCTTCGGCGGCTGGTACAAGGAGGCTGCCTGTACAACGGCATGGAATTTTGAAAGCGACACAGTCTCCGAGAATATGACTCTATACGCCAAATGGGAAATTATTACACACACGGTAACATTTCATGCACAGAACGGCACGGATGTGACTGCCGTACAGGTAAACCATGGTTCCCCCGTGTCTAAACCCGCCGTACCTGCAAAAGACGGCTGCCTTTTTGGCGGCTGGTACACCGATGCGTCGGGAACAGACGCTTACGACTTTACTGCCGCCGTCACCGGCCAGCTCACCCTTTATGCCAAATGGCTGACGGTTCTCCCTGACCCACCCGCCGGGGAGGGGGATACGCAGTTCCAGCTTGTCATGGTCGAGGGCGTCAGCGAACTGCCCGCGGAACTGAGCGGCAAATATGAATCGGCCGGCGCGCTGGAAGAGGCTATGAAGCTTGAAATCGCCAAGGCAGCCACAGGCGTCTCCGAGGAAAACACAGCGGTATACGATGTGACCCTTATGGTCAGCAACAACGGCGGAGAAACGTGGAGCGCCGCCACAAAGGAATCCTTCCCGGCGGGTGGGCTCACCGTCACACTGCCATATCCGGATGGGACAAACAGCAGCTATGTTTTTACGGTAGTGCATATGTTCACCACCAATGACTTCGATAAAACCCCTGGCGATATTGAGACCCCAACGGTGACCAATACCCCCGCCGGCATCCGGTTCACCGTCACCGGCCTATCTCCCGTTTCCGTTGGGTGGAAGGCGCCGGCCCACAGCGGAGGCTCCGGCGGAGGCGGCGGGAGCAGAACCTATGCCGTCACCGTCGAAAAGCCGGAGCATGGCAAGGTGACCGCTGACCGCGCCAGCGCCGCGGCCGGAACCATTGTTACCTTGACCGTCACCCCTGACAGCGGCTATGTGCTGGATACGCTGACCGTCACCGGCAGTCAGGGCGGCGAAATCAAGATGAGCGAGCAGGGTGATGGCAAGTACACCTTCACAATGCCCAGCAGGGCTGTGAGCGTTAAGGCCATGTTTGCGTCTGGGCAGGCAGGCCAGCCTGCGTGGCGCAATCCTTACGCCGATGTGGCGGCGGATGCATGGTACTATGACGCGGTATGGTATGTCACGGAAAACGGCCTGATGAGCGGCTACGGCAACGGGAGCTTTGGTCCCAACAGCAATCTCTCCCGCGCCCAGCTTGCGCAGATACTCTATAATCGGGAAGGCGCGCCCGCTGTAACGAACGGCAGTGCATTTACCGACGTGCCCTCCGGTGCATGGTATGCCCCCGCTGTTACATGGGCGGCGGCACAAAATGTCGTAGCTGGTTATGGCAATGGAATGTTCGGTCCCAATGACCCCATCACCCGTGAGCAGTTGGCGGTCATGCTGTGGCGGTACGCGGGCTGTCCCGCGGCGTCAGGGACAGCCTGGGACTTCGCTGACGCAGACAGCGTCAGCGCATGGGCGCAGGACGCCCTGCGCTGGGCGGTGGAGCAGGGTATCGTCAGTGGCAAGGACGGTGGCGTCCTTGCCACCAAGGACTGTGCCACCCGCGCCGAGGCGGCGGCTATGCTGATGCGGTATTTGGGCAAATGAAAAATCATCTGGAGTCCTGTCTGCGGCATACTATGATTTCTCATCTGTTTTATAATCGTCAAAATAAGCAGCTTATATTGCTGGGTGCTTGCCTCCCACAAGAAAATGCAGACGCTCAGTCCGGAAAAGTCAGGAGCCCGGTTTCTATCCGTTCTGGATAGTTGCTTGGTATAAGAAAATAGCGGAGCATGGAAAACCATGCTCCGCTATTCGTATCGTAGTACCGTATGGGCTAATATGAAAAATTGTCTTTCTTTCGGCGAAATTATCCTTGACAAATGGTGTCTTGGTTCTGTATGGAGTTGCTTTCGCCGCCGTCCCTGTCCTCGTCCCCCACGGATAGGCGGGAGTAAAGGGCTGTGATTTTGCTGTAATCATTCATGTGCATATCCTCCTGCGTCAATATAGGTGTTGCTTACAGTTAAGATTATGCACTCCATCTTGCCGAACCGTACTCCATGCCGTGGCGGTATTTTTTGGCGTTCTTGCCTTTCAGGTACACCGCCAGCCGCACCAGGGCCGCGCCCGCCACGCCGATACACAGGTCAAGGGGGTGGAAGCTGGGCAGGCCATTGGCGAACGCCGCCGCCAGGCTATCCATGAAGTGCAGCATCTTTTGGGAGGCGTCTGCCCCCGCCGCCAGCCGCCATGCCTCGCCCATCTTGCCGAACAGCCACACGAACAACAGATAGGGCAAATTCGTGATGATGATTTTCTTTACATCCGGCTTCACAGCTCCATCCCCCTTTCCCTGATCTTCTCCTTGGCCCGCTGGACATTCCGGCCAGCCGCTTCCCGCAAGACAGACAGCGCCTTGCGGATGGAGGGCTTGGCCTCCCTCGACAGCTTCTTGGCGGTGAACTCCTTGAAAGCCTGTTCCAGATTGTCCGCGTCCCGGCTCTTGAAAATGACGATGTAGTGGGGCGGCTGGGTGGTCTTGTCCTTTCGCAAGGTGAAGTCCACGCCGTATTTCTTGGCGCAGGGCTTGAAAGCGGCGATATTGGCGTCCGTGATCTCAATGTTGGACAGCGCCGCCCCGTGCTGCTTCAACTGCTTCAAGCTCTGCTGGCCGTGGTGGAGCTTGGGGCCGTGCTTTCTGGCCTCCAAATACTTTTTCAAGGCCATTTGCAGCACTTGGGCCGTCAGCTTCCCGGTTTTCATGGATAACGCGATGGTCTTTTGAGTGACTTCCTCCTGCAAGTGTCATACCTCCTTTGCCAGAAGTCGGAAAGGGCGGCTACGGTGGAACCACCAGCCGCCGCAGATAGATACGCCTCAAATCCTCACCCGCAGGCCGTTCAGGTCGTCGGCCCGGATGCCGACGAGATACCAGGCGGCGGCGTACTCTATGCGGGTGGGCCTCCACCTGCCGCCCACCATCACGTCGAAGCACTGTCCACAGTGCAAGCCGCCGTAGTAGTCGGCCAGGTCAAAGCGGATGTCGTAGCGATCTGTCCGCTCGTCGAAGATCAATGCGCCCTGTTTCATGTTCGGGGCCTCCTTGTCAGATTAGATTTTTCCCTCCGCCATATCGTGGGCGACGAGGGCGGTATAGTAGCTTCCCATGGTGCTGGGGGCGTTGAACAGCACCGCCAGCAGGTATTTCTTGATGTTGCGGATTTTCGTGGTGTTCTCCCGCATACAGTCCATGACAAATTCGATATGGCCGCTGTTGAGTTTCAGCAGCTTGGCCTTTACCAGCTCGGCGGGGTAGTCGTCACCGGCAACACGGATTGTCTTGCGGGCCGTACAGACGGTTTCCACCAGCAATTCCACGATGCCGTCCAATTCCTCCGGGTCGATCTTGGAGTGGTGCAGGAGGTGGTCGTACTCGATATTCTCCTTGATGATCTCCCGATAAATCTCAACGGTGCTCTGTGTGGCCGCTTCCGTTCCGTTCCTTTCCGGCGGCGAAGCCGCAACAGCCCCAGCGGGAGGGGGCGAAAGGG
>NZ_QWEK01000008.1 GCF_009935845.1 Pseudoflavonifractor sp. 524-17 | reverse complement strand
CTCGCTGTTCTGCTGGGCTTGGGGGGCCTTGTCTCCTATCTCTCTCTGCGCTGGCTCCTCACCCCCACGGTTCTGGTTCCCTATCCGGATTCCGCGTGTATCACCGGACTAAAATATTATACCTATTGTCCGGCGGATACCCATTCCCTGAAGTGCTACCATATTCCCATTGTTCCAGACGGACTGGACGCCCGCAGGATTTTGGACTATCTCGCTACCGTACAAAAGCAGCGCATTCTGAACCCCAGCGGCCCCCTTTACGGCCGGGACACCCAGCTCCAAATCGAAATAGACTATCTAAGCGGCCCTTTGAAGGGAACACGTATGGGAATCCGTCTGGGAAATGTGAACTGCTTTTTCTTCATCAGCGACGGAAATTCGCCGCTCTACGCTGTGCTGGAGCCGGAGACCGTGAAAGAAACCATCTTCCAAATGCTCCCGAAGCAAGTCAGCCGGTACAAAATGTTCGCAGGAAAATCATTATCAAACACGAGGAGGTAATATAAATGCGGTTGTCTAGAATGATATGCAGCCTGCTAGTGGCAGGCCTTAGCATTTCCACTATTTCTCCCTTAGATCCAGGACAGGAAAATTTGCTCAATTCTGTCTCATCCGTCGAAAGAAGGTGATTCCCATGGTACTATCATGGGCCTGTGGCCCAAAAGGTTGACCGTTGCGCCGGAAAGGAGACAGTATGAGACGTTCCCTTCCCCGTAAAAGATGGCTGATTTGGCTCGCCGTTCTGCTGGGCCTGGGGGGCCTTGTCTCCTATCTCTATTTGCGCTGGCTCCTCACCCCCACGGTTCTGGTCCCCTATCCGGATACCGCGCGTATTAGTTGGATGGCATTTGAATGTGAGGGTTCTTCTGTCCGGATCCCGATTCATCCGGATGGACGAAATGCCCACAAGATTTTAGACTACCTCTCTACGCTGCAAAAACAGCGGGTTTTGTTCCAGCGCCAACTCCATTATGGTTATGGTTTCAACATAAAGCTCTCTTTCCATGTACATTATCTGTACGGCCCCTTGGAGGGAACGGCAATGGAAATCTACTTGGGAGACATCAATTACACCTCCTACATTACCGAAACCTTAAAACGGCCGGTGTACAACATCCTGGGTTCGGAAGATATAGCAGATACCGTCCTTCAAATGCTCCCAAAGCAAATCAGCCAATACAAAAAGTTCGTAGGAAAATCATTATCAAAAGCGAGGAGGTAATATAAATGCGGTCGTCTAAAATGATATGCAGCCTGCTAGTGGCAAGCCTTAGCATTTCCACTATTTCTCCCTTAGATCCAGGACAGGAAAATTTGCTCAATTCTGTCTCATCCGTCGAAAAAAGGTGATTCCCATGGTACTATCATGGGCCTGTGGCCCGAAAGGTTGACCGTTCCGCCGGAAAGGAGATGGTCTCCCACATATTTTTCTAAAGTAAGTCATCTAGTGTAAAATATGCACAAAAATATGATGAGAAAGGAACCGGTTATCTACGAAAAGCACATCTTTTGTTAAGAAAGTTCTCGCTCTTGGCCTTACGCTCTGTCTTTCCATTCCGGTTGCAACTGCACAATCTTACATACCAAAAGATCCTATTGAACATACAGATGAGGGACCCGCCTACAGGATAGGAACAGAATCTACAGCTATACCTAGGGTTGCGCGTGCTATTGGAGATATACTGTATCAAGATAGTATAGGTGCAGCTGGTCAAGTTGTTAAGACAATCGTATATGACAATGGGTACTCAAAGCATTATGAAGAATTCGTAGAATATTTAACAGCATCCTGGGCCAAGGCGTCCTCTTATACATATGGGGAATCCGTTACTGTTAATTGGCAAATCAGAGGAGAGCTCCAGTTCAAGATTGCAGAAAAAATCCGAGCAACTCTTGGCCTTATGAAGACAATCACTCGAACTAACTCCATATCTATTACTATTCCGGCAGATGCTAGTCGTTACTCTAAATTAGGTGCTGCCAGTGATTTTTACCGTCAATTCCTTCGTAGTGTAGCATATCTAAACGGTACACAAACAGCTGAATCGACATCTGACATCATGTTTCCTACTGACCTTTACTTAAAAGTATATTATAAGTAGGACAGCACAGGGAAAGATGGGGATCTGATTGAAACGAAACACAGTATTATGCCTTGCTGTTTTTGCGTTACTTCTGATAGCGGGGTGCAGCGGGGCGCCCTCGGGGGAGCAGCTTCCGTCGGAGTTCTTCGTGTGGATGGATGGCTATGTCTTTGAATCAGTAGATCAGCCCTGTACTTTATTGCTGACCTATTACAGCCGGTCTGATCAGGGCAGTCTGTTCGCCTCTGGCAGCGTATCTGAAATTACCCCGGTGGGGGTAGAAGATCTCTGCGTCACCACAGGAGAAATCAAGCCCTTTGAATCGGATTACAGCGATGTGTATCAATGTTGGGAAGTGCCTGTTACACTGTGCTTTCACAGGGCGGGGACCTACGAGCTGGAATACCTGGATTTCTATTTCGGCGACGAGGTTCCCCGCCGTCTATCCATCGGCACTTGGCGGTTTGAGATCTGTGCCCCCGGAGAGCTGGCGCAACCCCTTGTCTACAACGACTATGTGGCCACGAATCGTCCGGATATCTACCGCTTCGGCTCCGCTACCCTATCCCCGGATATCAAAATAGAGCGGATCTACTGCGGGGAGGACCGGTTTTTCACCCTGAATGAGGACACCAGGGAGAGTGACCGGATTACCCTTGAGAATATCGCCGCTCCCGTCTTTTTTGTCAAACCCAAAATTACCGCAGAACGGGATGGGAGATCCCTCACTTTACAGGGGTCGGAGTGTTTCTGCGGCGGATTGGATGTAGATGAAGAAGATATTCTTCGGTCTAGACAGCATGCGCAGGAGATGCAAAGCAATGTTGCGTAACAGTACGCCCGCCGGGTCTTTAAACCCGGCGGGCGTATCGTTTCTCTATTTCCCCACGCAGAAGCGCTGGAAGATGCGGTTGGTGACATCCTCCCGCAGGCTGCGTCCGGTGAGCTGGCCCAGGGCGTCCATGGCGTCCTCCACGTCCACCAGCACGGCGTCGGGGGTCATGCCGGCGGAGAGGGCGGCCCGGGCGGCGCGGATACTGTCCCGGGCGCGGAGCGCCCCCTGGGCCTGACGGGGGTTGGTGAGCATCTCCCCCCGGTCCTGGGCCTCGTCCGGGGGGAAGCAGGCGGAAACTGCCGCCTCCAGCGCCTCCAGCCCCGCCCCGGTGGCGCTGCTCACACACACCGTGGGGAGGGCTTTTCCCTCGATCACCGGGGCGGGGCGGTCCTCCCCCGGCAGGTCGGCCTTGGTCTGGACGAAAATCACCTGCCGCCCCCCCTGGGCCGCCTGAGCCAGCAGGGCGGCGTCCTCCTCTGTCAGGGGGCGGGTGCGGTCGGCCAGCACCAAAACCAGCTCCGCCCCCGCCAGGGCCTGGCGGCTGCGCTCCACCCCCAGGCGCTCCACGGCGTCGGCGGTGTCCCGGATACCGGCGGTGTCGATGAGCCGCAATAGCGCCCCGCCGAAGGTACACCGCTCCTCCACCGTGTCCCGGGTGGTGCCGGGCAGGTCGGCGACGATGGCCCGCTCATACCCCAGCAGGGCGTTGAGCAGAGAGGACTTCCCCGCGTTGGGCCGCCCCACAATGGCACAGGGGATCCCCCCGGCGAGCAGCCGCCCCCGGCGGTAGGTGGCCAGCAGGGCGGACAAATCCTCCTCCGCCGTCCCCAGGGCCCGGTCCAGAGTCTCCGCCCCAAAGGGGTCGATGTCCTCGTCCGGGTAGTCCAGCACCGCGTGGAAATGGGCGCTCACATCCACCAGGCCGCCGTATACGCCCTGGATCCGCCGGCTCAGCACCCCGGCCAGCTGTCCCCCGGCGCACCGGGCGGCCTGGGCGGTCTCCGCGTCAATGAGATCCGCCACCGCCTCCGCCTGCATCAGATCCAGCTTTCCGTTGAGGAAGGCCCGCCGGGTGAACTCCCCCGGCTCCGCCTGACGCGCCCCCTGGCCGAACAGGGCCTCCAGCGCCAGGGCCAGCACCGCCGGCGAGCCGTGACAGTGTAGCTCCGCCGTATCCTCCCCGGTGTAGCTCCGCGGGCCCTTGGCACACACCGCCATGGCCTGATCAATGGGCGCCCCCGCCGCGTCCAGCAGCGTGCCCAGCACCAGACGGCCTGGACACTCCGCCAACCCCCGGCCGCTCTTGGTACGAAACACCCCCTGCACGGCGGCGATGGCCCCCGGTCCGGACACCCGGATAATACCCACTGCCGAACGGGCCGGTCCCGTGGCAATGGCCGCGATGGTATCTCTCAACACTCCGCCCTCCCCAAGAAGCTCGTTTATGTCTACGTCAAAAAATGAGTCTTCTGCCTCCGGGACTTTTCCACACCGCTGTGGATAAGCCTGTGGATAATGTGGAAAAGCCTGCGCCCCAGTCCGTTTGGACCCTTCCTGATTCTGGAAGCGGTGAATATCATTTTGAATACACGCTGTTTTCTTCCTGATTCTGCTTTACATAACATCAAAAAAGGCTTATCCCCGCAGAGATGCTTTCCCGCCGAAGGAACGACGGGGCGCCCATTTGCGCCGGGGTCAGAACAGCCCCGACTGCACCAGCGCCATATAGAGCACCGTGCCGCCGAAGATGGACAACAGGTTGTTGTGCTTCCACAGGTGGAGCGCAGCCACCGCCGCGCAGGCAATGGCGGCGGGGAGCCAGCCCGCCAGTCCGGCGGGGCCCTGAACCAGGGCGATAAGGTTGTCCCGCAGGCAGTAGACGATAAGCATGGCGATCACCGCCGGGGGGAGCACCCGGCCCAGATAGATCACCAGCTTTGGAGGGTGGTCCCCCCGGTCAAAGAGCAGAAAGGGCAGCGCCCGGGTGAGAAAGGTCACCGCCGCCATGACGGCGATGGAACCTATGGCCTGTACCGGGGTCAGCATGGCTTCTCCTCCTCTTTCACACAATGGGGGCCAGCGGGCTCGCCCTTCTCCTCCAGCCGGTCCCGCAGCACCAGCAGCACCAGCACAATGGCCCCCAGGGCGGGCAGCAGCAAATTCTCCCGCCCCGCCAGGGCCAGGCTGATCAAAGTGGCTCCGCCCCCCAGCAGGGCGGGCAGGTGGCTCTTATAGCCCTCCCACTGCTCCACCGCGATGACGATGAACAGGGCGGTCATGGCGAACTCAATACCAGTGGTGTCGACGGGCAGCAGCGCCCCCGCCACCGCGCCGATAACCGAGCCCGCAATCCAGTAGCTGTGGTCCAGCAGGGCGATGGCAAAGTAAAAATTCCTTCGATCCACCCCCGGCGGAGCCTGTACCGAGCTGAGCAGGGCATAGGTCTCGTCCGTCAGGGAAAAGATCATATAGATCTTTCGCGGTCCCATGCCCCGAAATTTTTCCAGCATGGACAGGCCGTAGACCAGATGGCGAAAGTTGACAATCAGCGTCATCAGCGCCACCGTGCCCAGGGCCGCGCAGGTGGACAGCAGGCTTACGCCCAAATACTGCCCCGACCCGGCGTAGATGGTCAGGCTCATAAAAAAGGCCCAGATAAAATTATAGCCGATGGACTGGAGCATAAAGCCAAAGGCGATCCCGATGGCCAGATACCCCATGAGCACCGGCACCGTCGCCGGAAAGGCGGCGGCCAGAGATTTGCGGTCCATGGAATCCATCACTTCCAAATCAATAAACTCCAGATCTTGTCTGCCAAACGGCACAATGCCTGGCGGCGAGAAATTTTTTCGCTAATGTTGTATTGTACGAAAGTTTTCGGCAAAATGCAAGGGGAGAGGAGCATTTTTTCCCATTTCCCGGTCAGGCTGATTTTATATTGTTTTTTTTCGCGGGTATTTGTATAATAACCCCAGAGCGGTTGTTACAACCAAAACGCCCCAGCGCCGTTCACGCAATCTTGCACATTACAGGGGGAATTCCATGAACCGTCTGTTATTTCTCTACAATCCCCACGCGGGCAAAGGACAGATGAAGTCCAAGATTTCCGACTTTGCCGACTGCTTTACCAAGGCGGGCTGGCTGGTGACCATCCGGCCCACCCAGGGGCGGGGGGACGCCACGGACGCCGCCGCCGCCTTGGGGGAGGATTTTGACCGGGTTGTCTGCTGCGGCGGGGACGGCACCCTCCACGAGGTGGCCAACGGCCTGATGCGCCTCACCCGCCGGCCTCCTCTGGGGTACATCCCCGCAGGGACCACCAACGACTTTTCCCAGAATCTCCACCTGCCCCGGGGCCTGGCCGCCCGGGCGGAGACTGCCGCCGCAGGCGTGCCCCGAAGCGTGGACGCCGGCCGCTTCAACCGATCCTATTTTATCTACGTGGCGGCCTTTGGGGCCTTTACCGACGTGGCCTACGGCACGCCCCAGCCCTTCAAAAACATGTTCGGCCACCTGGCCTACCTGCTGGAGGGCGCCACCCGGCTTACCTCCCTTCAGAGCAGCCGCCTGCGGGTGGAGCACGACGGCGGCACCGTGGAGGGGGACTTCCTCTTCGGCATGGTGAGCAATACGGTGTCCGTGGGGGGCTTCCGCGGCCTGCCCAGCCGCAAGGTCAAGCTGGACGACGGGCTCTTTGAGGCGGTGCTCATCCGCCAGCCCACCAACGCCGCCCAGTTACAGAGCATCGTCAAGGCCCTGCTCCAGGCCGGGCCGGACGACAGCGGCACCGTCCTGGCCTTCCACACCGCCCGGCTGCGGGTCACCTGCGCCCAGGCGGTGCCCTGGACCCTGGACGGGGAGTTCGGCGGCGCCCACAAAACGGCGGAGATTGAAAACCTCCCCCGGACGCTGACCATCATTCACGGAAAATAGCGGGGCAGTTTGATATGGACTATCAAGCCAGAGCATTTGATATCGCCGTCATCGGCGCGGGACACGCGGGAATCGAGGCCGCCCTGGCGGCCGCCCGGCTGGGGCTGGAGACCGTCTGCTTCACGGTGAATCTGGACGCGGTGGGCAATATGCCCTGCAACCCCGCCATAGGGGGCACCGGGAAGGGGCACTTGGTCCGGGAGCTGGACGCCCTGGGGGGCGAGATGGCCCGGGCCGCGGACCAGGCGTGTATTCAGTACCGTGTGCTCAACAAGGGCAAGGGGCCGGCAGTGTGGTCCCTGCGGGCCCAGGCCGACCGGCGGGCCTATCAGGCGGTGATGAAGCGCACGCTGGAGCGGCAGGAGCGCCTGTGGGTCAAGCAGGCGGAGGTAACGGATATTTTTACCCAAGACGGGGCGGTGTCGGGGGTGCGCACCGCCACCGGGGCAGTGTACCCCGTCCGGGCGGCGGTGATTGCTGCCGGCACCCACCTGGGGGGGCGGACCATCGTGGGGGAGACCGTCCGGGACATGGGGCCCGACGGGCTGGCCGCCGCCCTCCCCCTGACGGGGTCCCTGCGGGCTTTGGGCCTGCCCCTGCGGCGGTTCAAGACGGGGACGCCCCCCCGGATCAGCGCCCGCAGCGTGGACTTCTCCAAAATGGAGCTCCAGCCTGGGGACAGCGCCCCGGTGCCCTTCTCCTTTGAGACGGAGCAGGCCCCGGAAAACCGGGCGGTCTGCTATCTCACCTATACCAACGCCCGCACCCACGCGGTGATCCGGGCCAACCTCCACCGGGCCCCCCTGTACTCCGGCGCCATTGAGGGGGTGGGGCCCCGGTACTGCCCCTCCATCGAGGACAAGATCGTCCGCTTCGCCGGCAAGGAGCGCCACCAGCTCTTTATTGAGCCCATGGGGCTGGACACGGAGGAGCTGTACATCCAGGGGCTGTCCTCCTCTCTGCCGGAGGAGGTGCAGATCGCCATGGTCCACACCATCCCCGGGCTGGAGGAGGCGGAGCTCACCCGGCCCGCCTACGCCATTGAGTACGACTGCATCGACCCCACCGCGCTGCTGCCCACTCTGGAGTGCCGGGACGTGCCTGGCCTCTACGGAGCGGGGCAGTTCAACGGCTCCTCCGGCTATGAGGAGGCGGCGGTCCAGGGCTGGGTGGCGGGGGTGAACGCCGCCCTCAAGCTGCTGGGCCGTCCCCCGCTGGTGCTCCGCCGGGACCAGGGGTACATCGGCGTGCTCATTGACGATCTGGTGACCAAGGGCACCAACGAACCCTACCGGATGATGACCGCCCGGACGGAGTACCGCCTGCTTCACCGGCAGGACAACGCCGACCAGCGCCTGTGTCCCATCGGGTTCCAGGTGGGGCTGGTCAGCCGGGAGCGGCTGGAGCGGGTGGAGCGGAAATACGCCGCGGTGGCGCGGGAGTGCCGCCGGCTGGAGCACGTGGGCGCCCCCCCCTCCCCGGCGCTGGACGCCATGCTGGAGCGCCGGGGGGAGCCCCCCGCCCCCAGCGGAGCCCGGCTGGCAGATCTCCTCCGCCGTCCCAAAGTGGCTTACCACGATCTGGCCCCCTTCGATCCCCAACGGCCCGCCCTCACCGGGGCGGAGAAAGAGTCGGTGGAGATCGCGGTGAAATACCAGGGCTATATTGACAAGCAGCTGCGGCAGGTGGAGGAAATGCGCCGGATGGAGGACCTCTCGCTTCCCCCCGATCTGGACTATCTGAACATGGGGGGCCTCCGGCTGGAGGCCCGGCAGAAGCTGGATCGGATCCGCCCCCTGAATCTGGGCCAGGCCGCCCGGATCTCCGGCGTGTCCCCGGCGGATCTCACCGTCCTGCTGGCGGCGGTCCAGCGGTGAGGGAAGCGTCATGCGTGTGATTGACCTGACCCACCCCATGACAGATGGACTGCCAGTGTGGCCCGGCGACCCGGCGGTGTCCCTCACCCCCGCCGCCGGGCTGGAGGCCGGCGGATGCCGCCTCACCCGGCTGGCATTTGGCTCCCACACCGGCACCCATATGGACGCCCCCGCCCATGTGCTTCCCCAAGGGGCCGCTCTGGACACGATCTCCCTGGAGCAATGCACCGGCAGCGCGTCCATTGTGGAAAACTTTCCCCCTCCGGCAGAATTGAACCGGTATGCCGGGGCAGATTTCCTGCTCTTTTCCACCGGATGGGACCGCCGCTGGGGAAAACCCGGCTTTTTTGCCAGCTACCCCGTGCCTGAGCGGGGGCTCATCGAGGCCCTGTCCCGGATGAACCTGAAGGGCGTCGGGCTGGACACCCCCTCCCCCGACACTCCGGACAGCCACGATCTGCCCCACCACCGGCTGCTGTTGGAGGCGGGGCTGGTCCTGATTGAAAATCTGGCCGGCCTGGCTCCCCTGCGGGGGCGGACCGTCCCCTTTTGCGCCTTTCCCCTGGCCTGCGCCGGGACAGACGGCGCGCCGGTCCGGGCCGCGGCCTTTTTGGAGGATGAATTTTGAGCAAACCGAAACTTGTACTGGGCCTGTCCGGGGGGGTGGACTCCGCCGCCGCCGCACGGATGCTCCAAGAAACTTATGACGTGACCTGCCTGTGGCTGGATATCGGCCTGGGGGGCGGGGAGGACGCTGCCGCCGTGGCGGACAGCCTGCACCTGCCCTTTGAGACAGGGGATATCCGCGCCGCTCTGGAGCGGGAGGTCTGCGCCCCCTTTGCCGCCGCCTATCTGGCGGGATGTACCCCTCTGCCCTGCGCCATGTGCAACCAGGCGGTAAAGTTTCCCGCCTTGATCGCCCTGGCGGACCGGATTGGGGCGGAATTCGTGGCCACCGGGCACTATGCCCGCCGGGGAACCGGCGCGGACGGCCGGGCGCTCCTCCTGCGGGGCCGGCCTGCCAACGATCAGTCCTACATGCTGGCCCGGCTGTCTCAGGACATTCTCCGCCGGTGCGTCTTTCCTCTTGGGGGGCTGGACAAAGGGCAGGTGCGGGCTCTGGCGGCGGAGTACGGCCTCCCTGTGGCGGGCAAGCCGGACTCCATGGAGCTGTGCTTTGTTCCCGACGGAGACTACGCCGCCTGGCTGGACCGCCGGGGAGATACCCCGCCGCCGGGGGATTTTGTCTCGCCGGAGGGCGCCGTCCTGGGCCGGCACCGGGGCATCCACCACTATACCCTGGGCCAGCGCCGGGGACTGGGGGTATCCGGCCCCCACCGGTACTTTGTCGCCGCCATCCGGCCGGACACCAACCAGGTGGTCCTCTCTGACGGCAGCGGCCTGCACACCAGCCTTGTCCGCTGCACGGATCTAAACTGGATCGCCCTGGACGCCCCGGCGGGGGAGCTGCCCTGCACCGTCCGGCTGCGCCACTCCAAGACGGAGGCCCCTGCCCTGCTGCGCCCCAACGGTCTTTTTGCGGACATCCGCACACTCCAGCCCGCCCGCGCCCCCACCCCTGGCCAGCTGGCCGTCTTCTACCAAGGGGAGGCGGTCCTGGGCAGCGGCTGGATCATCCCAGCCAGCGGCGAAGCCGGCGCGTAGGGGGATCCCCGCTTATACGCCCAGATAGGAAAACGCTCTGTATTTCTTTCCAGAGAAATACAGAGCGTTTCTGTTTTGAGGAACTATCAGGTACCGTCCATGGCTATATTCCGCCGCCAGCGGCCGGACAGATAGTAGAGAATAATGACGCACAGGGCGCCGGCGGAGGCCACCGGGGCCCCCAGACCCACCCCAAACATGCCCATGTCCAGCACCAGCGAGAAGACGACGCACACCGGAATGCGCAGCAGCAGGGCGGACATCATATTGTTCAGCAGTGAGAAGGTGGTGTGTCCGCTGGCGATGAACAGCCCGTTGATGCAGAAGCAGAGGGGCACAAAGAGGTAATCAAAGCAGAAGGAGCTCATGTATACCACGCCGTACTCCACCAGGGCGGGCTCCTCGTTGAAGGCACCGATGATCTGGGCGGGGAAGCACTTGGCGACGGCGAACACCGCCGCGCTGAACGCAAACGCAATGCCGGTGCCGATCCAGCAGGTCTTCACCGCCCGGTCCCACCGTCCGGCGCCGATGTTCTGGGCGCACACCGTGGAGATGGACGCCCCCAGCGCCACCGCCGGCATGATGGCGAAGCCGTTGAACTTGGACACCACCCCCACTGCGGCGGAGGCATTCTCCTGGCCGATGATATTGGTTAAGATGGTGATAATCAGAAAGGACAGGCTGGTGACTCCGTTCTGCACCGCGGAGGGCAGGCCCAGCCGGAAGATGTGGCCCATATAGTGCCGGTTGATACGGAAAGACTTGGGCTTAAAGTCAAAGACAAAATCGCTGCGCACCAGAGTCACCATGCACAGCACCACGCTCAGGGCCTGGGAAAATACGGTGGCGATGGCCGCGCCCAGGGCCCCCAGGTGGAATATGGCCACCAGAATGTAGTCCAGCACAATGTTTGTAATGCAGGCGATAAGCACGAAGTAGAAGGGGCGCTTGGAGTCCCCCATGCCCCGCTGTACCGCGCTGAGCACATTATAGGCAAAGATAAACAGAATGCCGGCACAGGTGACGGTGAGGTAGCGGTCCGCCTCCTGATAGGCGGCGGGGGGCGTCTGGATCAGGTTGAGGATGGGCACCCGAAGAAAGATCATCAAAGCCGTGATGACTGCCCCGGCGATAAGCAGGGTGGTCATCAAGGTGGCCGTGACCTCCTCCATTACCTTCTGATCCTTCCGCCCCATGGCCTGGGCAATCAAAATGGTGCCGCCGGTACACAGGCCGACTACCACATTGGTCAGAATAAAGGTGATCTGACTGCCGATATTCACCCCGGACATGCTGATATTGTCCGCGAACTGGCCCACAATCCACATGTCGGCCACGCTGTAAAAGGACTGGACCAGATTGGACGCCAGAAAGGGCAGGGCAAACAGAATCAGTTGCTTGACCACGCTGCCCTGGGCCAGATTGCGGCCGTACTGGCCCTCCTGCGCGGTCTTTTCTTCTTCCATAAAATCTCCATTCTCTCTTTTGTTTCGAAAGGACCCGCCCCGGTTTTCACCGGGGCGGGTCCTGAATTTCCTTCTGCTGAAACTTACTGATACAGCTCGGTGAGCTTCACCAGATGCTCGTACCGGGCCTTGGCCGCGGCTTCGTTCTGGGCGAAGAGCTCCTTGGCCACGTCGGGGAAGGACCGGGTCAAAGAGGAGTAGCGGGCCTCGTTCATCAGGAACTCCTGATATCCGCCGGCAGGGGCCTTGGAGTCCAGGGTGAAGGGGTTCTTGCCCTCGGCCTTGGCGGCGGGGTTGAACCGGAACAGGTTCCAGTAGCCGCACTCCACGGCCTTCTTCATCTCGCTCTGGCAGTTGGTCATGCCGCCCTTGATGGAGTGCATCTCGCAGGGGGCGTAGCCAATGATGAGGGAGGGGCCGTGATAGCTGACGGCCTCGTTGATGGCCTTCAGGGTCTGGGCGGGGTTGGCGCCCATGGCCACCTGGGCCACGTAGACATAGCCGTACTGCATGGCGATCTCCGCCAGGGACTTCTTGGCCACCCGCTTGCCGGCGGCGGCGAACTGGGCCACCTGGCCGATGTTGGAGGCCTTGGAGGCCTGACCGCCGGTGTTGGAGTAGACCTCGGTATCAAAGACGAAGACGTTCACATCCTCGCCGGAGGCCAGCACATGGTCCAGACCGCCGTAGCCGATGTCGTAGGCCCAGCCGTCGCCGCCGAAGATCCACACCGCCTTCTTGGACAGGTACTCCTTGTGCTCCAGAATGTCGGCGATGAGCTTGCAGGCGTCGCAGTCGCAGAACTTGGCGCCGGCGGCCTTCAGCTCCTTGGCATGGGCCTGGAACTGGGGCAGCTTGTCGCCAAAAACCTTGGCGGCCTCGGGGCTGGCGGTGAAGGCCACGATCTCGTCCACCGTCATCAGGGCGTACTCCAGGGCGGCGATATATTCCTTGGTGGCCTCGGCGTTGGCCTCGGCGTCCTCCATGGTGTCCAGCCACTTCTGGGCGGCCTGCTTCACCTCAGGCACCGCGTGGGGCACCTCGATCAGGGCGCGGGACTGGCCGGCCAGCCGCTCCCGGATGGCCTTCTGGCCCAGGTACAGGCCCAGGCCGTGCTCGGCATTGTCCTCAAACAGGGAGTTGGCCCAGGCCACGCCCTTGCCGTCCTTGTTGACGGTGTAGGGAGAGGTGGCGGCGGGACCGCCCCAGATGGAGGAACAGCCGGTAGCGTTGGAGACGTACATCCGCTCGCCGCACACCTGGGTGACCAGGCGGGCGTAGGCGGTCTCGGCGCAGCCGGCGCAGGAGCCGGAGAACTCCAGCAGGGGCTGCTTGAACTGGCTCTCCTTCACGTTGTTGGAAGAGGCCATGTCCTTCTTCTCGGCCACTTCGGCCACCATATAGTCAAATACCTTCTGCTGCTCGGCTTCCTGCTCCTGGGGAACCATGGTCAGGGCCTGAACCGGACAGACCTTGGCGCACACGCCGCAGCCCATGCAGTCCAGGGGGGACACGGCGATGGCGAACTGATAGGTGCCCTTGCCCTTGCCGGCCTTGATCTCCACGGTCTTGGCGGCAGCGGGGGCGTTCTTGGCCTCCTCATCGGTGAGGGCGTAGGCCCGGATGGTGGCGTGGGGGCAGACGTAGGAGCACTGGTTGCACTGGATGCACTTGCCGGAGTCCCAGGTGGGCACACTGACGGCCACGCCCCGCTTCTCATAGGCGGCGGCGCCCTGGCAGAAGGTGCCGTCGGCGTGGTCCTCAAAGGCGGAGACAGGCAGGCTGTCGCCGTCCATACGGCCCACAGGCTGCATGATATTCTGCACCATCTTTACGGTGGCGGGCTCGCCCTTCAGAGTCTCGGCGCTGGCGGTGTCGCTGGCGTCCTTCCAGGAGGCGGGCACGTCGAACTTCTGGAAAGCGGTGGCGCCCAGGTCGATGGCCTTGTGGTTCATATCCACCACATCCTGGCCCTTCTTCAGGTAGGAGTGGGTGGCGGCGTCCTTCATATAGCCGATGGCCTCGTCAATGGGCATCACGTTGGCCAGCTTGAAGAAGGCGGACTGGAGGATGGTATTGGTGCGCTTGCCCATGCCGATCTTGATGGCCTCGTCAATGGCGTTGATGGTGTAGACCTGGATGTTGTGCTCGGCGATATAGCGCTTGGCCACGGCGGGCATGTGCTTATCCAGCTCCTCCGCGGACCACTGGCAGTTGATGAGGAAGACGCCGCCGTCCTTCACGTCCCGCACCATGGGGAAGGCCTTGACGATATAGGCGGGCACGTGGCAGGCCACAAAGTCGGCCTTGTTGATATAATAGGGGCTCTTGATGGGCTTGTCGCCGAAGCGCAGGTGGCTGACGGTGACGCCGCCGGTCTTCTTGGAGTCGTACTGGAAGTACGCCTGGACGTATTTGTCGGTGTGGTCGCCGATGATCTTAATGGAGTTCTTGTTGGCGCCCACGGTACCGTCGCCGCCCAGGCCCCAGAACTTGACCTCGATAGTGCCCTCCGCCGCGGTGTTGGGGCAGTCGTGCTCCGGCAGGGAGAGCTCCGTCACGTCGTCCACAATGCCGATGGTGAAGATGCGCTTGGGCGCGGCCTTCTGAAGCTCCTCATACACGGCGAAGACGCTGCTGGGCGGGGTGTCCTTGGAGCCCAGGCCATAACGGCCGCCGATGACGGTCTTGTCGGTAATGCCGGCGTTGGCCAGGGCGGTGATCACGTCCAGGTAGAGGGGCTCGCCCTGGGCGCCGGGTTCCTTGGTCCGGTCCAGAACGGCGATCTTTTTGGCGGTGGCGGGAATGGCGGCGATGAGCTTGTCCGGGCAGAAGGGCCGGTACAGGCGGACCTTCACCAGGCCCACCTTCTCGCCGTGGGCGTTGAGGTAGTCGATGACCTCCTCCGCCACGTCGCAGATGGAGCCCATGGCGACGATGACCCGGTCGGCGTCGGGCGCGCCGTAGTAGTTGAACAGCTGATAGTCGGTGCCCAGCTTGGCGTTGACCTTGCCCATATACTCCTCGACCACGGCGGGAACCGCGTCATAGTACTTGTTGCAGGCCTCGCGGTGCTGGAAGAAGATGTCGCCGTTCTCGTGGGAGCCGCGCATCACGGGCCGCTCGGGGTTGAGGGCGCGCTTGCGGAAAGCCTCCACGGCGTCCATATCCACCATTTCCTTCAGATCCTCGTAGTCCCAGATAGCGACCTTCTGGATCTCGTGGGAGGTGCGGAAGCCGTCGAAGAAGTTGATAAAGGGCACCCGGCTCTTGATGGAGGCCAGATGGGCCACGGCGGCCAGATCCATGACCTCCTGGACATTGCCCTCGGCCAGCATGGCAAAGCCGGTCTGGCGGCAGGCCATCACGTCAGAGTGATCGCCAAAAATGTTCAGGGCGTGGCTGGCCACGGTGCGGGCGGACACGTGGAACACGCAGGGCAGCAGCTCGCCGGCGATCTTGTACATATTGGGGATCATCAGCAGCAGGCCCTGGGAGGCGGTATACGTGGTGGTCAGGGCGCCGGCGGCCAGGGAGCCGTGCACCGTACCGGAAGCGCCGGCCTCGGACTGCATTTCCACCACCTTGACGGTGGTGCCGAAAATATTTTTACGGCCCGCGGCAGCCCACTGGTCCACATTATCGGCCATGGGGCTGGAGGGGGTAATGGGGTAGATGCCGGCAACCTCTGTAAAAGCGTAGGATACATGGGCGGCCGCTGTATTGCCGTCCATCGTTTTCAGCTTACGAGCCATGAAACGATTCCTCCTTGTGTGGTTTTCCTTTTCAGCAGCGTCATTATTCTAACACCAACCGTCCCCTTTGTAAATTGGTTCACGGAAAAGAAATTGGAATTTCCATAAAAAAATCTTGATTAGAAATAGTAACAGACGGATAAATACATTAAACTGCACATTTCAGTTCAAAAGCGATAGATAGTATGATGCCTCGGGACATAGAAAGTATACATGAAATAAATATTAGTATGCAGGGTTTATTTAAAGAAAGGCAGAGATGCAAGCGACCTCCGGGGGCCCTGTGCAGGCGGCCCGTGCGGCGGGCACAAAACTCCCGCCCCTGGGGGCTCTCCGTCTATTTGCCTCCCCTCCGCCTCTGTGCTATAATAGCCGAAAAAAGGAGTTGACAGCTATGTCTATTGTCATCCGCCACGCCCGTCCGGAAGATTTGGACGGGATATGCGCCGTAGAGCAGGCAGGCTTCCCCCCGGCGGAGGGGGCCACCCGGGCGGCGTTTGCCTACCGCCTGTCCGCCTTTCCCCAGTGGTTTTTGGTAGCCGAGGATGGGAACGCCATAATAGGCCTTATCAACGGCCCCGAGACCAGCGCTCCCTTTCTGTGTGACCGCCTGTACGAGCCCGGCGGCGCGGAGGAAGGCGGACCCACCCTGGCCATTCTGGGGCTGGCCGTCCTGCCGGAGTACCGCCGGCAGGGAGTGGCGGGGCAGCTGATCCAGTCCTATCTTCAGCTGGCCCGGGCGGCGGGAAAGCAGCGGGTAGTCCTCACCTGCAAGGAGGGGCTGATTCCTTACTACGAAAAATTCGGCTTTGTCAACCGCGGGGTCTCTGCGTCCGTCCACGGAGGCGTGGTCTGGTACGATATGGAGCGAGCTATGGATTTAGTCCCCTGATTCTTGTCAGGAACGGAGAAATGGAGCGCCTGTTCAGGCGCTCCATTTTTCTATTTTGTTGGAAATGGAAAAAAGTGCTTGACAACAGGGGGGAACTGCCGCTAAAATATGGTTCAATCTATTTAGTTAAATTAATTTAACTAAATAGATTGAACTGAATTGCCGCGACACTGTCGCTGAAAGGAGCGCTTGCTATGTTTGAGAAGGTTCGTGAGATTATTGTAAGCAACCTGAGCTGTGATCTGGAGGCCGTCACCATGGAGGCCAGCCTGACCGAGGATCTGGAGCTGGACTCCCTGGACGCGGTTGATCTGAACGCCGCCCTGGAGGAGGAGCTGGGCTTCGCCATGCCGGACGAGGTTTTGAAGGATATCCAGACCGTGGGCGACATTGTCCGCTATCTGGAGGCCCACGACGGCGGGGCTGAGTAACGCCATGGAGCTGAAGGACATTGTGGCGCTGATGGACCGGTTCGAACACAGCGCCATCCGGTCCATGGAGGTGGAGCTGGGGGATGTCCGGGTGTGGATGGACAAAAACGCCCCCGATCAGGGGGCATCCTCCCCCCATGCCCAGGTTCCGGCCTGCGTGCCCCAGCCCATCCCCGCGCCGGCGGAGCCGGAGCAGCCCCAGGGCGCGGTGATCAAGGCCCCGCTGGTGGGTACCTTCTACGCCGCGCCCGCACCGGACGCCGCCCCCTTCGCCCCGCCGGGCACGGCGGTCAAGAAGGGCCAGACGGTGTGCATTCTGGAGGCGATGAAGATGATGAGCGAGGTTCCCGCCCCCCAGGACGGTGTGATCGGGGAAGTCCTGGTCTCCGACGGGGCGCTGGTGGGCTTTGATCAGCCCCTGTTCCGCTACAAATAGGGGGCTTTGGCTATGTTCAAGCGTGTATTGATTGCCAACCGGGGGGAAATTGCGGTGCGGGTCATCCGCGCCTGTCAGGAGCTGGGGATTGAGACGGTGGCAGTATACTCCACCGCCGACGCCGACGCCCTCCACGTCCAGCTGGCGGACCGGGCAGTTTGCGTGGGTCCGCCCAGGGCGGCGGAGAGCTACCTCAACGTCCCCGCCCTGCTCACCGCCGGAGTGGAGAGCGGCTGCGACGCCGTCCACCCCGGGTACGGCTTTCTCTCCGAGGACGCCGCCTTTGCCGATCTGTGTGTGAAAAGCGGCCTGACCTTCATTGGCCCCCCGGGCTGTGTTATCCGCCGGATGGGGGATAAAGCCGCGGCCCGCAGCCTGATGAGGGGCAGCGGCGTGCCGGTGGTCCCCGGCTCCGACGGCCCGGTGGCAGATTCGGACGCTGCTCTGCGCCTGGCGGAGGAGATCGGCTATCCCGTCCTGCTCAAGGCCAGCGCCGGCGGGGGCGGACGGGGGATGCGCCGGGTGGACCGGCCGGAGGAGCTCCCCGCCCTCTTCCAGGAGGCGAAGCGGGAGGCGGAGTCCTGCTTTGGGAATGGCACCCTCTACCTGGAAAAGCTGATTATCAATCCCCGGCACATTGAGTTTCAGATTCTGGCGGATCAGCAGGGGAATGTTATCCACCTGGGGGAGCGGGACTGCTCCATCCAGCGGAAAAATCAAAAGCTGGTGGAGGAATCCCCCTCCCGGGCCCTGACGCCGGGACTCCGCCAGGCCATGGGGGAGACCGCCGTGGCCGCCGCCCGGGCGGCGGGCTACGTGAATGCCGGCACGGTGGAATTCGTCCTGGACAGCGCCGGCCGCTTTTACTTTATTGAGATGAACACCCGCATTCAGGTAGAACATCCAGTAACGGAGCTGGTCACAGGGGTGGATCTGGTGCGGGAACAGCTGCGCATCGCCGCCGGCCTGCCCCTGTCCGTCCGGCAGGAGGAGGCCCTCCCCGCCGGATACGCCATTGAGTGCCGCATCAATGCGGAAGACCCCGCCCAGGACTTCCGGCCCTGTCCGGGGACCACGAAATTCCTCCACCTCCCCGGCGGGCCCGGCGTGCGGGTGGACACCATGCTTTACAACGGCTACGCGGTCAGCCCTTATTACGACAGCCTGGCGGCAAAGGTGGTCGTCCACGCCTCCACCCGGCTGGAGGCCATCCGAAAAATGCGCCGGGCCCTGTCTGAGCTTGTTGTAGAGGGCTACCCCACCACCGCCTCCTTCTGCTATCTGCTGCTTCACCATCCGGAGTTTGTCCAGGGGCGGTACGATACCGGATTTCTCGCCGGACATATGGAGGAGATCCTGGCCTGGGAGAAGTGAGGGCCGGCACTCCTATTGTAACGTAAGCCCGAGGCTTTAACTGGGACCGCGTTGATCGGCAGACCGGCAAAACGGCATGGCAGTCATCCGGCGCAGTGCGCCGGGTGGGCCTATCGTCATGGGGGATTCTCAAGGGGGGTGCCCCCCTTGAGCCCTTTGGGGTTCCGGGGCCCTTTCGGGAAAGGGCCCCGGACGCCGCCCGCGCAGGGCAGTTCCCCGGAGGGGCCCTGCACAATCGTCTAAAAAGAGGAGAACCATCCATGAACAATCTCTTTCGTGCCCGGCGGGAGCGTCTGGAACAGCTGCGCCGGCAGCGGGGGCTGGAGGGAAAAACGGGCGCCCGCCGGACGGGAGCCGCGCTGTTCCACCAGTGCCCCGGCTGTCAGGCCATGATGTCCAAGGGGGAGCTGGCCCGGACGCACTATGTCTGTCCCCAGTGCGGCTTTCACCACCCCATCGGGGCCTATCTCCGGCTGTCCATGCTGCTGGATCCCCAGACCTTTCAGGAGCTGGACTCCCATCTCACCGCCGGAAATCCCCTGTCCTTTCCCGGCTACGAGGAAAAGCTGGCCCGGCAGCGGGAGAAGACCGGCCTGGAGGAGGGGGTGGTCACCTGCAAAGGGAAGGTCAGCGGCCGGGCCGTTGTGGCCGCCGTGCTGGACAGCCGCTTTCTCATGGGCAGCATGGGGGTGGCAGTGGGGGAAAAGATCACCCGGGCCATTGAGACGGCCCGGAAGCAGAAATGCCCCCTGATCATCTTTTCTGCCAGCGGCGGCGCCCGAATGCAGGAGGGCATTCTGTCCCTGATGCAGATGGCCAAGACCAGCGCCGCCCTGGAGCGGCTGCGCCGGAGCGGCGGGCTTTATATCTCCGTTTTCACCCACCCCACCACCGGCGGGGTGACCGCCTCTTTTGCCTCCCTGGGGGACATCATCCTGGCGGAGCCGGGGGCCCTCATCGGCTTTGCCGGCCCCCGGGTGATTGAGCAGACCATCGGCCAGAAGCTGCCGGAGGGGTTCCAGCGGGCGGAGTATTTGGAGGAACACGGCTTTGTGGACCAGATCGTCCCCCGGGACCAGCTGCGGGGCGTGATCACCCGGCTGCTCACCCTCCATGAGAAGGGGGGGAAGCTGCGTGATTAAGGAGATTGAGAGCAGGCTGGCCCTGATGGACCAGGAGCTGGAGGGGCTTCAGAGCAAGGAAGACGGCCCCTCGCGGCTGCGGCGGGCCCAGCTGGCCCGGGACCGGGCCGAGCTGCTGGAGCTGTGCCGGGACTGCGCCCCGGAGGACAACGTCTATCTGGCCCGCCACCCAGGCCGGCCGGGGACGGCGGATTTTATCAGCGCCCTTTTTACCGAGTTTTTTGAGTGCCGGGGGGATCGGCTCCACCGGGAGGATCCGGGAATTTTAGGGGGCATCGCCCTGTTCCACGGCCTCCCCGTGACGGTTATCGGCCACCGGAAGGGAAAAACGCTGGAGGAAAACGTGGCCTGCAACTTCGGAATGCCCTCCCCCGAGGGCTACCGCAAGGCCCAGCGGCTGATGGGGCAGGCGGAGCGGTTCGGCCGGCCGGTGATCACGTTTATTGACACCCCGGGGGCCTACCCCGGCCTGGAGGCGGAGGCGGAAGGCCAAGGGGAGGCCATTGCCTCCACCCTGGCGCGGATGAGTGCCCTGACCGTGCCGGTCATTGCCGTGGTCACCGGGGAGGGTGGCAGCGGCGGTGCCCTGGCCCTGGGGGTGGCCAACCGGGTGCTGATGCTGGAGCACGCGGTGTACTCCGTCCTCTCCCCGGAGGGATTCGCCTCCATTTTGTGGAAGGACGCCGGCCGGGCCGGGGAGGCCGCGGCACTGATGAAGCTCACCGCCGCCGACCTGCTGGCCCTGGGGGTGGCGGACGAGGTCCTCCCCGAGCCCTTGGGGGGCGCCCACCAGGACCCCGCCGCCGTCTTTGACACGGTGGACCAGGCCCTGCTGCGCCACCTGGCCCCGCTGCTGAAGCTGCGGGATCCGGCCGGCCAGCGGTATCAGAAATTTCGCGCCATGGGCCTGGGGGCCATCCCCGCCGCCCGAAAGGAGAAGCCATGAAGGGACTGCGCTTTGTAGGGACCGGACGGTGCGTCCCCGAAAAAGTTGTGACAAACGACGACCTCAGCCGGCTGGTGGATACCAGCGACGAGTGGATCCGCACCCGTACCGGCATCGCCCGGCGGCATTTCTCCCAGGGAGAGACAGCGGTGGAGCTGTGTACCGCCGCCGCCCGCATCGCCCTGGAGCGGGCCGGAATTGCCCCGTCGGAGATCGGCGTGTGCGTGGTGGCCACCTGTACCCCGGACTGCGCCTCCCCCTCCAACGCCTGTCTGGTGCAGGCGGCGCTGGGTCTGCCGGAGGATATCCCCTGCTTTGATCTGGCCGCCGGCTGCACCGGCTTTGTCTATGGGCTGGAGACGGTGCGGGGCCTGCTCACGGTCAGCGGAAAGAAGTACGCCCTGCTCATCGGGTGCGAGCAGCTCAGCCGGGTGCTGGATATGACCGACCGGAGCACCTGCGTCCTCTTTGGGGACGGGGCCGGCGCGGCGGTGCTGGCCCTGGAGGAGCGTATGTGGTATGCCTGGCTGGGCAGCCGGGGGAACCGGGATGTACTGTGGCTCAATGGCCCCGGGCCGGAGACCACGCATCTGCATATGGACGGCCCCGGGGTGTACCGCTTTGCGGTAGAGGCCCTCCCCGCCTGCGCCCGGACCCTGTTGGCCGGCAGCGGCCTCGCCTTGGAGGACATACGCTGGATCGTCCCTCACCAGGCCAACCGCCGGATTATTGAGACTGCCGCCAAGCGTCTGAACTGCCCCATTGATCGGTTTTATCAAAATATGGAGCGCTACGGCAACACCTCCGCCGCCAGTGTACCCATCGCCCTGGACGAGATGGCGGAGCAGGGCCTGCTCCAGCCTGGAGACCGGGTGATGGCAATCGCCTTCGGCGCAGGCCTGACCTGGGGCGGCGCCCTGTTTGAATGGTAAAGAAAGGAAACTTCCATGAAACTGAATGAACTTCTGGGGATTGAATTCCCCTTTATCCAGGGCGGTATGGCCAACATCGCCACCGGCGAATTTGCCGCCGCCGTCTCCAACGCGGGGGCGCTGGGGATTATCGGCGCCGGCGGCATGACGGTGGACAGCTTCCGGGAACACATTCGTCTCTGCCGGGCCCGGACGGAAAAGCCCTTTGGGGTGAACATTATGCTGATGCACCCCCAGGCGGAGGAGCTGGCTCGGGTGGCGGCGGAGGAGCGGGTGGCGGTGATCACCACCGGCGCCGGCAACCCCGGCCCCTATGTGTCCATGTGGAAGGAGGCGGGGGCCAAGGTCTTCCCTGTGGTGTCCGCGGTTTCCCTGGCCAAGCTGATGGCCAAGGCGGGGGTAGACGGCGTCATTGCGGAGGGGGCCGAGAGCGGCGGCCACGTGGGGGAGAGCACCACCATGGCGCTGGTGCCCCAGGTGTGCGACGGGATAGACCTGCCGGTGATCGCCGCCGGAGGGGTGGCCAGCGGCCGGCAGCTTCTGGCCGCCTATGCCCTGGGGGCCTGCGGCGTCCAGCTGGGCACCTGTCTGCTGGTGAGCGAGGAGTGTCCCATTCATCTTAACTATAAGCAGGCCGTCCTCAAGGCCAAGGACACCGGTACCACCGTCACCGGCCGCATTGCCGGCACCCCGGTGCGGGTGCTGAAAAACCAGATGGCCAGAGACTACATCGCCCACGAAAAGGCGGGGATGGACAAGATGGAGCTGGAGCAGTTTACATTGGGCAGCCTGCGCCGTGCGGTCTTTGACGGAGACACCAAGACCGGCAGTCTCATGGCCGGCCAGGTGGCGGGAATGCTCCATGAAATCCGGCCCCTGCGCCAGATCTTTGAAGCCCTCCACAACCAGGCCCAGGCCCGGCTGGCGGAGCTGGGGGGTGTCCTGTGAAGCTCGCCTTTTTATACGCCGGCCAGGGGGCCCAGCACGTGGGCATGGGCCGGGATTTTTACGACGCCTATCCCCTCTTTCGCGCCCTATTCGACCAGGCGCCGGTGGAGTTCGACTTAAAAAAGCTCTGCTTTGAGGGGCCGGAGGACCAGCTCGGCGACACCCGGTATACCCAGCCCTGCATGGTGGCCTTCGCCGCCGGAGTCACCGCGCTGCTCTTTCAGGCGGGGATCCGCCCCGCCATGGCCGCGGGGCTCAGCCTGGGGGAGTACTCCGCCCTCAGCGCCGCCGGCGTGCTGGATCCCATGGAAGCGGTCGCCCTGGTGGCCTTCCGGGGGAAGGCCATGGCCCAGGCGGTACAAGACCGCCCCTGCGGCATGGCCGCCGTGCTCCAGCTGGACCGGGAGAAGCTCCAAGCCGCCTGCGCCCAGGCGGCGGAGCTGGGTGTGGCGGAGATTGCCAACTACAACTGCCCCGGCCAGCTGGTCATCGCCGGGGATGCCGCCGCGGTGGCGCGGGCGGGAGAGCTGGCCAAAGCGGCCGGGGCCCGGCGGGTGATCCCCCTGAACGTCAGCGGCCCCTTCCATACCAGCCTGATGGCCCCCGCCGGGGATGCCCTGGCGGAGCGGCTGCGCTCTGTCCGCTTCGGGGCTATGAAGTTTCCGGTGCTCTTCAACTGCAAGGGGGACGTGATGGGTCCCGGGGACACCATCCCCGGCCTGCTGGTGCGTCAGGTCCAATCCAGCGTCTATCTGGAGGACACCATCCGCGCCATGGCGGACCACGGCGTGGACACCTTTGTGGAGATTGGGCCGGGCAAAACCCTGTCCGGCTTTGTCCGCAAGACGGTAAAGGGGGCGGCGGTATACGCCATTGACACGGCGGAGGACTTTGCCGCCGCTGTCACGGCCCTGAAAGGAGCAGAGAAATGAATTTAAGGGGAAAAAATGCCCTGGTCACTGGCGGAAGCCGGGGGATTGGCCGGGCGGTGTGCCTGGAACTGGCCCGTCAGGGGGCCAGCGTGTGCGTCAACTATGCCGGCAGCGCCGCCGCGGCCCAGGCCGTGGCGGAGGAGTGCCGCGCCCTGGGGGTGCAGGCCTTTGCCTGTCAGGCCGACGTATCCGACGCCCAGGCGGTTTCCGCCATGGTCCAGACGGTGATCGACACCTTCGGCCGGCTGGACATTCTGGTGAACAACGCCGGCATTACAAAGGACCGTCTGGCCCTCCAGATGAAGGAGGAGGAGTTTGATGCGGTGTTGGATACCAATCTGAAAGGCGCTTTTCTGTGCATGAAGGCGGCTTACCGCCCCATGATGAAGCAACGCTGGGGCCGCATTGTCAATCTGTCCAGCGTGGTGGGCCTGCGGGGCAACCCAGGCCAGGCCAACTACGCCGCCAGCAAGGCGGGCCTCATCGGCATGAGCAAGTCCATCGCCAAGGAGCTGGCCAGCCGGAACGTCACCGTCAACCTGGTGGCCCCCGGGTTTATCGACACCGATATGACCGCCGCCCTCCCTGAGACCGCCAGATCCGCTCTGCTGGCCTCCATCCCCATGGCCCGGCTGGGTCAGCCGGAGGACGTGGCCCGGGCGGTGGCCTTTTTCGCCGGAGAGGACAGCGGGTATATTACTGGGCAGGTTTTGTGCGTAGACGGGGGAATGGCGGTTTAGACGCTGCGCCCCCAGGGGCCCTCCGGGGGGCCCTGCGCGGGCGGCGCCAGGGGCCTTTCCCGAAAGGCCCCTGGACCCAAAGGGCCAGAGGGGGGTGCCCCCCTCTGGACTCCCCCATGACGAGAGTCCAGGCGGCGCACCGCGCCGCCACCACTGCCTCAACGTTCTGATAATCTGGCAATCAACGCCGCCCCAGCTGGGGTCTTGCGCTTACGTCACAAAAAAGTGCCGGGCCTCCCCAGTCGGCCCGGGGGCAGGTTCTCTGCTAGTCATTCCCCCGGGCCGACTCGAGAGGCCCGGCACAGAAATGTAAGTCTGGCAGAAACCCTACGCAGGGACTGGCGCTGCCTGCCAGACTGACACATCGGCATGGCAGTGCTCCGGCGCGGCGCGCCGGGTGGGCCCCTCGTAATGGGGGATTCTCAAGGGGGGTCAACCCCCCTTGAGCCCTTTGGGTCCAGGGCCCTTTCGGGAAAGGGCCCTGGCGCCCGCTGCGTAAGCGGCCCACCCGGCAGGGCTCTCCCCTGGGGGGGGGCGCCCGCACAAATCCGAAACTGTGTTTGAAAGGATTTACGATTGACGATGGAAAAAAGACGTGTGGTCATTACTGGCCTGGGGGCGGTGACCCCCATCGGCAAGACGGCGCAGGCGGCCTGGACCGCGGCCAGGGACGGCGTGTGCGGCATCGCGCCCATTACGCTGTACGACACCTCCGCCATGAAGGTGAAGCTGGCCGGCGAGGTAAAGGACTTCCAGCCGGAGGAGTATATGGAGCGCCGGGAGGCCCGGCGGATGGACCGCTTTACTCAGTTCGCCATGGCGGCGGCGGGGGAGGCGCTGGCCCGCAGCGGCCTGGATATGGCCCGGGAGGATCCCGCCCGGTGCGGCGTGATGGTCTCCAGCGGCATCGGGGGCATGAATACCATCCAGTCCGAGTGCAAAAAGGGGGCGGAGAAGGGCTATGACCGGATCTCTCCCTTCTTTATCCCCATGATCATCCCCAACATGGCGGCGGGACAGATCGCCATCAAATACGGCTTTCAGGGGATGTGCGTGTGTCCGGTGGCGGCCTGCGCCGGGGGCGGAAACGCCGTGGGCGACGCCTTCCGCCACATCCGGGACGGCTATGCCGAGGTGATGGTATGCGGCGGCGCGGAGGCCGCGGTGGCGGAGATGGGCGTGGGCGGCTTCACCTCTCTAAAAGCCCTCACTACCTGCGCCGACCCAGCGCGGGCCTCCATTCCCTTTGACAAGGAGCGCTCCGGCTTCGTCATCGGCGAGGGGGCCGGCATTTTGGTGCTGGAGGAGTACGGCCACGCCAAGGCCAGAGGGGCGGAAATTCTGGGGGAGATTGTGGGCTACGGCGCCAACTGCGACGCCCACCACATCACCGCCCCCGCCCCCAACGGAGCAGGGGGGGCCGCCTGTATGGCCCAGGCCCTGAGAGACGCCAGCCTCCCCCCGGAGGCCATCGGCTATATCAACGCCCACGGCACTTCCACCGCCATGAACGATGTCTGTGAGACGCAGGCGGTAAAGGCGGCCTTCGGCCCCCACGCAAAGGCGCTGATGATGAGCTCTACCAAGTCCATGACCGGCCACTTGCTGGGGGCCAGCGGCGCGGTGGAGGCCATTTTCTCCGTGCTGGCCCTGCGGGACCAATTCGCCCCCCCCACCATCCACTATGCCGTCCCCGACCCGGAGTGCGATCTGGACGTGGTACCCAACCAGGGCCGCTCCGCCCGGCTGGACTATGTCCTGTCCAACTCCCTTGGCTTCGGGGGGCATAACACCAGCCTGATTTTCAAACACTGGGAGGGGTAGACAGCGTGGAACTGAATATTGAACAGATTATGGAACTTCTCCCCCACCGGCCGCCCTTTTTGCTGGTGGACCGGATCACCGACTGCCGGCCCGGCCAGTCGGCCCGGGGAATCAAGTGCGTCACGATGAACGAGCCCTTTTTCACCGGCCATTTCCCAGGTAGCCCCATTATGCCCGGGGTCCTCATTCTGGAGGCGCTGGCCCAGACCGGGGCGGTGGCCGCCCTCTCGCTGCCGGAGAACCGGGGCAAGCTGGCCATCTTCGGCGGGGTAAAGCAGGCCCGGTTCAAGCGCCCAGTCACCCCCGGGGATGTACTGGAGCTGTCCTGTGAGCTCATTGAACAGCGTGGACCGGTGGGCTACGGTCGGGCTGCGGCCCGGGTGGAGGGGAAAATCGCCTGTCAAGCGGAGCTTACTTTCGTCCTTCAGGACCCGCGCCCATGACCGGGATCTATTTTTCAGCGTGCCGCTTCCCATCTGCTATAAAATCTGGTATGGTAAAACACCAAGGCAAGGATGGGACGTGATAAAATGCTGGAGCAGGATTTTAATGAGGTGTATACAAAATTTAAGCTTCATTTCTATCAGGCGGTCTTTTCCCGCTTCCAGAAACGGGAGGCCAGCCTGACTACGGTGGAAACCTTCTGCATGGAGATTATCATGGCCCTGGGCCGTCCCACCATCAACGAATTCGCCCGTTTTGTCAATATCTCCCCCCCCAACGCAGCCTACAAGGTAAACAGCCTCATCCAGAAAGGGTATGTCCGCAAGGAGCAGTCGCCGGCGGACAAGCGGGAGTATCATTTGGAGGTTACCTCCAAGTATATTGACTACTATAATATCAGCTACCGGTATCTGAGCACAGTGATGGAGCGTATTAAAAGGCGCTTTTCCCCGGAAAAAGTCCGTGAGCTGGAGGAGATGCTGCAAGTGATATCCGATGAGCTGATGCCGGAGATCCCCCTGCCCCATCGGGAGGAGTAACCCCCATTTATTGAAAAGTCTTCCAAGTTGCGCCGCGGCTTGGAAGACTTTTGTTATTTTGCACAAAATCCAGCGGAGATTCTCTTGCACTTAAACCAGAGGGTACAACTTGAAAGAATTTATTTCGTGTGTTATAGTGATATAGTCTTCTGATGTGTTGACGGATTACCCCCTCCCTTGCCGCTGAAGACCTCCCCCCAATCCGGGCGGGGAGCGACAATCAAGGAACTTTGGAGGTAATTGATCATGAATATGCCACACAATGGCGGGGCAGCGGAGAACGGGCTGTTCCAGTGGCGGGGCAAAGTGACCATGGCCCAGGTGCTGCCCATGGGAATGCAGCATGTGGTGGCCGCGGTGGTGAGTACCGTGGGTCCCGCCCTGATGGTCTCTAAAAACTGCGGCCTGGATTCGGAGACCACCACCCTGCTGGTGCAGATGGCCCTGCTGATGACCGCGTTTTCCACGCTGATTATGCTGTTCCCCATTACGCGCTTTATCGGATCCGGCCTGCCGGTGATTATGGGAGTGGGCTTTACCATTCCCACTCTGATGAGCAAGACCTTTACTCTGCCGGAGATTTTAGGCGGACAGATCATCGCCGGTGTGGTGGCCATTGTGTTTGGTCTGTGCATCAAGCCCATCCGCAGGCTCTTTCCGCCCCTGGTCACCGGCACGGTAATTGTGGCTGTGGGTCTGAACCTCTATCCGGTGGCCATCAAATATATGGCCGGCGGCGCGGGCACCCCTGACTTCGGCTCTCCTAAAAATTGGGGGGTGGCGCTGTTTACCTTTGCCCTGGTGCTGGCGCTGCAAAACTTCGGCAAAGGGGTACTGAAGCTGGGCGCGGTGCTGTGGGGGCTGATGGGGGGCTATGTCCTGGCGCTGGCCCTGGGGATGGTCAGCTTTGACGCGGTAAAGACCGCCGGCTGGTTTGCCGTGGCCACGCCCGTGCAGTCCTTCGGCCTGGAGTTCAACTTCTCCGCCATTCTGGCCATGTGCATTCTGTATATTGCAAACTCCCTTCAGACCATCGGCGATATCAGCTCCACCACCAAGGGCGGGCTGGACCGGATGCCCACGGACCAGGAGCTTCAGGGCGGCATTATTTCCCAGGGAATCACCTCTATCCTCGGCGCTCCCTTCGGCGGGCTGTGTACCTGCTCCTACAGTCAGAATGTAGGCATTGTCACCGTCAACAAAGTAGTCAACCGGGCGGTCTTTACCTTTGCGGCAGTGGTTCTGGCGGTGTCCGGGTTCATTCCCAAGCTCTCTGCCGTGCTCACCACCATTCCCAACGCGGTACTGGGCGGCGCTACCATTTCTGTGTTCTCCATCATCGCCATGACGGGGATGAATATGATTTTCGAGTCCGGCCCCTTCACCATGCGCAGCCGTACCGTGGTGGGGCTGGCGGCAGCTCTGGGCATCGGCGTCACCATGGCCTCCGGCTGCCTGGATGGATTCCCCGGCTGGGTGGTGAATGTCTTTGGCTCCTTCGCCCCTGTAGGCACGGCGGTTGTGGCGGTGGCGCTCAACCTGATTTTGCCCAAAGAAGATGCGCCGGCGGTGAAATAACATCAGAATACTGACTACAAAACTGTATCCTTATGCCGGGAGAGCAACCTACAGTGTTGACTCTTCCGGTATTCTTTCCACCGCTTTCATAGGAAATCCAACTATTTTTTATTGATAATCACTGAGACAGAAAGGGGGTGTTGCTGAGACCCAGCACACCATTGAGCATGTTACGAGAGGAGGAGAGGGGCAGACTTTTGCACACGTAACCCGCCATCCGGCAGGCTGTGCCGGCGAACCAAATAGAAGGATACGGCGCCGCCGGAACCGCCGGCCCGGGCCGTATGATATATGAGGTGATTTAAATGGGAAAAACCCCCAGCAACGAGACCCTGTTCAAACTCAATGGAATGCCCCCGCTGGGTCAGGCCATCCCACTGGGCTTCCAGCACGTAGTAGTGGCGATTGTCAGCACCGTCTCCCCCGCAGTTCTGGTGGCTAACGCCGCCAACGCCAAATTCAGCCCGGAAGAGCAGATTATGCTGGTGCAGGTCTCTCTGCTGATGACGGCGGTGGCCATTCTGCTCCAGCTCTTCCCCATTGTCCGGGGCTTCGGCTCCGGCCTGCCCCTGGTGATGGGCATCAGCTTCATTCTGCCCACGCTCATGATTGAGCGCTTTACCTTCCCGGTGATGATGGGAGCCCAGATAGTGGGCGGCATTGCCGGCGCGCTCTTCGCTGTCTTCCTCAAGCCCATCCGCAAGCTCTTCCCCACGGTAGTCACCGGTACGGTGGTTATGACCATCGGTATGTCCATGTACCCCATCGCCCTGCGCAACATGGCCGGCGGCTATACCGAAAACTTCGGCAAGGCGGTCACCTGGGGCGTTGCCCTGTTTACGCTGCTCATTGTGGTCATCTGCGACAACTGGGGCAAGGGGATCGTAAAGCTGGGCGCCGTGCTGTGGGGCCTGGTGGCTGGCTATATCTTGGCTGTGGCCCTCACCGAGGCCGGGATCGCGCCCCTGGTGAACTTCTCCAACATCAAGGACGCCGGCTGGTTTGATCTGCCCATGCCCATGCAGTTCGGCATTGAGTTTGATGTGACCGCCTGTGTCTCTATGGCCATTCTGTTTGTCGCCAACTCCCTCCAGACCATCGGCGATATGAGTTCGCTCACCGTGGGCGGCTTTGACCGTATGCCCACCGACGGCGAGCTTCAGGGCGGCATCATGGCCCAGAGCGTAGGCGCCATTGTGGGCGCGGTGTTCGGCGGTATGCCCACCTGCTCCTACTCCGAGTGCGTAGGTATCGTCACCGTGACCAAGGTGGTCAACAAGATGGTCTTCGGCATTGCCGCCTTCACCCTGCTGGTGTGCGGTCTGGTGCCCAAGTTCGCCTCTGTGCTCACCACCGTGCCTGACTGTGTACTGGGCGGCGCCGTGGTGTCCGTGTTCGCCGTCATCACCATGACCGGCGTGCGCATGGTCACCCAGAGCGGCAAGTTCACCAACCGGAAGAGCACCATTGTGGGCCTGTCCGTGGCGGTGAGCATCGGCATCACCCAGGTGGCCGGCTGTCTGGACGGCCTGCCCGCCGTGGTGGAGACCGTGTTCGGCTCCTTCGCCCCCGTGGGCGCGGCCCTCATCGCCATTCCCCTCAACCTGCTGCTCCCCAAGACCCAGGAGGACCTGGACGACGAGCGGGAGCAGGCCGAGCTGGAGGCCGCCCGGGTGGCCGCCCTCCAGGGCCAGCAGAAGCAGTAAGTCCATACAGATTTGAAAGCAGACGCCCGCCGGCAACCGCCGGCGGGCGTTTTTTTGCGGAGGTCCCGTGGGGGTGCCCTGCGCGGGCGGCGTCCGGGACCCTTTCCCGAAAGGGCCCCGGAACCCCAAAGGGCTCAAGGGGGGGCGCCCCCCTTGAGAATCCCCCATAACGATAGGCCCACCCGGCGCACCGCGCCGGATGACTGCCGTGCCGATGTGCCAGTCCGGCAGACAACGCGGTCCCAGCTAAAGTCTTGCGCTTACGTTACAATAGAAGTGCCGGGCCTCTCGGGCCGGCCCGGGGGTTGTCTACAGAAGACGTTCCCCCGGGCCGACTGGGGAGGCCCGGCACATAAAACCTGGTCTGGCGGGAGACCTACGCAGAGATCACCTATTTCGAAAGACGCTCAGGGCGCTGAGGCAGTGGTGGCGGCGCGGTGCGCCGCCTGGCCCCCC
>NZ_QWEK01000007.1 GCF_009935845.1 Pseudoflavonifractor sp. 524-17 | reverse complement strand
CCCGGCGGCGATGTTCTCACCGGCGGTATAGTAGGACTGAACGTTGAACGCCTCCAAGGCGGTAAAGCAGTCGCTCCCATCCGGGCGCGTGTGGGAGAACAGCCCCGGCAGCTCCGTGGCCCGCAGCTGGGCCGCCTGGGTCAGGGGATCGTAGGTGGACAGGGCTGGCAGCCCCGCTTTGGCCCGCTCCTCATTTACCAGACGGACCACCTCCGCGGTCAGCTCCTCTGCGGACTGGCTGGGCGCAGGTGTGGGGGCAGGCGTAGGAGTGGGTGTGGGTGTGGGTGTAGGAGTAGGCGTAGGAGTGGGATTCTGCCCGCCGGCAGGCAGGCTGTTGGACCCCAGGAACATCTGCACCCAGTAGTGGCCATAGCCGCCGGGGGCCTTTATATAGCCCACGCCGATGTGGGTAAAGTCCTTGTTGAGGATATTGGCCTTGTGGCCGGAAGAATTCATCCACTGGTCCATGGTTCCCGCCGCGGTGCTGGACCCGGCGGCGATATTCTCACCGGCAGTGTAGTACCCCTTGATGCCGAACGCGTCCAGGGCGGTAAAGCACTGGCTCCCATCCGGGCGCGTGTGGGAGAACAGCCCCGGCAGCTCCGTGGCCCGCAGCTGGGCCGCCTGGGTCAGGGGATCGTAAGTGGACAGGGCTGGCAGCCCCGCTTTGGCCCGCTCCTCGTTCACCAAGCGGACAATCTCATCGGCCTGGGTCTGGGCGGACGGGGCGGGTGTAGGCGTTGGGGTTGGCGTCGGGGGAACGGAGGGCTCTGCCTTTGCGTCACTTTGAATGCCGATGGTCTGGCTGCTCTGATCCCAGGTGACCTCAAAGCCCAGGGCGTCCCCCAGGTCCCGGAGCTTGAAGTAGGTATTCTGGTTGATAGTGTAGGCTCCCAGCTGGCTCTTGGTTCCGTTGATGTAAATGGGGGCGCTGTTTATGGTGGCCTGACGGCTCTGGCCGGAGGGCGGGGCCAGCTCCCCACCAGTGGTGGTGTAGGGCTTGCCGGTGGTAATATTGATGGCCCCCAAATTTTTGTCCCAGGTCACATCAAACTGGGCGGGGGTGCCCCGCAGCGCCTGGGCGATGTCCCGCAGCTTGAAGTAATTGGTGCCCTTGCTGCCTTCGAAGAGGGTATAGGCGTCAAAGTTGACAGCGGATCCGTCCACCAGCACCTTGGAGCCGTTGGAGTAGGCCGTGGCCTGCTGTCCGGCGGCGGCGGCCGGCGCGCCGGACAGGGCAAGTCCCGCCGCCAATCCCAGCGCCAGCAGCTTCTTTCTGAATTGTTTCCTCATTCTACAAAATACTCCTTTCCAAATGAATCCAGATTCTAACTTATCCCTCTGCTCCGCCCCCCAGCAGGGCGGTGGTTTGGGTACAGGAAAAGGTCTCCCCCGGCTGGAGTACCTGGATGGCCGGCCGGCGGAACAGGTTGTGATCCCCATCCAGGCGGTCCGGCAGGCCGTACCACGGCTCGATACACACAAAGCGCATGGGCCCCGGCTTGGACCAGAGCAGCACGTAGGGAAAGCCTTCCATCCCCAGGCGCAGAGCAGGCCCTCCCCCCTTCAGCGCCACCTCCACCCATCGGGAGCGCAGGCTGGTCAGGCAGATAGAGTCTTGGTCGAAGAGGGTATCCGTGAGCTCGATCTCCGTCTCGCCGGTAAACCGGGGCCGCTTCCCGCTGACCAGTCCCTCCGGCCCGGTGACAATCTCCTCCGGCGTCTCGGCCCGCTCGAAGCGGATCACATGGTCCTGGGTGGCCGCTCCTGCCGCCAGGGGGAGGGCAAAGGCGTGGTGAAAGCCCACCTGGAAGGGCATGGGCCGGCTGTCCCGGTTCTCCACCTGGTAGGTCACGCGCAGGCTGTCCTCCCTCACCGTATAACAGGTGTCCAGCCGGAAGCGCCAGGGATAGCGGGCCAGGGTATCTCCGTCCGCGTCCAGCCGGAAAACCAGCCGGTTTTCCCCCTGCTCGACAAGGGTATGGACCCGGTCCCGGGCAAAGCCGTGGGCGCCGTTTTCATACCGCCGCCCGTCCTGCTCGAACCAGCCGTCCTTCAGCCGGCCGCACCAGGGAAAGCAGGTGGGGGCATGGCGGCCCCACACGGCGGGATCCCCCTGCCACATCCACTCCCGCCCCCAGGCGGTCAGGCTGCACAGCTCCGCCCCCCGGTCCGACACCCGGATCCCGAGGCTCCCCTGTCTCATCTCATATTCCACAGTCAACACCCCATTTCCTTTTCTGGAATCTTTCGGTGCTTTTTTATTATACCCCTGTCCGTTTCAAAGAACAAGTAACCCTTGCAAATTTCTCCCCCTCCCCTTATAATCAAAGGACTTGACATGAGGAGGGGATTTTCTGTGGAACAGCCGCGCACCGTACTTATTACAGGGGCCAGCCGGGGGATTGGAGCGGCCTGCGCCCGCCGTTTTGCCCGGGCGGGGGACCGGGTGGCCATTAACTACAACCGCTCCCAGGAAGCGGCCCACGCCCTGGCGGAGGAGCTGCGCGCCATGGGGGCCGACGCGGCGCTCTTCCAGGGCGACGTAGGAGACACAGGGCAGGTCAATCAAATGGTTGACAATGTGTTGGATAAATTTTGTCAACTTGACATACTGGTATGCAATGCCGGCGCCGCCAAACAGCAGCTTTTTACCGACATCACCGACGAGGATTGGCACAGCTGCTTCCAGGTCAACGTGGACGGGGTGTTCCGCTGCTGCCGGGCGGTGCTGCCCCATTTCATCCACCGGAAGCAGGGGCGCATTATCACCATGTCCTCTATCTGGGGACTCACCGGCGGCTCCTGCGAGGTGGCCTACTCCGCGGCGAAAGCGGCGGTCATCGGCCTGACCAAAGCCCTGGCCAAAGAAGTGGGGCCCTCTGGAATTACGGTAAATTGTGTGGCTCCCGGGGTGATTGACACAGAAATGAATCACAATCTCACCCCGGACGATCTGGAGGCCCTTCGGATGGACACCCCTCTGGAGACCATTGGCCGGCCGGAGGACGCGGCGGAGAGCGTCTTCTTCCTGGCCTCGGAGGGGGGACGCTTTCTCACCGGCCAGGTGATCAGCCCCAACGGCGGTATTCTGATCTGAACCCCTGTGATTTTGTGCTTTACTGCCATGAATTGAAAAAACAGCTCTCGCTACCTTGTGAAATTTAACAGGTTGACAACTTTTTGTTTCGGGGCGTATAATGTCAACAACTCACAAGGAGGTTCAATGAAATGAAACAATCCCGTATTTTGTCTCTTACTATGGCCGCTGCCATGAGCGCCGCTCTGCTCACCAGCTGCGGCGGCGGTACTGCCGCCCAGCCCTCTGCTTCCCAGCCCTCCGGCGCCCCCGCCGGCGGCAGCGGAGAGGCCATCACTACCCTGAAGATCGGCGGCATCGGCCCCCTGACCGGCTCCGCCGCCGTGTACGGCCTGGCCACCAAGCAGGGCGCCGAGATCGCCGTGCAGGAGATCAACGCCTTGGGCGGCCTCCAGCTGGAGCTGAACTTCCAGGATGACGAGGGCGATGCGGAGAAGTCCGTCAACGCCTACAACACCCTGAAGGGCAGCAACGTCCAGGTCATCTACGGCTGCACCACCACCACCCCCTGCGTGGCCGTGGCGGCTGAGACCTTCAGCGACCGGTATTTCCAGCTCACCCCCTCCGCCTCTTCCACCGATGTGACCAGCGGCAAGGACAACGTGTTCCAGGTCTGCTTCACCGATCCCAACCAGGGCACCACCGCCGCCAACTACATCAAGGATAACAACCTGGGCAGCCAGATCGGCGTCATCTACAACAACGGCGACGCCTACTCCACCGGCATCTACAACGCCTTCCAGGCCCAGGCGGACTCCATCGGCCTGTCTGTCGTCAGCGTTCAGACCTTCCCCGAGGACACCAACACCGACTTTACCGTCCAGCTCAACGCCTTGAAGGACGCCGGCGCGGATCTGGTGTTCATGCCCATCTACTACACCCCCGCTTCCCTGATCCTCAACCAGGCCAAGACCATGGGCTTTGCCCCCACCTTCTTCGGCTGCGACGGCATGGACGGCATTCTGGACATGGAGGGCTTTGACACCTCCCTGGCCGAGGGCCTGATGCTCATGACCCCCTTCAACGCCTGGGGCGAGGATGAGCGCACCGTGAACTTCGTCTCCGCCTATCAGGCGGCCTACGGCACCCTGCCCAACCAGTTTGCCGCCGACGGCTATGACTGCATGTACGCCATCTACGCCGCCGCCCAGGCCGCCAATCTCACCAGCGATATGGACAACGCCGCCATCTGCCAGGCCATGATCGCCACCTTTACCAGCGGCAGCTTCAGCGTGGACGGCCTCACCGGTTCCGGCATGAGCTGGAGCACCAACGGCGAGGTCTCCAAGGCCCCCGTGGTGGTCTCCGTCCAGGACGGCAATTACGTCACCCAGTAATCTTTTCACCTTCATGGAACCCCAGAGAGGGTTGCTGTACAGCAGCCCTCTCTCAGCCTGGCGAAACGTGTTTTTCGCCAGGCTGAGAGCAGTTTTCAGAACTTCAAAAAGTTCTGAAAACTGGTTTGCCTGGACGCGAAAGGGAACCCTGACGGTTCCCTTTCACACTATCCCTCCCTCCGGGGCCCTTCAGATTTCATGTTTTTGGCACGCTGAGAGGGTTGCTGTACAGCAGCCCTCTCTTTCCCCTATTTTTATGCGGCGCGGCAGCGCATTCCCCCTGTATGGCAGAAACGTCTGCATCCATTTTTTAAACGGGTGCAAAGGTCTCTGCCATACCGTCCCATTTTGGCGTTTTCGCGCCTATTTTGAAATTGAGAGAATGAGAAAAACGAGAAAGAGGTGGTCGGTTTGGGTATTCTCCTGGGTATCCTCAATAACCTGATCAAAGGCATCAGCCTAGGCAGTATTTATGCCATCATCGCCCTGGGCTATACCATGGTCTACGGAATTGCCAAGATGCTTAATTTTGCCCACGGCGACGTAATCATGGTGGGCGCCTACGTCTGCTTCTTCGCCATGGGTCAGTACAAGCTGCACCCTATTGTGGCGGTGCTGCTGGCCATGGCGGTGTGTACCGTGCTGGGCGTGATTATTGAGCGTCTGGCCTATAAACCCCTGCGGGCCGCTCCCTCCCTGGCGGTGCTCATCACCGCCATCGGCGTGAGCTATTTCCTCCAGAACAGCGCCCTGCTCCTGTGGAAGTCCGACACCAAGATCTTCCCCTCCGTAGTGGGCACGGGCTCGTTCAAAATCGGGGAGCTGAGCATTACCCATGTGGCCCTGGTGACGGTGGCGGCCTGTGTGGTGATTATGCTGGCCCTCACCTTTTTCACCAGCCGGACCAAGATGGGCAAGGCCATGCGGGCCTGCTCGGAGGACAAGGGCGCGGCCATGCTCATGGGTATCGACGTAAACCGCACCATCTCCATGACCTTTGCCATCGGATCCGCCTTAGCGGCCGTCGCCGGCGTGCTCCTGTGCTCCGCCTACCCTACCTTAATGCCCACCACCGGCTCACTGCCCGGCATCAAGGCCTTTACCGCCGCTGTCTTCGGGGGCATCGGCTCCATCCCCGGCGCCATGCTGGGGGGGATTCTGCTGGGCATTATTGAGATCTTCGCCAAGGCGTATATCTCCACCGCCCTGTCCGATGCCATTGTCTTCGCCGTGCTCATTATTGTGCTGCTGGTCAAGCCCTCCGGCCTGCTGGGCAAGACCATCCGAGAGAAAGTGTAGGTGGCAGAGATGAAAAAACTATCCCCCGGCCGCAAGCGGCTGGTGAACAATTCCATCACCTACGGCATGGTGGCCGCCGCCTTTATTATCCTCCAGGTCCTCCGGGGCCAGGGAATGGTCTCCCCCTCGCTGGAAGGACAGCTGGTGCCCATCTGCGCCTATGTGGTCATGGCCATCTCTCTCAATCTGGTGGTAGGCATCTCTGGCGAGCTCTCTCTGGGCCACGCCGGATTTATGAGCGTGGGCGCTTTCTCCGGCGTCATCGCCGCCATGTCCCTGCAAAACGCCATCCCCTCCCCAGCCCTCCGGCTGGTGGTGGCCATGGTGGTGGGCGCCCTCTTCGCCGGCGTGGCCGGATTCATTGTGGGTGTGCCGGTGCTCCGCCTGCGGGGGGACTATCTGGCCATTGTCACGCTGGCCTTTGGCGAGATTATCAAGAACATCATCAACATCCTCTATGTGGGTGTGGACGGCAGCGGCCTGCACTTCTCCACAAAAAACGAGGCCGCTCTTGCCCTGGAGAGCGGCGGCAAAGCCATTCTGAAGGGCCCGATGGGGGTCACCGCCAACGTGAAGCTGGCAACCTTTACCGCGGGATTTATTCTGGTGCTCATCGCCATCACCGTGGTGCTCAACCTGGTGAACAGCCGGGCGGGCCGGGCCATTCTGGCCCTGCGGGACAACCGCATCGCCGCGGAGAGCGTGGGCATCGGGGCCACCAAGTACAAGCTTATGGCCTTTGTCACCTCCGCCGTGCTGGCGGGGGCCGCCGGCGCCCTCTACGCCATGAACTACTCCTCTGTGGCGGCCAAGAAGTTTGACTTCAACACCTCCATTCTGGTGCTGGTGTTTGTGGTGCTGGGAGGCATGGGCAATATCCGGGGCTCCATCATCGCCGCCGCCCTGCTCACCGTCCTGCCGGAGCTGCTGCGGGCGGTAAACGACTACCGTATGCTGGTCTATGCCGTGGTTCTTATCCTGGTGATGCTGGCCACCAATAATCCTACCATCCGGGACTTCTTCTCCCGCCTCGGCCTGAAAAAGGCCCCCGCCAAGAAAGGAGTGAAGCAGGCATGAGCCGCATGGAACAGCGCAAGCCCACCCGTCTGGTCCCCGTGCCCAGCGTCAACATGGTGCCGGAGCGGGACGTGGACAAGCGGCCCATCCTAGAATGCCGCAACCTGGGCATTGACTTCGGCGGCCTCACCGCCGTGGACGAGTTCGACATGGCCATCGGCCGCACCGAGATCGCCGGGCTTATCGGGCCCAACGGCGCGGGCAAAACCACCGTGTTCAATCTGCTCACCAAGGTCTATCAGCCCACCCGGGGCACCATCCTCCTGGACGGCAAGGACACCCACAATATGAGCATCACCCAGGTCAACCGGGCGGGCATCGCCCGCACCTTCCAGAATATCCGTCTGTTCGACAAGCTCAGCGTGGAGGACAACGTAAAAATCGGACTGCACAACCAGATCCGCTACCCCATGTGGAACGGGGTGTTCCGCCTGCCGGGCTACTGGAAGAAGGAGAAGCTGGCCCATGAGAGCGCCATGGAGCTGCTGCACATCTTTGATATGGAGGATCTGGCCAATCACCAGGCTGGCAGCCTGCCCTACGGCGCCCAGCGCCGGCTGGAGATTGTCCGCGCGCTGGCCACTAACCCCTCTCTGCTCCTGCTGGATGAGCCCGCCGCCGGTATGAACCCCTCGGAAACCGCGGATTTGATGGAAAATATCCTGAAAATCCGGGACACCTTCCACATTGCCATTATGCTCATCGAGCACGACATGAACCTGGTCATGGGCATCTGTGAGGGCATCTGCGTGCTCAATTTCGGCAAAATCATCGCCAAGGGCACGCCGGAAGACATTCAGAATAACCCCCGGGTGATCGAGGCCTATCTGGGCTCCCAGAAGAAGGAGGGCTGAGACCAATGCTGAAGGTTGAACACATCAATGTCTATTACGGCGCCATTCACGCCATCAAGGATATCTCCTTTGAGGTAAACGAAGGGGAGATTGTCACCCTCATCGGCGCCAACGGCGCAGGCAAGTCCACCACCCTCCAGACTGTCTCCGGCCTGCTCCACTCCCACACCGGATCCATCCGCTTTATGGACAAGAGCCTGGCCGGTATTCCTCCCCACAAGGTCGTCTCCCTCGGCCTGGCCCACGTGCCGGAGGGACGGCGGGTCTTCCTCCAGATGACGGTGGAGGAAAACCTGGAGATGGGGGCGTTCACCCGCCCCAACAGCGAGATTTACCCCGGCCTGGAGGACGTGTACCAGCGCTTCCCCCGCCTGAAGGAGCGCCGCCGGCAGGTGGCCGGTACCCTCTCCGGCGGCGAGCAGCAGATGCTGGCCATGGGCCGCGCCCTCATGTCCAAGCCCAAGCTGCTCATGCTGGATGAGCCCTCCATGGGTCTGGCTCCTATTTTGGTGGAGCAGATCTTTGACATCATCAAGGAGCTCAACCGCGCCGGCACCACTATTTTGCTGGTGGAGCAGAACGCTCAAATGGCCCTCTCCGTGGCCCACAGGGGCTATGTGCTGGAGACGGGAAAAATCGTCACCACCGGCACCGGCGCCCAGCTTCTGGAGGACGAGGCCGTAAAAAAAGCCTACCTGGGCGGATAGCAGCAAGGACACGCCGGCACCTGGAATCCGATGGGTTCCGGGTGTCTGCTTTTTACCGTATTCACAGGATTTTCTCCCGCTCTCAGCCCAGCGGGCCGGGCATATTGAATTACTGCTTGCCTATACTGGGCCGTCTGTGTTATCTTAGAACCTGTGTTCATCACCGGCGGATTTGCGTTTCTTGACACTTTCCTTGAAAATGGGTATGATATAATCAACAAAGTGGAACCACAGCAAATACCGCGTTTCAATTACCGGATCTCTTGCCCGCGATATAAAATGTTTTGATTACAGTGAGGAGACGCCCATGGCAAAGACCACGCCAAAATCCTATGACAACGACTCCATCTCCGCCCTGAAGGGGGCGGACCGGGTGCGCAAGCGGCCCGGCGTTATTTTCGGCTCTGACGGGCTGGACGGCTGTGAGCACGCCGTCTTTGAGATTCTGTCCAACGCCATCGACGAGGCCCGTGAGGGACACGGCTCCCTCATCACTGTCACCCGCTATGCCGACCACTCCATCGAGGTGGAGGACTTCGGCCGGGGCTGCCCCGTGGACTGGAACGAGAAGGAGCAGCGGTACAACTGGGAGCTGGTGTTCTGTGAGCTGTACGCCGGGGGCAAGTACGGCGGGGACGGGGACAACTACGAGTACTCTTTGGGCCTCAACGGCCTGGGCTCCTGCGCCACCCAGTACGCCAGCGAGTATTTCGACGCGGTTATCCACCGGGACGGCCTGCGCTACTCCCTCCACTTTGAGAAGGGGGAGAATGTGGGCGGCCTGACCAAGGAGCCCGCCTCCCCCAAGAAGACCGGCTCCCTCTTCCGCTGGAAGCCCGACCTGGAGGTCTTTACCGACATCGACATCCCCGCCGGATACTACCTGGATATAATGAAGCGCCAGGCCGTGGTCAACGCGGGCATTACCTTCCGCTTCCGCAACCAGGTGGACGGGGCCTTTGAGATCACGGAATTCCGCTATGAGCGCGGCATCATCGACTATGTAAATGAGCTGGCGGGGGAGCAGTCCCTCACCTCCCCCGTGTTCTGGCAGACCGAGCGCCGGGGCCGGGATCGGGCGGACAAGCCGAAATACAAGGTAAAGCTCAGCCTGTCCTTCTGCTTTTCCAACACGGTCAACCAGATCGAGCACTACCACAACTCCTCCTGGCTGGAACACGGGGGCGCGCCGGAAAAGGCCGTGAAGAGCGCCTTCGTCTCCGGCATTGACAGCTACCTGCGCCAGCAAAACAAATATCAAAAGGGCGAGAGCAAGATCACCTGGGCGGATATTGAGGACTGTCTGGTGCTGGTGAGCAATAATTTCTCCACTCAGACCTCTTATGAGAACCAGACCAAGAAGGCCATCAATAACAAATTTGTCCAGGAAGCTATGACCGACTTTCTCAAAGCCCAGCTGGAGGTCTACTTCATCGAGACCCCCCTGGACGCGGAGAAGATTGCCGAGCAGGTGCTCATCAACAAGCGCAGCCGGGAGAGCGCGGAGAAAGCCCGGCTCAACATCAAGAAAAAGCTCTCCGGCAGCGTGGACATCGCCAACCGGGTGCAGAAGTTCGTGGACTGCCGCACCAAGGACACCGAGCGGCGGGAGCTGTATATCGTAGAGGGCGACTCCGCCATGGGCGCGGTGAAGCTGTCCCGGGACGCCGAGTTCCAGGGCATCATGCCGGTGCGGGGGAAAATTCTCAACTGCCTCAAGGCCGACTACGCCAAGATCTTCAAAAGCGAGATCATCACCGACCTTCTGAAGGTCCTGGGCTGCGGGTGCGAGGTGGAGGACCGGCACGCCAAGGATATTTCCTCCTTTGACCTGATGAACCTGCGGTGGAACAAAGTCGTCATCTGTACCGACGCCGACGTGGACGGCTTCCAGATCCGCACTTTGATTCTCACCATGCTCTACCGCCTGGTGCCCACCCTCATCCAGCGGGGCTACGTCTATATCGCCGAATCCCCTCTGTACGAGATTACCTGCAAGGACAAGACCTGGTTCGCCTACAGCGAGCGGGAAAAGCAGGACATCACCGCCAAGCTGGCGGGGAAAAAATGCAACATACAGCGCTCCAAGGGCCTGGGCGAGAACGAGCCGGACATGATGTGGCTCACCACCATGAATCCGGACACCCGCCGCCTTATCAAAGTCATGCCGGAGGATGTGCAGCGCACCGCCGCTATTTTTGATCTGCTTCTGGGGGATAATCTTCAGGGCAGAAAGGAACATATCGCGGAGGACGGGTATAAATATCTGGATTTGGCGGATATTTCGTAGTGTCCGGGGGAGCGGCCCTGCGCGGGCGGCGCCAGGACTCTTTCCCGAAAGGGCCCTGGACCCAAAGGGCCAGAGGGGGGAGGATCCCCCCTCTGGACTCCCCCAGCGCGGGGACCCCGGCGGCGCACCGCGCCGCCATCACTGCCTCAGCGTCCTGAGAGCTGTTCAGGACAGGTGCTCCCTGCGTAAGTCTCCCGCCAGACCAGGTTTCATGTGCCGGGCCTCCCTGGTCGGCCCGGTGGAACGGCTGGCAGTGTACTCGCCCCCAGGCCGACCAGGGAGGCCCGGCGCTTCTATTGTAACGTCTCCTGTAAAACCCCAGGTGGAACCGCGTTGTCTGCCAGACTGGCACATCGGCATGGCAGATATCCGGCGCGGTGCGCCAGGTGGGCCTATCGTCATGGGGGATTCTCAAGGGGGTTGACCCCCCTTGAGCCCTTTGGGGTTCCGGGGCCCTTTCGGGAAAGGGCCCCGGTCGCCGCCCGCGCAGGGCCGCCCCCGGAGGGCGCCCTATTTTTCAAAGTAAAAAGTAAGGATGATTGCCAATGGCGAAAAAGAAGCCCCCCCAGGAGGGGGGCAAAAAGGTCAACAATCCCAACGTTATGGGTCTTCGGGCGGAGGTGCTGGAGCAGCCCATCACCCAGACGCTGGAACTCAACTACATGCCCTACGCCATGAGCGTGATTGTCTCCCGGGCCATTCCGGAGATCGACGGCTTCAAGCCCAGCCACCGCAAGCTCTTGTATACCATGTACCAGATGAAGCTGCTGGGGGGCTCCCGCACCAAGTCCGCCAACGTAGTGGGCCAGACCATGAAGCTCAATCCCCACGGCGACACCGCCATCTACGATACCATGGTGCGCCTCAGCCGGGGATACGGCGCCCTGCTCCACCCCCTGGTGGACTCCAAGGGCAACTTCGGCAAGGTCTACTCCCGGGACATGGCCTGGGCGGCCAGCCGGTATACAGAGGTCCGGCTGGACTCCATCTGCGGCGAGCTCTTCCGGGACATTGACCAGGACGCGGTGGACTTTGTGGACAACTACGACGGCTCCATGAAGGAGCCTGCCCTGCTGCCCACCACCTTCCCTAATGTGCTGGTCAGCGCCAACCAGGGCATCGCCGTGGGCATGGCCTCCAATCTGTGCGGCTTTAATCTGGGCGAGGTATGCGACGCCACAATTGCCTACCTGAAAAAGCCGGAGACTGATCTGCTGTCTATTCTAAAGGCCCCTGACTTCCCCACCGGCGGGGAGATTTTATACGACGAGGCCGCCCTGCGCCACATCTACGCCACTGGCCGGGGCTCCTTCCAGGTGCGGGCCCGGTGGCGCTATCTCAAGCAGGAGCACCTGGTGGAGATCTACGAGATCCCCTACTCCACCTCGGTGGAGGCCATTATGGACAAGGTGGCCGACCTGATCAAGACCGGCAAGGTGAAAGAGATTGCCGATATGCGCGACGAGACCGATCTCAACGGCCTCAAGCTCACCATTGATCTGAAGCGGGGGGCCGACCCGGACAAACTCATGGCCCGGCTCTTCCGCTCCACCCCCCTCCAGGACGCCTACTCCTGCAACTTCAACATCCTCATCGCCGGAATGCCGCAGGTCATGGGGGTGGGCAAAATTCTCGAAGAGTGGACCGCCTGGCGCACCGGCTGCGTAAAGCGGCGTGTCTACTTCGACATGAAGAAGAAGGAGGAAAAGCTCCACCTGCTCCAGGGCCTGAAGAAAATCCTGCTGGACATTGACCGGGCCATCCAGATCATCCGGGGCACCCAGGAGGACGCGGAAGTGGTCCCCAACCTGATGATCGGCTTTGGCATCGACCAAGTGCAGGCGGAATATGTGGCGGACATCCGGCTGCGCAACATCAACCAGGAGTATATTTTGAAGCGGGTGGCGGAGACCGCCTCTCTGGAGGAGGAGATCCGCGACCTGCGGGATCTGGTGGACAGCCCCGCCCGCATCAAAAAAGTTATCATCTCCGAGCTTCAGGCGGTAAAGAAAAAATATGCCCTGCCCCGCCGCACGGAGATTGTCTATGACTACCAGACCGCCGCCCCCGACAGCCAGGACAGCGAAATCCCCCGCTATCCCGTCCATGCTTTCCTCTCCCGAGAGGGTTACTTCAAGAAAATCACGCCTCAGTCCCTGCGCATGAGCGGGGAGCAGAAGTACAAGGAGGGAGACGGCCCCGCCCAGCAGTGGGAGGCCAACAACCAGGACGAGCTGCTGGTCTTTACTGACCGGCAGCAGTGCTACAAGGCCCGCCTCAGCGACTTTGCCGACACCAAGGCCAGCGTATTGGGGGAATATCTCCCCACCCGCCTGGGGATGGACCCTGGAGAGACCCTGCTGTGGGCCTGCGTGACCGGGGACTACAGCGGCCATGTGCTCTTTTTCTTCCGCAACGGCAAAGCCGCACGGGTGGAGCTGGCCGCGTACAAAACCCAGACCCGCCGGCGGCGGCTTACCGGCGCCTATTCCGACAAATCCCCCCTGGCCGCGGCCCTGCTGATTCAGGAGGAGCTGGAGCTGGCCCTTGTGTCCAGCGAGGGCCGGTGCGTAGTATTCCATACCGCCGCCCTGGCTCCCAAGTCAACCCGGTCCACCCAGGGCGCGGCGGTCATGACATTGAAGCCAAAATATGTACTGGAGCAGGCGCTTCCCCTGGCCCAGACCGCGATTATCAACGCCGCCCGCTACCGGGCCAAGGCCCTGCCCGCCGCCGGAATGCTTCTGAAGGAAGCCGACCGGGGAGAGGAGCAGCTTTCACTGCTGTAACCAGGGCGGCAGGCATACATGGAAAGGGAATGAGGTTTTTATGAGGCAGACAGCCAGCCGGCTTGTACGCTCCTACTTCTGGATCACCGCGGCCTCCGCCGTGTACGCCCTGGGATTCAACTGGTGCTATGTGCCCAACGAGATCGGCTTTGGGGGTATCACCGGCGTGGGCCAGATTATCAACGCCCTTCTGCCCTGGATCCCCATCGGCGCCATTGTCATTGTGCTCAATATCCCCCTGTTTTTTCTGGGGTGGCGGCTGTTGGGGGGGCACCTGCTCCTCTCCTCCCTATACGCCATGTTTACCTCTTCTCTGTTTGTGGATCTGAGCGCGGCACTGTGGCGTTTCCAGCCTATGGATCCCATGCTGGCCGCTATTTTCGGCGGCATCCTCACAGGCGGTACTCTGGGCGTGGTACTCCTCCAGGGGGCCACCACCGGCGGCACAGATCTGCTGGCCCGGCTGCTCAAGCTGAAAATCGCCTGGCTGCCCATGGGCAATCTTCTGATGGCGGTGGATCTGGTTGTGATTGCCGCGGTGGCGGTGGCCTTTCATAATCTGTCCAGCGCCATGTACGGCGTCGTCTCCCTCTTTGTCTGCTCCAAGGTGATGGACATGGTGCTCTACGGCATGGACCAGGCCAAGGTGGCCTATATCATCAGCAGTAAGCCGAAAGAGATCTCCAACGCAATTTTTGACCAGCTGGATCGTGGCGTCACCATTCTCCACGGAGAGGGGGCCTGGTCCGGCCAGGCCAAGCAGGTCCTGCTGTGCGCCTTCAAGCAGCGGCAGATTGTCCCCCTCAAGCGGACGGTACGGGAGATCGACCCGGATGCCTTCCTCATTGTCTGCGATGCCCACGACGTACTGGGCGACGGTTTCCGCTCCAACCAGCAAAATGAACTATAATTCAGATCTTCAAAACGTTCTGAGCTCTTTTTACCAAAAATGCAAAACAAAAATGAAAGGGTGCTTTTTATGGCTGACATTCACGCGCTGCTTGATAATCTGCGCCGCAACGGGTTTTCCGCCGTCTACTTTGACACCGCTGGAGAAGCCGCCGCCTATCTGGATCAGAAGCTGGACGGCCGGACCATCGGCATGGGCGGCTCCATGACCATCCAGGAGCTGGGGCTTGTGGAGCGTCTGTCCGCCCACAACCAGTTCTACTGCCACTGGACCGGCGCCACCGCCGCCCAGGCCAACGCGGCGGAGGTCTATCTGTGCTCTGTCAACGGCCTGGCGGAGACGGGGGAGATCATCAACATCGACGGCACCGGCAACCGGGTGTCCTCTACCATCTACGGCCATAAAGAGCTCTATCTGGTAGTGGGCGTCAACAAGGTGGAGCCGGACTTTGAAAAGGCCCTCTGGCGGGCGCGGAACATCGCCTCCCCCAAGAACGCCAAGCGCCTCAACCGGAACACCCCCTGCGCCGTCAAGGGAGACCGCTGCTACAACTGCGACAGCCCGGAGCGGATCTGCCGGGCCCTCACCGTCCTCTGGCGCAAGCCCACGGGCATTGATTTCGCCGAGGTCATTGTGGTAGGAGAAGCCCTGGGTCTGTAACCTTTTGAAAGCAGCAAACCATATCGCGCAAGGAGGTCCGCTATGGGCAGAAAAGATAAGCTCTCCCCGCTGCTGCTGGCGGTCCTCCTGGGGCTGAGCGGCTGCGCCTCCATGCTGGAGCGGGACTCCATCGTGGTCACCGCCCATCCGGAGCATCCCATCACCGACGACTCCAGCGTTCTGCTGGCGGAGAACTATCAGGATCTGGTCAACGACGTGCTCTACTTCGTCCGGCAGGGCACAGAGGTGGGCTCCATCCGCCTGACCAACTACCCCCAGGGCCGGGATGTGGGCGCGGATCTCAGCAACGCCTGTCTGGAGGTGGCCCGGGACGCCCCGCTGGGGGCCTACGCCGTGGAGGTCATTGAGCACGACTACACCCGGGTAGTACAGGACTACGAGGCCACCATCCGCATCACCTACCGCCGCTCGCTGGAACAGATGCAGGGCATGAAGAACGTCATTGGCAGCAGCGCCATCCGCCGGGTGCTTCAGGAACAGCTCTCCCGCTTCTCCCCGGAGGCGGTACTCCAGGTGGCCTATTTCACCGAGGACGAGAACTACATCGCCTCCCTCATCCGGCAGGCCTACTACGACACTCCCGCCGCCGCCCTGGGGATGCCCCAGTACACCATCACCTTGTACCCGGACGCCGGCCGGGAGCGGATTGTGGAGATCCAGCTCACCTATCCCGAGCCGGCGGACACCCTGCGCAGCAAGCGCCAGCAGCTCATCCAGCGGGTGGAGGTACTGCGCAGCTCCTTTCACGGCCTCACCGGCCAGGACGCCGCCCTGGCCATCTGCGGCCTGCTACGCCAGTGCGTACAAGGCAATCCCGGCCAGGAGGAGGGGGCCTCCGCCTACCACGTCCTGCTGGAGGGGCAGGGGGACAGCGAGGGCATGGCTCTGGCCTTCCGCCTCCTGTGTCAGAGCGAGGGGTTAGACGCCTGGGTGGTCCAGGGCGTACGGGATGGCAGTGTCCACTTCTGGAACGTCTTCGCCCTGGGGGACGGACAGTACCGCCATGTGGACGCCTCCAGCGGCGACGCCCTTCTCCTCACCGACAGCGAGCTGGAGGCCCTGGGCTATTCCTGGGACCGGGACGCCGTCTTCCCCTGCGTCTCCCCCGAGGGCGACGCGCCCCCTGAGACCGTCATGGCCCAGGTAAAAATCAGTGAAAATAATACTTGACTTTTTCCCGCCCGGCCGCTATAATAACATCTGTCGCACGCAGGTGTAGCTCATCTGGTAGAGCGCCACCTTGCCAAGGTGGAGGTAGCGAGTTCGAGCCTCGTCACCTGCTCCAGCTCAGAAGTTCCCTGCACCGCTCCGTTTCCGCCTTGCGGCGAAAACTGCGCTATGCGGGGAACTTCTTCGCTTCCAACCGCGACCCGCGCCGCTGGGCTCGCGGTTGGGGGCCCCGGGGGCGCGGCCGGGCAGCTCCCGCCGGATCCTTTTTCTCAAATTTGCCTGATTTCTCTTGACTTTTTTTCTGTTGTCCCATATAATAATGATTACCGCTTGCAGGTGTAGCTCATCTGGTAGAGCGCCACCTTGCCAAGGTGGAGGTAGCGAGTTCGAGCCTCGTCACCTGCTCCAGCTCAGAAGTTCCCCGTGCCGCCGTGTTTCCGCCTTAGGGTGAAAACTGCGCGCTGTACGGGGAACTTCTTCGCTTCCAACTGCCGCCCGCTCTGCCGGGCCCGCGGTTGGGGAACGTTAGGTCTGTGTAAGGAGGGCTTTTTATGACTACATTGGCACAGCGGATTGAGCTGCTGCGCACCCAGGCCAATCTCAGCCGGCCGGCCCTGGCCGCCGCCCTGGGCTTTCCCAAGGGAACCATTGATAAATTTGAGACCGGCCGCGCCACCCCCACCAAGGAGCAGCAGGAGAAGCTGGCGTGTCATTTCGGCGTCTCCCTCTTCTATCTCCGCGGCGAGAGCAACGACCCCACCCGGCAGGACGACTGGATGGATGCCCTCCCCGAGGACGACGGCCCCGGCTTCGTCCCCGCGCCCAAGTCCAAACGTCCCAAGCAGGAGGAGCCCGGCGGTGCCATGCTGGACTCTCTGTTGGCCAGCAAGGCCGTCCAGGACCTGCTGAAAAACATCGTGCTGGACACCCTCCGCTCCCCTGAGGGCCAGGCCCTGATCCGAAAGGCCGTGCTGTCTGCCGTCCCGGAATTGCGTCATCTCCCTACTGTTCAGTAGGGTTGCTCTCAAATCAAATACAGCGCCAGACGGAATGGACGGTGGTCGTAAAACAGTATTTTTGAAAAATCTGAAAACCATGTGTTTTCAAGGGGCGGCGTGACTTCGGTCACGCCGTTTCCTTTTTCATCAGTTCATCCAGAGGAATGAAGCCCATACCGTCGTACTTGATGTGGATACTCTGGCGGCGCTTTCCGCTGGACTTGTCGGGAGCCTCCACATAGATGGCCTGTACCAGTTCCCGAAGGGCATACGGGTCAAGCGTTTCGATGCCCACATACTTGTGCGCCTTCTGGATGAATTTCTCAATGTTTTCGTTCTGTCGTTCCTGTACTTCAATATTCTGCCGCAGGGTGATGACTTCGGCTTCCAACTGCTTCTGTTCCGCCTCGTAGCTTTGACTCAGCATATCGAACCGCTCGTCATTCAGGCGCCCGCTGGCGTTGTCCTCGTAAATCTTGATAAAGAGCCGTTTCAGTTCGGCGATGCGCTTCTCGTCCCGGTTGAGCTGCTTGCGGATAATCTGCAATTTCTCCGCACTCTCCAGCTTCATCTGCTGCTCCATCACGGCTCGGAAGTAGTCCTCATGCCGGAGGATATACCCCATCACCAGCTGCATATGCTTCAGCACCAACTGCTCCAACACCTTGACCCGAATGAAGTGACCGCCGCATTTTTCCCTGTTCTTCTTGTGCAAAGAACAGTCGAAGAAGTCCTGAGCGAAATCGCCATTGTTGGAAGAACCGTACTGCATCTTAGAACCGCAATCGGCACAGTAAACCAGCCCGGAAAAGATACTGCTTCTGCCTGTGCGGGTCATGCGGTGCCGCTGTTGCCGGATTGCCTGGACTTTCTCAAACACATCGTCTTCGATGATACGCTCATGGGTGTCGGGGAAAACCGCCTGTTTCTCGATTGGCGTCTCGCGTTGCTTCTTGTCCCAGATGGAGTTGGTGTAAGTCTTGAAGTTGACAGTGCATCCTGTGTACTCCCGGCGTTCCAGAATCTTGACGACAGAACTGTCCTGCCAGCCATAGGGGTTCTCCGGTGTGGGGTTCGGCGTACTGCGCCCATGCTGTTTCTTATAGGCGGTAGGGGTCAGCACCTTGTCGGCTCGGAGCTGGTTGGCAATCTGCTGTGGACCTCGCCCTTCCATGCACATCTGGAAAATACGCCGTACCACCTGGGCGGCCTCCGGGTCGATCAGCCAGTGGTGGGGATTCTCCGGGTCTTTCACATAGCCATAGGGAACATTGACTGTCAGCGGTACGCCACGCTCACCTTTCGCTTTCTGGACAGCCCGGATTTTACGGCTGGTATCCCGGCAATAAAATTCGTTAAACCAGTTCTTGATGCCCGCAAAATCGTTGTTGATGCTGTTCTGGTCGGCGGTGTCGAAGTTGTCGTTGATGGCGATGAATCGAACGCCGTTTTGCGGGAAGGTGAAGTTGGTATAAAGCCCGGTCAGTGCGGAGTTACGGCCCAGGCGGGAAAGGTCTTTCGTGATGGCGATAGCCACCCGCCCGGCCTCAATCTCAGCCAGCATTGCTTGGAAGCCGGGGCGGTCATAGTTTACGCCGCTGTAGCCGTCATCAATGAAAAACTTTGGATTGCTGAAATGGTGGTCCTTGCAGTAGCTGAGCAAGATAGCCTTTTGATTCTCAATGGACAGGGACTCCCCAGCCCGCTCGTCCTCCTGCGACAAGCGGCAGTAGAGGGCAGTAATTTTACTTGTTGCTCCCGACATTTCTGTCTCCTCCTTTATCGGAGCAACTGTCAGTACAGGATTGGTTGACTCTATTTTAGCATGACTCGCTGTGTTTGTCACCGGCCCACCTCCACTGTTTTTGCAAAATTTTTAACGGCAATGCGCTCCAGCCTGCGGACGAAGCTCTCCGTCCCCTCATAGCTGCCTGTGACGGTGTAGACAGTGCCGCCAATTTCCTCTGTGACTGTCAGTTCCGGTATCCAATAGGCAGACAGGTTCCGAACATGGATGCGCCCTGCCGCATCAAAGCGGAACCGATATTCAGCGGCTTCAGTCGCCATGTTTTTCTCACTCATAAAATCTTAACTCCTCTCCAAAAATCAATGCTCGACTTCCTGTTTTCTTTGATGCCCCCGGCGTTGCTGGTCGTGGAGAGCAGAATCCACCTTGTACTGAATATCCCGCAACTTTTTCAAATCGGCATAGATAGGTTTCAGTTCGGCAGTTTCGGCTGCGTACTGCTCCATGAGCCTTTCCAATTCCGCCTGCCACTGTTTCGGGGTCAGTTTTTTGCCAGGGAGACCGGCATTGTCCAGCTTGCGCTTTACGGCATAAAACTGCCTGATCTCACTGTCATGTTCGGCCTTGTACTTTTCCTGTTTCTTTCCGAAGCCACCCTTGGCAGGAATGGCGTCTACAATAGGCTTCAATCGGGTGTAGTCCTCTACCAAACGGATCAGGTCTTTCAGCTTTTTCATCTGCGTGGCTTTCTCTTTCGTGGAGCCGTTTAGGTCAAATACCTTATCGCTCATGGCGGATACAAACTCATGCAGCTGGTCGATTGTGAGAATGCCCTTGGATTCCAGAAACGCAAAGTCCTCTGTGTATCGCTTCAGATTGCCGACCTTTGCTTTTTGCGAATAAGCCCCGGCGTTGCGGACGGAATAATAGGCCGCCAGCGCCTGTGCCAAATCCAGCGATTGCGCCGCAGTCAATTTCTCTTTCGCTTCTGTCAGCCACGCCATCAACCCGGAGATTTTTTGCCTGATACTGCGGAGCATACTGTTGGTGGCTCTGATCCAACGGTTGAGGTCACCTTTGTCGGTACGGATACCCCTTGCCTCCATCTGCCGGACAGCAGGGCCTTCGTGAACGGTGGGTAATTGTTCGATTCCCTGACGCTCATAACTGCGGTGGTCGATGCGGCAGGACAGACCTTTTTCTTCAAAACGGGCATTGCACAAATCCGCCCATGCCTTGCGCCACTCTTCCAGCGTTTCCGGCCTGCTCCAATCGGTGGTGGGAACGGCGTTGAACACATAGTTGCCGGCCTCGTCCCGAATGCGGTTGCCGTTTTCATCCAGCACATAGACCCGGTGCTGTTTGGCATCCCATTTCCCATTTTCTTTCAAAGGGCGGATGGGACACATCACATGAAAATGGGGATTGGCGATGCCGCCATCTTCTTTGTCAGGCAGATGGACGGAGAAGTCGCAGATCATGCCTCGGCTGACAAACTGCTCCAACAAAAATTGCCTTGCAAGGTCGATGTTCTCCTCCAAGGAAAATTCGTTCTGCAAGGCAATATCGAAGCTGTACGCAAGCTGGGCTTGGGGATGGCGCTCTGCTTTCTCCACGGCGTTCCAGAGTGTCTGGCGGTCTGCATACTCCAGCGGGGCATGAGGCGACAAGAGGATTTCGGAATGAGACACGCCGCCCTTGCGGGTGTAGTCGCTGACCTCGCCGTAATACTCGCTGAACAGCTTTTCCCCGGAACGGTAGGCGGCAGAGGCGATGGCGGACTGTCCTGCACTCCGCTTGATTTGAGTGGCGTGGAAATGATAAAGGGCGATAATCAGTCACCTCCTGATTGCTCGGCGGCGTTGTGGGCGTTGACCGCTTCCATCACCATGCCTTTGACTTCAGGCATGGAGAAGATGCGATCCACAAGGGAGAAGAACTCGACTTCGCCCAGCACCGTCACCAGCGGGGACACGCTTTCGACAGCCGCGCCGCGGGTGATCAGGCGATGCGCCCTTGCAGTGCGTTCCCGCTTTTTGTAATACTGCTCCCGATTGCAAAGACGCTGGTACTTGTGCTGCTCCCGCATGAGCTGCTGTTCGGCTTCGGCTTTTTCGGCTTCAAGTTTTTTGAGTTCAGGACTTGGCTCGTACATTCAAATGACCTCCTTCATTTTTTCTGCGGCTATGAAAAACCGCCTGTCAGATTTGACAAGCGGTTATGAGTATGAAGTATGTACTTTAACAGGGATAGCCGCAACGCGGCGCAAGGGGCAGACAGCCCCTTGTTCGGAGCAGAGCGACGGAAAACGGCTCTGACTTTCAAAAGTCAGAGCCGTTCAGCCTCGCAGAGCGCACATACGGGGGACACCCCGTATAGAAGTGCGCCATTCGGAATTTTCAATAGTCAGCCCAGCCTGCCGAAATGCCGGTCTACCAGCTTATCCAGAGTCCCCGCTTTTGCGGCCTCCGCCGCATCAGCCTGGACAAAATTGTGAGTGCTGTCTTTCAATGCCTCGTCAAATCCTAAGATGTAGTTTGTGGCAATCAGATAGATAATGCGGGTCGGGGCCATACCGTAAACCTGTTTTTGCAGGATATGGCGGATGCGCTCTTTCTCATCCGGGAAAGTCGCCTTAAGTCCCTCGCTCCGATAAAGCCGCTTGACGATCTCTGTGATGTATAGTCCGGATTTCATATACAGGTCGGCAAAGGTTTTCGTGGGGTCATCAAAACAGCCGGGATTATTTTCCTCCAACTGATCCACCATCATGGACACCACCCAGCGGGGCGTGAAAATCTGATTGGTTTTTTGCGGTGGGATGTAATCAAAAATATCTTCATCCTGTCTCTCATCAAAATAATCAGCCAACTGCTGTTTCTTGTTCCAAAACTCCGCCACAGAGTCGTTGAACACAACCTCATCAAAGAGATGACCCTCAAAATGTTTGCTCTCTCCGGTTTCCGGGTCGGTGTACTCGCCGCCGTCTCGCAGAAAACGGAAGTCAGCCATTGTGATGCCGGTCACTTCCAGAAACACATCGTCCTCGGTGTAGTCATCGAAATTAGCAAGGGTCAAATTGCCGTCACCATAGGCCATGATGAAACTGGGGATAGTACGGGAAAAGCCTCGCAGATGGGCGCGGACTTCATCCTCCACGGACTGCTTTTCCTGTTCCGCCTTGTGTCGCTCTGCCTGCTCCACGACCTCCTTTGGCTTTTCCTCAACAGTCTGCTGAACCGTTTCCTGTACCGTTTCCACGAAGGATTTCAGGGCGCTGTCCATAGCGGCGGCGTAGTCTGTTTCGGCCTGCTTGACCTCCTGTGCTGTAGTTGCCGCCTGCTGTTTCCGCTCCAACTCCGCTTTGGCAATGCGGGTCTGTTGCTCATAGTCGCCCTGGATTTTTTGGAATGCCCGGTCAATGTCCTGTTCAACCTGTTTCTCCAGGCGGTTCTGTGCGCCCTTCTTCATGCCGTAACCCTCGGCGGCTGGAGCAACTACATTCTCCTTGATATGGGCCTTGACGGTTTCGGTCAGCGTCCTGATATGCTGGTCTACCGCCTCAATGGAAGCGTTCTCAGCGACAGTCTCCATCTGGGATTGGATATCTGCAATCTCATAGACCTTCGGGCCGAACAAATCCTGCGTTCTGCCGATGATAGTTTCGTTGGGAATTTCCACCTCGCCGTTCTCGTCCACTGTCACAGTGTCCATGCTATCCAGCCGCTTGGGGTCTGCTTTCTTGCCCTCTTCATGGGCGGGTGTCAGCTTCTCCACGATCTCCCGGACAACAGCGGGCGCACCGAAAATATTACTGATATTCTGGAACAGAAAGTTGGACATGAAGCCCCGCCGCACCACCTCCTGGCTTTTCAGCCGTCGGGGGATGGACAGGACAGAGGCGGCGTCCAGTTCCACCATCCGACCCTCGCTGTCCTCGCCCAGCACAGGGAAGAAGTTCAGCAGCCGCTTGATGTTTTCCTTCCGGTCATCGCTGGTGCCGCGCCCGCCCACGGTATCGGCGGACAGGTTGTTGGCGAACTCGTCAAAGATGATCAGCGTCCGGGCGGGGTCGAAGTCAAAGACATAGGCGGTTTCCTTGCGGAACCGCTGGCTGTCACGGGTCACGATACAAGGGTTCTGCGCCCGGAACGCCGCCTGCATATAGGAGGACGGACTTTTCATGTTGCAGAGCATGAGAACGCCGCTCCACTCCGGGATGGTGACGCCCACGGTGAGTTGCCCTACAGTCAGGGTGATAGTCTTATCATAATTTGCAATCGCCGCCTTCACCTGGTCAAAAGCCTTTGCCGCCTGTGCGTCATCGTCATCGCTTCGACCATCTCCCGCCGCAAGAACGACCTTGTACTCGCGGAAAACCTCGTCCTCCCGAAGCAGCTTTTCCAACGCCTTGGCGCTTGCCACCCGGTTTAAGTACCACATGGTATGGGACAGCTCCCGCCGCAGTTCCGGCGTGGAGAACGGGTACTTTTCCTGCGTTGTCAGGGCATGAAGGAACCTTTTGATTTCATCCTCATGGACAAATTTTCCTCGCTCATCTGTGGCGAAAAACTCGTTGAGGTCAAAGGCATAATCGACAGTGCCATCCTCGCCGGACAAATCCAGCCCTTTCTCGATGCGCTCCCGGATCATGCCGGAAAGCTGATAAGTGAACATGGCCAGCCGGGGCAGCGTTTCGTAGGGATTGGCATCTTCGCCGCTCCAATTCGCCTTGGCCTCCTGCTCGTCCGCATAGGACCAGTTGAATATCTGCTCCTTGGAAAACTGCTCGCTGGCAAGCTGCTTGAAGGGCGTGCCGGACAGATACAGCGTGTGCTTCCGCTTGATATTGCGGAAGGCCCGCTCGGTTTTCATGGTGTCCACGCCCTCCTGGGCCTCGTCCACGATCAGCAAATCAAACTCCAATTCGCTCATCCAGCGCAGTTTATCATACTGTCCGCCAAAATAGACAGAGCCTTTCAAGCCTTGCAGCGATTCAAAAGTGATCATGTTCCTTGGCATTGAATCTTCCCGGTGGAGTATCCCGGCAAGGTGTTCTTCTCTCGATAAAACGCCGGGCTTGTCCTTCAAGGCGTCGGTATCGGATACAAAAGAGAACTCGCCCCGCCAGCCGATAAATTTGAAGAAATCGTCAGCCCAGGAGTTGGCAATGCTGGGCCGGTTGGTGACGATCAGCACTTTGGTAAAGCCCATCTGCCGGACGAGATCATAAGAGGTCAGCGTCTTGCCAAAGCGGGGCTTGGCGTTCCAGAGAAATTCCTCGCCGCCGTTTTCAAAATAGGCTTTTGTCATGGAAACGGCTTCCCGCTGTTCTTTCCGAAGTTCATAGGTCAGCCGTTGGTCGCTGGTCGCCACCAACTCCCGCCGGGAAAAGGCGTCAAAGTGCCGGTGGGAGGTGGGGCCATCCACATGGAACCACTCTGTTCCAGGGGTGCGCTCCACGCCCATCTGCGACTCTAGAAATGAGTGAAAATCGTGATCGGTAAAGTATTCCCCGGAACCGTCCTTGAATATGGCGTTGTCCTGCCAGGCCAGCTGATACTGGATACCGGCGGTGTGGGTCTGCTGTTTGATGCGCTGGGAAACGGTCTGTTTCTCGGTGTAGCCGATTTTCGTCCAGCCCTCGTGATAGGTGACGCCGGGGGTGTTGTAGGCGTAGATCATGGGGACGACACGGGAGAAAGATTGAATTTTTGCTTCCATCATGTCATCTCCTTCACATGGGTTTCGATGAACTGGATTTCGGTTTCGTCCAGATCATATTTTTTGTAAAGCTGTTGGTCGATTTCGGGGATGGATTTGGTCCAGTCGATGTCGGAGGTGGGGGTGAAGTCTTGGAGCGGCACGTGTTCCCATTTCTGAGGCGTTATGTCTTGTGTGGTTTTTAAGACGCCAAGCATAGTCCTTGCAAATTTTGTCTTGATGTACTTCAAAGCAGCTTGAGCTTCATCCTGAGTGTCGAAAGCACCAATACTAAAAAACGACTCTGTTGAACCTGTTCCCGGCGGTTCAATACTTGGAGAACCCATTATTCGGGCAGGGATTGGATTGCCTATTGTTCCAGATGCACCATCTGCTTTGGACAAAATGATTTTGTATTTGAACAAATTTGATACTTGATTAACATAATTTGAGCGAATAAATTTATATGTGCGTTTCCCACCTTCTCTGCCAATTATCCTAATATAGTTACAGTTATCATTTGGTCTTGTGTCAAAGAAAATTTGCGTAGCTCGTTCAAATACGTTCGATTTCAAATCATAGGCATGACCCTTGCTTAGCTGTGCTACAACTTCAGGATAATCTTTGTGCATATCTTCCGTAAAGCGATACGCATAGCTTGTAACGACACTTTTACTTAGAGGCTTAAATTTCGGATATTGATGAACTTTGTGAATGATTGTATTTAGTTCTCTAAATGCGGTAAACGTTCCAATACATCCGAAATCTCTATTTTTATCGTAATATGTGATTGCAATTCCGCCTATGATTTCTGTATTACAAAATATTTTTTTGGCATCTTGCTCATAGCGCACTACTTTCAGATGAGGGTCGGCAAGCATTTTCTGGTTCCATGCTTTGGGGGTAGAACCAGCGTTGAAGAGAAAACGAGCAGGATGAATTAACTCCACTTTGTCTGCGACTTTATAAGTTCCATCCAAAAACAGGTGATAAATTGGCGGCGCATAGCCCTTATTTTCACCCAAAGTTTCATCCTGATATGGTGGGTTTCCAATCACAAAATCAAACTTCATCGCCCGTTTCCCCCTTATCGGTAAAGCTGAATATTCAACGCTCCCGCCGCCAAGCCAGTTATAGACCCGGCAGCGCGGCTGTTTATTTTCTTTATCAGGTTCGGGCATCTCGCCCAAAAATTCAAATAGGTTAAATTGCCGGAACTTCTCCTCGGCACTCCCATAGGGAATCGTTCCTTGCAAACCGTCCATCTGCCAGATATTCCAAACAATCACTGTGATGAGCTTCCCGTATTCGGAAATTGTCGGTTTTCGTTTCCAGCGGTCCAGTAGATACTCCTCAAAGGTCATCAGCAGATTGACACGGGCAATCAAAACATTGTCGCCCTGGAACTCATAGCCGTAAGTTGCCCAGAATGCCCAAAACGCCCATTTCAGCCACTCTTCCTCCGTTTGGACATTTTCGTTGACCGCCCGTAACTTTCGGTCCAGCAGGCCAATACGGTCTGGAACAAGGATGGCCTCGCCGGTTTCCGCGTCGTACCGGCTCACCAGAAAGGGGGCCTCCCCACAGGTGATTTCCAGCACTCTGGCATCCACATACTTTTGCCAACCGGCTTTGCTGTCCCACATCTCGTCGGAGTAGTCGCACATTTTCCGGCAAACCCACAGGGGAGTGGAAACTTCCCCACGCTGCCGGGTACGGCTGGACTGCTGCTCCATCTCTTTCCGGGCGCGGGTCTTGATGACGCTGGCGTTGGGGCCGGTAATCAACTCCGATGTGATTTCCTCATTCCGACTGTACCGTGAACCGAGGGAGGAATAGGCGTCCGTAGCCCACATGATGTGTTTTCCGGTGCTCTTGTCCAGCAGCAGCTTGTCCAAAAGGCCCATAGAGTGGAGTTTCAGAATGTCGTCCTGGATGTTGAGTATCATTCCGCCCCTCCTTTTGGGCCTGCGGAATGGTGTAGTTTTCCGTAGCCGTGAAGGTGCCAGGTTTTTGTTTGCTGTCCAGCAAAGGAAATCACAAAATAGCTATGGAAAATTTATAAATACCGTGGTATACTTTGAATGAGCAAGAAAATGGGCGTTTACGGAAAACTACACCTTTCCGCTAAAACACCCATTTACGGTAATATGGCTTTTTCGTAGACCGCCGCCTTGTCCCGAAAGGTGGACAGCGGCAACCCGCAGGCTCTTGCGGCGGTGGTACAGGTGATTTCGCCGCTTTTCCATTTCTGATAGTTCTCATGGAAGTTTTCCGGCAACGGCAGAGGCGGTCTGCCGAACCGTATTCCTTTGGCTTTTGCTGCGGCGATACCTTCCGCCTGACGCTGGCGGATATTGCTGCGCTCGTTCTCCGCCACGAAGGACAGCACTTGTAGCACGATGTCGCTCAGGAATGTACCCATCAAGTCCTTGCCCCGCCGGGTATCCAGTAGTGGCATATCCAGCACAACGATGTCGATGCCTTTTTCCTTTGTCAGGAGCCGCCACTGATTTTGGATTTCTTCATAATTGCGTCCCAGCCGGTCAATGCTCTTGATGTAGAGCAAGTCGCCCGGCTTGAGTTTTTTTACCAGCTTCTTGTACTGGGGCCGGTTGAAGTCCTTGCCGGATTGCTTGTCCATAAAAATGTTCTTTTCAGGAACAGACATCTCACGCAGCGCAATCAGCTGGCGGTCCTCGTTCTGTTCCCTGGTGCTGACACGGATATAACCGTAAATATTTGACAATCTCTCACCTCCATCGTTTGAGTTCCTTTTCGATGTGCTATACCAAAGTGGCCTGGGTCATTTTGACCCAGGCCACTTTGGTACGCTAAAACTACTCGCTCTAACAACACAATGTGGTGCGGTCATTTTGTGTCCGCACCGCTTTGACCCACCTCATATTGGCATCTGACAAATCAACTGCTCAAATTGAACAGTTGATTTGCGTTCTAATGACATGGTGCGGGTCAAAACAGCCCGCACCACATTGCCGAAAATCAACGGATAACTTTTGTCCGTTGGTGCTATGCTGCGACAGCTGGTGGTGACAGAGTTTGTCACCACCATAAATATCGGTAGCCGCTACTGAAAATCACTGAGTATAGCTGCTTCTATCTTAGAAAAGTAGGGTGGACAGAATTTGTCCACCCCATGCTGACGGTATCAGTGGTTCGTTTTGAGCCACTGATTTTTGGTAAGTGACCAAATTGATCACTTACCAGGTGACTATTTTTATCACCTGGAATTACCGTTCATGCTTTTTCCAGACGATATCATAGCCCAGTGCATTGGCCAACTCCACAGCCTCGCCGTAGCGGAGGGAACCGCGCCGCAGTTTACCAGACAGGTTGGGAACGCTGGCGCTCCAGCCGTACTCATCCGCCAGATAGTCCACCACCTCCGCCATGGTCATGCCCGCCCGGACAATATAGGATTTGATCTCATTTCGATAGGCTTCTGCTTTTTTCATGTTCATGTGAAATTTTCCCTCTCTTTTGGTTCGCTCTGTGGTATAATAGATACGCAAATGTGCGATGCCTATTCGCCATAGAGCGTTGTTTGTTGGGATTGGGGCGTTGGCTCAGATTTTCGTCTATGATGTCCTGTCCGCATAGGCGACCAACCGACTTTGCCAACAAGCACACTTTTCCGTTGATTGGAGAAAAGGATTGCTGGACAGCATACCACATTCACCATTGAGCGCAATGCTCTTTGATGTAGATACAGGCACACAAACAGCCGATTGTTTGCAGATTTCACAAGGCTTGAATCCAAACCATAATTTTGGGTGCCGTTCTCCCCGAATGTCGTTCCTGCCCGGGAATCTCACCCCGGCGTATCGCTCCCCTTGGTGCGCTCATATCGTGGCGTCACTTCGCCGGAAAGCATATCCCATTCGGACGGTCATGCAATTTTCAAGGTTCAGTAGTGCGTGTCAGGTACATTGTAGCGAAAAAATACGCCCCTTTCCGTATATCCAAGAGGATGGAAAAGGGCGGCAAATCGGCGTGATTTCCACGCTTATGGACGGAGGCGGCGATGGAAGCGAAATTGACAATACAGGAGCGTTTGAAAGACCTGCGGGTCGTTGTCCGGGGTCTGAGTTTGGAACAGCTTGCGGAGCAGACAGGGCTTTCCAAATCAGCCCTCGGCAAATATGAGTCTGAGGATTTCAAGGATATAAGCCCCTTTGCCATTGTGACGCTGGCGAAGTTCTATGGCGTGTCTACAGACTATCTGCTGGGTTTGACAGAAAACAAAAATCCCGCAAACGCAGAGCTTCAAGCCCTGCATCTGCGGGATGATGCGGTAGATGCGATACGGGATGGGAAATATAATAAGCGGCTGCTGTCTGAGTTGCTGGTGCATGACAAATTCCAGCAGTTAATGGTCGATGCTGAGGTCTATGTTGACCGGATTGCCGATGGCAGGATCAATGATATGAACGCCATGCTTGAGGCGGTGCGCCGGCAAGTCATTCAGCAGTATGCCGTGGAGGATGGGGATTTGCATACACGAACGCTGGCTCTTGCCCAAATACAAACGGTTGAGTATTTCAAGCAGGTGCTATCTGATGATCTGATAGGTATTCTATCGGACATCAGAGAAGCCCACAAGCAGGATGCCACTACCGCAGATGGGGAATCTTCCGCCGAAGCTGTCAGCGAATATTTACAGACTGCTATGAGCTATGAGGGCAGTCCGCAGGAGAAACAGGCCAGAGTTTATCTTGCAGGGCTGGGCATTGACTATGATGCCATTACAAAAGAGGAATTTGTTACGCTGATAGGAATATTACAGAAGTCCAAGAAGTTGAAGATTCGGCAAGGCAATCAGCGGGGCAAAAGGCGAAAATAGTAAAAGCAGGTATATCTCCAACGATATACCTGCTTTTAGCTTATTTACAATTAGTAATATCTTTTCGCGTTATTCAAATTGAACATCTTCTTGATTTGCATTATAGATTTCAATCTGATTCTGAACATCAAGCTCAGTGACTATCCACCCTCTTAAAGTACATGCTCTTACAAAATCTTGAATTCTATTTTGGCCATTAATTTCTCTCAAAGTTACCACAACGCCAAAATTTAATCCTTTCCTGGTTCTTGTGGTTAATCGTTCTTTAGATGTTATCGTCATTCCCCATAATCTGTCCCCATATGACATAATAGGACGATTGTTTTTGAGGATTTTAGAAATGAATTTCGTGTTTTCCCATTTTCTAAATTCTTTTCTGGATTTTCGCTCATCAATATGTGCTCCATCTTCGTCTTGGATGTTGTCATTGATGTCATCAATCCCATCCTTACCATTTATGCGTCCGAATTTTAAAGAAAGCTCTCTGTCAGTATAATCTACGCCTTGAAACCTAGAGCATTCAGGGAAATAACACAAAGTTGCACGGGCTATGTACGGATATTTATTATCCTTGTCCCTCGGAACAGGTATGGCATAGTTGGTAGTTCTATACGACTGCGATGTCCCATATACAATAAACTTTATTTCCTCACTGTCGCTTGTAAGCACCTTGCTTATGTCTATTGGGACTACACCATAGCCCATAATGTCTTTCTGCTTATAAGTGGATTGTTTATATTCCCATCCAGCTGCGGAATCAATTATCAATGCTTTGGCGACTTCCCTTGGAATCCCCATAATATCAATTAAATAGCATAGCTTTCTACTAATCCACGGCGCTGCAAAGGAAGTTCCATAAACGCTTTCTTCACCAGTTTCGGGGGAGTACGCAATAATTCTATCATCATAATCTCCGCCGTAATAAGCAACATCTGGTTTGTTATAAAAAGAAAGGATATTTCCTTTTCGAGAATAGGAAGCCGGTTGTCCAGTACGTCTAACAGAATTAACTACAACAGAATTTAGAGAGTCGGCTGGGGAACCAACTTTTAGTATGCTTTGGCGCTCTTCTCGATTATCATTTGTGCCAGAGACTACAAAGATTATATTGCGCTGTGCTTGTAATTCATCCAGCATGGCTGCGTCATATGAAATAAAATTTCGAGATACTTCGTCATCAGTCCCGAGAGAGAGATTCCATACATGAATGTCAGGATTTTGAATAACTATTTCCCTAATCTTTCTAACAAGACGTGCTGTGGATATTTTTTCGGCGCACACCCCAAAGTGCCTTACTCTAAATCTTCCACATCCATCATCTAACCACGGATTGAGCCTTGGCCCGTCAACAATTATTGAAGTCACTTCTGTCCCATGTTCTCTACGGGCATCTCGATTTACCATCCGTTCTATATCATCAAGATAATCGGTATTTTCTACCCACTTTGCAAAGTAAACAGTCTCATCGAAAAGAGTGTCGATAACGCCAATCGTAGGCTCATTAGTCGGATCCGGAATATAGATTTGTTCACGGATATGTTCCTTCTCGATTTCGTCTATTGTAACTTTTGAGAGATCAGATGATACCATCGAGATCAAATAAGGAACCTTATCACTTAGAAGATCATATAAATCCTTTGTTACCGAAATTGTATCATCACCGTAAAAAAAGTATCGATACTTGATATCATCTATTTCCAACTTCTCTAAAAGATTTGACAGAGGCAACTCAGTTTTGAAAAAAGTCACTAGAAAAGACTCTTTATCAGGGACAGTTGTTATACTAGGAACGGAGAACGATTTGACAACTGAACAATCGATGATAACATTTCTCAACTCATCCTCTTTAAGGCCATATCCTCCGTATTGAATATCACATCCTGGCTTTTTGAAATTTTTTGCAGTGGCTTTTCCGTTTAGCCTATCGGAAAGAAAGGTTCTGGAGATTTCTAATTCTCGAATAGTGTTTTCTACGGTTCCAATATCAACATAGTATGTAATAATATGGGTTTCCTCACCGTCAGGGGCGTCAGAAAACCTAGCACCAACAACCAAATCATTTGGTTTCTTCCGCATAGGCTTGAGTAGCCTTTGTATTCTGTTTGATTTTGCAATAATGTCATTGTAATTGACATCAATTAGGATATTGTTCAATATTTTAGGCGTATTCCGATAATACCTCAAAACAGCCCTTAGATTTTCAATTAAAGCATCTATTTTTTCGGTTGATGTCTCCGCAGTAGATCGTAGATTTCTGGAATTGGGTCTCTGTGTATTCGGCTCATTAGAAAAGCGCAATTTCACTTGTAATAGAGGATTCATTTAGTTCTCCCTCAACTTTCTGGACACACTACTTTTAGGGATTCTGGAAAGTATCTCAATTTCCCTCGTTGTATATCCTTTATCACTAAGTTCTTGAATGTCAACTGTCCTAGGGTTACCATTCAGCGCAAGATATATTTTTCGCAGGTAATCATATTCATTTGATTCATCGCTAAAAGCAATAGAGGTTTTTATGATCTGTTTAAGGTCTCCTGGATATGGCAATGCGCTCAAATTCCGGAGAATCTTGTTAAATAATCTAATATCCCGCTTTAGACCGGCTGAGCGTTTTAAATTTGCTGATAACATGGAATCCGCAATTTCAATTAAATCTTCTTTAGAATAACGATCAAACGATACTATTGCATCAAATCGCCGAATCAAAGCTTTATCAAAACTTTCAAACAGATTTGTTGTTGCTATAATTGTAATATTTTCGTTAAGACTATCCAATCCTTTGAGGAAAATTGATGTAACTCGGCCCATTTCTCGTAAATCGTTTCTGTTAACTCGGTCAAGAACTAGTGAATCAATCTCGTCAAATAGGACAATAGTTTTTCCGTATGGTAAGTGATTAATTTCATCAAACAGCAACGAAACATTTTTTGCTGTTTCGCCTAATCTGCTATCAATAAGCTGCTCTGAACTTACATAAAGGATATCTCTATTAAGAAGCCTTGCTATTTGAAACGCAGATTCTGTTTTTCCGCTACCCGGAGCACCATAAAATAAAAACTTTGATAAACCAGCCTTATTGCCTATGGCCTTGGTAATCCCAATGATATCTTCTTCAATAATACTAGGTAATAGCAATGGCTTTGTAGAGTACTCAATTTTTCTCAAGAATCGAAGATTTTTATAAGTTGATTGTGGAACGTAAAAGTTAGCATTTGAGACAAGTTCCATTAAATACTGAGAGATTGAAGTTTCACCTGTCACATCAAAGTCCTTTGCGATTTTAGCAACCTCAGAAATAAATGCTTCGTCATTCTTTTCAACATGATATTTCACCAGATTAACTATGCTCTGTTTTTTCATAATAGCCACCCCCATTAATATATTATCATATAATGGGACAAAAGTCAATAATAATGGGACAAAAACAGAAGTTAAAATGATGCTGTGATACTGTAGTTTCCTGCCCCAAGTATTTTCAGTAAAGCCATCCTATAAAAAAAGCATGATATCCTAATAAACGGATACCATGCTTTTCGTTTGGCCAACCCTACATGACAGATGCTCATTTTGTAATTTCGGTCTAAACCTGTTTTATGGACACCCACCTAATTGGGGGCCGGTCCTTTGGACCGGCCCCCAAAGTGTCAAAAAACGCAAAATGTGAAGGTTTCGGCGGGAAGGATAGTGTGAAAGGGAACCGTCAGGGTTCCCCCAAGGTGAATTGCCCCGAAGGGGCAAGAGAGGGTGGCCTGGGCCGTTCGTGTCCAGGAAAACCAGTTTTCAGAACGTTTCGAAGTTCTGAAAACTGCCCCCAGGCTGTCGAAAATACTGTTTCGACAGCCTGGGGGATACTGTCTTCCTGCGGCGTTTTACCGGTCTATTACCATACCGTCCTCCGCAGCGGTTACGGTGATAGTCCTGAACCCGCCGTCTCCGTCCTCTTCGCCGGTAACGGTATACACCGCGCTGCCCTCCGCCCCGCCGGGCTCGGTCTGGACGCTGAAGAGGAGCTGTCCCTCTTCGTCATAGCCCGCCACGTGGACGGCCTTTTCCCGGTCTACTGTCACCTCAAAGAAGCTGTCCTCCTTGTCCAGGCGGCAGGTGTACGCGCCCTCGGCCTCCAGGGCATCGGTGATGTCGGTCTCCTCCCCCTCCAGGACGAGGATTGCTCGGCCCTCCCGCTCCTCTACGTGAACGGACGGCAGCGAGACAGCGGCAAAGGAGCCCTGTGTACACTCTCCCGTCACAAAGATGGAGTTCCACGTGACAAAGAGCTCCTGCACCGCCTCTCTCCCTGCGGCGCTGGCGCCTACAGCCAGCGCCGCTGTAGCCGCGGCGGCAACCGCCAGCACCCGGACAGGGCGTCTGCTTCTCTTTTTCTGCTGCGTCATCTGAATAACCTCCTGTACTTTCTCCTGAGACGCGGTCAACGTCTCGCACAGTTCACAATACAATTTGGGATTGAACATACCCATGTCCCTCCTCTTCTTCCTCGCTCAGAGCGGCGCGAAGCTGGGCCCTGGCCCGCTGGAGCCAGGTCTGCACGGTGGACGGCTTGGCCCCCAGAGCCTGGGCCGCCTCCTTCACCGAACAGCCCTCGTAGTAGTAGAGATAGACGGTCAGGCGATACCTGGGCTTCAGCGCCATGACAGCCTGGAGCAGCTCCGTCTCTGCCCGGTCCGGCGGCGCGGGGGTATTTTGCAGTTCCTCCAGATCGGTCCGCCGGCGGCGCCAAACCGAGCGCAGGATGCTCCTGCTCTCATTCACCGCCAGACGCACAAGCCAGTGCTTCCTGTGGGCCTCGCTCTCAAACGGTTCCTCCCGCTGGTAGAGCTTCAGCAGGACGGTCTGCATCACATCCTCCGCGTCCGCCCGGTTGTTCAGTGCGTGGAGCGCAACCCGGTAGATGGTGTCCGCGTAGGTCTCTGCCGCCTGCCGGAACGCCTCGTCGGTCATGGGGTGTTCCCCCTTTCTTCTGCTTTGTCGTGAAAGGCCTTTCACTTTTAATACGCCTGTGGGCGGCAAATAATCTCACCGGGAGAAAAAATTTTTGAAAAAAAGCGGGGGGCTCCTTTTGTCTGTGATATAGAATGCCCCCAACTGTTGATATATTGTGTTGCATGTATTATACTGTAAGTGGAATATTTGACCAATCATATTCTGTAAAAGGGGCTGATCCAAATGGTTCAGACACTGTGTTGATTATCCGCTCCTGTCTTGCTTTGACTGTCTCCTGAATCTGAAAAGGAGGTTATTATTATGACAAAGCGTAATCCTATCTTCTCTGCAATGTTTGCGTTTTTACTGGTGTTTTCTCTATGTATTCCGGTTTTCACACGTTCTCCAGCCCAAGATCCTTTTGACGTTTCGACCTGGGATGTTACCTTTGTTGACAGTGAGGACGCCGCCATCCCTCAAGATGAGTTCCAGGCTTTGCTGTCTGCCGTCCCTGAATTGCGTCATCTTCCCATCGTTCAGCAGGTTTCGCCTGATCAGCCTGCCGTTACCCTAACCCCGGAGGATATTTTCGCAATTTACTGCTGTACGGACGATCCGGAAGTAGCAGCAGAGCTTCAGTCTACGTTCGCCCACTCCAGTCTATCAATTCATTACAAAGATGGTATTATTTCTCTAACAATGTTTCCCAATATTAATCACCCTGTGCCTTATGCCAGCGGGAGAATATAGTGGGACAGTAAACCCTGGGGCTTAATATAAGACAATTTTGTTCTGCTCCAGCAATAGATCGAATTGGGGCTGGTCTCTTCGACCAGCCCCAATTCGATGGATGAAACATATTTTTTCCGGTTCCATTCAAAAGGAGTTCAGGGGGATGGAGCCGTCGTCCGCCGTCTTTTCAATGCGCTGGATGACCATATCATAGCCACCCCCGCCGGCCTCGATGTGGATCCGCTCCCCCGCCCGGCGGCCCAGCAGGGCCCTGCCCACCGGGGACTCCCGGCTGATAAGGCCGTGGAGGGCGTCCTGGCGCATGGTGGTGACGATCTGATAGGTCTCGGTCTCACCGTCCTCCTCCAGCAGGACGGTGACCCGGTCGTACAGCCCCACCGTGTCCGCCGTCCCCCCGTCGGCAATCACCACCGCCGTGCGGATCATGTTCTCCAAAAAGCGGATGCGGCTCTCGTTGCGGTTTTTCTCCTGCTTGGCCGCCTTATACTCAAAGTTTTCGCTCAGATCCCCGAAGGCCCGGGCCTCCTTCACCGCCTCCAGCAGCTGGGGCCGCAGCTGGACGCGGCGGTAGTCCAGCTCCTGGCGCATCATCTGCAAATCCTTTTGCGTCAGTTCGTTGTGCATATGTCTCCCCCTGTCCCAGCAGTATGGCAACATTGCAAACCGCCGCCCACAGCTGTGAGCAGCGGTTTGTTATGTCATAAATCAGTCGTCCCAGTCCGCGTAGTCATCAAACTCGGAGTGGCAGCAGCAGGGCTTCTTCTCCATAATCTTTTCTTTGGCACAGCCCACAAAATCCGCCAGCCGGTCCCAGTACGCGATGGCACAGCACACCGCTGCCGCAAGCCCCAGAGAGAGCGCCACAATTTTCAGCACAAAACGGGCCATTTTCATCTCCCGTCGCCTCCTTGTCCAAAAAGATAGTTTTAGTTTACACGCTTTCGTCCCAAATTACAATGACAATCTGAAACTTTTTCTCCGCCGGTTTTCGCCCCTCCGGCGGCCGCGCGGAATTCTCTTGTTTTACTTGTAGTTTATCCGAAAATAGAATATAATATAGAGACCAACGAAAACACATACGCTTTCGAGGGCCGCCTGGCGGGAAGGCCCCAGTCTTGCGATAGAAAGGAAGGTCCCCTTATGAAGCTGCAAACTGAAAAGGGCGAGATCCGCATCAGCAGCGAGGTGTTCACCACCATTACCGGCGCGGCGGCCACCAACTGCTACGGCGTAAAGGGTATGGCCCTGCGCTCCAAGACCGACGGTCTGGTCCATCTCCTCCGGAAGGAGTCCATGTCCAAGGGCGTAAAGGTTACCTATAACGAGGATGCCACCGTCTCTATTGAACTGCATATCATTGTGGACAACGGCGTAAACCTGATGGCGGTCAGCCGCTCTATCATGAGCGAGGTCCGCTATATCGTCAGCCGTACCACCGGCGTGGATGTCAAGAGCGTGGATGTCTTTGTGGACTCCATGGTCATTGGCTGAGCGATCCCCATCCATCGAAAGGAAGGAACTTAGACATGAGAGAAACCATTGACGGGGCGCTGTTCGCGCAGATGATCATCCATGCGGCGGCCTCTATTAACAGCCAAAAGCAGCCCATCAACGAACTCAACGTCTTCCCTGTACCGGATGGGGACACCGGCACCAATATGAGCCTGACCATCGGCACCGCCGCGGCGGAGCTGCGCAAGAAGCCCTGCGCCACCGTGGGGGAGGCCGCAGGCACCAACGCCTCCGCCCTTCTCCGGGGGGCCCGGGGCAACTCCGGCGTCATTTTATCGCTGCTCTTCCGGGGCTTCGCCAAAGCCGTGAAGGACAAAGAGGTGATTGACGGCCGGGATCTGGCTATCGCCCTGGACTTCGGCGTGGCCGCCGCATACAAAGCGGTGATGAAGCCCGCCGAGGGCACCATTCTCACCGTCTCCCGCCTGGCCGCCGCCCAGGCCGCCGCCGCCGCCCGGGAGGACCCCACCCCCGAGGTGGTTCTGGAGGCCGCCATCAAAGAGGGCCAGATCGCCCTGGCCGGCACAGTAAATCAGAATCCGGTTCTGAAAAAGGCCGGCGTGGTGGACGCCGGAGGCAAGGGCTTTCTCATCATCCTCCAGGGTATGCTGGACGAGATCCGGGGAGAGCCCATGCCGGACGGCGGGGAGGACGGCGTCCAGGCCAAGGAGAAGGCCGACTTCGCCGCCCTCAGCCAGGAGGAGATTACATTTGCCTTTGACACGGTATTCATCGTCCGCAAGACCTCGCAGCAGGTCAACCTGGTCCCCTTCCAGGCCTATCTGAACAGCATCGGCGACAGCCTGGTCATTGGGGAGGACGACGATGCCTTCAAGGTCCACGTCCACACCAACACGCCCGGCGACGCCCTTAACGAGGCCCAGAAGTACGGCGTGCTGGAGCTGGCCAAAATCGAGAATATGCGTACCCAGGCAGAGGATCTGGCCGCCGGCAGGCATGTGCAGAGTACCGACGATCTGGACGCGGTGGAGCAGGGCGGCGGAGCCGGCCGCAAAATTGCCTCCCCGGAGAAGAAATACGGTGCCGTGGCCGTCTGCGCCGGCGACGGCCTGGCCGCAGTCTTCGGCGATCTGGGTGTAGACGGGATTATCTCCGGCGGGCAGACCATGAACCCCTCCACGGAGGATATTCTTCGGGAGATCGACAAGACCCCTGCGGAGGTGGTCTTCGTCCTGCCCAACAATAAAAACATCATCATGGCCGCGGAGCAGTGCGTCCCTATGTCCGAGGGCAAGACTGTCATTGTCCTGCCTACCCGCACGGTTCCCCAGGGCATCTCCGCTTTACTGGTCCTGGACCCGGAGGCCGGCGTGGACGAAAATACCCGGGCTATGAAGGAGGCCCTGGCCCGGGTCTCCACCAGTGAGATTACCTATGCCGCCCGGGACTCCGACTTTGACGGCTTCGCCATCAAGCAGGGGGACTATCTGGCTCTCACCGAGCACCAGCTCTTCGGCACGGACCGGGATATCGGCGCCCTTCTGGATCGGCTGGCCCACGCGGAGGCCCAGCAAAACGCCGAGTTTATCAGCCTTTTCTATGGCGAGGATGTCGCCGAGGAGGACGCCCAGAAGGCCCTCGCCCTCTTCCAGTCCGCCTGCCCTAACGCGGAGATCACCCTTTTGGCGGGCGGACAGCCAATCTACTATTATATGATATCCGCAGAGTAAAATTTTAGGAATATTCCCCTCTCGGGGTGCCCCTCACTGCGGGGGCGCCCCTCTCTGGCCTCTTGGCCGTCCCGGAGGCACTGTACTCCGCCCGCAAAAAAGCGACAGAGCCAGTTCTCCCTGCTCCATCGCTTTTTATAAGGATTTGGTTTGTATCATGGCTGTATTGGAAAAGAGCAGAGGCTTCTCTTAACTCAGGGGGCGCATATGCGCCCCCTGAAGCCGTAAAACGGCCCAGCGGGCTTTGCCCGCTTGAAACACAGGCCGCCGGCTTTCAAGTGTTTGGGCGATATCAGCGCCTGTTCAGCTCTCCATATGCCGCCCCAGGAAGCCGGAAATGGTCTGGACCAGCTTGTAGTCGGTCTCGCCGGTGGTCAATTCCTCCTCGCCGCCGGCAAAGAGGACGCAGCCCAGCACGTCGCCCTCAGACAGGATGGGGGCGGCACAGGCTAAAAACAGGCGGCTGCTCTCGCCGCTCACCGGCAGCAGCTCTCCGCCGGCCCGGAATTGGTAGATGCTCCGCCCCTCCATGATCTGCTCCAGGGCGGGGGAGACCCGACGGTCGGTCAGCTCCCGCTTTCCGCCCCCGGCCACGGCCAAACAGGTATCCCGGTCAGTGATCACCGCAGTACGGCCGGTGGTCTTATTCAAGGTTTCACACATCTGGGCGGCGAAATCTCCCAGCCCTCCCATCAGGGAATATTTTTTAAAGATGACCCCGCCGTCGCTGTTGGTGTAAATTTCCAGGGGGTCCCCCTCCCGGATCCGCATGGTGCGGCGGATCTCCTTGGGAATCACCACACGGCCCAAGTCGTCAATCCGGCGCACAATCCCGGTTGCTTTCATATCAAAACTCCTCCTCCGCTTTCGGAAGGTCCCCAAACCCGGCGCAACCGCAGCGCCGCCGGCGGGGAGCCCGCCCGAATTCTTAGAACAGGAGTTAGTATCCGCAGGATTTGGTATGGTATGCAGAAATTTGACTGGATTAGTTTGGAATCCGCTCCCTTGGACCGCCAAACCAGTCCTTTGGCAGCACTCTTCCTTTCCGATAAAATTATGACAACTTTATTTCAATTAAAGTTTGACAACTCGGAAACAATGTGTTACAATCCGGTTACAGTTTTTAATTGGATGAACAGGAGGTTCCAATGGCAGACAAAAATTTTCCCCTGGTCTACAAGGGGCATCCCCTGCGCCGCAAGGACAATCTCATTTATTATGGCAGTATGGCCGATAAATATATCATCATGCTTCAGGTTATGGCCACCAAGAAGGTCAAGGATCTGGACGTGGCAAGCAAAGTCATTGTGCAACTCCAGCTCACCGATCCCGACCTGAAGAGCCGGGACCGGGTGGTCAAGAAGAGCGAGAAGGACAGCCTCTACGCCGCCATGGACGTGGCCGCCGTCTGGCTGGACCGGGCCCTGGCCGGCAAATAACCTTCCGCCGGCGTGTACCTATCAACCCCTGTATTTACAAAAGAATTCTCCGGCTGTCCCTGGGGATCGCCGGCATCTGAATGGAGGAATATCCCATGATACTGCCTGTTAAATTCCTGCGTACTGCGGCCGCCACGGCCGCCCTCTCCTGCCTGTGCCTGGTGGCTGCCTCTGCGGACACTATCAGCGGCGCCGCTACTATTGAGGCTGACGGCCTGCGTCTGCGGGAGACCGCCAGCACGGAATCTACTATTCTGGCCACCGCCTCTAAGGGCGAGGCCGTGATCGTGCTGGAGGACGCCGGGGACAACTGGTATAAGGTTGACTACAAATCCGTGGAGGGCTATATGTCCGGCGAGTATCTCACCGTCGCCGAGACCGTGGACGCCCCCATCGGCTACGGCAAGGTGACCACCGAGGGCAACGCCCCCCTGAACGTCCGCACCGGCCCCAGCACGGAGCACGACAAGCTGACCACGCTCTCCGCCGGCTCCATTGTGGAGATTGTGGGGGTGGACTGCGGCTGGTACAAGATCTCCTTCAACGGTAAGACCGGCTATGTCAGCAGCGAGTATATGACCACCGTGAAGGAGTCCGCCTCCCGGGGTGACGGGGCGGCTGTCTCCGGCGCGGGCCAGAGCATTGTCTCCTACGCCAAGCAGTTCCTCGGGGTGCCCTACTCCTGGGGCGGCAACGGCCCTAACGCTTTCGACTGCTCTGGCTTTACCAAGTATGTTTACTCCCACTTCGGCGTCACCCTGAACCGCACCGCCACTGCCCAGCTGTCCAACGGCACCGCCGTCTCCAAGGATCAGCTTCAGCCCGGCGACCTGGTCTTCTTCCGCGCCAACACCAGCAAGCCCGTCTCCCACGTGGGCATCTACATCGGCGGCGGCCAGTTTATTCACGCCTCCACCAATACATACGCGGTCCAGATTGACAACCTCAACTCCGGCTACTACAGCCGCGTCTACGTCTACGGCCGTCATATTATGTAATCTCCCCTCCATTCAAACAGAGAAAAAGCAGTGTGCCGCGGTTTCTTTCCGCGGCACACTTTTTATGGTCTATTGGATTTATTCATCTTCCGCTTCCGTTTCCTCCCAGGGCTCTTCCTCGCAATCCTGTACCGGCGTCTGCTCCGGGACGGCCTCCTCCTCTGTCTCAAAGCCGGCCGCAGGCTCCTCGGCGGGAATCTCTGTCTCTACCGCGGACAGGTCCGCGTCCTTGATCTGCCCTTCCTCCCGAATCTGGGCAATCCGGGCCTTGTTCTCCTCAATGTTAATCTTCGCCGCCGTGATCTTCTCACACAGCGCGGTATAGGCCGTCTCCGGGGCCATGCCCCGCTCGGCGTAGTACAGCCTGCCGAGCTCTACATAGGCCTTGCGGATGGTGTCCTCCTCCCCGCCGTTGGCCAGGGTCAGCTTGGCAATCTCCGCCAGCTGCTTGGACTTGGCCACACCCGCCTGGGTCAGCTCCATAGCTTTATCTTTCAGCTCCTCAATAAACGCCATCACCGGCACCTCCTTTATCCCTTGGAACTGGGTCCATTTTATACCTTTTTTTCCCGGGGCGCAAGTGGGCCCCTCCCTTTTTAATGAAAACTTTAAGGGTCAGACAGGGGGTATGTTGCAGGATCTGCACAATGCGTTTCTATCACAGGCGTAAAATACGGCAACTTTGACAACTTCATATTGAAAATTGACGGACAAGCATGTATAATGGGGACAGTCATCATATGCCTTGAACTGCCGCGGCGTCCCACGGAGCAGGAGCGCCGGCCGGGAGGCGCACTTTTCGTGAAGGATTTCGTTCATTTTCGCCGCCCGCTTAAAACGCTGGGCATATGGCTGCAAAGCTGATGCGATATAATATGGAGGAGATTGCTATGAACAGTTACATCCAAAGCGTCATCGCCCGCGTGAAAAAGAGAGACTGGAACCAGCCTGAGTTCTGTCAGGCGGTAGAAGAGGTCTTTTCCTCCCTGGGCCCCGTCATCGACCAGCACCCTGAGTATGAGCAGGTGGATCTGCTGGGCCGTATGGTAGAGCCCGACCGCATGGTCTATTTCCGCGTCACCTGGACCGATGACCAGGGCGCCGCCCACACCAACCGGGGCTACCGCTGCCAGTTCAACGGCGCCATCGGCCCCTACAAGGGCGGCCTGCGCTTCCATCCCACGGTGAACAGCGGCGTCATCAAATTCCTGGGCTTTGAGCAGACCTTCAAGAACAGTCTGACCACGCTGCCCATGGGCGGCGCCAAGGGCGGCGCGGACTTCGATCCCCGTGGCAAGAGCGATAATGAAATCCTCCGTTTCTGCCAGTCCTTTATGACTGAGCTCAACCGCCATATCGGTCCCGATACCGACGTGCCTGCCGGCGACATCGGCGTGGGCGCCCGTGAAATCGGCTACCTCTACGGCCAGTACCGCCGCATCCGCGGCGCGTTCCAGAACGGCGTGCTCACCGGCAAGGGCCGCTCCTACGGCGGCTCCATCCTCCGGCCCGAGGCCACCGGCTACGGCGCCATTTACTACGCCAACGAGGTCTTTGCCCACGAGAAGGACAGCATTGCAGGCAAGACCTTCGTGGTCTCCGGCTTCGGCAACGTGGCCTGGGGCGCCTGTAAGAAGATCGCCGAGCTGGGCGGCAAGGCCATCACCCTGTCCGGCCCAGACGGATATATTTTGGACGAGCAGGGCATCACTACGCCTGAGAAGATCGACTTCCTGCTGGAAATGCGCAATTCCGGCCATGACAAGGTGCAGGACTACGCGGACAAGTTCGGCGTGCCCTTCTTCCCCGGCCAGAAGCCTTGGGGCGTCAAGGGCGACGTCATCCTCCCCTGCGCCACCCAGAACGACGTGGATCTGGAGCAGGCCAAGAAGATCGTGGCCAACGGGGTCAAATACTACATCGAGGTGGCCAATATGCCCACCACCAACGAGGCTCTGTCCTACCTCATGTCCCAGGAGAACATGATCGTGGCCCCCTCCAAGGCGGTCAACGCCGGCGGCGTGGCGGTGTCCGGCCTGGAGATGAGCCAGAACAGCGAGCGCCTGTCTTGGACCGCCGAAGAGGTGGATGAGAAGCTCCACCAGATCATGAAGAACATCCACGACTCCTCTGTGGAGGCCGCCGCGGAGTACGGCCTGGGGTACAACCTGGTGGCCGGCGCCAACATCGCCGGCTTCAAGAAGGTGGCCGAGGCCATGATGGCCCAGGGCATTTTCTAACCACAAAACAGGATCTAAAAACCGCGTCCCCAGTTCTGACAGGACTGGGGACGCGGTTTTGTTGGATATCAAATATAGCCCAGCATTCCCCGCACGGAGACCTCTCCGGCGTTGACGGTCTCCCTTTTGCCGTCGGGCCGGCGGACCACGAGCTGAAAGTCATCGTCGATCTCCTCCGCCGTTCCCGTCCACTGCTGGTCCCCCTGGAGGATGCACACCTCCCGGCCCAGAGTGACGCAGTCCCGGCGGTACTGGTTCAGGTACCGCTCACTCTCCCCGGGGAACGCGGCGTACATGTCGTCCAGGGCGGTAATGAGCGCTTCAGCCAGCGCCGCCCGACGGGGGGGATGGGGCACTATCTGGCCCAAGGAGCAGGCCACCTGGGCCACCTCCGGCCCGAAGTCCGCCTCCGTCTGGCTGATGTTGATACCTGCCCCCACCACCACGTATTCCGGCTGGGCGCTCTCCCCTTCCATGCCCAGCTCGGTGAGGATGCCGCACAGCTTCCGCCCGTTCCATACAATGTCGTTGGTCCACTTGATTCCCGGCCGCAGGCCGCAGGCCCGCTCCACCGCGTCGCACACCGCCACCCCCGTCCAGGCGGTCAGCCACATCAGCGGCCGCAGCGCCACCTGGGGCCGCAGCAGGGCGGAGCAGTACAGCCCCTTCCCCGGCGGCGACACGAAGGACCGGCCCCTCCGGCCTCTCCCGCCGGTCTGCTGGTCCGCCAGAAGGACCAGACCCTCCTCCGCCCCCGCCATGGCCCGGCGCTTGAGCTCGCTGTTTGTGGAGTCCACGCTGTCCAGGCAGACCAGCGTCCCCCCCACCCGCCGGTCGGACAGGGCTCCCGCCAGCTCCCCGGCGGACAGCAGATCAGGGGCGCGCTCCAGCCGGTACCCCCGGTTGGGGGCAGAGGAGATTACGTACCCCGCCGCCCGCAGCGCGCCAATCGCTTTCCACACCGCCGCCCGGCTCACCCCCAGATCCCGGCTCATCGCCTCGCCGGAGCAAACATCCTGCCTCTCTTTCAAATAGGTCAGCACCTGATCCCGAAGCACCGCTCCCATCCCCTTTCCTCTGTCCCTCTATTTTATCTGATATCCCCGGGGCCGTCAATCACTGCCAGGCATACCCGCCCCCTTTGTCCCATATAGTTTATACCAGAACTTGTTAAAAAGGCTGAAGCCCTTTTTATAGCGCCGAAGGCGCGTCAGGTTCTTATGGGACGTATTTTGCGCCGCTTCGGCGCAAAATAGAACAGTTTTGTCAGGAATTGGTATCACAAACGGGCAAGAAAGGCGGGAAGGTTATGGCCTATGACGAAACACGCTCCGGGCCGGAGGCGGCCCATCACATCATTCTGGAGGAGCGGGAGCAGCTCACAGTCTCCGGCGTGGAGGAGGTGGAGAGCTTTGACGAGAATACCATTGTGATGGACACCGCCCAGGGCTGTCTCATCGTCCGGGGGGAAAATCTGCACATTGAAAAGCTCAGTCTGGACGGCGGCGACCTGAAGGTGGACGGCACCATCGACTCCCTCACCTATGAGGAGCGCCGCCAGAACCAGGGCAGCTTCCTGGCCCGGCTCTTCCGCTGACATGGGTGTGTCCATCGCCGGACAGGCGGCGGCGCTGGCCTCCGCCCTCCTCCTGGGGGCCGGTGTGGGGCTGCTGTACGACGTTTTCCGCGTCCTGCGCTGCCGCATCCGCCTCAAACCCCTGGGCGGCATTCTGGACGGCCTGTTCTGGCTGGCCGTCACGCTCTCCCTCTTCCTCCATGCCCTGAAAACCGGCAGCGGCGTGCTGCGGTTCTATATGGTGGCCGCCGTGCTGGGCGGGGCGGTGGTCTACTTCCTACTCCTCAGCCCCCTGGCGCTGAAGCTGGGGTATTTTCTGGCAGATCTGGCCGGTCTCCTCCTCCGGCTGGCGCTGCTGCCGGTGACGGCGGCCCTGGCTCTGGCAAAAAAAATAGAGAAACAGGCAAAAAAAAACTTCCATTATCGCCGGAAGTGGTATAGAATAAGATCACTTACCGGAACTATGGATGACACCGCGTCTGCCAGGGCTGCGGGATCAAGAGGGGACGGCACAGATGAGCGCGAAAAATGTGAAAACCAAGCCGGCGGGGATTCTGACCAAGCTGGTGGTACTGGTGCTGCTGGTGGCGACGGCCACCGCCCTGCTCAACCTCCAAAGCCAGATTCTCGCCGCAAGAGACGACAAGGCCGCGCTGGAGGCGGAGCGGGACATGCAGCGCCAGATCAACGCCGATCTGAAGGACGCCGTGGAAAACAGCGGCGATCCCGACCGCCAGGCTGATCTGGCCCGCTCCAAGTTGGGACTTGTGGCCCCGGGAGACCAGGTCATCTATTTCACCGAGTGACGGGCCGTGTGTCCCGTTAATTCTGTAAGGAGGATATTGCAGTCAGTATGGAGTTTGGTGTTGGTTCGATCCTGGAAGGGAAAGTCACGGGTATTACAAAATTTGGCGCATTTGTGTCTCTGCCGGAGAATAAGTCCGGCTTGGTCCACATCTCTGAGATTGCGTACTCCTACGTCAACGACGTAAAGGACCACCTCAAAGAGGGACAAGAGGTCAAGGTAAAGGTCATCGGGATCGACGAAAACGGCCGGATCAATCTCTCCATTAAGAAGGCCATGGATCCTCCCCCCCGCCCTGCGGGACGGCCCATGGGCGGCCAGCGCCAGGGCGGCGGACGGGGCGGCATGGGCGCCCGCCGGCAGTCTCCGCCGGAGCCCGCCACCTTCGAGGACCGCCTCAAGCAGTTTATGCAGGCCTCCGACAGCAAGCTCAGTGAGCTGCGCTACGCCGAAAAACGCAGCGGCTCCCGCCGGGGCGGTCGGAAATAGCCCCATCACAAACGGGCCGGTACGGAAAAATCCGTACCGGCCCGTTTGTGTTTTACAGCTCCTTATACATGGCCGCGGCGTCCGCCTTGCCCACATGCTCCGCCACGGCGAGGACCTGCACCCGGGTCAGGCGCTCGCCAAAGCGCAGCTCCAGCACGTCCCCCTCCTTCACGTCATAGGAGGCCTTCACCGGCCGGCCGTTGGCGGAAACCCGCTGATTGTCACAGGCCTCGTTGGCCACTGTCCGCCGCTTGATCAACCGTGACACCTTCAGCCATTTATCCAGACGCATTCTGTGCGCTCCTTCCTTCCTTCAGCGCCTGTTTGAAAACCTGACACCCAAAGTTTTCCCCTGGCCGTTCCACAGGCTTACAAACAGACGCTGGGAAAAAAACACGGCCCCGAACCTACGCGCCAGGGCCGCGTAAAACCTTCTTACTTGGGGTCCACCGCGTCCTTCAGCGCCTTGCCAGGCTTAAAGACCGGCAGCTTGGACGCGGGAATCTCTACCGCCTCTTTGGTTCTGGGGTTGCGGCCCATGCGCGCGGCACGGTTCTTTACCTCAAACCCGCCAAAGCCCACCAGCTGCACCTTATCCCCCTCTGCCAGAGCGGCGGTGATTGCGTCAACAATCGCGGTGAGGGCGGTCTCGGTGTCCTTTTTGGACAGGCCTGATTTTTCCGATGCGGCAGCGATCAGTTCGGTCTTGTTCATGTTTTTTCCTCCTGTAAATGATTCTTCTTGGCCTAATCTAAAAAGCGGCAGCGCCGGCACGGCGCCGGCGCCCGCCCCAGCCGGGGAATCGCCTTTACGTTTTTTTTGCCCTCTCCCACAGCTCGTCCAGCTGGGCCAGGGACATCTCCTCCATGGGCGTCCCCGTCTCCGCCGCCAGACGCTCTACCTCCCGGAAGCGGCGGATAAACTTGTCCGTCGCCTGGGTAAGAACCTCCTCCGGGTCCGCCTTGACGAACCGGGAGACATTTACCGCGCAGAAGAGCAGGTCGCCCAGCTCCTCCTCCACATTGGTGTCCTGATCCACCGCCTGGCGCAGCTCCTGAAGCTCCTCGGACAGCTTGTCAAGGGCGCCGGACACGCCGTCCCAGTCGAAGCCCGCCTTCCTTGCCTTCTTCTGCACCTTCTCCGCCCGCCACAGAGCGGGCAGGCTGCGGGCCACGGCGGACAGGGCGTCGGTATGGGTGGCCTGCCCCTTCTCCCTGCGCTTGAGCGCCTCCCAGTTGGACAGCACCTCTCCGGTATCGGAGACATTCACATCCCCAAAGACATGGGGGTGGCGGTAGATCAGCTTTTTGCAGATGCCGTCCGCCACGCCGTCCAAATCGAAACGGCCCGCCTCCTCCTCCATCCTGGCGTGGAGGACGATCTGGAGCAATACGTCCCCCAGCTCCTCCCGCAGGTGGTCCGGGCTGCCCTCGTCAATGGCCTCCACCGCCTCGTAGGCTTCTTCTAAAAAGTTGCGGCGGATGCTCTCGTGGGTCTGCTCCGCGTCCCAGGGACAGCCGCCGGGGGATCGGAGGAGACGGACAATCTCCTCCAGATCTTTTACCCCATAATTCGGCTTATATACAAAATCTATCATATTTTCTCTCTCACTTCAACCATTTTCCGAATTTTTATTGAATGTGCAGTATCCGGGCGATTTTGTCCCCCTTGGGCATCAGGTCCAGATCCTCCTTGGAGATCACCCGCAGGGCCAGCACCAGCACCAGATACACCACCACACCGGCGCCGATGGCGCAGGCGGTGGCAATAGCATTGCCCAGGGTGGTGAGATCGGCAGGGCCGGTGCCCCCCAGGACCCGGGCCAGCAGGCCATAGCAGGCCCAGGCGCTGCCCCCCATGAGCATGGAGGCCAAAACGGGCTTGGCGAACACCTTGATGAACCGGGGAGGCGCGGGGATGACCCGGTGGATGATAAACAGGTCCATCGCGGACACGAAGGCGAAGCAGCACAGGGTGCCAACCGGGGCCCCCTTGATGTTGATGTCATAGTTGCCCACCAGCAGGTAGTTCACCACCACCTTGATGATGCCTCCTATGATCACGTTGAGCACCGGTAGGTTGACCATGCCGTTTGCCTGAAGAATGGCGTTGCAGATGAGCATAATGCACACAAAAATGGCCGCCAGGCCCAGGGTAGACATCAGCGGGCCCGCCACCGCCAGATCCAGCTTGTTGGGGTAGAGCAGCTGCACAATGGGGCCGCCCAGGGCGAACAGGCCCACCCCCATGGGCAGGCAGAGCAGCGCGCCCACCCGCATGGCGGACTCCGAGATGCGGCTGGCCCCCCGGAAATCCCGCCGCGCCCGGCAGGCGGACACCGCGGGGATAATGCTGGCCGTCAGGGGCACCATCAGGGCGGAGGGCAGATTGTACACCGCCATACACTTGTCATAGATGCCCTTCAGTCCCCGGGCGGCGAACTCCACCACTTCGAAGCTGGTCTGCTCATAGGCGGCCTCAGGGATGAGCTCCGGCAGGTCGGTGTACATCTGCTTGAGCAACGTGAGCACCACCCGGGTGTCGATCAGGGTGACAATTGACACCGCCGCCGAGCCCAGGGTGATGGGAATGGCCAGCTTGAGCAGCCGGGACAGGATGACCCCGGAGGGATCCGCCCGGTCCTTGGCGGCGCGGCGCTCCATCTGGCGGGTCTTTCGAAAGTTCCCCGCCAGGTAGAACACCGAGAACACGCTGCCGATGGACACGCCGAAAATCGCCCCCGCCGCCGCCATCTGCTGGCGGTAGGCCGGCTCCCCGGGGAGGAAGCGGATCACCGCGAAAGCCAGGGCCAGGCCGAACACCAGCTTGCAGCTGGCCTCAATGATCTGGGAGATGCTGCTGGGCAGCATATAGGAGTGCCCCTGGGCGTAGCCCCGAAAGGCGGAGCAACAGCACACACACAGCACCGACACAGACAGGGCCCGGACGCAGTAGATAGCCGCCGGATCCCCCATAGCGGCGGCCAGGGGGCCGCCGAAAACGGACATACACAAAAAGCTGACCAGTCCCAGCACAAAGAAGGTGGACAGGGCCACCCGGAAGACCTTGTGGACCTGGTTGCGCCGGCCCAGGGCGTTGGCCTCGGACACCGTCTTGGACAGGGCCACCGGCAGGCCTGCGGTGGACACGGTCAGAAACAGGTTGTAGACGTTGTACGCCGTGTTGAAGTCAGTAAACGCCTCATTGCTCAGAATATTCCCCAAGAGGATTTTGTAGGGCGCGCCGATGAGCTTTACCAGAATCGCACCCACCGCCAGAATGGCGGCGCCGCCGAAAAAGGTGTTTTTTTTCTGCTGACTGGACAAGGCTTCTCCCCCTTACTTTGGAAACAGGAGGGGAAGGGCGTAGCGGTACACCTCCTGTTTGACCCGCTCGATGTCGATGGTGAAGAACTCACCATTCTGGTATATGACCTGGCCCCGGGCCATATTCATGGCCACGTTGCAGCCGTGGGCGGCATAGACCAGATTGGAGATCACATCGTGGCAGGGGGTCAGGTTCAGGGCGTTGAAGTCCACCAGGATCAGATCCGCGTCCCACCCCGGGGCGATGCGCCCAGTCTTCCGGCCCAGGGCCTTTCCGCCGTTGACGGTGGCCATGGCCAGGGCGGCGGCGGGGAGGGTGGCCAGGGGATCGTGGTTCACCCCGTTCTGGAGCATGGCGGCCAGCTTCAGGTCGCCGAAAAAGTCGGTGCAGTTGTTGGAGGACACCCCGTCAGTGCCCAGGGCCACATTGACCCCCGCCTTTGCCATGGCGGCCACAGGGGCCACGCCGGAGCCCAGCTTCAGGTTGGAGATGGGGTTGTGGATACAGGAAATCCCCTTCTCCGCCATAATAGCCCAGTCCTCCGGAGTGGTCCACACGCAGTGGGCGGCAATGGCGCGGGTGTCCCACACCCCGTACTCGTCCAAAATCTGAATGGGGGTCTTCCCCCCGTGGCGGGCCTTGCACGCCTCGTGCTCGCTCTGGGTCTCGGACACGTGTACGTGCATTCCCAGGCCGTGCTCCTTGGCGTAGGCGGCCATCCACTCCCACAGGGGGGCCCGGGAGGTGTACTCCCCGTGGATGGAGGCGTCCACCAGGATCTGCCCCCCGTTGTGGCCGTGCCACTGCTCGGTGAGGGCGCGCTGGGCCACGCAGTCGGAGTTAGCGTCCGGATCAAAGCCCTCCCCGAAGAGAACGCCGCCGCAGCACAGGTTGGCGTTCAGCCCCGAAACGGCCACCCGCTGGGCCACCACATTGGTGCGCATATACATATCGGCAATGCAGGTCACCCCGGAGGCGATCATCTCCGCCAGGCCCAGATCGGCGCAGCAGGCCATGGCCCGGCCGTCCCACCGGGCCTCCACTGGGAAGATATACTGGTTCAGCCAGTCCTGGAGATTATGCCCGTCCCCATAGCCCCGCATGGCGGTCATGGCGGTGTGGGCGTGGGCGTTGACAAAGCCGGGCAGCAGCACGTTGCCCTCCCCGTCGATCTCCCGCTCAAAGCTCCCCTGAGGGCGCTGGATCCCTACATAGTCGATTTTATCCCCCTGCACCGCTACAAAGGCGCTGGAGAGGACTGTGCCCTCTCCGTCCATGAGCACGGCACGGACATTGGATATCAGCGTTTTCATCCCGCTTCCCCTTTACAGCTTCTTCAGGCACTCCAGCACCAGGCGTGAGAACTTGTCCCGGCACGCCTCGCCCGCCTGCAATACCTCTTCCTCACTGAGGGGCTGGTTCAGAATCCCCGCCGCCATATTGGACAGCAGGGTAAAGCCCAGCACTCTCATGCCGCAGTGGCCCGCGGTGATAACCTCCGGCGCGGTGGACATACCGCAGGCGTCCGCCCCGGCCACGCGGGCAAAGCGGACCTCTGCCGGCGTCTCGTACTGGGGGCCGGGGAAGTACATATACACGCCCTCCCGCAGCTCAATGCCCAAAGATTTGGCGCTCTCCCGGGCCACGTCCTGCAATTCGGGGGTATACAGCTTGGAGGCGTCGGGGAAGCGCACCCCAAACTCCGGTATATTCTGCCCCCGCAGCGGGGACTCCATAAAAATTTTGATGTGGTCGGTGATGAGCATCAGGTCCCCGGCCTTCCACGCCATATTGACGCAGCCGGCGGCGTTTGTGACCACCAAGGTGTCGCACCCCAGCAGGCGCAGCACCCGCACGGCGTAGGACACCTCCTCATAGCTGTAGCCCTCGTAGTGGTGGATCCGGCCCTGCATCACCGCCACCGGCCGGCCCTCCATTCTTCCGAACACCAGCTGGCCCTTGTGCCCGGGGGCGGTAGACGCCTTGAAGTGAGGGATCTCCTGATAGGGTACCACGACAGGGTCCTCCACCAGGTCCCCCATGGAGCCCAGGCCGGAGCCCAGCACCATGGCCACCTTGGGGGTAAAGGCCCCGATTTTCTCCTTGATATAGGCGGCGCTGGCCTGATATTCCTGGAATGTATTGTTCACAGTACGTTCCTCCTCGTATATTTCTTTTTTGGGCGGCGCGGGACGCCGGACGGCTGTCACGTCCTGCGCCCCGCTGTGCTGTGTCTGTCCTCTTTGTCTACAGGGCGGCGCCGCACTGCCTGCAATACCGGTCCTCCCAGCCGCACACTGTCTGGCAGGCCGGGCAGAGCTTGGCGCCCCGCATCTCGTCCAGCTGCTCGCTCAGGGCGGCGCTGGCCGCTGTCTTTTCGTCCAGCTGCTCCATCAGCACCTCCAGCTCGGCGGACCGGTCCTCCCCGCTCTGAAGCGCGTCGTACACCGTGCGGCCCACCTGCTGGTACAGGGTGCGGATCTGGCTCTCCAGCTCAAAGCGCTGCACCTTCAGGCCGGCTACCTCTACCATCTCGCCCACCCGCTGGCCGGCGCTGCGCACCGCTGTCCCCGCTGTCTCCGCCGCGGCGGAGGCCGCCGCCTTTGTCTGACCCAGGATCTCCTGTACTCGCCCGTCCATGCAGACTCCCCCTTATATTGTAATAAAAAAGCCCCTATATTGTTCCCTATTTTACACCAAAGGCCCAAAGAATGCAACGGCGGAAAAGCGTCCGCGCATATCTGTCTCACAAAATCCGCGGCCGCTGCGGGGCGGCAAGGGCCCCGCCGGACAGCCTTCCACGGTTGTGAATGCAGGTTCTCACAGCTTGGTCAGCTGAAACATCCACCGCAGCCAGCCGTACACGCTGCTGGCGCGCCGGTCCACCAAATTCTCGCCGCACACCTGGTATTCCCGCATCTTCGCCCCGATCTCCCCCCGGTCCGGGAGGCTCCCCAGCGACAGCGCCCTGTCGAAGAGGTCGGCAAAGATCCGGTGGCCCAGCATCAGCTCCACCAGCTTGAGCTGCCGCTGTCTGTAGTTCAGGCGGAACACCCGGCTGCCCAGCCTGGTCAGGGAGACCACGCTCTGGCCGTCCTCCCTGCGGCTCTCGAAGAGGCCCAGATACCGCCCGGCGTTGAAGTAATAGTCGGACTGCCGGGGCTCAAAGTCCATCAGCGCCGCGATCTGCTGCTTGGTCATGGGCGTTTCGAATAAATGCTCCAGCAGGGAGATGATCCGCGCCATGGAGTTGGCCTGGAGGAAGGGGATGCGGGTGCTTTGGGCGTTGTCGTCGGTGACAACCGGCGTGGCCGCCCGCACCTGGCGCAGGTCCTCCAGAGTAATTCTGGTATCCTGTAAGGAGTAGTTCCGGCTGCGCACCAGCTCAATGGAGGAGTAGTCTTCCAGTGTGCGGAACCGGTACTCAAACAGCCGGTAAATCTGGTTGGAGTACACGCAGAACACCAGCCGGATGGGCTTTTTCACCCGCGTGCTCCACAGCCGGTAGGGGTAGTACAGCTGCCGGATGTGGAAATCTCCATGCACCACGTTTTTGGCCTCCAGAATGACCACGCAGTCCTCATTTTCAAAGCCGCCGTCGATCTCACACTGGGCGTGGCGGACGTGGATCCACTGGGGCGCGCCGGAGCAGGTGTCCACCCGAAAATCGAATTCCCCGGTGCCCATCCGGCCGTTGAAGGTGGCGGCGCTCCCCCGCGTACCCAAAAATTCGTCCAGAATGCCGGACAGCACCAGCACATGGATGGCGTTGGCCTCTGAGCCAATGTTTTCCGCATCAATGGTCTCAAATTCCGGCAGGCGGATCCGGCTCATCCGGGTGACCGGCTCCTCCAGCTCGGGGATGGGCTGGTACAGCAGGAAATTGCCCAGCACGTAGGAGCTGCGGCTGTCCGGCAGCAGGTTGATGCGGTTTTTCTGCAGCACCTCCGGCAGCGCGTCAGAGCTGTCCCACTTGGCCATAAGCCGGGGCTCCCGGAATTCCTTAATCTGGCTGGCCTTGATACGGAAATACCCTTTTTGGCCGATCTCCTCCCGGATGGGATATTTCTCCAATAATGCGGCCCACGCCTGATTGGCGGACAGGCTATCCTTTGTCTGGGACATAGCGGATCAACACCTCATTGATTTCCCCCCGTTTGGCCTTGTCGCTGTTGATGGTCCGTTTCGCCCGCACGGTACGGATCTCATAATCCTGGTACAGGTCCCGGATGGCCGGACAGTCGGAGTTGGACTGGAGGAAGGGGATGTTCCTGGCCCGGAGCTTGTCGCACTCCCGCTTCAGGGCCACCTGCTGATCGTAGTCAAAGCCGCTGTCCGTGTACCCTGTGAAGGAGGCGGAGGAGGACAGGGGCATATAGGGCGGGTCCAGATAGACAAAGGCCCCCCGGCGCAGGCCCTTCAGCGCCTCCCGGTAGTCCCCCTGCATCATTTTAATGCCCTTCTTCCCCAGATACCGGGACATGGCCCGGATTACCGGGGCGTTGACAATTCTGGGGGACTTGTATCTGCCATAAGGCGCGTTGAACTGCCCCGCGCCGTTCACCCTGTAAAGTCCATTATAGCAGGTTTTATTCAGATATATGACCCGCGCCGCCCGTTCCACCGGGGACATCCGGGCATAATCCGCCTCCCGATCCATGGCGCGGATCTGGTAGAAATAGTCCGCGCAGCTGGCGGCCCTGTGCTCCTCCAGCCGCTGGATGAGCGCCTCCGGACAGTCCCGCACCACCCGGTAAACGTTCATCAGCTCCCCGTTATAGTCGTTGATAATGGCTTTCTCCGGCTGCAGCTGGAACAGCACCGCGCCGCCCCCCAGGAAGGGCTCCACATAAGTGGTGCAGTCCCTGTCAATCAGGGGAAGGATCTCCGGCAGCAGCTGCCGCTTTCCTCCGGCCCACTTCACAATGGGCCCCACCAGGGCGTCCATGGCCCCTTCACCTCCTTCTCGGAACCTTGTTGAATACGGATTGTTACAAAATCCCCCTGAGCCGGTGGAGGGGGAAGATTACCAGGGTAGCCCGGCCCAGCACATAGCGGGCGTCCACCGTCCCCAGGCTGGGGTTGCGGCTGTCGTTGGATACGTTGCGGTTGTCCCCCACCACAAAAAGCTCCCCCTCCGGCACGGTGAGGGTACGGGTGGTCTGCCAGAACTTCTGCTCCATGGGGCCGTTGATATAGTCCTCCTCCAGGGGCTGTCCGTCCACGTAGATGACGCTCTCCCCGTAGTCGATCTCCACGCGCTGCCCCCCCACGGCCACCACCCGCTTCACAATGGGGCCGGTCACCTGGTCGAACTCCTTGGTCAGCACCACCACATCCCCCTGCTTCGGGGTGTAGCCGATGCGCTGCACCAGCATCAGGTCCCCGCTGTGAAGGGTGGGGTACATGGAATCGCCGTCCACCGGCGTCAGCCGGCCCAGAAAGGTAAAGCCCAGGATGACAACGATCATCACCGGCACAACCGCCTGGAGCCAGCTGTAAAAGCTCTGGCTCATGGGGGACGCCTTGGGCTCCTCTTCCTCATTTCCCTTCTCGTCCTCGTAGCCGTACCTGTCTGTGTACTCCTCTCCGCGCTTCATAGGCGCCTCCTTTCCCGATTTGCTATCGCTTCTCAGAACCTGCATTCACAGCCGCCGCGTACAGGTTCTTAAAACGGCCGCCCCGGCTTTCGCCGGGGCGGCCGTTCCACTTCGCCTTGGGAGGGCGGTTATTTCGCGTACTCCACAACCTTGGTCTCCCGGATCATGTTCACCTTGATCTGGCCGGGGTATTCCAGCTCGTCCTCGATCTTCTTGGCAATCTCCCGGGCCAGCAGCACCATTTGGTCCTCGCCCACCTGCTCGGGCTTGACCATGATGCGCACTTCCCGGCCGGCCTGGATGGCAAAGGCCTTCTCCACCCCGTGGAAGGAGGAGGTGACTTCCTCCAGCTTCTCCAGACGCTTGATATAGTTCTCCAGATTCTCCCGCCGGGCGCCGGGCCGGGCGGCGGAGACAGCGTCTGCCGCCTGCACCAGGCAGGCCACCACCGTGCGGGGCTCCACATCGTTGTGGTGGGCCTCCACCGCGTGGATGACGTTCTCGTTCTCCCGGTACTTCCGGGCCAGCTCCACGCCGATCTGGACGTGGGAGCCCTCCACCTCGTGGTCAATGGACTTGCCCAGGTCGTGGAGCAGGCCGGCCCGCTTGGCCTCGTTCACGTTGGCACCGATCTCCGCGGCCAGCAGGCCCGCCAGATGGGACACCTCAATGGAGTGGTTGAGCACGTTCTGTCCGTAGCTGGTGCGGTACTTCATCCGGCCCAGCAGCTTGACCAGCTCGGGGTGCAGGCCGTGGACGTTGGTCTCGAAGATGGCCCGCTCGCCCTCGGCCTTGATGGTGGCGTCCACCTCCCGCTTGGCCTTTTCCACCATCTCCTCAATGCGGGCGGGGTGGATGCGCCCGTCCTGGATCAGCTTCTCCAGGGCGATGCGGGCGATCTCCCGGCGCACCGGGTCGAAGCAGGACACCGTAATGGCCTCCGGCGTGTCGTCGATAATCAGATCCACGCCGGTCAGCGTCTCCAGCGTGCGGATGTTGCGGCCTTCCCGGCCGATAATGCGGCCCTTCATCTCATCGTTTGGCAGGGGAACCACGGAGACAGTGGCCTCGGCCACATGGTCGGCGGCGCAGCGCTGAATGGCCAGAGAGAGAATCTCCTTGGCCCGGGTGTCGGCCTCCTCCTTGTAGCGGGTCTCAATCTCCTTTACCTTCATGGCGGCCTCGTGGGTCACGTCGGCCTCAATCTGGTTGATCAGATAAACCTTGGCCTCCTCGGCGGTCAGGCCGGAAATCCGCTCCAATACCTCCATCTGGGTCTGTTTGATCGTGTCCGCTTCCTCCCGGACCCGTTCCAGCTCCGCCAGGCGGTTTTGCAGCAGCTCCTCTTTCTTCTCAATGTTCTCGGTTTTGCGGTCCAGGTTCTCTTCCTTCTGCTGGAGCCGGCGCTCCTGCTTCTGCTGGTCCGCCCGGCGCTCCTTGACCTCCCGCTCGTACTCGTTTCTGGCCTGAAGGATCTCCTCCTTGGCCTCTACCAGCGCCTCCCGCTTCTTGCTCTCGGCGCCCTTGATGGCCTCGTTAATAATGCGCTTGGCCTCCTCCTCGGCACTGGAGATCTCCTTCTCCGCCACGGACTTGCGCCACATAACACCGGCCAAAAAGCAGATTACAGCCGCGATTGCGACTGCAATCACACATACACCAATCGGAATCAAGGTTTGAACACACCTCCGTTTCTTTTTGTTTTACCCGCGGGTTTCCCCCGCGCAGATGGTTTTCCATAATCGTTGCATCATTGGGACAATAATTGAAAAACTACCCCTCTCGTCTTTCAAAAAACGTACCTAATCTATTTTAGAGCCAAGGGGGCGCTCTGTCAAGAAAATTCGTAGGCGACATACCGGTTCTCCTGTTGACGGAGCCTGTTTTTCCCTTTTTTCCGCCCTCCACATCCCTGGTTCTCTTCCCGCACTTCTTTATCGGCGCTTCCGCCCCTTCCTATTGAATACTATTATAAAGGGATGAAAAATTACTGTTCGGACGAAAACCGGCACAAACGTCCCGCTTTTCCTCCCCATCCCACCGCCGGTCCGCCTGCCGGATGTCCTTCCCTGGTTGACAGTTTTATGGGGCAAATTTATAATCGGGTTGTATTGGCGCAGCCTGCTTTTCCAGCCGGACGGCTGGAGCTGGGTTTGGGCCCGAATGACTGATACTGATTTAAGAAATGAGGCGAATCTGCTATGTCCAGAACGATTGACGCCAAGGGAAAAGCCTGTCCCATGCCTGTTATGATGGCCAAAGAGGCCATTTCCGCCGGGGAGAGTGATTTCACCATCCTGGTGGACAACACCACCGCCGTGGGCAACCTCCAGCGCCTGGCCGGCAACCAGGGGTACGACGCCGCCGTCACTGAGGACGCCGGGGTATACCGCCTGGCCTTCACCAAAAACGCCCAGGCCTGTCCCGCCTGTGAGGCGGCGGCGGACTCCCCCCCCCTGCCCAAGCTGGGCTACGCCGTCTTCGTGGGCCGGGACATCATCGGCTCCGGCGACCGGGAGCTGGGCACCAACCTGATGCGGATGTTTTTCTACACCCTGGCCCAGTCTGACGATCTGCCCCGCTCCATCCTCTTTATGAACGCCGGCGTCAAGCTCCCCGCCGGGGACGAGCAGGTGGCGGAGCATCTGAAAGCTCTGGCGGACAAGGGCGTGGAAATTCTGGTGTGCGGCACCTGCCTCAACTTCTACCACATTGCCGATCAGCTGGCCGTGGGCACGGTGAGCAATATGTACGACATCGTCACCAAGATGCAGGAGGCCGGAAAGGTCATCACCGTATAATGGACTACTGCGTCATTACCTTTGCCTCTGCCAACGGCGCCATTCAGGCCCAGGGCTACCTCAAGGGCAAGGTCCCCTTTCAGATTATGCCTGTCCTGCGGGAGATCTCCAGGGGCTGCGGCATCTCCGTCCGCTTTCCCCTGGAGTATCTGGACCAGAGCCGGGCGCTGCTGGCCGCCTCCCCCCTCCCTTTGGAGGAGTACGCTTTTTATGGCGTTACCGGACAGGGCGCAGCGCTCGCCGCCCAATCTCTTGACTAGGGTCTGCTAGTGCTGAGGGGACACAGGGAAACCTGTGTCCCCTCAGGCTGTCGAACCCTTTTTTCTATCCCCACGGAAGGAGCGAGTCCTTTTGAACGACTTTGACCGGCTTTTGCAGGCGGTTCTGGCCCAGGCCAGGGCGCTGGGCATTCCCGTCTCCAGCCAGATCGACCCCCATGTGGCGGTGAACCGCCGGGCAGTCACCCGGTTTGGGTGCTGTATCTGCAAAGACGGGCGGTTTACCATTGAGCTCACCGCCCGGCTGCTGGACGCCCCGGAGCAGGCCTGCCGCCAGACGCTGGCCCACGAAATCCTCCACACCTGCCCCGGCTGCCGCAACCACGGCCCCCGGTGGAAACACTACGCCCAGCGGATGAACGCCGCCTACGGCTACCAGATCAGCCGCCTCTCCCCGCCCCAGGCCCTGGGCCCCACCGGCGGCAAGCCGGCACGCTACCTGCTGCGCTGTGATGCCTGCGGCCGGATCTTCCCCCGGATGCGGGCTTCCAACCTCACCCGCCACCCGGAGCGCTACCGCTGCGCCTGCGGGGGGGCGCTGGTTTTGTGTTCCCCCGGCTGCTGAGCCCCGCCCCGCCGCCCCGGGAAAAAATCTTCCGCAGCCGTGTATAAACACCGCCCGGCCTGACCACAATAGGCTCGGAGGTGCTAATGCAATGAAACAGTCATTTGGCAATCGCTTTGGCGATTTTATGGCGGAAAAGGGCTTCTACATAGTCCTTTTCCTCTGCGTCGCCGCAATAGGAATTTCGGGCTATTATCTGGTATCCACCCTCTCCGCGCCCCAGCCGGAGCAGCCGGTATCCGGCTATGTCTCAGTCACCGTCACTCCCGCGCCGGAACACAGCGTTCCCCCCGCGTGTCCCGCGGTGACGGCTCCGCCCACGCCGGTGATGCCGTCCACCGCGCCGCCAGCGGCCACTCCCAAACCCGCCCTGACGGCGGCGGCCTCCCCCGCGCCCACCGCCGCCCCGGAACCCACCCCCCAGCCGGACACCCTGCCCTCCTTCTTTACCTGGCCGCTGAAGGGGGAGACCATTCACCCCTACAGCGTGGAGACCCTCGCCTACAGTGAGACCATGGGGGATTGGCGCACCCACGACGGGGTGGATCTGGCCGCCTCTCCCGGCACCCCGGTGATGGCCACCGCCAACGGCACCGTATCCGCCGTGGAGCAGGACGACCTCATGGGCACCACCGTCACCATCACCCACGGCGGCGGCATGGTCAGCGTATACGCCAACCTGATGGCTCAGCCCCAGGTGGAGGTGGGGGATGCCGTACGGGCGGGAGACGTGATTGCCTCCGTGGGCGAAACCGCCATTGCGGAGAGCGCCCAGGCCGCTCATCTCCATTTCTCCATGTATCTGGATGGGCAGCCGGTGGACCCCGCCGGCTATATGCCAGAGGTTTGAAAAAGATCCCGGTTTCTTATGAAACCGGGATCTTTTTGTCCTTGAACCGGGGCAAGGGCCGTGCTACAATAGAGCTGGTTTCCGGAAGACAGGGGGAGATCTTGTAAAAAAAGGGAACGCCGCAGCGCTTCTCGCCGTTCCGGCGCTGGTTTTTCTGTCAGGCTGCGTGGAGCTCAGCCAGCTCTTGCCTCTCCAGCCCAGCGAGGTTATCATTGGCGGCACAGCCTATCAGGCTGGCTTTTACGGGGACCTGTGGCCCAGCGGCCTGTCCTTCACCGGGGAGGAATATGAGGTCGATGGCCAGACCTTCCGCCGCCTGGACTGGGATGCCTTCGACTGTGTCCAGGCCCCCACCGGCGGCGCCATCTACTTCCGGGGCGACCGCTTTTTTATCCTGGACGGCGCCCTGTATCTGGCACGCTACCATAATCAGAGTGAGCACACCCTCTCCGCGGTGGAAATTCCCGCGGAGACGGCAGCCTATTTCATCGCCCTGGTGGAGGACCTCCCGCAGACGCCATAACGCCTTTTCAGCCTCCCCAACCACAGGTTGAGTCCCGATTCAACCTGTGGTTGCTGGAAAAAAGGGGCTGTCTGGTATAGGTTTAGAGAGAAAGGAGCGTTGTGAAATGGATCAAAGCGACGTTGGCCGGCTGATTGCTCAATGCCGGAAGGAAAAGCATCTGACCCAGGCTCAGCTGGCCGAACAACTGGGTATTACGGATCAGGCCGTATCAAAGTGGGAGACGGGGAAATGTCTGCCGGATCCCTCTATTATGCTGGACCTGTGCCAGATTCTGGATCTTACAGGGGACGAGCTGCTCCGTGGAACAAAAGCCCCCAGAGTGCCAGTGGAAATGCCTCCTCCCCCGCCCCAGGAGAGGCGGCGGGCCCGCCCACCGGTCCGCAGGCTGATTTCGATCCTTTTCTCCGCCGCGGTTTTGACTGGGATTTTTGTGTGCCTGATCTGCGATCTCGCCCTGTCCGGCGGTCTGACCTGGTCCCCTATTCCCGTCAGCGCCATGGTCTTTGGGTGGGCTGTCGTCCTCCCCAGCATTGCGTGGGGCGTCCGGGGAATCCAGGGCAGTCTGGCCGCGCTCACCCTCTTTCTCCTCCCCTTTTTGCTGCTGCTCAGCTGCCTCACCGGCGTGGGGGCGGTCTTCTCTATCGGCGCCGTCATGGCGGTTCTCTCTCTGCTGTTTCTGTGGCTCATCGCCGGGATGTTCTGCTGGCTGGGGCGGACCAGGCCCTTCGCCGCCCTGGGGACCGCCCTTTTCCTCTCCCTCCTCCTCTTGTTTTTTATCAACGCGGCACTGTCAAGGCTCATTGCCGAGCCCATCTTTGACCTGTGGGACGGGGTGTCTGTCTTCGTACTGCTGATTTTGGCGTTCGCCGCCTTTCTCCGGGATCGCACCGGGAGGCGGGTCCAGTAGCCGGCATAGTTTCCTTCTCCGGAGCATAGTGTTCCTGTGTGGAGGTGAGATGGATTGTCACGACTGCTGGGTAAACCCTGGGTACGGGACATGATTCTGGGCTTTGCCCTGCTGTGCGCCGCCCTGGCCCTGATGCTCTACCCCAGGGACACCATGGAGGCCGCCAAGAGCGGGCTGGCCCTGTGCTATAATGTCATTATCCCGTCCCTCTTTCCCTTTTTTGTTCTCTCCTCCCTGGTGGTGGAGCTGGGTCTTGCGGGGGCTTTGGGCCGTCTGCTGGAGGGGATCATGCGCCCCCTCTTCAACGTTGGCGGGGCCTGCGCCTCCGCCTTCGCCCTGGGCTTTGTGGGCGGCTATCCCGTGGGCGCCAAAACCGCCATCGGCCTGTATGAAAAGGGAATGTGTACCAAGACCGAGGCGGAGCGGCTCCTCTCCTTCTGCAACAACTCCGGCCCTGCCTTTATTCTGGGCGTGGTGGGGGCGGGGATCTTCGCCAGCGGCCGGGCGGGCCTCATCCTCTATCTGGCCCATGCCGCCGCCTCGGTGTGCGTGGGGATGCTCTTCCGCTTCTACCGGGCGGGGGAGGACGGGGGCGGATCCGCCCCTGGAAGCCGTCCCCAGTTTCAGGCCAGGCGGTTTTCCGCCGCCTTTACCGAGTGCATCAAAAACTCCTTTTTCTCCGCCCTGAATATCTGCGCTTTTGTGGTCTTTTTTACGGTGGTGGTCCGGCTGCTGGTCCTCACCGGCCTGCTGCCTGGCCTGGCCACTCTGGCTGGCAATCTTCTCTCCCCCCTGGGCTTTGATCGCACCTGGGCGGAGCGGCTGCTCACCGGCGTGCTGGAGCTGACCACCGGCGTATGGACCCTCTCCGGCGAGGGCAGCCTCACCGGCCGGCTGTCCATGGCCGCCTTCATGCTGGGCTGGGCCGGCATCTCCGTCCACTGCCAGGTGCTCTCCTTTTTAGGGGGGAGCGGCCTTTCCGTGCGCACCTACCTGGGCGGGAAATTCCTCCAGGGCCTCTTTGCCGCCGGCTTTACCGCCTTACTGGTGCGGCTGTTCCCTCTGGGGGCGCCGGTTTCCTCCCTCCTGGCCGAGCAGGTGGACGATCTGGCCGGTTTGGACTTCCACACCACCCTCACCCTGTCCACCGTGTCCGCCTGGGTAACTTTCCTGCTCTTCCTCCTCCTCACCGCCGCCGCCCTGCGAAAAAAACCTGTTCACAACCGGTCCGGTGTGATATAATCAATACAATAATTTTAGGGGAGGGCCGCCGCCATGCTGTTTAAAAAAGATATCGAGCCCCGGTGCGCCTACTGCGCCAGGGGCGCCCAGCTGGAGGGGAGCTCCATCCTGTGTCAGAAAAAGGGTGTGGTGGAGGCCGCTGGCCACTGCCGCGCTTTCCGGTACGACCCCCTCAAGCGGGTTCCCCCCCGCCCCGCCGTCCTAGACCTCAGCCGCCTGGACGAGGAGGACTTCACCTTAGAAACAGACAGATAAGAATCGGAGGACGCCGGGCCGGCGTCCTCCGATTTTCTTCCCCCTCCTTTTAACAGAATTTAATCTTTTCTTTAGCACAAAAAAAGGTTCTTTTCACTCCGGTATGCTACCATATGTTCAACAAACATCCCCTGTCTGATTTGAGGAGGAATCGTTATGAATCGAAAGCTATACCGCACCCGGGGGCCTGACGCCATCCTGTTCGGCGTGTGCGGCGGCATCGCCGAGCGCTTTTGTATCGACCCCGTCCTAGCCCGCGCCGCTCTGGTGCTTCTGGTCTGCTTCAAGGGCCTGTCCCTGTGGCTGTATCTGCTGGCCGCCCTGCTCCTGCCCCCCAAGAGCCGGTACTATCCGGAGCCTTAGGCCTTGTTTGAAAACAGACTCTAAGGTGCCTGGCGGAGAACAGGCGCATTTTCCCGATAAACGTAGAAATTTTCCGGCAGGCATAATTTCCATGCTACATATTTGACAAGCCGCGGCAGATATAGTACAATTATTCTTGTACAAATGATACAAGGAGGCAGGGGCATGAAACTTACGTTTTTCGGCGCAGCCAAGGCCGTTACCGGCAGCTGCCACTGTTTTGAATGCAACGGGACAAAGGTCCTGGTCGACTGCGGACTTCAGCAGGGCCGGGATGAGCGGGACAACACGGAGCTGGACTTTACCCCCAGCTATATCAGCGACGTTATCGTCACCCACGCCCACATCGACCACTCCGGCCGCATCCCCCTGCTGGTGCGGCAGGGATTTCAGGGCAACATCTACTGCACCCGCCTGACGGGCCAGCTCCTGTCTATTATGCTGCGGGACTCCGCCCACATCCAGGAGAGCGACGCCCAGTGGCAGAACCAGAAGGGCAAGCGCGCCGGCAAGGAGATGGTGGAGCCGCTCTACACCGTGGCGGACGCGGAGGCCGCCCTGGAGCATCTGGTCACCTGTGAGTACGGCGAGATCCTGGAGATTGAACCGGGCATCAAAGTCCGCTTTACCGACGCGGGCCATCTGCTGGGTTCCGCCAGCGCAGAGGTGTGGCTCACCGAGGAGGGGGAGACCCGCAAGCTGGTCTTCTCCGGCGACATCGGCAACAAGGACCAGCCCATCATCCGGGACCCCAGCTACATCAAGGAGGCGGACTACGTCCTCACCGAGAGCACCTACGGCGACCGCAACCATGACGTACGCCCTGACGCGGACTACACCGCCGACCTGGCCGCTATCATTGACGAGACCCTGGGCCGGGGGGGCAACGTGGTGATTCCCTCCTTTGCTGTGGGCCGCACCCAGGAGCTTTTGTACTTCATCCGGGAGATGAAGGCCCATGGCATGGTCAAGTCGGTGCCCAACTTCCCCGTCTATGTAGACTCCCCCCTGGCCAGCGAGGCCACGAAGATCTTCTCCGGCGACCTGCGGGGCTATCTGGATGAGGAGGCCATTGAGGCCCTGAAGGGCGGCGCCCTCTTCCAGTTCCCCAACCTGAACATCACCGAGAGCAGCGAGGAGTCCAGAACCTTGAATATGGACAGCACCCCCAAAGTGATCATCTCCGCCTCCGGTATGTGCGACGCCGGCCGCATCCGCCACCACCTCAAGCACAACCTCTGGAGAGAGCAGTGTACGGTGGTCTTTGTGGGCTACCAGGGGGAGGGCACTCTGGGCCGCCGCCTGCTGGACGGGGTACACAGCGTCAAGCTCTTTGGGGAGGAGATTGCCGTCCGGGCGAAAATTGTCAATTTCCACGGCCTGTCCTCCCACGCCGACCGGGACGGCCTGCTGCGCTGGATTGACCACTTCGACCCCAAGCCCCGGGAGGTCTTTGTGGTCCACGGCGAGGCCAAGGTGACGGAGATTTACGCCCAGACCCTGCGGGACCGGGGCATCTCCGCCCACTCCGCCAACTATGAGGAGGTCTACGACCTGCTCACCGGCAAGATGATCGCCCCAGGTATCGTGCTGGAGCCCAAGCCGGTCCACGTGTCCGACTCCGCCTCCCCGGCCTACCGCCGCCTGGAGGAAAACGGCCGCCGGCTGCTGGAGGTCATCGCCCACAACCGGGGCGGCGCCAACAAGGACTTGGCCAAGTTCGCCGAGCAGCTGCGCCTGCTTATCGAAAAGTGGGATCGCTGAGCCGCTGAACAGAAATAGAACGGGAGCCGGGCGATGCCCGGCTCCCGTTTTTGCTCCTATGGGTACGGCTTTTTCCAGCTTGAGCCTGTACACAGGTCAATCCACAAACTGGATCCCCGCGCCCAGTACGCCGGTGCTGATATAGACGCTGAGGGTGGCGTCAATCTCTCCCCGCCAGAGGTGCTCATAGTTGGGAAATTCGGCCTGCATTTTTGCGGCCAGCTCCTCCATTTCCTCCGGCGCGCCGCCGTTGGCCACCGCCAGGTTATAGCGCCTGCCCTCCTGGAAGTTGGCCCGGACCAGGTCCAGCAGCTTGCTCTGCACCGCCTTGCGGCCCCGGACCTTGGCCACGCTGGCCAGCTGGCCGTCCTTGGCAAAGCCCACCAGAGGCTTGATGTTCAGCATGGTCCCCGCAAAGGCCGCGATCTTGCCAATCCGCCCCCCCTTTTGCAGGTATTCCAAGGTGTCCACCGAGAAATAGGGGAAGGTGTTTTGGAGCAAAAAGGGCACCCGCTCCTCCACGAGGGCCTTCCACTGGGCGCCGGCCTGGATCTCCTCCCACACCTGGAGGATCACCGCCCCCATGCCCAGACTGCCGCTGAGGGAGTCGAAGACCACAACCTCCATATCGTCCCTGGCCCGGCCCTGGACCCGAACCATGTTGTACGTGCCGGACAGGCCGCTGGACAGGTGGATGGCCAGCACCTTCTCATACCCCAGGGCGGCGATTTGATCCAAAGTCTCCTTTACCGATCCGCCGTCCGGCAGAGAGGTCTGGGGCAGCTCTCCCGCCGCCTGCCGGGCGTAGATATCGCCGACAAAAATATCCACGCCGTCGGAAAATTCTCCATCCCCGCAGCGGATCTTCAGGGGCAGGGTAAAGATTGGCTTTCCCGCCCGCAGCGCTTCGCTGAGATCGGCGCATGAGTCGGTCAAAAGTGCGATTTTCTGCGGATTATGCGCAAAACAGGGCTCCTCCATTGACAATTCCATCCTCTCAGCCTATAATATGCCCAATGACATAACATCGTTATGCGACTATTATACGGTCCGGCCCCTTCCATGTCAAGCAGAAAGGCGGTATTTGGTATGGATTATGCCCAGCGGCGGCGGGAGCAGGCCCGCCAGACGGAACAGGCCATCCTCCACGCGGCTATGGAGCTCTTCCGGGGCAGCAGCTTTGACAAGGTGTCTGTGCGGGATATCTGCCACAGGGCCGGTATCACCACCGGCGCCTTTTACCACCACTTTAAATCGAAAGAAGAGATGCTCCTGCGGGGCTTCGCCCCTTTGGACGTCTATATGGAGCAGGCCATGGCCGGCCGCGAGGGCGAGCCCCCCGCCCAGCGGCTGTGGCTGCTGCTGTCCAATTACGCCGCCTTTATGGAGCGGCTGGGGTGGGAGCTGCTGGCCCGCTACTACCAGCAGCGGCTGGGCTCCCCCGACTCCCGGTCCATTGACGCCAGCCGGTTCACCCTGCGCTGTATGCGCGGCTGCCTGGCGGAGCTGATGGCGGACACCCCCCTGTCCTCCGGTCAGTCCCCGGAGTGGATGGCCGATTTCCTCTTCCGCCACTTCCGGGGGGTGGTGGTGGACTGGATCATCCACCAGGGCTCCTATCCCCTCCTGCCCAAGCTGGAGCAGGATTACCTTCTCTTCCAGGCCGCCTTCCGGCAAAACAGGCCATAACATGGAGGAGACACAGAAGCAGCTGTCCCCGGAAATCCAGCTAAATTTCTATCAGAACGCCCCGCTGACGCCGTCTTTTCCCCCGCTGGAGGGTATCCCCTCCGGCGGGGGCGTTTTTGCCTCCTGTAAATTTAATAAAAATTTAACCCTTTCTTGTACTTCTTTTTTGAATTCCTATCGTATTATAATAACCGGATTTTTCTCCGCGAATCCTCTTGACCTTCCACCTGGTAGAAGGGGTATGATCTCTGTTGGGAAGGCGGATTCGTAAAAAAATTTTGAACAATGCCCTCTGCCGGGTTGACAGCATTCTGATTGTCCTCTATCATATGTGACAGCTTGTCATATCCTGTGGAACAGGGGGGAGCGCCGTGCCCAAGCGTACCTTTTTCAATCTGCCATCCGAGAAGCGTACCACGCTTCTCGGCGCCGCGCGGAGCGAATTCGCGCGGGTCCCCTTCGGGGATGCCTCCATCAACCGCATCGTCCATGCCGCCGGCATCTCCCGGGGCAGCTTTTATATGTACTTCTCTGACAAGGAGGATCTGTTTCTCTACCTGATCTCCCTCTACGGGCAGCAGATCCGGGATCTCATCTGCACGCTGCTGGGCGAGACACAGGGGGATCCTTTCGCCGCGCTGATCCGCCTGTTTGACCTGGCCGTCAGCCGTGCTGGACTGCCGGAGTACCAGGATCTGCTGTCCATCCTCCGGCTGAACCAGCACCTCCAGCTGGATCTGTTCCTGCGGGAAAAACCGTCCGGCTGTCACGCCGGCCGCCTGTACGCCATGGTGGACCCAGAGCTCCTGGATCTGCGGGAGGAAGGCGACCTGGAGGCGTCCATCCAGCTGCTCCTCTCCACCGCCGGCCCCATACTGGTCCGCGCCCTGCTCTCCCAGAGCACGGAGCCGTTCAGAACCACTCTGAGACGCCGGCTGGCCCTGCTTCAACGGGGTATATCCGCCAAGACCGCCCCCTGCGCGGCTTTGGCGCATACATAGAATAGAAACCGGGCGTCCGGACTCCCTGTCCGGCCCCACAAAGGAGATATCTATGGAAAACAAGGAAACCAAAGGCGGCGTAGCCGCCCCCGCCAAACCAGAAGCCCCCAGCAAAACCCCGCCCAAGAAGATCTCTGTCCCCAAAAAGCGGCCCAAGTGGTTCAAATGGCTCAAGCGGCTTGTCACCTTTGCCGTCCTTGCCGCGGTGGTGTTCTTCCTCCTGCGGGGCTGCGCCGGGGGACCTGTTACGGCCGGTATGGGCAGCTATCTGGCCGAACACGCCTCCATGCAGGATTTGACCGTCTTTGTCTCCGGCACCGGCACCATCCAGCCCAATAACTCCTACAAGGTAACTACCTTGGTCCGGGGGGAGATTCTGGAGGCCCCCTTTGAAGAGGGGCAGAGCATACACAAGGACGACCTGCTCTTCCGCATTGACGCCAAGGACGTGGAAACCGCCATTGAGCAGGCCCAGCTGGCCATCCCCCAGGCCGAGGCCGGGGTCCGGCAGGCAGAAGCCGCCGTCCGCCAAGCCGAGGCCGGGGTCCGGCAGGCGGAGCTCAATCTGGAGCAGGCGGAGCTCAACTTCCGCAACATCAATAACAACGCCAAGGATGCCACCCTCACCTCCAACGCCACCGGCATCATCTCCCACCTCTACGTGGACGAGGGGGACAACATTGTGGCCGGGGCCCAGGTGGCGGACATTCTGGACCGCTCCACCATGAAGCTGAAGGTCCCCTTCCACTCCGCCGATGCCGCCGGCATCGCCCTGGGGCAGAGCGCCACCGTGGTGGTGGACGGCACCGCCGAGTCCCTGATCGGTACTGTCACCGAGATCTCCGCCCTGGAGCAGGTAGGCCCCGGCGGCACCCTCACCCGCACCGTCACCATCTCGGTGTCCAACCCCGGCGTCATCACCAACCAGAGCACCGGCACCGCCGCCGTGGGTACTCTGTCCTGCTCCGCCAACGGCCCCTTCGAGTACGCCGCCCAGAAGACCGTGGTGGCCAAGACCAGCGGCGAGCTGGCGGTCCTCTCCGTCAAGGAGGGGGACTTCGTCACCGACGGCCAGACCCTGGGTTCCTTTGACGCGGACAGCATCACCACCCAGATTGAAACCGCCCGCATCGCAGTGGAAAACGCCCGCATCGGCGTGGAGAACGCCCGCACCAGCCTGGATAACGCCCGTACCAGCCTGGACAACGCCCATCTGGCGGTGGAGAACGCCCAGCTCACCCTGAAAAACGCCCAGGACCAGCTGGAAAACTACACCATCACCTCCACCATCGACGGCACCGTCATTGAGAAAAACCTGGACGTGGGGGACAACATCGACAGCACCACCTCCACCAGCGCCGCCGCCCCCAACTATCCCGCCGTGATCTACGACCTGTCCGCTCTCACCTTCGATATGGACATCGACGAGCTGGACATCAATAAAATTAAAGTGGGACAGAAGGTGGAGATCACGGTGGACGCTCTGGACGGCCAGGTCTTCTCCGGTACGGTGGATAAGGTGAACATCAACGGCGCCACGGTGAACGGCGTTACCTCCTATCCCGTCACGGTGCTGGTTGACGACCCGGACGGCCTCCTCCCCGGCATGAACGTGTCCGCCAAGATCATTGTGGAGCACATCGGCAACGTCCTGTGCGTCCCTGTGGACGTGGTGGACCGGGCCGGCGGCGGCGTGGTGCTGGTCCCCGGGGCCGACGCGGTCTACAGCGAGGACGGCGTCCTTCTCAGCCCCGGCACCATTGAGACCCGCTCCGTCACCCTGGGCCGCAACAACGAGGATTTTATCGAAATCCTGGACGGCCTGAAGGAGGGCGACGTGGTGCTCAAGCAAAATCAGGCCTCCAGCATGATGCAGATGATGATGGGAGGCTAAGCCTTGGAACATCTCATTGAATTAAAGGACGTCTATAAAATCTACCAGATGGGAGAGGAGACCGTCCACGCCCTGGACGGCGTCACCCTCACCATCGACCAGGGGGAGTTTGTGGCCATTGTGGGCTCCTCCGGCTCCGGCAAGTCCACCGCCATGAACATCATCGGCTGTCTGGACGTGCCCACCTCCGGCTCCTACCACCTGGGGGGCATCGACGTGTCCACCATGGAGGATGACCAGCAGGCGGAGATCCGCAACAAAATGCTGGGTTTCATCTTCCAGCAGTACAACCTCATCCCCAAGCTCAATGTGCTGGAAAATGTGGAACTCCCCCTGCTCTATGCCGGCCTGTCCGCCGGGGAGCGGAAGGAGCGGGCCCTGCGCTCCCTGGAGCGGGTGGGCCTGCGGGACAAGTGGCGCAACCTCCCCAGCCAGCTGTCCGGCGGACAGCAGCAGCGGGTGTCCATCGCCCGGGCCTTGGCGGGAGAGCCGTCGGTGATTCTGGCCGACGAGCCCACCGGCGCCCTGGACTCCCGCACCGGCCGGGAGGTGCTCTCCTTCCTGAAAAAGCTCCACCGGGAGGGGGACACCGTGGTGCTCATCACCCACGACAACTCCATTGCCGTAAAGGCAGACCGGATTGTCCGCCTTCAGGACGGCCGGATCGTCTATGACGGGGACTCCAGCGATCCCCAGGCGGTGGTGCAGCCCCACGACGACGAAAGCGAGATCGAGGACGACACCTTCGGCGGAGAGGCGGTGGGGGTATGAATTTTACCCAGTCCTTCCGCCTGGCCATCAAATCTCTGGTCACCAGCAAGATGCGCGCCCTGCTCACCATGCTGGGCATCATCATCGGCGTGGCCGCGGTGATTATCATCACCAGCCTGGGCAACGGAATGCAGAACTACATGAACCGCCAGTTTGAGCAGCTGGGCGCCAACCTGATCCAAGTCCAGATCTTTGGCCGGGGGGGCGGCTCCTCCCGTTCGGTTGAGCCGGAGGATATGTACGCCCTGGTAGAGAAGTACCCCCAGTACCTCTCCGGCGTCACCCCCTACGTCAGCGCGCCGGCAAAAGTCCGCCACGGCTCGGACGAGTTCAAGCGCACCAGCATCTACGGCGTGGGAGAGTCCTTTTTCAACAGCAAGGGCCAGACCATGAACGGGGAAACCCTGGCCCAGGGCCGCTTTGTCAAGTATATCGACGTGGAGCGCTATCAGAACGTGTGCGTCATCGGCTCCTACCTGAACCGGGAGGCCTTTGGGAACAACGGCCTGGGGCAGACCCTCTCCATCGGCGGGGCCCCCTTCACTGTGGTGGGCGTGCTGGAGGAGAGCGGCGACAGCGCCGAGGGCAGCGCCGACGACAAGGTCTATCTGCCCTACACCAGCGCTTTGCGGCTGTCCAATATGGCCGACGCCAGTTTCTACCTCTTCACCAGCACCAGCCGGGAGACCGCCTCCGCGGCCAAGGGAATTGTGGAAAACCGGCTGTTTCAGACCTTTCAAAGTTCAGACTACTACATGGTCATGACCTCGGCGGAGATGATGGACGCCATGGACTCCATGCTCAACACGCTGATGATGATCCTCACGCTCATCGCCGCCATCTCTCTGTTGGTGGGGGGCATCGGCATTATGAACATCATGCTGGTCTCCGTCACCGAGCGCACTCGGGAGATCGGCATCCGGAAATCCCTGGGGGCCAAGGGTAAGGATATCCGCAGCCAGTTCGTCATTGAGGCTGGCACCACCTCCGCCATCGGCGGCTCCATTGGCATTGTGCTGGGCATTATCATGGCCAACGTGCTCACCAATGTGATCGCCGTGGTCCTGGGCACCGGCAACGACGGCTTTGTGGCCGTCCCCACCCTGGACGGCATCGCCGTGGCCTTCGGCGTGTCCGTGGCAATCGGCGTCCTCTTCGGCTATCTCCCCGCCAACAAGGCCGCAAGGCTCAACCCCATCGACGCGCTGCGTTACGACTGATTGAAGGAGCAACTGATGATGAAAAAACGTATTCTCTCCGCCCTGGCCGCGGCCGCGCTGGCGGTGGGACTGCTGCCGGCAGCCCTGGCCGCGGCGCCTGACCGGCAGGAGGCCGCCGAGGTGCTGGCCGCCCTGGACATCATGGTGGGCGACCAAAACGGCAATCTCAACCTGAGCAGTACCGTCACCCGGGCGGAATTCACCCGCATGGTGATCTCCGCCTCCCCCTTCCGGGACAGCGCTGGGGACGCCGCCAGCGTCTCCCCCTACCCCGATGTGCCCAAAAGCCACTGGGCCGCGCCCTATATCCAGGCCGCGGTGGGGGCGGGCTATGTCTCCGGCTACCTGGACGGCACCTTCCGCCCCGGCAGCTCCATCACCCTGGCGGAGGGAGTCACCATGGTGCTCAAGCTGCTGGGCTATGAGAACAGCGACTTCACTGGGGCCTATCCCGCCGGACAGATGGCGGCCTACCGCAATCTGAATTTGGACGAGGGGATCTCCGCCTCCGCTGACAGCACCCTCACCCGGGGGGACGTGCTCTGCCTCTTCTACAACCTGATGACTACCAAGAACAAGTCCGGGGTGTACTACCTCAACGTGCTGGAGGCCGGCAAGAATCTGGTCAGCGCCGACGGCGTCATCGACCGGGTGGCTTTGGTCAATGACGCCATGGAGGGCCCCGTGGTGGCCGACGCCGTCAACTGGCAGTCCAAGATCCCCTTCGACCTGGCCAACGCCACGGTATATCGGGACGGGAAGGCCTCCTCCCTGGCCGCCCTCCAGAGTCTGGACGTGGTCTACTGGTCCAAGCCCATGAATACCCTGTGGGCCTATACCAAGCAGGTCACCGGCACCCTGGAGGCCGTGGCCCCCAACACCTCCAGCCCCGCCAGCGTCACCGTGGCCGGCCAGGTCTACGCCCTGGAGAGCAATGAAGCCGCCTTCGCCTTCAGCAATCTAGGCCAGTTCCGCACCGGCGACAACGTCACCCTTCTCATGGGCCGCACCGGCAATGTGGCGGCGGTGCGGGGCACCGGGGAGAGCGGCGTCATTACCGCCACCTACGGCATTGTCACCGCCGTGGCGGACAGCCCCTATACCGACAACCAGGGCAACTCCTATAACCGCCACACCATCACCGTTATGACCACCTCCGGCGCCGTCAACAGCTATCCCACCACCTCCAACTACCGCGCCGGCGATCTGGTGCGCATTACCACGGAGAACGGGGAGCTGCAAATCAAGCGTCCCACCACCGTCCGGCTCTCCGGCACGGTCAGCCGGGACGGCAAGCGCCTGGGCAACAAGTCTTTTGCCGCCAACGTGGAGATTTTGGACACCTATGAGGACACCGCTGTGCGGGTCTATCCCGAGCGGCTGGCCGGGCTGGAGATCACCGAGCGCATGGTCCGCTTCTGCTCCACCAACGCCCAGGGGGAGATTGAGCGCCTCATCCTCCGGGAGGCCACCGGCGACACCCACACCTATGGCATCCTCACCAGCGTCAATGAGGTTAACGTGGGGATGATGGTGTCCAGCAGCTACGTGGTCAACGTGGCGGGTCAGGAGGTCCCCATTGTCAACCCCAACGGGGTGTACAACCTCAAGCAGGGTCCCTGTGTTATCAAGGGCAGCCTATCCGCCCCGGACCGCATCACCAATCTGGACAGCGTCCGGCTGGACGCCATTCTGGGCTACACCGCCCTTACCGACCGCAACCAGACCCTGGACATCTCAGAGCGGGTGGCCGTGTTCGAGGTGCGGGACGATACCTATTACTACTCCAGCCTCGCCCGGGTCAGCGGCGGTGGCTATACCCTCACCGGCTACTATGACAAAGCCCAGGATCAGGGCGGCCGCATCCGCGTCATCCTGGCCCGTTCCTCCTCTTGACAGAAGAACCAGAACGCACCCAGTTCCCCTAAAAAACGGCCCCCAGCGGTACGCATTGTACCGCTGGGGGCCTTGTTTTCTATTCTATGGCGCGGGCGGGCTTCAAGCCCGCCCTAGGGCGTCCAAACACTCAGAAGCTGTACCAATAGGCGAAGTGCGTGTATGAGCGAGAAAATTTTTTGGCTGGCAAGGAAGAAACGCGCAGGAATCCTGGCGGATTTCAAGCGTTTTTGATGCAGTCCAGACGCGTGCTGCCGCCTATTGGTACAGCTTCTCAGAATGGGACGCTATAAAATCTCCCCGCGTCTCAGTCCTCCTCATCCCACTCCATCTCCAGAATGGCGCCGGTGTATGCGTCGATTTTATACTCGTATTCCATGCTGCCTGCCTCGAACTCTACCTTATAATAGGTCTGTCCGTCCTCCGACTCCCGCTTAGTCTTCTTCTCCCTCACCTGCTCCGCGGCAGCTCCCGCGTGGGCCAGGGCGATCTCTTCCGCCTGGGCGGCGGTGAGGAGCTGGTCCGCCGGCTCCGGCGGGGGGCCAGCAAGCGGCCGCGTCTCCAGCTTATGTATCTCTCCCGTCCGGCGGTCTACCTCGCACTCATATTCGGCCTGGATGGTGGAAAACCTCAGCTCGTAAACCTGACGGAATTTGTCCCGCTCCAGCTCCACTTTGGTAAAGGACGCCTCGCCGGCGGAAACTCCAGCGTACTCCAGCGCGATGGCCTTTGCCTCCTCCAGAGTGACAGGCGCGTTCCGGCCCAGCAGCCACCACGCCCCGCCTCCAATCAGCGCCAGAAGGACCAGCAGCGCCACCCACGCAAAGCCGCGCCGGCCAGGGCTTTGGGAGGGGACGACGCCGTCCCCGTTGAGCAGCGTCGGCGGGCTCTGCCGGGACACCTGCTCATACACATCAGGCACGCTGCGGTTTACCGCCCGGCGCAGGGCCTGCTCCAGCTCGGGGCCGCTCCAGCTCTTTCCCATTCCTATCCCTCCTCTCCCGCCCGCAGAGCCGTCCGCAGCTTGGCCAGTCCCCGGCGGTATTTTGACAGTACTGTGGACAGGGGCCGTTCCAGTATCTGGGCAATCTCCCGGTGCTTCAAGCCTGACACCGCGTGGAGCAGAATGATCTGCCGCTCCTCCGCCCCCAGCACCTGGATGGCCTGGCGCAGAACCAGGGCGTCCTCCCCCGGAGCCTCCGCCGCCAGGGCCAGGGTCCCCGGAGGGCAGTCCCCCATCAAAGCCTCCCGGTCGCTGCGCCGCTGCTGGTCTCGGGCCAGGTTGCGGGTGATGGTAAAAACCCAGGCCATGGGCTTTCCCTGGGGACGGTAGAGGTGGGCTGCGGAACGGATTTTCAAATAAGTCTCCATCATCAGATCCTGGGCATCGTAGTGGCTGCGGGTCAGGGAGAGGGCGTAGGCGTAGATGGCCCGGTTGGTGGCCTGGTAAAAGGTTTCAAAATCCCCCGGATCCCCCAGGCCAATCCCGGCCAGCAGCTCCTCGCACCTGGCGCCGTCCAACCGCCGCTCCTCCGCCTGGACGCTCTGCGTCATGAAAAGCACCTATACTCCCCCCAAAGCCTTCGGCATCCCGTTTTAACAAACTTTGCCGGGGTACGCCGGATTTGGCGCACCCCAGCACTCCCTCTTTTGCAGAGCTTGCCCCAACGGCGGAATTTTATCGCTCCATATCCACGTCCAGAATGGCACCGGTGGCGGCGTCAATGGTAAACTCGTACTCAGTGGTTCCGTGGTAGACCTCAATTTCGTACTCCTTGCGGCCGTTGTCCCAATCGGCCTCTGCCTTGCGGATCGTCAGCTGGCTCAGGGGCACACCGATGTGCTCCGCCGCGATGGCCTTGGCCTGGTCCAGACCAATGTCGCCGGAGGCGTTTCCGGTATTCTGGTTCCAGTTTTCCATCTCGTGCTTGCGGATCTCCCCTGTAACGGCGTCAATGTCGTAGTTGTGTTTAGTCTGACTAGTGTAGAAGTCGATCTCATAGATCTGCCGGCCGTCCTCCCGATCCAGCTTGTTTTTCAGGAAGGTCACTTCGTCCCCACGCAGCCCTGCGTCCTTCAGCGCGATCTCCTTGGCCCGGTCTACGCTGATCAGCCCCGCCGGGGTGGTGGGCGCCGCTGTACTGGTACCGGTCTGCCCTGTGAGGGAGACAGTCTGGCTCTTCCCGTCCCAGTCCACCTTCATGCCCACCATTTCTCCCACTGCCCGCACCGGCAGATAGGTGGTGCCGTTATAGCTCAAAGGCGCTTTATCCAGATTCTGCGCCTGACCGTTTACTTTCAGTGTAATGTCCGGCCGCAGCTCCGCCGTCACCTTCTGCCGCACCACTGCCGCGGTGGCCGCGGCGGTCCCCGCCGTCAGCGCCCCCGCCAGTACCAGCGTGCCAATGCTCTTTTTCCAGTTGATTTGTTTCATGTCGCCACGTCCTTTCTATCTTCTCTGTCAATATAACGGCTGGGACCCCGCTTTTATTGCACAGGAAAATTTTAATTTTTTTGAATACGTAAAGCGGCGGCCGCAACTCTCTGCAGCCGCCGCTGGCGCTTCTATTTTCTTTAGAAATATTTCTTCATGCCGTCGGTGGCCAGCTCCTCGTCAGCGCTGATGCTGACGGTGAATTTGATGCTGTTTTTATCGGAGAAAGCGTTGAGCCAGTCCAGGAACTCCTCAGTCCGGTTGTCCAGATCCACGCCCACGATCTTGGTCAGGCTGTCGATAAAGACATGGGTAATGTCATAGTTGCCGGCATACATACCGCTGATGAAGCCCTTCATTACCTCGTAGGAGGTAATGTCGTAGTGGCTGGCCTCCACCAGACGGATTTTAGAATGGATGTCATAGGTCAGCTTATTCCCGCGCTCGATACAGACCACGTTGCCGTGCTCGCTGTGGACCGCAGAATTAATGAGGTCGATCATCTGCTTGGTCTTGCCGGTGCCCTTGACACCCATGATCACTCTCACCATAGTTATCACTCCTTAACTCGTCCGCCGGGAGGAAGTCCCCCGGTCTTTTCTCCATGTTACCATGTCTCGCCCTTAATTGCAACTGCTTCCTGGAAGTTCATTGAAAATTCAAAAAACCGCCGTCCGGCCTGTCAGCCCCCAAGGCGGGCCTCCAGCCTGGCTTTCTCCGCCTCAAAACCGGGCTTGCCCAGCAGGGCGTACATATTTTTCTTATAGGCCTCCACCCCGGGCTGGTCGAAGGGGTTGACCCCCAGCAGATAGCCGGACAGGCCGCAGGAATACTCAAAGAAATAGATCAGCTCGCCCGCGGTATGTGCGTCCTGGGCGCCGGCCTGGAGCACCACATTGGGCACTCCGCCGTCCACATGGGCCAGCAGCGTCCCCCGCATGGCCTGCTCCGCCACGAAGGAGAGATCCTTGCCGGAGAGGAAGTTGAGTCCGTCCACATTGTCCGGGTCGTTGGGGATGGTATACTCCTGGCCGGAGGGGGCAAAGCGGACCACCGTCTCAAACATGATCCGCTGGCCCTGCTGGATATACTGGCCCATGGAGTGCAGGTCGGCGGTGAACTCCACGCTGGCGGGGAAGAGGCCCTTTTGATCCTTGCCCTCGCTCTCACCGTAAAGCTGCTTCCACCACTCGGCGAAGAAGCGGAAGGAGGGCTCATAGCCCACCAGCACCTCGGTGCTCTTCCCGGCGCAGTACAGCCCGTGGCGGGCGGCGGCGTACTGCCAGGCGGGGTTGTCCAGTCCGGGCTTGGCCAGGGCCTCCATGGCCTGGGCCGCGCCCCCCATCAGCTCGTCCAGATCCACCCCGGACACGGCAATGGGCAGCAGCCCCACGGCAGTGAGCACCGAGTACCGCCCGCCCACGGCGTCGGGGACCACGAAGGTCTCGTACCCCTCTGCGTCGGCCAGGCCCTTCAGCGCCCCACGGCGGGCGTCGGTGGTGGCGTAGATGCGCTTACGCGCCCCCTCCTTGCCGTACTTCTCCTCCAGCAGGGCCTTGAAGATGCGGAAGGCCACCGCGGGCTCGGTGGTGGTGCCGGACTTGGAGATGACGTTTACGGAGAAATCCCGGTCCTTCACCAGCTCAATGGTCTCCAGCAGGGCCCGGGTGGACAGGCCGTTGCCGGCGAAGAAGATGTCCGGGGTATCTTTTTTCTTCAGATTGTAGTTGGGGGAGCGCAGCAGCTCCACCACCGCCCGGGCCCCCAGATAGGAACCGCCGATGCCGATGACCACCAGGGCCTGGGAATCGGACTGAATCCGCTTGGCCGCCTTCTGAATGCGGGCGAACTCCTCCTTGTCGTAGTCCCGGGGCAGATGGACCCAGCCGGTAAACTCGCCGCCGGGGCCGTTGCCTTCTTCCAGCATGGCGCGGGCCTGGTTCAGCGCCCCTTCCCGGGATGCGAGCCAGTCCTGGGGCAGAAACGCGGTACTATTGGAGAGGTCAATTTGGATCATGGCGATATATCCTCCTTGCATTTATTTCTCATAAAAATGGGGGTGGATATATTATACACCCTCCCCCCTCTTTTTCCCAGTACAAATTGGTGAAAAAAGCAAAAAACTTGTGAGGAATTTTACAGCAGCCGGCGGGCCCGGCGGAGCAGCTTGGTGTACACATAGTCCATCTGCCACTCGTTGGTGCAGTTCAGCAGGGTATCCGCCGGCAGCCAGCCCACCTTGGTGTTCTCCCCCGGCCGGGGGGCAAGGGGATCGGCGTCGTCCGCTAGGAGCAGGTACGTCACGTTGAGGTGCTGGTGGGCGGGGACGTACTCCCCCCGCTTCACATGGCCCCACACCGGCAGAATCTCCAGAGACGCCGCCTTTTCCGACAGGGGACTGATATGGCGGATCCCCGTCTCCTCTTGGGCCTCCCGCAGGGCCACGGACAGGAGATCCCCCTCCCCGTCGGCGTGGCCCCCGGTCCACGCCCACACCTTGAAGATGTTGTGGTGGGCCATCAGCACCCGGCTGGCATCGGCGTTGACCACAAAGCCGGACGCGGTCATGTGGGCGATCCGGTTTTCCCGGGTCAAAATGGTGTCGGGAAATTGGCGGATGTATTCCAGCATCATCTCCCGGTCCGCCGCCTCCTGCTGGTCCTGGGGCCGGTAGGCCGTGATCTCATCCAGGTACATCTTCGCTCCCCCTCTCATAGGTCACGTAGCGGTAGACAATTCCGTCCTGCTCCAGCGGGCTGGAAACCTCCCCCGCCCGCCACTCCGGCAGGGCATCCAGGTCGGGAAAAAAGGTGTCCGACGGAAATTCGGCGTCAATCTTCGTCACATACACCCGGCGGCACCGGTGCAGCAGCGCCCGGTATACTGTCCCGCCCCCGATGACCACGGCGTCCTCCGGCGCGGCGGCCAGCAGGGCCTCCACCCCGGGAAAGACCTCCGCCCCTGGGACAGCCAGGCTTTTGTCCCCGCTCAGGATCAAATTCCGCCGTCCAGGCAGAGGCCTGCCCCCCGGGAAGGTGGACAGCGTCCTCCGCCCCACAATCACCGCCCGCCCCAGCGTCAGCTTTTTAAACCGCTTCAAATCCTCTGACAGATAGACCAGCTGGTCCCCGCCCCTTCCGATGCCCCAGTTCCGATCCACCGCCACAATGGCCTCCATACACATACTCCTTTTCTGTTCCCGTTTCTCCCAAAAGACACTTGCTTTTCTCTGTATCCTTTGCTATCATTAGTATAGGTATACCCTGCTCTCTCCACGCCGCCATTATAGCCCCTTTCCCTCCTCTTGACAAGGACACGGCGGCGCGGAGCAGCTATTAATCACAGAAAAGAGGCGTTTTGCATGAATCACATGAAACGACTGAAAGCGGGTGTTCTCACACTGGCGCTGACGGCCATGCTGCCTGCGGCAGCCGCAGCCACAGCCGGCTGTCCCTGGCGGGCGGATGTCTCCTGTCTCCTGAGCGCGTCCAACCGGAACGTCTCCGGCTATACGGTACTGACCCACAAGGACCGGTGGGCCACCCTTCACGCTCAGTGCCACAGCAGCGGCGGGTACGCCTGCCCCTCCATGCCCTGTACCAGCGCCGACTGCCCCAACCCCTACTGCCCCAATTACACCGCCCCCAGCACCGATGCTTCTGACGTCTACTCTTCCGACGCCTATTCCTCCGGTTCCTACCACCATCCGGAACCAGGCCACTGGGGCGGCGGACGCCACGGACGCCATCATGGGTGTTAAGGACGCCCGCAGCACAGATTCTACTAAAACGGCCGGTCCGGCTTTACGCCGGGCCGGCCGTTTTGCGCGGTGCGGTGGAAGGTGCGGCACAAAAAGGGAAAAAGGGTCGAAAAAGCCTTTACAAATTGCATTCAGAGGACTACCATTGTAGATAGATTAGAGAACCGGTAAACAAGCGGCGGGGGAAATGCGGCGCGGCAAGGGAGCGGACGCCGGCGGACTGGCGCCCGCCAAGGACGGCGGCGGAACGCTATGCGCAGCCCCTGCCCAAAGATGAATGAAAGTCTCAGCGTGTCGAAAAACAGGAGTTGCGAAGGCTTCGGAGGGAGGGCTAGTGTAAAAGGGAACCGTCAGGGGTTCCCTTCCGCATCCAAGAAAACTGCGCTCAGCCTGCCGAAAATACGTTGCCGGCAGGCTGAAGTCTCTCATTTGGCGGAGCGTCAGTAACCAAATATTTTAGAGAAAGAAGGAATCCCTCTTGAACGCAAAACGTGTTGTGTCCTGTCTTCTGCTGTCAGGCTCTCTGCTGGCCTGCGGGAGCCTTCCCGCCGCGGCGGCGGAATACCGTGATCTCCCTGCCTCCCACTGGGCCTGCGACGACATGCAGTACGCCGCTTGGCTTGGGGTAATCAAGGGTGTGGGCGGAAATCAGATGGCCCCCTCCGCGCCGCTCAGCCGCGGGCAGTTTCTGACTATGCTGGCGCGGGCTTTCGCGCCCCAGCAGTACCAGGCCGCCACAGGTCAGGGACTGGCCTGGGATCAGGCCGCCCTCTCCGCCGCCCGGAGCGCGGGGCTAATCCCCGACGGCATGGATCTGTCGGATCTGAACGGCTCTATCACCCGCCTGGAGGTGGCCGTCCTGCTGAATCAGGTTCTGCCGGAGGAAGTCCTCTCCCGCGGCAGCTCCTGGATCCGCCCGGCGGAGGAGGTTCTGGCCGACTTCTCCCTCATCCCCTCTGAATACCAGCAAGCAGTTTCCAATCTGGTTTCTCTGCACATTATCCAGGGGAAGTCTGACGGTACCTTCGGCGGCGGCGACGCTCTCCAGCGCTGCGACGGCAGCGTACTGCTGGTGCGGACCATAAAGGCCATTGACTCCAGCCTGTACCAGCAGCCCGCCCAGCTGGGCCTCACCTTTGTGGACGAGACGGGCGCCTGCGTGGCGAGCGCCGTGGTCTCCTCCAACGTGGGAGAGAGCGCCTACCGGCTGTTCAGCGAGAACGGGCCCGAGGGATACGACTTTGACGGCGGGTACTATACGGTCAGCAGCGTCCAGAACCAGTACACCATTCCCCTGCGCACCCTCACTGAGGCGGAGCGGCAGGAGGCCCTGTTCTGGAAGCGGTACCAAGCCGGCGAGGTCTCCTATGAGGACTACTACAAGCAGGATTTCCTCCTGAAAGCCCAGGGGGAGAATCCCCGCAAGTACATGCTCCTCTTCGGGGACTACGAGACCCGCCGTTTCCCCAACAAGGAGGCGGCGGAAGCCGCCATGACCACCGTCACCGTCCCCGTGTGGAAGCTGGGCAAAAACGGCCAGAAGACCGCCTCCACCATGTCCCTGCGCATCCACGCCGCCCTGGCGGAGGACGTCAAGCAGATCTTTACCGAGATCTATAACGACCCGGAGCAGTTCCCCTTCGCCGATCTGGGGGGCTACGCCTGGCGGGGGGACACCGCCACCGGCGAGCACAATTGCGGCACCGCCATTGACATGAACGCCAACCAGAACTATCAGATCCGCGACGGAAAGATTCTGGTGGGCAGCTGCTGGGAGCCCGGCAGCAACCCCTACTCCATTCCCGAAAACGGCTCCGTAGTGCGGATTTTCGCCGCGCACGGCTGGGCCTGGGGCGGCGACGCCTGGGCCATGGACGCCGACGCCTCTACCGGCTACCACGACTACATGCACTTCTCCTATATGGGCATGTAAACTGCCCCTCCCCCTCCGCCTGAAAAGCGCGGTACGGCATCGACTGCCGTACCGCGCTTTTGCCGGTTGAGAACTGTTTTGATCAGTTTTTCAGGCTCTGCATCGGGGCGGGGATCCGGCCCCCCCGGGTTACAAAGGCATGGCTGGAGAAGGGGCGGACGGGCATCACCGGCGCGGCGCCCAGCAGACCGCCGAACTCCACCGTATCCCCCACCTGCTTTCCGGGGGCGGGGATGATGCGCACAGCGGTGGTCTTGCTGTTGACCATGCCAATGGCGGCCTCGTCGGCCAGGATGGCGGAGATGGTATCGGCGCTGGTGTCCCCGGGGACGGCTACCATATCCAGCCCCACAGAGCACACGCAGGTCATGGCCTCCAGCTTATCCAACGTCAGCGCCCCACGCTCCACGGCGGCAATCATGCCCTCGTCCTCACTCACCGGGATAAAGGCGCCGGACAGTCCCCCTACATGGGAGGAGGCCATCACGCCCCCCTTTTTTACCGCGTCATTGAGCAGGGCCAGGGCGGCAGTGGTGCCGTGGGCGCCGCACACCTCCAGGCCCATCTCCTCCAAAATCCGCCCCACGCTGTCCCCGATGGCGGGGGTGGGGGCCAGGGACAGGTCCACAATGCCGAAGGGTACCCCCAGGCGGCGGCTGGCCTCCTGGGCCACCAGCTGGCCCATGCGGGTCACCCGGAAGGCGGTCTTTTTAATGGTCTCCGCCACCACGTCGAAGGGCATTCCCTTTACGCTCTGGAGGGCGTGATGCACCACCCCGGGGCCGGATACCCCCACATTGATGACGCAGTCCCCCTCCCCCACGCCGTGGAACGCGCCGGCCATGAAGGGGTTATCCTCCACTGCGTTGCAGAAGACCACCAGCTTGGCGCAGCCAAAGCCCCCCCGGTCCCCAGTGCGCTGGGCGCAGTCTTTGATAATCCGGCCCATCATGGCCACTGCGTCCATGTTGATCCCCGCCTTGGTGGAGCCCACGTTTACCGACGCGCACACCCGCTCGGTCTGGGCCAGGGCCTCAGGAATGGACTGGATGAGCTTGCGGTCCCCAGGTGTAATCCCCTTCTGCACCAGGGCGGAAAAGCCTCCGATGAAGTTTACCCCGGTGGCCTTGGCCGCCTTCTCCATGGCCACGGCAAAGGGGACATAGTCCCGGGCGTCGCTGGCCCCGGCCACCAGGGCCATGGGCGTCACCGAGATGCGCTTGTTCACAATGGGAATGCCGTACTCCCGCTCGATGTCCTCCCCGGTGGCCACCAGACGGCCGGCGTACCGGGTGATTTTTTCATAGATCTTCTGACAGGCCGCGTGCTGGCTGGCGTCGATACAGTCCAGCAGAGAGATGCCCATGGTAATGGTGCGCACGTCCAGATGCTGCTGGTCGATCATACGCACGGTATCCAAAATTTCGCTGGTTGTGATCATGGCGCCCTCCTCAGATCCGGTGCATGGCGTGGAACAGGTCCTCCCGCTGGATGTGGACCGACAGGCTCCGCTTCTCCCCCTCCGCCTGGGCATAGGCCGCCAGGGCGTCAAAGGGCTGCTCAATCTTGGCGCAGTCCACCAGCATCACCATGGTAAAATACTCCCGCATGATGGTCTGGCTGATGTCCAGAACGCTCACCTTCTGCTCCGCCAGCAGGGCGGTGATAAAACTGAGGATGCCGATGTCATCCTTTCCCAATACTGTTACAATCGCGCGCATGTCTTGTTCCTCCTTACATTTGTCCTCAATCGGACGCCAAACGCAGCTGTTTCTGCTCTATTTACCATACTACCGCAGCTCGTCCAGTGTGAGCTGGAAGCCCGTCAGGAAGTGCTCCATAAAGTAGCCCACCTCTGGAAGACCGTATCCCTCCAGCTCCGCCCCGGTCTGCCGGGCGGCCAGCCGGAACTCCTCATTGCCTGCCTTCAGCTCCTCCAGGCACTTGATGTGGGCGGCCAGCTTGTCCGCCGCCTTTACCAGCCCCCGCAGCGCCGGGTCGTACTCCTCCGTCAGCCAGGGGGCGTAGGCCGGACGCATCTCCTCCGGCAGCATGGACAGCAGCTTACGGGCGGCCACCTCCTCCACCGCCTGATAGGCAGCGCGGATCTCCGGGTTGCCGTACTTCACCGGGGTGGGCAGATCGCCGGTGAAAATCTCCGGCGCGTCGTGGAACAGGGCGGCGGCGGCAGCCCGGTCCGGGTCAGCCTTGCCCCCCAGTACGTCCCGCCGGATCACCGCCAGGGCGTGGGCCAGCACCGCCACCATGTGGGAGTGCTCCTGAATGTTCTCCGGCATGGTGTTGCGCATCAGCCCCCACCGGCTGATGTAGCGCATCCGGGCGAGATACGCAAAAAAGTGTTCTGCCATGGCGGTCACTTCGCCTCCTGTCTCATTTCTGAGTTTTCCCATTCTATCACATCATTCTCCCCTTGTAAACGAAAATTTTTTATAAAATGTCCAGTTTTCAAAATCAAACAGCGCCCAGGGAAGTTTCCCGGACGCCGTCCAAATGTCTTTGTATTAAGTACACTCACTCCACAACCAGCCGCCCCAGGGCCTTTTTAAAGGCCGCGCTCTGCTCCTCACTGCCGTGGAACTCCACCGCCGCCGGGGCGGTGCGGTCAAGAGAGCACAGACCCATGATGGACTTTCCGTTGACCACGTACCGGCCGGAGCACACGTCAATATCGCACCCGTGCTGGTTGGCCAGACTGCAAAAACGCTGTACGTCCTCCATACTGGACAGGACAATGGAAAAACAGTTCATGTGACACGCTCCTCAAAAAATTAAGGACCAAAGATATTTCCTTTGATCTTCGGCCATCTATGCCTTATAATGGCCTGGTATCCTCAGTATACCGTTTTTTCGCGGAAAAGACAAGGAAAATCCTTGTCCTTGCCGGGTGAGAGAAGGAGCCGATATGAAAATTGCCATCTGCACCCTGGGGTGCAAGGTCAACCAGTACGAGACCCAGGCCATGGAGGCCGAGCTGGTCCGCCGGGGCCATACCCTGGTCCCCTTTGGAGAGGCGGCCGGCGCCTGTATCATCAACACCTGTACCGTCACAGCGGTCAGCGATAAAAAGTCCCGGCAGCTCATCCGCCGGGCCCGGAAGGACAGCCCAGACGCCCTGGTGGCGGTGTGCGGGTGTTACGCCCAGACCGCGCCGGAGGCGGTGGAGGCCCTTGGGGTGGACCTGGTGGCTGGCACCGCCGGGCGCATGGCCTTTCTGGACGACCTGGAGCGGCTGGCGGCGGACCGGGCGCTGGCCCGCCCCCGTGTGACGGTGGACGCCGCCCTGGCCCGCCGGGACTTTGAGGTCCTCCCCGCCGGGGGGCTGGCCGGCCGCACCCGGGCCATGCTCAAGGTGGAGGACGGCTGCGTCAATTTCTGCACCTACTGCATCATCCCCTACGCCCGGGGGCCGGTGCGCTCCCTCTCCCTGGCGGACGCCCGGGCGCAATCTCTCCGTCTGGCCCAACAGGGCTATCGGGAGATTGTGCTCACCGGCATTGAAATCTCCTCCTGGGGAACGGAGCGGCGGGACGGCTCCTCCCTCATCCAGCTGGTGGAGGAGGTGTGCTGGGCGGTCCCCCAGATGCGGGTGCGCCTGGGCAGTCTGGAGCCCCGCACCATCACCCCGGCGTTCTGCGCCCGGGCCGCCGCCCTGCCCAACCTGTGCCCCCACTTCCACCTGTCCATGCAGAGCGGCAGCGACGCTGTCCTGGCCCGGATGAACCGGAAATATGATACCGCGCGGTACAGGGAAAGCGTGGCCCTGCTGCGGGACTATTTTCACCGTCCCGGCATCACCACCGACCTGATTGTAGGGTTTCCCGGCGAGCGCGAGGGGGAATTTGAGGAGACTTTGGCCTTTATCGCCCAATGCGCCTTCTCCGCTATGCACATCTTCCCCTACTCCCGGCGCTCCGGCACCCCGGCGGCTACCATGCCGGATCAGGTCCCCAGCGCCGTTAAGGAGGACCGGGCCCGCAGGGCGGGCGCCCTGGCCCGGCGGATGGAGGAGGACTATCTCCAGTCCTGGGTTGGGCACACCCTCCCCGTCCTCTTTGAGGAGGAGCGGGACGGCCTGTGGCGGGGCCACGCCCCCAACTATGCGGAGGTTCTGGTCCCCGGGACGGCGCTCCACAACGAAGAGCGGCAGGTGTGCGTCACCGGGCGGCGGGGCCTCTCCCTGACCGGGGCGCTGTGCCCCCAGGATGGCCCCCGGTCCCAGTCTAAATAAGGAGGCGGCAGCTATGAGCCGTGCGGATACCCTGTTTATTGAAAACTGCAAGGACATTTTGGCCCATGGAGTCTGGGATACGGACCAGCCGGTGCGCCCCCGGTGGCGCGACGGCGCCCCCGCCCACACCGTCAAGCGCTTCGGCATTGTCAACCGCTACGACCTGCGGGAGGAGTTCCCCATCCAGACCCTGCGCAAAATGGCCTTTCGAAACGCCGTGGACGAAATTCTGTGGATCTGGCAGAAGAAGTCCAATAACATCCACGATCTGAGCAGCCACATCTGGGACGCCTGGGCTGATGAAAGCGGCTCCATCGGCAAGGCCTACGGCTACCAGCTGGGGGTAAAGCACTCCTACCCTGAGGGGGAGATGGATCAGGTGGACCGGGTGCTCTACGACCTGAAGCACAACCCCGCCTCCCGGCGGATCCTCACCAGCCTGTACAACCACCATGACCTGAGCGAAATGGCCCTCTACCCCTGCGCCTGGTCTGTCACCTTCAACGTCAGCGGCACAACCCTCAACGCGGTTCTTAACCAGCGCAGTCAGGATATGCTCACCGCCAACGGCTGGAACGTAATGCAGTACGCCGCCCTCCTCTATCTGCTGGCCCAAGTCTCCGGCCTGGTGCCTGGAGAGCTCCTCCACGTCATCGCCGACGCCCACATCTACGACCGCCACGTCCCCCTGATTGAAGAACTCATCGCCCGCACCCCCTATGAGCCCCCCACCCTCCGTCTGGAACCCCTGGATGACTTCTACGCCTTTACCCCCGACAGCTTTCATCTGGAGGGATATTGTGCCCATCCCTTTTCCCACGCCATTCCGGTGGCGGTTTGAGCGGTTTCCTCCTCACGGGGCGGCCCTGCGCGGGCGGCGCCAGGGGGCTTTCCCGAAAGCCCCCTGGACCCAAAGGGCCAGAGGGGGGGGCCAGGCGGCGCACCGCGCCGCCACCACTGCCTCAGCGCCCTGAGCGTCTTTCGAAATAGGTGATCTCTGCGTAGGTCTCCCGCCAGACCAGGTTTTATGTGCCGGGCCTCCCCAGTCGGCCCGGGGGAACGTCTTCTGTAGACAACCCCCGGGCCGGCCCGAGAGGCCCGGCACTTCTATTGTAACGTAAGCGCAAGACTTTAGCTGGGACCGCGTTGTCTGCCGGACTGGCACATCGGCACGGCAGTCATCCGGCGCGGTGCGCCGGGTGGGCCTATCGTTATGGGGGATTCTCAAGGGGGG
>NZ_QWEK01000047.1 GCF_009935845.1 Pseudoflavonifractor sp. 524-17 | reverse complement strand
GCCAGACCCAGCAGCATGGTACCGGCCAGCAAGAAAGACAAGAGCTTCTTCTTCATGGTGTAATTCCTCCTTGTTTCAGTTGGTGGAACGGTAACGAGGTCTGTAAACCCGGATTGTAACCGGTTACATTCGTTATGTCCTTACTCTACCACACTGTATTGCATTTTGCAAGTGTTCTCCCCGGATAAAGCGGCTGTTTTCCGTGCTTTCTACTAAATAGACAAATTCAGACCACCCTATTTTGGCGGATATCCAAATTTTTCTCTTAAAATGTTTCGCTTTTCCCCTCCTTTTCCGCTTTTCTATAAGTGTAAGCGGTTTTAAGCTCGTGTACACAGAAGCCATCCACCGGATTGGCGCCGACCGCCCGGCGAATGGCCTCTCCTTCGCCCCGGACCCAGATGGAGACAGCGCCCTCCGACTGGGTCAGACCGGCATCCGCACTACAGGCCATGGGGGGTATGGGGCAGCTGCTCCACCCCCACTGGATGTCCTCCACGCCCGCTTGCTCCAGGGCGTCCACGCCCCGGGCCAGCAGGCTCCCCGCCGCCAGAACGCAGGCCAGCAGGCTGTCCGCCGGCGCACAGACCAAATTTCCTCTGACTTGGGCGAATTCTTCCGCAGGGGCGCTGGACACGCCCAAAACGTAGTCCTCCCCCTCCCTTACGCCGTATATCCCCCTCTTATCTGGCCGGAAAGCCGCGGCCAGAGCCGCAGGGTCATCGCAGAAGACCTCTACCGCCGGAACCTGACGGCCGTCGGGGAGCTTCCGGTGGGCGTAGCTCACCTGGCCCCGGCCGCCCATCAGGCCCTCCAGCACGCACTTGGCCGCCATCCAGCCCCCGGGACAGGCCCAGCCTCCGTCCACCCGGACGCCGTGTTCTCCCTGCGCTGCCGCGCAGTGCCAGGGGTCCGCCTCCTGTACCAGCTTGTCAAACTGCATCTTTGCCGCCGCTGTATATTCCATCTTATTTCCCTCCATTTGTCCCCAAAAAGCTGCGCTCCAGCACACCGTTGTGAAGCGCGCCGTAGGAGAAGGCATTTCCCGTGCGCAGATTGAAAAAGTTCACCCGGCAGGGGGCGTCCCACTCCCTGGGCACGTTGCGCCACAGGTAATCACACCGGGCGAACAGCTCCTCAAAGGGGACGCCGTATACGTCCTTATTCTTGTTAAAGGGCAAAATCTCCGCCAGCCGGGTGATATCCCCGTCACCGCAGTCTACATACAGATTGGTCTCCTGGCCGTAGATCAGGCCGTCGTTCACCCGGCCGTAGGCCAGCTGCTCGTCGTCCACCACCGCGGGGATGGGCGCGCTGCCGCTGGCCTGGACAATGGCGTCAATGGGAAAGCCCTGGTCCAGCAGGCTGGGCAGGCTCTGCTCCACGTTGCGGGCGCACACCTGGGCCGCGCCGGTGAGAGTGCCTGTCCGGGCCGCCAGAAGATAGAGATCCCTGGCCTCCCGCCCCACGGCGGCGGCAATCAGATCCGTCATTCCCTCGTCGGGGAGCTGGTCAATCTGGATATGGGCCACCAGCTTTTTGGGATGGGGGTCCCGGTAGGACACCGCCTGGGCGAAGTGGTCCGTCCCCGTAACGGCCCGCAGGGGTCCGGAGACGGAGCGCTTTACCCCCTGGTACTCAATATACAGAAACGCGTCGTGGGCGGCCAGCTCCGCGACGGCGGGCCGGTCCACAAAGACGGTGGCCGCCGGCAGGCGGCTGCTCCCCACCTGCATGGTGGTGTAGGTCAGCTCCCCCAGGCCCCCCAGGTTGGACTCGGTGAAGTACTTCGCCGCCATCCAGCCCCCCTTGGCGTGGACGCCTAGGTCAATTACCGTGGCGCCGTTGGCCAGTATGTGGACCTGGGCCCCGATCTGGTCCAGGTGGGGCAGAATGCGGGTCTCGATGATCCCCAGCGCCCGCTCGTTCAGTGACGTTCGCAATCTGTTTCCTCCTCTCGTTTCTTTTGAAAAAGGGGCGCGAGTCCGGCATTTTGACCCACGCCCCTTTTGTAACCGTTTTCTCTTTCAGCCCTTTACCACTTCAGGAGGATGCGGTGGATGTCCCGGTCTGTGTTGGCCCGCTTCATCTCCCCTTCCAGGTCCGCCATGGAGCCGAAGGACAGGGAGAGATCGCTGAAATCCACCTGCCCGCTGCCCAGCAGGCGCACCGCCTGACGGAAGCTTTCCTTATCGTGGCGGATGGCCCCGGTGAGCACCAGCTCTTTAAAGTGGATAAGATCCAGGTCAATGGCGGGACGATCCTCATGAGTGGGGGCGTAGAGCAGCACTGTAGCCCCCACCCGGGCGGCGGCCAGGCACTGGTTTACCGTCTGGGAGCCGCCCGCGGTGTACACCACCGCCGCCGCGCCCATGCCCCCGGTCTGGGCCATGACCTCCGCCGTCCAGTCCGACTGGGCCGGGTCCAGTGTCAGATCCGCCCCCATCTGAGCGGCCAGCTCCCGCCGCTTAGCGCTGCGCTGGACCACAATCACCTTACATCCCCGCAGCTTGAGCAGCTTGAGGAAGAGCAGGCCCATGAAGCCCGCGCCGATGACCACCGCGGTGTCGCCCCCCACTGCCCCCAGCTTGTTCACCCCCCGGGTGACGCAGGCCACCGGCTCGGCCAGGGCGGCGTAGTGAATGGGCACGCCGGGGGCGAAGGGGAATACCTCATAGCTCTGGCACACCAGATAGTCGGCGAAGCCGGCGGGGCCGGAGTACCCCCGGTCCGAGGGGCCGTCGTTGCCCAGGCAGTGGTTGTCAAACCCCCGGCGGCAGGGCTCGCACTGGTTGCAGCGCACCCACTTGGCCACCGACACCGGCATACCGGGCTGAATGTCCCCGGAGACGGCCTTTCCCGTCTCCACCACGGTACCGGCGATCTCGTGTCCCCCCACGAAGGGGAAGGGCATGGACTCGGTGCCCTCGTAGATGTACCGCTCCCAGGTACACAGGCCGCAGGCCTCCACCTTTACCAGGACCTGATCGTCCTTCAGGGGCGGGATGGGCCGCTCCACCTGGCGCAGCTGGCCCACGCCGTCAAATTGAATTTGCCGCATGTTCATGACTCCGCCTCCTCGTTCAAGACAAACAGGGTCTTCATGCCCTTCTTGTCCAGCAGGTCTTCGAATGCCTCTTTCCAGTCATCCAACTTCACCACGCCGGTGATCACCGGGGACAGGTCCAGCAGGCCGGTCTCCTCCAGCCGCAGGGCCTGACGCCAGTCCTTCCAGGTGTGGCAGAAGGTGCCCTGGATCTTCAGCTCCCGATAGACCATCTGGTCGTAGGGCAGCTCCACCGGGCGGGTGGCGATGCCCACCTGAAGGAGGGTGCCTCCCTTCTCCAGGGCGGTCAGACCGGCGCGGATGCCACCGCCGGCGCCGGAGCACTCCGCCGCCAGGGGATAGGCCCCGGGCTTGGCCTCGCTTACCACGTGCAGGCCAGCGGCGGCGGCCCGCTCCAGCCGCTCCCGGTCTGCCTCGGTGCCCAGAATGTCCACCTGACAGCCGTAGGCCTTCAGGGCCAGGCCGGCCAGCAGGCCCATGGGGCCGGGACCCACCACCAGCACCGGCAGACCCGGCTTCACGTCTACCAGCTCAATGGCGTGGATGATACAGGCCAGGGGTTCGGTGAGTGCCCCCTGCTTCAGGCTGACGTTATCCGGCAGGGGGTGGACGTACTGGGGGTCCACCAGGACGTACTCCGTAAAGGACCCAGGGGTGTCGAAGCCGATGGAGTGGCGGTTCTGACACAGCTGGTACCGGCCGGTTTTGCAGTACTGGCATACCCCGCAGGTGGAGGCGGTGTGCTCCGCGGTAACCCGCTGGCCCACGTTCAGATTTTCAACGCCCTCCCCCAGCCCGGCAATCCAACCGGAGAACTCGTGGCCGTGGATCCCCTGGGGCAGCCCCGCCTCCTGGCCCAGATAGATGTGCAGATCACTGCCGCATATCCCGGAATAGGCCACCTTGATCTTGACCATTCCGGGCGGTGTGACAGGCTCCAAAACCTCGCCCAGGGCGAAGTCCTTTGGTGTGTCGCTCTTTCTCAGCAGTGCCTTCATAACAGGAGCTCCCTTCTCAGATTTGCACAATCACCCGGTAGGTATCCGGCGACACCGCCCGCTGGAAGGCGTAGTCGATTTTCTCAAAGGGGACCTCCTCGCTGATGAACTCTCTCACGTCGATGAGGCCCTCGGACAGCATCCGGGCGGACTCCCGGAAGCTCTCCTTGGTGGTGGACACCAGGCCGGTGAAGTTGATTTCGTCATAGTGGATCTTGTTGGGGTCGATGCTCATGGTCCCCTTGGGGTAGATGGCACCGTAGAACACGATGGTGCCCCCCTTGGCCAGGGCGTTGATCCCCTGCTCCGCCGCCCTGGCGCCGCCGGCGGTGTAGAACACCGCCTCCACGCCCCGGCCGCCGGTGAGCTCCTTCACCACCGCCAGCAGGTCCTCCTTGGTGGGATCCACCACCCGGTCGGCCCCCAGCTTTTTGGCGGCCTCTTTGCGCTTGTCGTCCACCTCGGTAATAATCACCTTCAGGCCGCTGAGCTTGGCCACCTTTACGTGGAGCAGGCCCATAATCCCCGCGCCGGTAATGACCACGGTATCCCCGTAGACCACATGGGCCTTCTGCACACTGCGCAGCACGCAGGCCAGAGGTTCCGCCAGGGTGCCCACGGAGAAATCCATATCATCGCGGACCTTGTAGACCTGATAGCCCTCGGCTACCATGTACTCGCTCAGGCCGCCGGGGCCCCACAGGGTATCCGGGACAGGGTTGTCGCCGCCGTTGGCGCACATGTTGTCCATCCCCCGCTGGCAGTAGTAGCACTCGCCGCAGCGGGTGATGGCGGCTACCACCACCCGGTCGCCCGCCTGGATGCCGGAGGCCACCCGGCTGCCCACCTGCTCCACAACGCCGCACACCTCATGCCCGCCGTTAAAGGGATACTGCTCCTTGCCGCCGGTGTAGTAGCGCTGCTCAAAGGTACACAGGCCGCAGGCCTTTACCTTTACCAGCACCTGGTCCTCCCGGATTTCCGGCATGGGGAAGTCCTGGAGCTCCACCGTCTCCTTCGCGGTGATCACTGCCTTTTTCATGGCGCGTTCCTCCTTATCTGTCTCAATACTTCAATTCCCGATAGCGCTCATAATAGGCCTGGGTTTTGGCCAGATTTTCTCCCTCGCCGCTGTTCAGGTGGGCCGCCAGGTCTTTCCCGCCCTGGATCAGCTTCTCCACCACGTCCTCCATCTCCGCCACCGGCTTCCAGGTGGTGTAGGGGATGCAGAACTCCCGCCAGGGATAGCTGTTCAGATCGTTAAGGCAGAAGTAGCCCACCTTCATGTGGCTGTCAAAGACCATGTCCCCGTGGCTGCCGCTCAGGGCGATGAGCACCCCGGGGCGGCGGCGCTTGTTGACGCTGCCAAAGCGCATTTTCTGGGTCTCTTCGTCCTTCCAAATATCTACAAAGGGATAGCACCGGTCCACAAAGACCTTGAACGCGCCGGTAATGTCCCCATAGAACGTGGGAGTTGCTAAGACATAGGCGTCCGCCTCCCGCAGGGCCTGGTGGAGCTTGGGTACGTCGTCGTTTTTGATGACGCATTCATTGGTCTTCTCGCACACCCGGCACCCCCGGCAGGGCTTCATATCATAGTCGTGGAGGTAGTAGATATCCACCTCCGCACCGGCCTGTCTGGCCCCCTCGGCGAATTTCTGCACAGCGGTGGCGGTGTTCCCGTGGTGGCTGGAGCTGCTGACAAACGCGGCAATTTTCATTGGGCCATCTCCTCTCGATCCAGGCCGGCCAGCTCCGCGAAGACCGGACGGCTCAGGGTGTTCAGGTGCTGATAAAAGGGGAACAGGCGGTCATAGCGCTCGGCATTGGCGGCGTCGGGGCGGATGACGCTGGTCTCCCGCAGCCACCGGTCCCGCACCGTGTCAAAGCTGTCAAAGAGCTTCAGCGCCATGCCCGCCAGATAGGCGGTACCCAGGGCGTTGTCCCCCTGGGGGATATAGGTCAGCTCCTGGTGGAGCACGTCGGCGATGATCTGTCGCCACAGCAGGCAGTTGCTCCCGCCGCCGCCGATCACCAGCCGCTTCAGGGGCAGGGCGCTGTGCTCATAGGAATCCCGCAGGGCGTAGGCCACCCCCTCCAGCAGGGCGCGGTAGATGTGCCCCGCGGTGTGGGCGTTGGTCAGCCCGAAGAGCACCCCCCGGGCCAGGGGATCCGGCGTTGGGGTCCGCTGGCCCAGCAGATGGGGCAGGGCAAACAGGCCCTCCGCCCCCGGGGCCACCCCCGCCGCGGCCTCCTCCAGGGCCTGGTAGTCCATGCTCCGCGTCAAAATGGACTCCCGGAACCAGCGGGTAATCTCCCCGCCGGTGAGGACATTCCCAAGGAAGCGGGCCCCCCCGGTGATGAAGGGGCAGGTCCCCCGCTGATCGTCCAGGGACCGCTCCAGCCCCAGGAACGTGCCGGCGGTGCCCAGATAGATCAGCCCCTCCCCGGCGGAGACGGTGCCGGTGCCCACCAAAATGGTGTAGGAGTCCCCGGTGCCGGCCACCACCGGCGTCCCTAGGGCCAGGCCAGTCTCGGCGGCGGCCTGGGCCGTCACCGTGCCCACAACGTCCATGGGCCAGAACAGGGGGGGCAGCACCTTGGGGGCCAGGCCGATAGCCTCCATCCGTTCCGGCAGCCAGACATGGTTTTGGTCGTCATAGACCTCGCCGAAAATGGCCGCGATGTCGTGATCCGCGCTGTAGGCCCCGGTGAGCCGGTAGGCCACATAGGAGTGGGCGTTAAGCACCATCTCAATCCGGCCGTAGTTCTCCGGCTCGTTCTCCTTCAGCCACAGCAGCTTGGGGGTCACGTCCTGGAGGGAGAAGGGCCAGCCGAAGCGCTCCTTGAGCCGCCGGGCCTGGGCCACCGCCCGGTTATCCCGGTACAAAATGGCGTTGCGCACTGGGCGGCCCTCCCGGTCCAGGGGGCACAGATTGGGCACCATGCCGCTGGCGCAGATGCCGGCTATCTCCCCCGCCGGCACCCCCGACTGGGTCAGGCAGGCCCGGATCCCCTCCCGGGCCCCCAGCCACCAGCAGCCCTCCGGGTCCTGCTCCACATAGCCCGGCTTGCTCTGTATGATCTGATAGGCATAGGTATGCTGGGCCGCGCGGCGTCCCTCCCGGTCCAGCAGGACGGTCTTGATGCTGCTGGTTCCGATGTCAATGCCCAACAGATAGTTCTGTGTCATGGTTGACACCCCTCTCTACAAACCCTGTGTCTGCCAAGGACCACCTAGTCCAGGTGCTTCATAGCCTGGCCCAGATCCTCCCCCTCGTGGATCAGGCCGTTGAGCAGGCTGATGACCCGGTCGGGATGGGCATGGCCCCAGATGTTGCGGCCGATGGCCACGCCCTTGGCGCCGCACTTGAGGGCATCGTCAATGTTGGCGAAGAACTGCTCCTGGGAGTTGGTCTTGGCGCCGCCCAGCACCACAATGGGCAGGCCCTCGCAGCCGTTGACCACTTCCTCATAGGTGCGGCCGTCCGGGCCGGAGCGGTAGGGCATTTTCAGCATGTCGGCGCCCGCCTCAGCGGCCACCCGGGCGGCCAGCTTCAGGCTGTCCAGGTTGATGTACTCCGCCGGAGGATTGAAGCCGCCGGGGACCATCTCCGCGATGAGGGGCATTCCGTACTGCTCGCACTCCCGGCGCAGCCGGCTGATGATGGAGATCATGCACCGCTCCAGGCCGATGTCCTCGCCGGAGATGTCGGGGCCGCCGTTAAAGAGCACCGCGTCGGCCCCCACCTTCACGGCCTCCTCCACCGCCACACACAGGATGCTGTCGTGGGAGCCCCGGGCGTAGTCGGTGCAGGGGAAGTCCGCACGGACAATCAGGCCGGTGCGGCCCAGCAGGGCCTCGTGCCTGCGCGCCATGCCGATATTGAGAATCACCGCGTCTGTCCCGGCGTCAATCACCTGCTTCAGCGCCGCGCCCAGATCCGCGATGCCCGCCATGGGGCCGGAGTTCACCCCGTGGTCAAAGGCGGTGATGATGGTCTTGCCGTCGGCGCGGAAAATGTGGTTCAGTCTCTTGATGGTTCCCATAGAATATGTGCTCCTTTCTTTATGTAACGGGTTTCTGTAATCGGTTACATTCCTGTAAATCAATCTTATCATATCTAAATCTAAAAATCCAGCCCTATTTTCCCGCTTTCCGCTCTCGCGCCTTCACACAGCCGGAAGAGCAAATTCCCCTTTTGACACAAAAAGATGAAAAAGGCCGGCATCCGCCAGCCCTTTTCATTCTGTAACTCTGATTTTTAGTTGCCTTTATCAGAAAAACCCCCGGCAAACTTCTCCGCTTGCCAGATTCTTTGTGGTCTCCCGCAGGCGCAGCTCCACCGGATAGAGCACGCACTGGGTAAAGTCCATATTGCACGCCAGGCGCCGCAGCAGCAGCTCCGCCGCCTTCTCCCCCAAGCGCCGGTTGGGGGCGGCGATGGTGGACAGGGCGGGGGTGACATAGCTGGCCAGAGGGATATCGTCAAAGCCGATGATCTCCATATCCTCCGGCACCCGCAGGCCCCGGGTTTTCAGGCAGCGGATGGCCCCCACCGCCATCATGTCGTTGAAGGTGATCATGGCGGTGGGCCGGGTCTCGTAGGCCAGCAGCCGGGCGGTGCTCACCAGCGACTGACTGAGCTGGTCGCCGTAGTCTACAAACTCGATCTGACAGGTGCAGTCTGGGTGGAGGCGGAAAAAGTCCTCCGCCGCCTGAATACGGTGGTCGCTGACAAAGGAGTTTCCCGAAGCGGCCAGCACGCCGAAGTGCCGGTTGCCCTCGGCATAGAGGTAGCGCAGGGCCATCTGTACCCCCTCATAGTCTTCCATATACACCGAGATGGGGGGGCGGTCCAGGCGCATCTGGTCCGGGTTGCCGATGAGCACATAGGGCACCTGGATGCTTTGCAGGTAGTCCCGCACCTCCTTGCTGGTGCGGAAGTCAGACACATAGAGGATCATCCCGTCCACCCCCTGCTGGTCCGGCTTGCGCTGCTCCGGGGGGAGGCTGTTCAGGGAGTAGATTTGCAGCTTGTACCCCGCCATACTGAACACCTTCTGGCTGCCCTCCACCAGCTGGCTGAAAAATTCATTGCTCAGGGTGGGCACCACGCAGGCGATTGTCCGGGTCTGGCCGGTGGACAGGCTCTGGGCGGAGGCGTTGGGCACATAGCCCATCCGCCGCACCACCTGGGTAATCCGGTCCCGGGTGGCCGGGGAGACCTTGTCCGGCTGGTTGATGCAGCGGGACACTGTGGCCACCGACACGCCGGTGAGCTTGGCTATCTCTTTAATGGTCAAACCCTTCCCCCCTTCTCCTCCCGGTCCGGCCCGCCGGCGGAGATCCGGTACCACCGGGGGCCGTTCCCGCCAGCCTCCAGCGGGACGCAGGTCAGGCTTGGGGCATTTGCCCGCACCCAGGCCGCCTCCGCCCCGCTCAGGCGCAGCTCCGCCTGCCGCCGGGCGCCGCCCTTCAGGCTCTCCCGCAGCACCCGTTCCATAGGGTGTTGGCCCTCCGCTGTCCCTCTCATCCCGCTTCCCCCTCCTGTCCTCTCTCTAATCTATTATGATGATACCATCCCATGTCGGATTCCACAAGTCTATTTTCCCCAAACCGCGACACAACAGGACCCGGCAGTGAAATCTTCTCACTGCCGGGTCCCACGTGTCTGGAATTATCTGAAATCAGTTCAAATTACTCCACCAAGGTCACGGTATAGCCCAAGGCCCGCAGGCCGGAGACGATGCCCCCCGGGTCGGACATATGGCCCGCGCCCACGGCCATGAAGACCGTGTTCTCCCCCTCGGCCTCCAAAAAGCGGGCGGCGGCCTGGATCATGCCTGGGTCCCGGTCGGTGAAGAGGCGGGCGCTGATCTCGTCCCCGCTGCTGATAATATCCGCCTTGCTGTAAGTTGCGTCAAAGGCCTCGGGGCTGCGGGCCTTCCAGGCGTCGAACATGGCGGCGATTTGGGCCTCGTTGGCGGCGGCGGCGTCCAGGGCCTCCTGGCTGGGCTCGCCGCTGTTCCGGCTGGCCTCAAAGACCGCCAGGCCGCCCTCTAAGTAGGCCTCCTGATATGCGGGAGACAGCGTGTCAAAAATATTGATCTGGAGGTCATAGCTCTCCACCCCTGTAGTCTTGATCCCCGCCCAGGTGGCGGCGCTGTTGAGGTAGAGGTCCACCGCCATGGCGTTGGCGCTGGTGGTGCCGTCCTGCATGGACAGGCTGGACAGGCTGGTGGCCAGCACCCAGGGCTTGCAGGCGTCGATCTCCGCCCGCGTCATGCCAAGCGGTTCCAGCGCGGCGCACACCCGCTCGTACAGCTCGGGGCTGATGTGGTCCTTTAACGTGGTGCCGTCGCTGTAGACCTGGCTGGCCGCCAGCTGGGCCATTCCCGCCGCGTCGTTGAAGTCCAGCTCAAAAGCCACGGTGTCCGCGCTGAGCAGGGCGCTGCGCACCGACTTGTGCAGGGGATAGGCGTTGCTCCGGTCCAGGTGGATAGTGCCTAGGAGATAGAGGGTGTTGTCCCCGTTGACCGCCTTCCACAGCAGGCCCTTGGACCCGGCGTCGTTGGCGTCATAGAGGGCGAGAATCAGCCGGTCTGCCATCACCATGGCCTCCTGATAGGTGCAGGTGCGGTCCAGGCGGTTGCCGGCACCGTCCCCGTGGAGCACCCCGATCTGGGTCAGAAAGCCCTCTGGACCCAGGCCGATGCCGTCGATCTGGTAGCGGGCGGCTTCCTGATACAGGGCGTTGACCACGCCGCCCCGGGTCCCGTCCAGCACCAGTCCCTCCCACGCCACATCGGCCTCCGGCAGGCCCAGCAGGGCCAGCTTGTCCGCCACAATGTCCGTCATGGCCTCCAGCTGCTCCCCGGTGATGGGGGCGTGGAGATAATTGGCATAATTATCGTCCATCAACCCCATGGCGTAGCTGTCGGCAATGGCGCCGTAGGCCCAGGGGTCGGGCTGGCCCTCCGCCCCCAGGGCGGGGGCCGTCACCACCGCCGCGGCCATCACCGCCGCAGCCAGCCGTTTTATGATCTTCCTCATATCGTTCTCCTTTCTGTTACCCAAAGAGCTCCTTGCTCTTTTTCGCCATCCGCTCTCCGTAGGCAGTAAAAATGGGGCGGTAGCGCTCCAGCTCCTCGCTGATAGCCACCGGACCCAGGTGGATGTAGGGCTTGCCCCAGCTTCCGCCGCCGGAGTAAACCACCATTCCCAGCACCATGAAGTGGGTCAGAATGCCCTGTACCGCCATGTCGCCGCCGCCGTGGACGTAGTCCGCCGTGGCGAAAGCGCCCCCCAGCTTTCCGGCCAGGCTGCACGAGCGCGCCTGGATCTCCAGCCAGTTTTTCACCGTCCCCGCCATGCTGGCCAGGTAGGCCGGGGTACCCAGCAGGACACAGGCGCTCTCCTTTACAAATTCTTGATCCACCCGCTCCAGGGGGAAGACGCCCACTTCCACGCCCTCCACCGACTGGGCCCCCGCCCCAATGGCACGGGCCATCCTCTTGGTGTTTCCCGACTTGGAGTAATATAAAACTGACAATTTCATTCCACATTCCCCTTTTCCTGTGCTATAATAACCCTGTGGGTCCGGCTTTGCACCCGCCAATCAGCTTTCTAACGCCGCTTCCGATTATAACCCAGTCCGGCGGAAATCGCAAGCACCGCCTACTTTTGAAAGGAGATCTCGACATGAAACAGTATGAGTATGTATCCCTCTCTATCGTCAAGTTTTTTGGGGCTGGATCCGAGGAGCACAGGGCCGTTATTGACGAATATGCTCAGAAAGGCTGGCGGTATGTGGGGTTTATCCCCACGGAGATCAGCGATTCTGGCAAGATCAAGGCTATAGACCTGATTTTTGAGCAGGACTGCTGACGGCATTCCAATTTTTATCATAAGGGGGCAGGCGGCATGGTCATCGCCGATTTACACATCCACTCCAAATATTCCCGGGCCACCAGCAGCGACTGTGTGCCTGCCGCCCTGGACTTCTGGGCCCGCCGGAAGGGGATCCAGCTGGTGGGCACTGGCGATTTCACCCACCCCGCCTGGCGCTCGGAGCTGGCGGAGGCTCTGGTCCCGGCGGAAGAGGGGCTGTACACCCTCAAGCCGGAGCTGGTCCGGCCCGGCCCCACCGCCTGCGCAGGCGCCCCCCGCTTTGTGGTCAGCGGGGAGATCAGCTCCATCTATAAGAAAAAGGGCAAGGTGCGCAAGGTTCATAACCTCATCGTCCTCCCCAGTCTGGAGGCCGCGCAGACCCTCTCCCAGCGGCTGGAGGCCATCGGCAACATCCACTCCGACGGCCGGCCCATTCTGGGCCTGGACTGCCGGGACCTGCTGGAGATCACCCTGGAGGCCGTCCCCAGCGCCATCTTTATCCCCGCCCATATCTGGACGCCCCACTTCTCCCTCTTCGGCGCTTTCTCCGGCTTTGACGCCATTGAGGACTGCTTTGAGGATCTCACCGACCACATCTACGCCCTGGAGACCGGCCTGTCCTCCGACCCGCCCATGAACTGGCGTCTGTCCGCCCTGGACCGGTTCCACCTGGTGTCCAACTCCGACGCCCACTCCCCCTCCAGGCTGGGGCGGGAGGCCAATCTGCTGGACATCCAGCCCTCCTATCCCAATCTGGAGGAGGCCCTGCGCACCGGCCGGGGGCTCGCCGGCACCATTGAGGTCTGCCCCCAAGAGGGGAAGTACTTCTTCGACGGCCACCGCAACTGCCATCAGTGCCTCTCCCCCGGGGAGGCCGCCGCCCTGGACAACCGCTGTCCCGTGTGCGGCAAGGCGCTGACCACCGGCGTGCTCCACCGGGTGGAGGAGCTGGCCGACCGGCCGGAGGGCTATGTGCGCCCCAACGCCCCCGCCTACGAACGGCTCACCCCCCTGCCGGAGGTCATCGCCGCCGCCCTGGGCATCGGGCCGGGGGCCAAGCGGACCGCCCAGGTATATGAAACCATGCTCACCCAGCTGGGGCCGGAATTCTACATCCTGCGCCAGGCCTCTATCGAGGACATCGCCCAGGCGGCGGGGCCCTGCGTGGCCGAGGGCATCCGCCGGATGCGCGCCGGGCAGGTCCAGTGGCGTCCCGGCTACGACGGGGCCTATGGGGAACTCACCCTTCTCTCCGAGCGGGAGCGGCAGGATCTCAACGGTCAGGTCACCCTCTTCGCCGGGGAGCCCCCTAAGGCCAAAAAGCGGACCAAAACCGCCCCCATCCCCAAGACAGCACGGAGCGAGACAACCCCTAACCCGCCGCTTCCGGCGGATACGCTGAACGAGGCCCAGCAGTCCGCCGCGGCGTCCGCCTGCCGGGCGGCGGCGGTGACCGCCGGTCCGGGCACCGGCAAGACCAAAGCCCTGGTGGCCCGCATTCAGTACTTAATTGAGCGGCAGGGGGTGCGCCCCAGCGAGATCACCGCCGTCACCTTCACCAACAGGGCTGCGGAGGAGCTGCGGGAGCGGCTGGCCGCTGCCCTGGGGGGAAAGCGGGCCCTGCGGGGGCTCACCGCCGGCACCTTCCACGCCATCGCCCTGGAGCTGCTCTCCCAAGAGAAACCTGTCCGTCTGGCAGGGGAATTTGAGTCTCTGGAGCTGGCGGGGCAGGCCCTGCGGGCGCTGGGGGTGAAGGCCGCCCCCCGCAGGCTGCTTCAGGAGGTCTCCCGCCGGAAGAATGGCCTGCCCCCGGAGGAACCGGAGCTGAACGGAGTATGCGAATTCTACGCCCGCCGTCTGGCGGAGCAGGGATTGATGGACTATGACGATCTCCTCCTCCGCGCCCTGGCGTGGGGGGAGGGGGCGGAGGAGGCCTCCCTGCGCCGCTTCACTTACCTGCTGGTGGACGAGTTCCAGGACTGCAACGGGGTACAGTACCGGCTGGTCAAGACCTGGAACCGGGCAGGCCGCAGCCTCTTTGTCATCGGCGACCCGGACCAGTCCATCTACGCCTTCCGGGGCAGCCGGGGGGACTGCTTCGCCCGGCTGGCGGAGGATTTTCCCGGCCTGCACACCGTCTCCCTCACCCAAAATTACCGCTCCACCCCGGAGATCCTGGGCTGCGCCCTGGCGGCCATCGCGCCCAACGGCGGCGTTCCCCGTACTTTGGTCCCCACCCGCCCCGCCGGGGCCAAGGTCCGCCTGATCCAGGCCGGGGACGACCGGGGAGAGGCCATTTTTACCGCAAAAGAGATCCGCCGGCTGGTGGGCGGGGTGGACATGCTGGAGGCCCATCAGGCGCCCCGGCCGGAGCGGGTGTACAGCTTTTCCGAGATCGGGGTGTGCTGCCGCACCCGGCGGCAGCTGCGCCTGCTGGAGCAGTGCCTGCGCCGGGACGACATCCCCTGCGTCATCGCCGGACGGGAGGACTGGCTCCAGGACGATATCGTCCGGGGCGCCCTGTGCTTCTTCCGCCTGCTGCTGGACCCGGAGGACCTGCTCTGTCTGGACAGCTGCCTGCGGCTGGTGTGGCAGGCCCCGGGGGATCTGGTCCGGGCGGTGTGCGCCTCCTGGGCCAGAATTCCGGGAAGCGCCGGGGAGCGGCTCGCCGCCGCCGCAGAGGACTACGCCGCCGTGCCGGCCCTCCAGCCCTGGCTGAATCTGGCCGCTCACTTCGCCCCCGGCGCCGGACGGGAAAAACCGTGGAAGCTGCTGGAGCGCTGGGCGGTCCAGGCGGGCTGCACCGGCTCCGACCCCCTGGACCGCCTGCAGCACATGGCCCTATTTTACCCCACCATGCCTGCCCTGCTGGAGGGGCTCACCCTGGGCGGCGAGGGGGATCTCCGCCGCCGCTCCGGCCGGGAGCTCCCCTCCGGCGCCGTTACCCTGATGACCCTCCACGCCGCCAAGGGGCTGGAGTTCCCCGCCGTCGTCCTGTGCGGCCTGCGCCAGGGCCTGGTCCCCTTGGAGTCCGGCCGCGCCCCCGCTGACCTGGAGGAGGAGCGCCGGCTGTTTTACGTGGGCCTCTCCCGGGCCGGGGAATCGCTGATCCTTCTCACCTCCGGCCAGCCCTCCCCCTTCTTGGCGGACCTGCCGGAGGCGATGATTGAGCGGGGAGCCGCCCTGCGGGCAAAGCCTCCCGCCAGCAATCAGCTCAGCCTATTCTCTTAGAGCCTGTATTCACAGCCATCCGCAACCGGCAAGCCGGGAAAAAGGATGCCGCTTCCAACGGCACATACCGTTGAGATATAAAAATTTTCTTAGGAGGAAGCATGATGAAAAAACAGCTATTGACCCTGACCCTGGCGTTGTGTACCCTGCCGGCACTGACTCCCACAGCCCACGCGGCGGACTATACCTTCACCGACCGCACAGGCAGCCAGATTACGGTCAAGGACGGGGAGTATTCCTTCGCCACCCGGGTGGTGGAGTTTACCCCCGGCAACCCCTGGACAAACATCCAGATCAACCAGGATCCGTCCACCGTGCTGGGACAGCCCGACTACGCCGGTGAAGACAGCCCTACGAATCTATGCCTGGGCGCAGGCGGCTCTCTGGTGGTGGAGTTCAACGTAAACATTGTGGACGGCGAGGGAGATGATATCTACGTCTTTGAGGTGGGCGAAGAGATGGAGGCTACCAAGGTAGAGGTCAGCAGCGACCTGGCCACCTGGTACGACGTGGGCACCGCCCGGGGCTCCACCGCCGGGCTGGACATTAACGGCAAAGTGCCTGAGGGCAGCCGCTTCCGCTATGTGCGGCTTACCGACGTGGACAAGTCCAACAGCAGGTGGCCCGGCGCGGATATTGACGCGGTGCTGGCCCTCAACTCCAAGCCCGTCACCAGCAACTGGGCGGAGAATGAGATCGACAGGGCCAAGGAATACGGCCTCATCCCGGAGATTCTGGAGGGGGCCGTGATGACCGAACCCATTACCCGTCTGGAATTTGCGGCTGTGTCGGTCAAGACCTATGAGGCCCTCACTGGCGTAAAGGCGATTCCCGCCGTAGAAAATCCCTTTACCGACTGCGGCGACGCAGAGATGCTCAAGGCGTACAACCTCAATATAGCCGTAGGGATTAGCCCGGACACCTTTGCCCCGGACCTTCTGCTCAGCCGGGAGCAGGCCGCCGCCATGCTCACCCGCGTGTTCAAGCGCATTACTTTGCCTGGCTGGACCATTGATACCGACAGTCAGTTCACCTTGCCCTATACCATGCCCGCGCCCTTCGCCGACGACAGCGATATTTCCGGCTGGGCCCAGGACAGCGTGTACTTTATGGCTGCCAACGGAATTATTAACGGGATTCCTGGGAACAAATTTGCCCCTAAAAATATGACCTCCGCCCAGGAGGCTGAGGGCTATGCCAATGCCACGCGAGAGCAGGCCCTGGCCATTGCGGTTCGGATGGTGGAAAATCTGAAATAGAACCGGCCCACAGGTCAAACGTCTGCTTGAAAAACCGCGCAAAGAGCGCCTCCCGCAGAGGGGGGCGCTCAGCGTATCAAAACGCAAAATCTGAAGGGAAGCCGTCAGGGTTCCCCCAAGGTGAATTGCCCTTTTCTCTCAGGAAAAAGAGGCAAGCGCTGCCTGGAGGGAATCCTCGCCAGGGGCCGTGAGGCGGTCAGGGGCGAGGGTATCGGAGCCATCAGCGGCATTGGGACGGATCCACTGCTTATGGGAGACGGTGCAGAAGAGCCCGGAGTGGTTCAGCTGGAAGGGGAGGATGTCCCCGTAGTGGCTGGGGCGGTTGGCCGGAGACCGGCCGATGAGGGCGCCCAGTCCGCCGTCCCGCACAAAGACCGCCAGCATATTGGCGGAGCTGAAGGTCTCCTCGTCGGTGAGAACCACCAGCTGCACCTTTGGATTTTGTTTGGCGGCAGAGGGGTTTGGGGGAACATAATCCAGGCCGGAGGTCTGGTCGTAGAACTGGGGATAAAAGCTCTGGGCCAGGGGGGAGTAGCGGACATAGGCGCCGTAGCTGGGGGCGGACATGCCCATGGCCTCCAGCAGCTGGCCGCAGGTGGCGGAATTGCCGCCGCCGTTGCCCCGGATGTCCACAATCACCTTGCCCCCGTCTTGGACCGCCTGGCGCAGCTCCGCCGCCGCGTCCTGAAACTCCGGCGTGTCCACACACTGGTTAAAGTCTACATAGAACACGTCCCCCATCCACTGGGTGGAGATGACCCGCTGGGCAGACTGGGCCTGGGGCTGGCGCAGCCCCACTTCAGCCGTAGCGGGGACGCCGCCGGCCAGCAAGTCCAGCACCGTGGCGCCCTCCCGGTCCAGGGCGGCCCCCGCCTTCCTCAGCAGGGCGGGAGAGGCGGACCAGGCGGTGTGGTTGCAGTCCCTTCCGGCCTGATTCTCCGCCGCCACATAGCGGTCCACTGTGGCGAAAACCGCCTCCACAGGCACCCCGCCGATGGCAATGACCTGCGTGGACGTGAGGGCGCCCTGTTCATCCGTGAGGAAGAGGCCGCCGCCTTCGGCCCGCCACGCCACGTCAAGGGAGGGCTGGGCCACGCCGCCGAAGGGATCCAGACGGGTGTGCCCGTCCCCCAGGGCGGCCAGACAGGCCATGGCGGACCAGGTAAAGTCCGCCATGGTGCAGTCTGGGTCCTCCGCCTGGGCCAGCAGCGCGGCCTTGGCGGCTTCGTACCCCTCCGGCACGGCGTCCTGGGCGAAGGCGGGGTGGACAGACTCCACCGTCTCAATAAGCTGGCTGGCGTCCTCCACAAAGGGGGACCGGCCGATGTGTACCGTGTGGGTGCTGTTGTCCCAGATGATCTCCTTGCCCAACGCCTCCCCCACCGCGCGGATGGGGAGATAGACCGTGCCGTCTACCGCAAAGGCCTCCACCGGCGCGCCGCTGGCGTCCACAAGGGTGAGCGGCTGGCCCGCGGCGGTCACTTTAATGTCCCCGTACTGGGCCTCCAGGGTGCGGGTGGTCCACACGCTGGAGGCCATTGCCGTCCCCGCTGCCAGCGCCAGCGCGCAGACAGCGGTTAAGGCCCGCTTCTTGTATTTTGTCATGGTCATCCGCCTTTCTCAGTGAAGTTGAGCTTAGAACCTGCATTCATAACCGTTGGACGCCGTCTGGCCGGATCTCTTGCCTGCGCTCCGCGATCAGCCGCCGCAGCGTCCGCCGGAGCAGCCGTGTTTGTCCTCGCCGCAGCTGTGGCCGTGGTGGGAGCAGTTGGGGGCGGCGCTGTAGGACAGGACGCCGGCCAGGAAGGCACGCACCGCCTCATCCGCTGGGCCGGACACGCCGCCGCACAGCTGAATCCCCGCCTGGGCCAGGGCGTCCCGGGCGCCGCCGCCGATGCCGCCGCAGATCAGCACGTCCGCCCGGTGCGCGGACAAAAATCCCGCCAGAGCGCCGTGGCCGCTGCCGTTGGTATCTGCCACCTGCTCCCCTGTAATCTGTCCGTTCTCCACGTCATAGAACTTGAACTGCTGAGTATGGCCAAAGTGCTGAAAGATGGCCCCGTCTTCATAGGTGACCGCGATTTTCATGATTCTCCTCCTTGCTTTAAACGCGGGCCGCGCCGCTCCTCCGGGCGGCCTCCGCCACGGCCTTGGCCACGGCGGGACGGACGCGGGGATCAAAGGCCGCGGGGACAATATAGTCCGCCCGCAGCTCGTCCCCCACCAGATCGGCCAAGGCCTTGGCTGCGGCCAGCTTCATCTCCTCGTTGATATCGCTGGCCCGGACGTCAAAGGCGCCCCGGAAGATGCCTGGAAAGGCCAGCACATTGTTGATCTGGTTGGGGAAGTCGCTGCGGCCGGTGCCCACCACGGCGGCCCCCGCCTCCTTGGCCTCGTCCGGCATGATCTCAGGCACAGGGTTGGCCATGGGGAAGAGAATGGGATCCCGGGCCATGGCGCGCACCATGTCCTTGGTGACGGAGCCCGGGGCGGACACGCCGATGAACACATCCGCCCCCGCCAGGGCGTCCGCCAGGGACCCCTGTTTTCCCTCTGGATTGGTGATCTCCGCCAAGGCCGCCTTCTCCGGATTGGAGGCCAGGTCCGGCCGGCCCCTCCACAGGATCCCCTTCCGGTCGCATATATAGGCTTTGTTCAGCCCCATGGACCGCAGCAGGCGGAAGATCGCCGTGCCGGCGGCGCCCGCGCCGGAGAAGACGGCGGTGACGGCCCCAATCTCCTTGCCCACCAGCTTCAGGGCGTTTTGCAGGGCCGCCGCCACAATAATGGCGGTGCCGTGCTGGTCGTCGTGGAAGATGGGGATGTCACAGCAGGCCTTCAGCCGGCGCTCAATCTCAAAGCAGCGGGGGGCGGCGATGTCCTCCAGATTGATCCCCCCAAAAGACCCGGCCAGCAGACGGACCGTGTTGACAATCTCGTCCACGTCGTTGCTGCGGATGCACAGGGGGACGGCGTTCACGTCGCCGAACGCCTTGAACAGGACGCACTTCCCCTCCATCACCGGCATTCCCGCTTCCGGGCCGATGTCTCCCAGCCCCAAAACCGCGGACCCGTCGGTGACCACCGCCACCGTATTCCACCGCCCGGTGAGCTCATAGCTCTTGTCGGGGTCCTTCTGAATCTCAAGACAGGGCTGGGCCACCCCAGGGGTGTAGGCCAGGGAGAGGGCCTCCTTGCTGTCCACCGCCATCTTCGGCACGGTGTCCAGCTTGCCCCGCCACTGTTCGTGGAGTTTTAGGGATTCCTTTGCGTAGTCCATATGATTGCCTCATTTCACACCAGATTTGATCCGCGTGCCCCGGAAATTTCTGGGGCGCTTTGCCTTCATTATATACCGAACCGCCGGGGGAGCGCAAGGTCAGGCGGTCCCCTTTGGCCTCTGGTAGAATAAATTTTATCTTTCCCCGGAACTTTTTGATTTCGTCCACGTCAAAGGGAATATACGCAGGCAAAAGGCGCTGCGTCCGATTCCAAAATGTATTTAGAATAGGAGTTATTGCGAATATGAATCATCGTATGCTTACCATTACACTGGCTGGCGCGCTCTCCCTCAGTCTTCTGACCGCCTGCGGCGGCACGGCGAACCCCACCCCCACGCCGCCCGCCTCTGAGCCGGCGGTGTCGGACACCCCCGCCCCCACAGAAACCGTGCTTCCCACCCAGCTGCCGGAGACCGACCCCACAGCGGCGCCGGAGCCCTCCGCTGAGCCGGAGGCGCCCGCCCCTTCCGCTACGCCGGAATCCAAGCCCACTTCCACCCCTGAGACCCAGCCCAGCAAGAAGCCCGCCCCCACCCAGGCCCCCTCCACGCCGCCTGCGGCGCCCTCTGCCACGCCCGCCCCCGCCCCGGAGGTCTCCCCGGTGCAGTCGGTGTGGAACGACATCTACAACGGCCTTCATCCCGAGGCCCGAGACAGCTTTATGGATCTGGACGACGAGACCCTCCTGGCCGTCTACGGCATCAGCACCGGCGATCTGGAGTCCTACTTATGCAAAGTCCCCCTGATGAATGTCAAGGCCACCGAGTACTTTATTGCTGAGGTAAAGGACGGCAAGATGGATGCCGTAAAGGCGTGCGTCCAGTCCCGCCAGGCCAGCCTGGATGAGCAGTGGCGTCAGTATCTCCCCGACCAGTACGAGCTGGTGAAGAATTACAAACTGGTGACAAACGGGAACTATATCCTCTTCGTGGTCAGCGAGGACGCTGATGCCGCCGTGACCGCATTTAATACCTATACAAAGTAAATAAAATCGGGTATAATGTCAGGGCGTCCGGCCGGACGCCCTGATTTTTCCTGTGGGAGGGTGTGCCCTTGGTTTTCTCCAGTGTCTATTTTCTCTTCTTATACCTGCCTGCCGTCCTATTGATCTATTATATCACCCCTCTGTCCTGGCGCAATGGGGTTCTGCTCCTGTTCAACCTGCTCTTTTACGGCTGGGGGGAGCCCCGGTATATCCTCATCATGTTCGCCTCCATCGCCATTGACTATACCCATGGCATTCTGGTCACCCGGTGCAAGCGCAGGGGGAACGACCGGGGGGCCCGGCTGGCGGTGGCCTCATCGGTCTTTTTCAATCTGGCGCTGCTGTTTTTCTTCAAGTACTGGGACTTTCTGGCCCGCTCGCTCTCCGCCGCCGGAGTGCATATTATGCCGGTGCTGAACATCCGCCTGCCCATCGGCATTTCCTTCTACACCTTCCAGACGATGAGCTACACCATCGACGTCTACCGGGGGGACGCCCGGTGCCAGCGCAACATTATCACCTTCGGCACCTTTGTCACCCTGTTTCCCCAGCTCATCGCCGGCCCCATCATCAAGTACAAGGATCTGGACCGCCAGCTGGAGAAACGCACCCACTCCCCGGAGCGGTTCGCCGCCGGGGTACAGATTTTCGTGGTAGGTCTGGCGAAAAAGGTACTGCTGGCCAATAACCTGGGAATGCTGTGGGACGCGTACAAGGCCATGCCGGCCGGCCAGCTCACCACCGCCGGGGCGTGGCTGGGCATCTGGGCCTTCTCCCTCCAGCTCTATTTTGACTTCTCCGGCTACTCTGACATGGCCACCGGCCTGGGGCGGATGCTGGGCTTTGAGTTCTCCCCCAACTTCCGCTACCCCTATACCGCCCGGTCCATCACCCAGTTCTGGCGGCAGTGGCATATCTCCCTGGGATCCTGGTTCCGGGAGTACCTCTACATCCCCCTGGGGGGGAGCCGGGTAGGCCGGGGCCGCTTGTTCCTTAATCTGCTGGTGGTGTGGGCGGCCACCGGCATCTGGCACGGGGCAAGCTGGAATTTTCTCCTCTGGGGGCTCTACTTTGCCGCACTGCTGATCGCGGAAAAATTTTTCCTTCTGACCTGGCTGGAGCGGCTGCCCCGCCCCCTCCAGCACCTGTACACCCTCTTCTTTGTGCTGGTGAGCTGGGCCATTTTCGCCGTGGAGGACTTTAGCCATATGGGGGTCTACCTGGCCGCCCTGTTCGGCGCGGCCAAAGGGGGGCTGGCCGATGGGACCGTCTGGTATTATCTGCGCTCCTATCTGCCCATGCTGGCGGTGGGCTGCACCGCCGCCCTCCCTCTGGGCGCCCAGGCGTGGAACCGGCTCAAGCAGACTCCCCGGCTGGTCCTGCTCCCCGTCCTCCTTCTGGCGGGGCTGGTTCTGTCCACCGCCTATCTGGTGGATGCCACCTATAACCCCTTCCTTTATTTCCGTTTCTGATCGTTTGGAGGTCTTTATGAGCAAAAAATATTGCATTTTTATCTCCGCCCTATTCTGCGCTTTTCTGACGGTCTTTCTGGCGGCGGGGGCCATTACCCCGGACCGGGCCTTCTCCCCCCTGGAAAACCGCACCCTGGAGCAGCTGCCCTCCCCCACGGTAAAGACGGTTTTAAACGGCTCCTTTATGTCCAGCTTTGAGGCCTATGTCACCGACCAGTTCCCCGGCCGGGACATCTGGGTGGACATGAAGGCCCGCACAGAAAAGGCAATGGGCAAGCAGGAGAACAATGGTGTCTATTTCTGCAAAGGGGACGCCCTCATCGCCCGCTTTGACGCCCCGGACTCCACCCAGCTCACCGCCAATCTGAACTATGTGAACCAGTTTGCCGCCAAGGCCGACATTCCGGTCTACTTCTCTCTGATCCCCAGCGCGGCGGACGTGTGGGCGGACCGCCTCCCCGCCGGGGCCCCCAACGCCAGCCAGACCGCTGTCCTCCAGCAGGCCGCCGCCCTGCCGGATGTGCGCTGGTACGATACCCGCGCCGCCCTCACCGCCCACAGCGGGGAGGACATCTACTACCGCACCGACCACCACTGGACCAGCCTGGGGGCCTACTACGGCTATACCGCTCTTATGGGCGCCCTGGGGAAGACGCCGGTTTCCCTGTCCCAGTACACCAAGACCACCCGGTCTGCGGACTTTTACGGAACCCTCTTCTCCTCCTCCGGCGTGCGCTGGATCGCGCCGGACGCCATTGACACCTATGTCCCCGAGGATGGCATCACCGTGACCTCCTTCACCTATGACAGCAAGGGGACCCCGGTGGAGGAGCCCCGGGCGCTCTACGACACCTCCTATCTCTCGGTCAAGGACAAATACTCCATGTTCCTGGGTGGCAACCAGTCCCTGGGCGTGGTGCGCACCCCTCACACCGATAAACCCAAGCTGCTGATTATCCGGGACTCCTACGCCGACAGTCTGGTCCCCTTCCTTACCCCCCACTTCTCTGAAATCCACCTGCTGGACCTGCGTTACTCCAAGCTGTCCATCTCTGGCTATATCCAGGAGCAGGGGATTGACCAGGCATTGGTGCTCTACAGTGTTCCCAATTTTGTCAGCGACCGCAATCTGGTCTGGATCGCCCGATAGGCCACACAGGCCCGCTCTTCTGAAGAGTGGGCCTGTATTTTTCCGATTTGGAGACAAAAATCTATAGTTTACTTTATAATACTTGCATTTTATAGGTAAAATGATATAATGCCAAAGGATTCATTTATTAGGAGGAACGATCACCATGGGTCACAAATATGTTTACCAGTTCAGCGAGGGCAACGGCAGCATGCGGGAGCTGCTGGGCGGCAAAGGCGCCAACCTGGCTGAGATGACCAGCCTGGGTATGCCTGTCCCCCAGGGCTTTACTGTCACTACGGAGGCTTGCACCCGCTATTATGAGGATGGCCGCGCCATTGCCCCTGAAATTCAGGAGGAAATTTTTACCTATATGGGCAAGCTGGAGGAGATCGCCGGCAAGAAGTTCGGCGATGCCGGCAACCCCCTGTTGGTTTCTGTCCGCTCCGGCGCCCGGGCCTCCATGCCCGGCATGATGGATACCATTCTGAATCTGGGTCTTAACGACACTGTGGTAGAGGGTCTGGCCAAATTTACCAACAACCCCCGCTTTGCTTACGACTCCTACCGCCGGTTCATCCAGATGTTCTCCGACGTGGTTATGGAGCTGTCCAAGAAGCGTTTTGAGGAGATCATCGACGATCTGAAGGAGAAAAAAGGCGTCAAGCAGGATGTGGAGCTGGATACAGACGATATGAAGGAGCTGGTCCGCCGCTTTAAGGAGTTCTACAAGGCGGAAAAGGGCGTGGACTTCCCCCAGGAGCCCAAAGTCCAGCTGATGGAGGCGGTGCAGGCCGTGTTCCGCTCTTGGGACAACCCCCGGGCTGATGTGTACCGCCGGATGAACGAGATCCCCTACGACTGGGGCACTGCTGTCAACGTGCAGTCCATGGTCTTCGGCAACTCCGGGGACAATTCCGGCACCGGCGTGGCCTTCACCCGCAACCCCGCCACCGGCGAAAAGGCCCTGTTTGGTGAATACCTCATCAACGCCCAGGGCGAGGACGTGGTAGCCGGTGTGCGCACCCCCTCCCCCATCTCCAAGCTCCATGAGGAGATGCCGGAGGTGTACGACCAGTTCGCCTCCATCGCCAACAAGCTGGAGCAGCACTATAAGGACATGCAGGACATGGAGTTTACCATTGAGAACGGCAAGCTCTACATGCTCCAGACCCGCAACGGCAAGCGCACCGCCGCCGCCGCCCTGAAGGTGGCCGTGGACCTGGTGGATGAGGGCATGATTGACGAGAAGGAGGCGGTGCTCCGGGTGGAGCCCAAGCAGCTGGACGCTCTGCTCCATCCCCAGTTCGACCCTGCCGCCCTGAAGAAAGCCGCCGTCATCGGCAAGGGTCTGGCCGCCTCCCCCGGCGCGGCCTGCGGCCGGGTGGTCTTCACCGCGGAGGACGCCAAGGCGTGGCACCAACGCGGGGAGGACGTCCTCCTGGTCCGGCTGGAGACCTCTCCGGAGGACATCGAGGGAATGCAGGTGGCCCAGGGTATCCTCACCGTCCGGGGGGGCATGACCTCCCACGCCGCCGTGGTGGCCCGGGGCATGGGCACCTGCTGCGTGTCCGGCTGCGGTGAGATCTCCGTGGACTACGCCAACAAGTGCTTTACCCTGGATGGCAAGACCTATTACGAGGGCGACTGGATCTCCATTGACGGCTCCACCGGCAACATCTATGGGGAGGCTGTGGCCACCGTGCCCGCCGACCCCTCTTCCGGTCCCTTCGGCCGCTTCATGGCCTGGGCGGATCAGTACCGCCAGCTCAAGGTGTACACCAACGCCGACAACCCCCGGGACGCCAAGCAGGCCTTTGACTTCGGCGCCCAGGGCATCGGCCTGTGCCGCACCGAGCACATGTTCTTCGAGGGGGAGCGGATCAAGGCCATCCGCGAGATGATTGTGGCCGACAACGTGGACGACCGCAAGAAGGCGCTGGCCAAGATCATGCCCTACCAGCAGGGGGATTTCGAGGGCATTTACGAGGCCATGGAGGGCCAGCCCGTGGTTATCCGCTTCCTGGATCCCCCGCTCCACGAGTTCCTGCCTACCAAGGAGGAGGACATTCAGGAGATTGCCAAGGAGATGGGCATCACCGCGGACAAGCTCCACACCGTCATCGAATCTCTTCACGAGTTTAACCCCATGATGGGCCACCGCGGCTGCCGCCTGGCCGTCTCCTTCCCGGAGATCGCCGAAATGCAGACCGCCGCCGTCATCAACGCCGCCCTGGCGGTGCAGAAGAAGCACCCTGACTGGACTATGGTCCCCGAGATCATGATCCCTCTGGTAGGCGAGGTAAAGGAGTTCAAGTTTGTCAAGGACGTGGTGGTGGCCACCGCCGACAGGCTCATCGCCGAGTCCGGCGTGGACATGAAATATGAGGTGGGCACCATGATCGAGATCCCCCGTGCCGCCCTCACCGCCGACGAGATCGCCAAGGAGGCCCAGTTCTTCTCCTTCGGCACCAACGACCTGACCCAGATGACCTTCGGCTTCTCCCGGGACGACGCCGGCAAGTTCCTCAGCTACTACTATGACACCAAGATCTACGAGTCCGACCCCTTCGCCCACCTGGACGCCAACGGCGTGGGCCGGCTGGTGGAAATGGCCGCCAAGCTGGGCCGCACTACCCGCCCCGACATCCATCTGGGCATCTGCGGCGAACATGGAGGCGATCCCACCAGTGTGGAGTTCTGCCACAAAGTCGGCCTGAACTATGTCTCCTGCTCCCCCTTCCGCGTGCCCATCGCCCGCCTGGCTGCCGCCCAAGCCGCCATTAAGCATCCCCGATAAGAATATCCGTTGTTGTCGTAGGGCATTGTGATTTATCCTGTATAGGGCAATAACACTTAGCCTACGCCATAGAAAAAAGTGACCTGCCATCCTTTGGATGGGGGTCACTTTTTTGTCCTTTGGACTATCCTTTCCCTGCCTAACACAAGGATTTTAGGAACATTCTACGCTATATCACCATGGAGTAGGGGCGTCCGGCCCAAGGGCCGGGTGGATAAAACACTTTGCCCCTTACAGGATAAATCACATTGCCCTACGACATGGTGATATTCCCAGATTGGATTTTGGGGGAAATGGCAACAGGCTTGAAACCCTTGCAAACAGGGGACTTGAGCAAGTCAGCTATCCCAAAAGCACAGGCCCCAATTCCTCCAAATTGAGTTGACTTCATTTTTGGGGACTGCTTTTGGGGAACTGGAGCAGAGTGTTCCCACAGGGGAGGACTATCAACATGAGGAAGAAGAACTTCAAGGGTCGATGTGAGAAGCGGGTGTTGGGTAAGTGTGCTGAAGTGTGTAGGACGTATGATGCTATCCAGTATGCCTATGCTGACCTGCTGCAAGCCAGTGATGAGGTTGTTGAGATCAGGTGTAATGTCCTGCTGGACGGATTGGAGGTTGGGGAATATACCTCTGACTTTGTATGCACCAAGGCAGATGGTGATCTGATGGTCAGGGAGTGTGTATTCCGCAAGTTCCTGATGAAACCTCTGACGGTAAAGCTACTGGATGCTTCTAGGGACTACTGGCTCAGGCATGGGGTCACGGATTGGGGTGTGGTCATTGATGAAGAAGTATGATCTGCTCCGGTCTGGTAATACCATCATCCGAGTTCTGGAAGTACAGGATGGCAGGGTTCTGGTGATCGACTGTATCAAGAGGACGATGCCCATATGGGTCAATATGGTGGCTCTGGAATTGTACTCCGAGTGTACCAGTGGTGAACTGTCTGAGGCTACCGGGGTTGCCATGGTGGGTGTTGACAATCTGGATGCAGATCAGAGGAAGGTCATGTACGAGAGGTACACAATGATTGCTCCTATCCTGTCCTTCGTTGCGGATGATGGGATGCGTTCCCGGCTGATTGGCTCTGCGGCTGAGGAACATGAGGTGTCGAAGCAGACCATCAGAAGCTATCTCTGTCTGTATCTGTCCTACATGGATGTGGCTGCTCTTGCTCCTAGGCGTAGGAATGATGATCGTCAACTGACCCAGGATGAGAAGAACATCCGATGGGCGTTGAATAAGTTCTTCTACACCACGAAGAAACAATCTCTCATGACAGCCTACACAATGATGCTCAAGGGGAAGTATTGTGATGCCTTGGGAGTGTTGGCAGAGGAATACCCGTCCTACTACCAGTTCCGATACTTCTATCGTAAGACAAGGAACCTCCAGAACTTCTATATCTCCAGGGATGGGTTGAAGAACTATCAGAGGAACAATCGTCCTCTGACTGGTGAAGGGGTACAGGAGTTTGCACCTGCTGTTGGTATGGGGATGCTGGATGCTACTGTCTGCGATATTTACCTTGTCAATGATACTGGAAGTCTGGTAGGTAGACCAATTCTGACGGCTTGTGTCGATGCTTACAGTGGCCTATGTTGTGGATACTCTCTCTCGTGGGAAGGTGGTGTGTATAGCCTCCGAGGACTAATGCTGAACATTATATCGGACAAGGTAGATTGGTGTCAGAAGTTTGGTGTCTCCATTCAGAAAGAGGATTGGGACTGTGATATGCTCCCGGCTATATTTGTCACCGATATGGGAAGTGAGTATACATCAGGGAACTTTGAGCAGATTGCAGAGCTAGGTGTTAAGGTTGTCAATCTTCCATCCTATAGACCTGAGTTGAAAGGTCTGGTGGAGAAATTCTTTGATCTGATACAGGAAAGTTACAAGAAGCATTTGAAGGGCAAAGGTGTCATTGAGCCTGACTATCAGGAGCGTGGTGCTCATGACTACCGGAAGGATGCCTGTCTGACCATGGCTGACTTTGAGAAGATCATCCTGCATTGCATCATCTACTATAATTCTCAGCGAATTGTTGAGAGCTTCCCCTATACTGAAGACATGATAACATCTCAGGTGAAGCCCTATGCCTCCCAAATCTGGAATTGGGGAAAATCCCAAATTGGGGCCAATCTCATCAGCATTGGGAAAAGAGAGCTGATGCTTACCCTCCTGCCGAGGACTACAGGTAAGTTCAGTCGGTCAGGGCTAAAGGTGAACAAGCTGCGGTATCACTGTGAAGGATACACTGAGCAGTACCTATCTGGCGGTGATGTGACTGTAGCCTACAATCCAGAAGATGTGACATCTGTATGGATACTCGAAGATGGTTCTTACATTGAGTTCACGATTATAGAATCTCGTTACCAGGGCAAGGATTTGACAGCAGTACAGGAGCTACAAGAGAGCCAGAAGGTCATTGCCAGAGATGCAGTCAGGGATAATCTACAGGCTCAGATCAACCTTGCCCAGCACATTGAAGCTATTGTAGGTAGTGGTGCTGGCCGTGGTGATGTTCACATGAAGAATATCCGTAGTACCAGGAGACGAGAGCAGGCAAAGAATCACCGGGACTACATGAAGGAGGGGATGAGCCATGAGTAATCTGTCTGATGTTATCCGTATCCTGCCACCGATGAAATCAGGGAGTGAGTTGTTGTCTGCTCTGGAAGTGCTGCCGGAGTATGATGTTGCTATCTGTGATGCTGATGCTCCTGTTCGTCTCATGGCACTCTCTGACCTCTACCGGGTGTATGTTCCTAATCAAATGTCTTTAGAGATTTACAGCAAGCTCTATCTGGCGTTGATGCGGTCATTACAGAAGAAGGGTACGAAGCTGGCAGTCCAGCAGCAGAACCAGAACTTCAAGGCCATCATGCAGCAGGAGTACAGCGGCATCATGGGTGGCTCCGATAGCTTCACCATCATCGGGGCTTCTGGCATTGGAAAATCCTCTGCTATCAGCAGGGCAATCACGTTGGTTACTGAAAATCGAATCATTGAGGTGGACAGTCCCTATACAAAGATCATTCCCTGCATCTGTGTTCAATGTCCCTTTGATTCCTCTGTCAAAGGGTTGCTGTTGGAGATACTTCGGAAGGTAGATGAAGTTGATGTGGTATAAAAAAAGTTGACACCCCATTCTCAAGGATTGGGTATATAATCAAGAGAATAAGGAGTGGACAAAA
>NZ_QWEK01000046.1 GCF_009935845.1 Pseudoflavonifractor sp. 524-17 | reverse complement strand
GCTACTCCTTTTGGCATAATAAATCACCCCACTTGTTAGTAGTATACCATACTGTCTAACAAATGGGGTGCTGTTCATTTTACCGGAAGCGGTGTTTTGCGTAAGGTTGACAGTCCATTTAATTGTTGTGTTTTTGTATGCTCTTGTTAAGGGAAGATAAGATAACACAAACAGCCCGGTACAGACAAGCCCTAATTTCATATGCCCAGAAACACGGAGTGACCAAGGCGGCCACCCGCTACCATACAAACCAGCAGTACATCTACCGCTGGATAAAGCGATATGACGGGACGCTGAAGTCCTTGGAAGACCGTTCCCACCGTCCCCATAGACATCCAAACCAGCACCGCCCTGACGAGATCAAGCTCATCCAAGACATGCACTGCCGAAACCCCAATGCCGGGTTGGTGGTGTTCTGGGTAAAGCTGCGGCAGCGAGGCTACACACGCTCTATCTCCGGCCTGTACCGTTTTCTGCGAAAGAGTGGGCAGATGGCGGTGAAACTGCCAAATCCCAAGTATATTCCCAAACCCTATGAGCAGATGCACTATCCCGGTCAGCGAGTCCAAGTTGATGTCAAATACGTTCCGAAAAGTTGTCTGGTTGGAGTCACTGCCGACGAGGGCGGATACTACCAGTACACGTTTCTGGATGAATACAGCCGTTTCCGGTATCTGGAGGCCTTTCAGGAGCACAGCACCTATTCTTCCGCCCAATTTATCCGAAACTGTGTCAGAAAATTCCCCTATGCCATTGAGTGCGTTCAGACAGGCAACGGTCCTGAATTTACCAACCGGCTCAACTCCTCGGCCACAAAAAAGTTAACTCTTTTTGAAAAGACTTTGGCACAGATGGGAATCCAGCATAAGTTGATTCGTCCTTACACACCAAGGCACAATGGCAAGGTAGAGCGTAGCCACCGCAAGGATAATGAGGAGTTTTATGCCTCCCACAAATTCTTTTCCTTCCAGGATTTCCAAAAGCAACTCGCTGTCAGGCAGCGTCAGTACAACGCTTTCCCCATGCGTCCCCTGTCTTGGCGCTCCCCTAAACAGGTTTTAGATTCCTTGCCTTCTTGTAACCATTCATTGACAAACCTACAATTATGGACGCGGCAGCTGATTTTTGGGTGGACAGCCGGGTCAGGGGAGGCCCAGGGAGGGGAGAATCCCGTGCAGCTGCTTGGCGGAGGCGCGGAGGGCCTGCTGCTCTCCAGGGTCCAGGGGGATCTCCAGAATGGTCTCCAGGCCGTTTTTGCCCAGCAGAGAGGGGAGGCTGAGGGAGAGGCCATCCAGGCCATACTCTCCCTGGAGCACCACGGAGACCGGCAGGACGGACTGCTCGTCTTTGACGATACACTCCGCAATGCGGGCCGCCGCCATGGCGATGCCGTAGTAGGTGGCGCCCTTGCGGGCGATGATCTCATAGGCGCTGTCCCGAACGCTGCGGTAGAGCTGGTCCAGGGCGGCCCGGTCGTGCCGGCGGCCCCGCAGGGCGCAGAAGTGCTCCAGATCGATGCCGGAGACGTTGGCGCCGCTCCACACTGCCAGCTCGCTGTCCCCATGCTCCCCGATGATGAAGGCGTGGACGTTGCGGCTGTCCACCCCCAGGCGCTGCCCCAGAAGCTGCTTGAGCCGGGCGGTGTCCAGCACCGTGCCCGAGCCGATCACCCGGTTGGCCGGCAGGCCGGACAGCCGCCAGGCCGCATAGGTCAGCACGTCTACCGGGTTGGAGACCACCATCAGAATCCCCTCAAAGCCGTGGGCGGTGAGGTTTGGGATGATGCTTTTGAGAATGGCGGTGTTTTTTCCAATCAGGTCCAGACGGCTCTCGCCGGGACGCTGGTTGGCGCCGGCGGTGAGGATGACAAGGGAGCAGTCGGCCAGCTCCTCATAGGAGCCGGCGTGGATGTCCATGGAGGCGGTATAGGGCAGGCCGTCGCTGAGATCCATCGCTTCTCCCACGGCCTTTTCCTTGTTTATATCCAAAAGGACCAGCTCAGAGAACAGGCTACGCTGCATCAGGCTGAAGGCGATGGACGCCCCCACAAAGCCGCAGCCGATGACGGCCGCTTTGCGTGTGTCAATCATGGCAAAACTCCTCTCGAACCATAGCGATAACAGTAGAATGCCCGTTCTTTGGCTTGCCCAAACAGGAAAAATTGGGTATAATAGCCGCAAAGCTGCGATTTTATTACAAGACGCGGGAGGCGCGCTATGAAAAAACTAATGGTTATCGACGGGAATTCCATCATCAACCGGGCCTTTTACGGAGTGCGGCCCCTGGCCACCCGGGACGGCGTGCCCACCAACGCGGTCTACGGCTTTTTGACTATTTTGTTCAAGCTGGAAGAGGAGGAGAAACCGGATGCCTTGTGCGTCACCTTTGACCGGGCGGCGCCCACCTTCCGGCACCTGGCGTACGAGCCCTACAAGGCCCAGCGCAAGGGAATGCCGGAGGAGCTGGCGGCCCAGATGCCGTTGCTGAAGGAGATCCTGGAGGCGATGAACATCCCCCGGTACGAGCTGGACGGCTGGGAGGCGGACGATCTTCTGGGCACCATCGCCGCGAAGGACGCCCAGGCGGGGTGGGAGACGGTGGTGGTCACTGGGGACAAAGACTCCCTCCAGCTCATCACGGATCACACCCGGGTGAAGCTGGTCACCACCCGCATGGGTCAGACCACCACCAGGGACATGACGCCGGCGGCGTTCCAGGCGGATTACAGCTTCGCCCCCATTCATATGATTGACCTCAAGGCTCTGATGGGGGACGCCAGCGACAATATCCCCGGCGTAAAGGGGGTGGGAGAGAAGACCGCCATGGCTTTGGTGCAGCTCTATGGCTCTATCAGCCACCTGTACAGCCACATGCCGGAAATCTGTATCGCCCCTGAAACCCCCGCCAAGCCGGGGGTGGTGAAAAAGCTGGCGGAGGGAAAAGAAATGGCGCAGCTCTCTCTGGACCTGGCCACCATCCGGCGGGACGCGCCCATTGACTTCCAGCCGGAAGACGCTCTGCGCAGGGCGTACAACGCCCCGCTGCTCTATGAGCGGCTGCTCCGGCTGGAGTTTGCCAAGCTGATTGAGCGCCTGGGCCTCAAGGGGGGGCAGGGGGACGCCCCGGTGGAGGGCGCGCCGGATGCGGCGCCCTGCCAGGGGGAGATCATTACCGGCCCCGGCCGGGCGGAGGAGCTGCTGGAGCTGTGGAACACCTGCGGCCCTGTGGGGGTGCTGGCCCTGCCTACTCTGGACGGAGTGTGCGTGGCCTGGGGGGAGCCGGCGGCGGACCAGGCCGCTGTCTTCCTGACAGGGAAACTGGATGGGTACAACGGCTTTCTGCGAAAACTGTTCGCCGCGCCGGATATCCAGAAGGTGTCTCACGGCGTAAAGGATCTCCTCCGCGCCCTGCTGAACGAGGGGATCGAGGGAGAGGGCTTTGTGTTTGACACCGCCATTGCCGCCTACCTGCTGGCCCCCACCGACGGCAGCTATGAGCTGGAAAAACTGTCTGTCGCCTACTTCAACGCGGAGACCGCCAAGACGAAGGATTACCTGGATCCGGACGCCTTTGGCCCCCTGTCCAGCCCGGCGGAAGCGGCGGACGCCCTGGCGTGCCATGCCGCCCTTATCCACCGGCTGTGGCGGGCCCTGGCCCCCCGGCTGGAGGAGCTCCACCTGCGCCAGATCCACGACCAGGTGGAGCTGCCCCTGTGCCCGGTGCTGGCCCGGATGGAGCGGACAGGGTTTCTGGTGGACCGAAAGGCCCTGGCAGAGTTCGGGACCATGCTGGACAGCCGGATTGAGACCGCCCAGGCCAGCGTATACCAGCAGGCGGGGGAGAAATTCAACATCCACTCCCCCAAGCAGCTGGGGCAGATCCTCTTTGAGAAGATGGGCCTGCCGCCGGTGAAGAAGACCAAGACGGGATATTCCACCAGCGCGGAGGTGCTGGAGAAGCTGCGGGGGCAGGCCCCCATTGTGGACGCGGTGCTGGAGTACCGGCAGCTGACCAAGCTGGCCTCCACCTATGTGGAGGGGCTGGGGAAGGTGATCGGGCCGGACGGGCGGATTCACACCTCCTTCCAGAACACAGTCACCGCCACCGGGCGGCTGTCCTCGGCGGAGCCCAACCTCCAGAACATCCCCATCCGGACCCAGTTGGGGGCGGAGCTGCGAAAAATGTTTGTCCCCGGACCGGGGAATGTGCTGGTGGACGCGGACTACTCCCAGATTGAGCTGCGCCTGCTGGCCCATATCGCCGGGGACGCCCATATGATAGCGGCGTTCAACTCCGGAGCGGACATCCACACCGTCACCGCGGGGCAGGTCTTCGGTGTGCCGCCGGAGCTGGTCACCCCAGAGATGCGCCGCCGGGCCAAGGCGGTGAACTTCGGTATTGTCTACGGCATCTCCGACTTCTCCCTGTCCGAGGACATCGGCGTCAGCCGGGGGGAGGCCAAGGAGTATATGCAGCGCTATCTGGAGACCTACTCCGGCGTACGGGCCTACATGGCCGGCGTGGTGGAACAGGCCCGGCGGGACGGCTATGTCTGCACCCTCATGGGCCGCCGCCGCTGGCTGCCGGAGCTGAAATCCTCCAACTTCAACCTGCGTTCCTTCGGCGAGCGGGTGGCCCTCAACATGCCCATCCAGGGCACAGCGGCGGATATCATCAAGCTGGCCATGATCCAGACCGACCGGCGCCTGCGGGAGGAGAACTGGAAGGCGCGCCTGGTGCTCCAGGTCCACGACGAGCTGATTGTGGAGTGCCCCGAGGAGGAGGCTAAGGCAGTCAAAGAGCTGCTCAAGGAGATTATGGAGGGGGTCATTTCCCTCTCCGTGCCCCTGACAGCGGACGCAAAGGTGGGAAAAAGCTGGGCGCAGGCCCACTGATCCCCTGGAAAAAGGGAGAGAGCGATGAATTATCAACTGGTCCCCATGGACCGCAGCCACCTGCCTGAGGTGGCGGAGCTGGAGCGAACCTGCTTTCAGCATGGGTGGAGCGAGGCTATGCTGGCGGAGGAGCTGTACAACGAGTGCGTTTCCTGTATTGTGGCCCAGGGGGCGGACGGCGCTGTGCTGGGTTATGGAATGATTCGGGTGGTGCTGGACGAGGGCTGTCTGGACAAAATCGCCGTAGACCCAGCCTGCCGGCGGCAGGGGGTGGCGCAGGGAATTTTAGAGGCGTTTCTCCGCTTCGGGGAGGCGCATCTGGCCACTCTGACCCTGGAGGTGCGGGCCGGCAATCAGGCGGCCATCGGCCTGTACCGCAAGCTGGGCTTTGAAGAGGCGGGCCGGCGGAAGAACTACTACACCGGGCCGGGGGAGGACGCCTTGCTGATGACCAAGGAGTGGCCCCGGTGAGCCGGAGTCAGCCCGGGCGCCAAAGAGATTTTATAGAAAATATGTGCATATTTTGAATCCAGCAGAGAGGGGAGCGGACCTATGATCATTCTGGCAGTGGAGTCCTCCTGTGACGAGACGGCGGTGGCGGTGGTGGAGGACGGCCGCACCGTACGGGCGGACGTAATCGCCTCCCAGGCGGATATGCACGCCACCTATGGGGGCGTGGTACCGGAGATCGCCTCCCGAAAGCACGTGGAGGCCATTGCCGGCCTGGCCGGCCAGGCGCTGGCGCAGGCCGGTGTCACCCGGAGAGAGATTGACGCCGTGGCGGTAACCTACGCCCCCGGCCTCATCGGGGCGGTGCTGGTGGGAGTAAATTTTGCCAAATCGGTGGCCTTCGCCCTGCAAAAGCCCCTGATTCCCGTCCACCACGTCCGGGGGCATATTGCCGCCAACTACATCACCCATCCGGACCTGGAGCCCCCTTTTGTCTGCCTGTGCGTCTCCGGGGGGAACACCATGATTGTGGATGTGCGCAGTTATACCGATATGGAGATTATGGGCGCCACCCGGGACGACGCGGCGGGAGAGTGCTTTGACAAGGCGGCCCGGGTGCTGGGCATCGGCTACCCCGGCGGCGCCCCGATGGACCGGCTGGCCCAGGGAGGGGACGACAAAAAATACGATCTGCCCCGGGCACAGGTCCACGGCGCACCGCTGGACATGTCCTTCTCCGGACTGAAGACGGCGGTGGTCAATCTGGTCCACAACGCCGGTCAAAAAGGGGAGACTTTGGATCTGCCGGGGCTGGCCGCCTCCTTCGGGGCGGCGGTGAGCGATACGCTGGTCCCCCGCACCATGGAGGCGGCGGTGCGCAGGGGATACGGAAAGGTAGCCGTGGCCGGCGGCGTGGCGGCAAACTCCCGCCTGCGGAGCGACCTGGAGCGGGCCTGCGCCCAGAGGGGGCTGGCCCTCTATCTGCCTGCCCTGCCCCTGTGCGGGGACAACGGGGCCATGATCGGGTGTCAGGGGTATTATGAATATCTGGCGGGCCGCCGGGCCGGCATGGACCTGAACGCCTATGCGACCCGGGATATCGGCCTGGGCTGAGGGCTTTGCGTCAAAAGGCCGGTAAACCGCAGCCTTTTCCCCAGGGCGGGGAAAACAGCCTTGTCACCTTAGATGGGATATGATATAGTCATAAGGACCCGAAGCGGGGCGAAATAAGGAACAGCGGCCGGGGCTTCCCGGCCGCTGGAGCGGTGAGGTGGCTGTTATGACGCAGGCTCTGGAGGGGATGGAGGAATCTCTGGACAAGAGCGGCATCCGGGAGACCATGGGGCCGCTGCTGGACAACCTGTCCTGGGGGCGGGTTTTGTCCACGGCGGTGCTGATTGTGGTGTGTGTCGCGGTGGTCAAGGTGCTCCAGCGGCTGTTTCAGCGGATTTTGGAGCGGGGAACGGTGGAGAAATCTCTCCACAGCTTTCTGCGCAACAGCGTCAACATTCTGCTGTGGACGGTGACGGTGCTGGTTGTGGTCAGCAGCCTGGGAGTGGATGTGACCTCGCTGATCGCGGTGCTGAGCATCGCGGGCCTGGCGGTCTCCCTGGCCATTCAGGAGAGCCTGGCCAATCTGGCGGGGGGCATTCAGATTTTGACCTCCAAGCCCTTCAAGGTGGGGGACTTTGTGGAGGCGGACGGCACCAGCGGCACCGTGCAGGAGATCGGAATGGTCCACACCCGGCTGATTACTGTGGACAATAAGATGGTCTGTGTGCCTAACCGGGAGCTGGCCGGGGCGAAGATTGTCAACTACACCGCCCAGGCGGTGCGCCGGGTGGATCTGGTGTTCAGCGCGTCCTATGACGACGGCACCCAGCAGGTGATTGCGGCCATTGAGGCGGTGATCCAGGCCCATCCCCTGGCCCTCCAGGATCCGCCTGCCTTTGTCCGCCTGTCCGCCTATGGGGAGAGCTGTATCGAATACACCGCCCGGGTGTGGTGCGCCACGGGGGACTACTGGACGGTATACCACGACATGCTGGAGCAGGTGCGCGCCTCCTTTGACCGCTTTGGAATTACAATGACCTATCCCCATATGAACGTCCACATTGTGAAGGAGGGGGACAGGCAGGAAAGAGGGAAACTGTGAGAAAAGAAGAATCTGGCTTGAGGGGATTGAGGCTTCTGCTCCTGGCAGAGGTCTTGAGTCTTGCAGTGAATCTGGGGGGCGTGTTCGGATTGCTGGACGCCCTGTTTCTGATGTTCGGGCTGCTGGGTATGGCCAGCGTGATTACCATGGTAGTGGGGTTAAAACTGCTCTCCCCCGTGGACCCGGCCTACCGGACAGGATTCCACTTGGCCATCCTCCATCTGGCGGGCAGCTTTGCGGCAAATATGGGGATGATGGCCATTGCCACGGAGTACACGTTGGTTCTCTTCAGCGCGATCCTGGCGCTGTTCACCTGTGTGATGCAGCTGCTGGTGGTGTGGCAGGTCTGCGGCGCCACCTGCCGCTGGATTGGAACCGGCCGGGGAGAGGCGGTTGTGGCCCGGGGACAGCAGGTACAGATGCTCTATCTGGTGGTATCCGGAGTGTCCGCCCTGTACAATGTGCTGGCGGTGGCGGTTTTGTGGAATGCGGCCGCCCTGCCCGGCGGGGTGATGGGATTTCTGCTTACCCTGTCCGGGGTGCTGGCGGTGGCGGGTCTGGGGCTGTACGCCTGGTTCCTCTACGACAGCGTGCAGCTTCTCAGCGGCGCGGAGGAGAGCGAAAAAATCAAGAAGGAATAAAAAGAGGGGGCGTCCCAGTGGTGGAACGCCCCCTCAAAGTGTCGAAAGATAGAGTCTGTTTGAAACCCGTCAACACGCCCAAAGGGCGGGCTTTTTTATGGCATGGCCAGCCCGTGGATAAAGCCGTTCAGGCCGGTGGAGAGAATGTCGCCGCCGATGACGTTGTTGCGGTAGAGCAGCAGGCCGGCCTGGATGCCGCTCTCCCCGGTGGGATAGTTATAGACGGTATAGCTGTACCGCTTGACCCGCTTGCCCTGATAGGCGGCAAGGTCAAACCCCTGGGCGGTCTGAAGTTCCAGATATTGGGTGTAGGTGTCGTCGAATTCCTTTGGAATGACCAGCTCCTCCACGGAGATGGGCTGGCTGCTGACCTCCCAGCCGTAGGAGGCCAGGTAGGCGATGCGGTCCTCATTGCTCTTCACTCCCTTGGCGGAGACGCTGGCCGAGGCGGCGGTGCTGCGGCTGCGGAGCAGGCCGGAGACGGAGAAGACCGCGCCGCAGGTGAGGGCGGCGGCCAGAACTGCGGCGGCCGCCTTTTTGCGGGTCAGCCGTGTGGTCCAGATAAACAAAGCAAAGCGCTCCTTTCCATTCCTTTGCCCTATAAATATGCGGCAGAAGGGGGCGCTATGCCGGAGACAGGCGGAATGTACAGGAGGGTATATGGAACGGTTGGATAAGATATTGGCGGGGACGGGGCGCTGGTCCCGGCGGGAGGTCAAAGAGCTGGTGCGGGCGGGGAGAGTGAGCGTCAATGGCGTGACCGCCCGGTCGCCGGAGGAGAAGTGGGACCGGGCAGGGCTGGACCTGCGGGTGGACGGGGTTTCGGTCTCCGGGGAAAAGTTTTTGTATTTGATGCTTCACAAGCCGGCGGGGTATGTCTCCGCCACCGAGGACCCCAGACAGCCCACGGTGCTGGATCTGCTGCCCCCCCATCTGCGGCGGGTGGGGCTCTTCCCTGCGGGGCGGCTGGACGGGGACACCGAGGGGCTGATGCTGCTCACCAACGACGGCCCCCTGGCCCACCGGCTGCTCTCCCCGAAAAAGCACGTGGATAAGACCTACTTTGTCCGGGTGGCAGGGACGCTGGACGAGGACGACCAGGCCGCCTTTGCCGCCGGTATGGTGCTTGGGGACGGCCTGGCCTGCCTGCCGGCGGGTCTGGAGGCGCTGCCCGCCCCCGGCGAGGGGATTGTCACCCTGCGGGAGGGGAAGTATCACCAGATCAAACGGATGCTGGCCGCCCGAGGCAAGCCGGTGGTGTATCTGAAACGGCTCACCATGGGTCCCCTGACCTTGGACGAGTCCCTGCCCCAGGGGAGCTGGCGGCCTTTGACCCCCGAAGAGCTGGCGGCGCTGGCCGCGCTGGGGTAAAGCCGGCGGGGGCGTCATAGTGCTGAAAAGTTTGCAAAGAGTATAATGTTTTTCCTTTTGTTGTCGATATATTAAGTAAAGAGCCTAAAAATTGAGGCAAAAGGAGACGGCCTATTATGGAAAGTATCAGCCGTACACCACCCGCTGGCATTCCGGTGCAAATGAGAGGGCGGACTTATCTGAACATTACCAGCCAAGCGGTGCGGTCAGATAAACCGGCTAATGTGAACCAAGGGATTCTATGATGGAACCGTATCGGCGGAGGAGCTCTCAGAGACGTTTCAAGCACTTTTTAAGCAGTTTTCCGACGCCTGTAAAACCAACGGCTATCCGATTCCGCTGCCTGGGACAGACCGATACATGGAGCAGGCAAAAATGAAGACCTTTTACGGTGAATTCCGCAGGAAAATCCTGAGCAGCGCCGTCTGCCGGAGTGTGGAAGAGGGCAAGCAGTATGTCGCTGGAGATCCAAGCGGCGCCAGGAACTGGAAGTACTATAACTCAGACTACTATTACCAGAGCGAAGCCGCCATTTCCGCCGTCAGCAAGGGCATTATGGATATCGCACAGCGGAAGGGATACGATGATTTCTCCATCCCGGACTACAAAGCCAAGGGTCTGAATGAGTATTACAACTTCAACACCGCGTTTTCCAACAGCTTTGCCGTGTCGGAGCAGTACATCCTCAACCCGGACGCCGTACCGCCCCGGAATTTCCAGTGGTTTTTCTAGGCCGGCGCGAATCCGGACGACGGCCCGCAGATGATAACCTCGATCACCACAGAGTATCCCGACGGAACCACTGAAACAGTTTATCTCCAAAAGCCGCCTGCCGGGTTTGACCCCAAGGACGGCTCCACCGCCATTACTTGGGCCAAGCTGTTAGGTTCGGACGGAAAATGGCACAGGATTACCGCAGATATCCTCTTTGGCGCCTTCGATTCCAAGGACAACCTGTATAATGTAGGGAACCTGCTCAAGTTCTCCACCGGGGATCCGGTCCAGGACGCCGCGGTCAACCAATTCCTCAAAAGCCTCCAAGTGTATCCGCGGGGGCACTTTGAGCGGATGAGCAGCATCCGGGGCCTGAACTGCTATACGTAGTCCATTCACGGCAGCCGGCGCGGTATTAACCGCGCCGGCTGTTCCCGTTCTATTTCTTCGCCCCCTTTCTCTTCTTGCCGGAGCAGAGATTATGTTTTAGAATTCGCTTTCTCAACCGCTGCACAGGCTCTTATTCCTTGGGATCCTCCTCTCTAAAAGCCAGCAGACTCTCCATCGGAGTCTGGAAGAACAGACTCATTCGATAGAGCAGAGAAGTAGAGACGTTGCAGTCCGTTTGCCTTAGAACGCGCAGACGCCGGCTGCTAATGCTGAGCTCCGCCGCACAGGCCTTTTTCGTCAGTCCCGTCTGATCTATGGCCGCTTTCAGTTTTTCGTGATCTAAGAGTGCGGTTGTCATTTTGTTCACCTCCTTTCCTACTTACAAGAATAAAAGGAGGCGGACAAAATGAACAGGAAGTAAATTTCCGCATTGGGAGATATGTATTTTTTGCGGTAAAAAGGTTGATTGGCTCAAAAAGTCTCGATTTATGGGGGTAAGTGCAGAATTTCAGGTGGAATTTGCTTTAAGCTTGCTGTTTTTGAGGGAGTAAGGTTTGGTATGCCGCCAAAAATTCTGCAAATCCAAGTATGGCCACACAGCATTGAAAAACTAAAATACAGAAATATTTTACAAGTGCAGCGTTGCGCTATCCCCAAACAGAGACGCTGCTTTTTTATGCCCTCCTGTGATAGGTCATGTGGGAGCTTTCGGACGCCTCTATTTCACACGATTCCCCGATAAAATCCGAAAAATGAGGTTGAGGATGAGGCCGTCTACATGCTTGATTTTCAAGGGTTTACGGGTCTTGATTTTTGCTAGTTTCTGAAAATACTATTCCCACTCGTTGCTGGGTATCATATTCTAACGGATTTTGCTTTAGAAATATGATACCCTGTTCTTTTGATGATTTGATATATCCATATTATCCAACCTATACGATGGGCTGTTATCAAATTGTTATCAGCGGTGATAACGGGAGTAGAGGACTTACTATTTGTTCTGCTGGTTTGCGACTATCATTATAGCACAAGAGGAGAGGAAACGCAACTTCCAGTCTATTGTTCCATCCTCATAAACTGGAACTTTGGCTTAGCCCCAACCGTTCCCCGTAGTAATAGCTTCGGGCGTGTTGGCGTAATCCCATTGATGGTCAGTTGCAGCCATGTCATCACTGGTGATATTGAAGAACCTCCAATCCTTTTCTCCTCCATCTCCCCACGCCTGACGGTTAGCATCCCAAGTCACATCTGTGCAATACCAATTCCCATCTATCCGAACCATGTTCCAGCCATGATCCTCCTGACTGGAGAAGGTTGCGCCAGAAACAGTAATGCACTCTACTTCGGCCAAATCCATAAGCAGTTGGAAGGTCGTAACATATCCCAAACATATCGCTGTGCGGTTTACAAGTCCCCCATAGGGAGTGGCAGAATCGCCAGAGGTTTCTTTTATTACGTCCTGGTACGCTCCATCATAATTCACGTTGCTGACCAACCAGTTGTAAATGGCAGTCTCCTTTTCCAAATCGCTCATGCCTTCTTTCAAGACCTCGTTCAGCACCACTTTGGCCGCATCATATATCTCTTTGTCATAGCTGGACAGTTCAGAAACATCACCTGTTTTCCAAGCTGCACAGATGGAAGTAGTATCATAAAAGGACATGTCAATCTTATTCGGCTGAACAAATAGTATACGGCCTGGGTGATTCGGGTCCTCCTGAAATATTCCATTTCGCGTTGAAAATGTAATCCCATAGGTTGCTGCCGTTTCCGCAAAAGCACTCGCGGTCTGTTTCGCTTCTTTACAGGCCAGCAGGACAATATATACATATTCTTCCGAACGAGCAACACCGCCGGCAGACACGGCCTGACTTAGCATAGACTTCTCCTCAGCATTATTCTGAAATGCAATTTGTTTACTATTTAAGTACCAATCCAAACATTTCTGAATATCAGAGGACAGTGCCCAATCATTAGCGCCAGTCATTACCGCTACCTCAAAAGCAGAGTCCCCTGTCCCCCGTGCGATGGCACATTCCATCCACTGGTTCCGCTTCAAACCATAACTGTCCTCAATATAGGCGTTCAAAGCGTCCGAATCGCTGTCATCCAGTAACTCCAGCTCTGTTTCCTCCATCCCGCAGTAGGACACCAGCCAATCTCGCAACTCCTTCACATCGGTGATAGCATCTGCGGATATGGTAGGTTCTGGCTCAGGAAGGATTTCCCCCTTAAGGGCCTGGGCAACGACCTCAGATGCCCCATCCGTATCCGGGCAAATGAATAGTGCTACAAACGGCCCATCCTGAATAATTCTGCCATTTGCCACCATGTCTGCCTCCGCAGGGGCATAGCCCACAAAGTCCCCCTGCCTGTTGGCTATGTAATCTTCCAATGCGGTGACCGCCTGAGCAACAGTTGTGCTGTCTTCCATACACAGCACAGCAATTTCAAACGCAGACATTCCAGTGGCACGGAACACTGCCGCATCCTCCCACGGGTCTTGAAGCCCATAAACATTTTCTATGTAAAATGTTATTGTCTCGCGGTCGATATCTGCATAAAGGAACTCCAAATCATCATCCTCATATCCAGAATGTTCAAAGGCCAAAATGGCCAGTTCACCAACACTCCACTCACTTTCTGCAACAGCCGAAGAAATCGTTGTGGTGGATTCTGAAGCAGGCTCCTGACAAGCAGCCAACAATGCCAGCAACAGAGCAACGCACAACAGCAGGGAAAGGATTCTTTTCATTTTTGTATACAACTCCCAACGTAATAACTGTAATTCTGAAAATTGAAACTAACATTATAAATATTAGACAATTAAATTATAACAATAAAAGCACCTGCTGACAAGTATAAATCAGGAGGGCACTCCCTGGAGTGCCCTCCTGGTGTTCATTACCTTGCCCCTCGGCTAAACTTCCGCTTCGCCCTCCGCTGTTCTTTTTCTGCCGCCTCCCGGCGTTTAGCGTCCTCCACGGCCCGCTCTACTTCCTCCGGGCCGAAAGCCCGCTTGACCCGCTCAAAGTCGGCAACTGTCCCCCACAGGGCCTTGTTTTCCAACTTCACCTCCTGCAAGCGGTCAGACAATCGCTCGTTGCCCTCCCTGGCTCGTCCATAGTCCCCCTGCAACCGCTCATACTTCCCTTTTAACTCGACATAGGCCCGGTACAGGGAGCGCAGCACCTTGACGATCTTGGCAAGCAAAGGCTTAGCTTTCTTCTCCCGGTAGGACTTGGCGCTCTCCAGCGGCCCCGGCTCCGGCAATATCCGCTCCGGGTCGTCGGAGAACTGCGCCGCCAACTGCTCCATGTTCCTCACAGCCGGGGCCAGCTCCTTTAGATGCTGCTCCTGCTGTTCCACCTGTCCCTGCTTCTTGGCCTTGACCGCCTCCAGCTCGGCAATCTCTTTCGCCCTCTGCTCCTTTTTGAAGTCCAGCACAGACAGGTGCTTGTCATGGGTGCCCTTGTCCTCCCACTCTATCCCGTGGCGCTCCATCACGGCGGCAAGCTGTTCCTTTTCAGAGCGTACCCACTGGCTCCACTCCGTGTCGCCCCTGGTGCCACCCTTGAAGCCCTGGGCCGCTAACGCCTGTTTTAGTGATACCCTCGTGTCCAGGCCCCGCTTGCTCCCGGTGGTGAACGGTACGAAGTCGATGTGCAGATGGGGCGTGGCCTCGTCCATGTGGAGGTGGGCGGAGAACACCCGAAGCTGGGGGTTGCGCTCCTGGAACCCTCTCATGTACTCGTCCAGCACCGCCGCCGCAAGCTGGCCGTCCTCGCCCTCGGCACTCATGTCGTCCTTGTTCCCCACTTGCAGGATGATTTCATGGAACGGCTTTTCCTGCTTGCTGGAACGTATCTTCTCATAGTAGTCCTCAATCTTGCGGTCTGCCCTGGTCTGCTTGTCGTTGTACCGCTTGAGGGCCTCATCAAACAGCTCATGGAAAACGGTCTTGATATTTTCGTGGCAGTAGGTTATATTCAAGTGGGAACGTTCTGGGTCGGTGTTCTTGGCGTTGAACGTCCTGCTGTTGTGATTCACCGAACCCTGCCCCACCATCGCACTAATCGTCCTTTTCAAAATCAACACTCCTTTCGCTGCGCCAGCGGCGGCCTTTGTTACTTTCTGCGAAAGTAACGCAAAAGCACTTTTGACGGCCTTGCGGCCATCAAAAGCGCATTTGCGCCCTACGGGGTGGAATGGGGGCGTTGCCCCCGCCGTCTACGGACGGCTCCCCCAGCAGGGCTGCCCTTTGAAAAGGGCACCCTGCACCCCGCCTAAACTTTGACACTCGCCGTTGGGGAGGGGGGAAAGGCACATCCTTTCCCCCCTCCCGGCCAGTGTTCTCCGTGGGCCAAAAGTCAAGGGGTTCGGGTTGTATTGCCTTGCGGCAATCTCCACCCCCAGGCATGGCCCCTTGACTTTTGGCCCCGCTCCCCGTGACGGCCGTGACGACCGTGACGATGTTTTACACACCGCCCCCACTCTCAAAAAAGCCGTCACAGCCGTCACGGTCGTCACGCCTGGGGCGGTTCCAGGGTGAGGCTGATACTTCTCCCGGCGTGGCTCCTGCTGTTCTCATAGCGGATATGGTACTCCGCCGCCAGCCTCCCGGCCCGGACATTCAACCGCATAGCCAGGGCGTTGGGCTTCATGTCGGTCTGGAGCGCCGCCGCCAGCTCCGTGGCCGTACCGCCCCAGGCGGGCCTGTCCACCGTCACAAGGGCGGCAACGGCCTCCAATACCGGGTCGGGCGGTTCCACCCACGGCTCCGTTTCCAGCCGCTCCAGCTCCCACACAAGCCGCTCCTTGTCCTTGGTGAGATACATCCGCTGGTCTTGCTGGTCACGCCCGGCCACGTCCAGAATGGCGCTGCCGTCCGTCCGCTTCTCCTTTTGAAGAAGAAAGGCCCCATCTGCCGCTCCCAACAGGCCGTTGGTGCCGGAAATCATGTCAAACTTATCGTCTGCCTGCTGCTTTCGGGTGTGGTGTACCAGCAGGAGACAGATACCGCAATCATCGGCAAGGCGTTTCAGCTTGCCTACCACCTCGTAATCGTTGGCGTAGCTGTACTTGTCCCCGCCGACTTCCCGAACTTTCTGGAGGGTGTCAATGATAATCAGCTTGGTATCGGGGTGTTCCCGGACGAACTTCTTTAGCTGTTCCTCCAGGCCCAGGCCGAGCTGTTTGGCGTAGATTGCAAAGAGCAGGTCGTTGGTGCCGTCCATGCCGAACATCCGATACAGCCGCCCCTGCAAGCGGCGGTGGTCGTCCTCCAACGCCAGATAGAGGACGGTGCCCTTGTGGACGGGGTAGCCCCACAGGGGGAGGCCCATGCTCACATGGTAGGCAAGCTGGGCCATCAGGAATGACTTGCCCACCTTGGGCGCTCCCGCAAAGAGGTACGTCCCGGGGTAGAGCAGACCGTCAATGATTGGCGGTCTGCCCTGGTAGACATTCTGGTAAAGCTCACTCATGGAAATGGTGGGGAGATAGGCCGGGTCGGTCATGCGGCGCATTTCCAGAAGCCTTTCCTCCAAACTTTTCTCCTGGGGGTTGTTTTCGGTAGCCGCTTCTGATATACTCATGGCAGTTGTTTGTGAAATGGGCTGTTCCCCGTCTGTTGGCGCAGACGGATATGGGACAGTCCTTTTCGTTTCTCTGGAATCCATCAATCTATCAATCCTCCTTCATACCGTCCAGCGTCACGGTGATAAGGCGGATGGTGGCGAGAAGTTCATCATCCACCCCGCCCCCGGCCTCCATGCGCCGCAGCTCCCCCAGGACGGCGGCGAGCTGGTCACGCAGGGCCTTGTAGACCCTGGGATTGCCCTGCACCACAATGTCCCGGTTCAGCAGCCGCCGGGTGATGTAGTCCTGCTTGGTCAGCCCGGAGAGGCGGACGGCAATCTCAAGCTGTTCGTCCTCCTCCGGCGACACCCGGAACGCCACGGTCTTGTTCCGCCAGCGGTTGTGATTGTCCAAATTCTTAGCCGACATTATGCTCCCGTCCTTTCAAAGTCCAGCTTGTCCGCCATTTCCGTCTGCTTGGACGGAAACAGGTGAGCGTAGCGGTAAGTGATTTCGATACTCTCATGGCCTACCCGGTCGGCAATCGCCACCGCCGAGAAGCCCATATCAATCAGCAGGGAAATGTGGCTGTGTCGGAGGTCATGGATACGGATACGCTTGACCCCGGCCTCTTTCGCCCCTCTGTCCATCTCATGGTGGAGATAGCTTTTCGTGACGGTGAAAATGCGGTCTTTCTTCTTGACCCCGTAGAGCATTCCCAGGTAGTCCCGCATTTCGTCACAGAGGAAATTGGGCATTTTGATGGTACGATTGCTTTTCTTGGTTTTCGGGGTGGTAATCACATCCTCGCCGTGGAGCCGCTGGTAGGACTTGCTGATCTTCACCGTCCCAGCCTCAAAGTCGAAGTCCGCCGGGGTGAGGGCCAGCAGCTCCCCCTCCCGGATACCGCACCAGTAGAGCATTTCAAAGGCGTAGTAGGAGAGGGGCTTGTCCATCATGGCCTCCGCAAACCGCTGATACTCCACCTTTGTCCAGAACAGCATTTCCTTTCGTTCCTCTGTCCCCATGTTCCCGGCTTTGGCGGCGGGGTTGGAGCGAAGCTCATAGAAGCGGACAGCGTGGTTGAAAATGGCGCTGAGTTGGTTGTGCAGGGTTTTAAGATAGGTCTGGGAGTAGGGCTTGCGCTGTTCGTCCCGATAGGCCAGCAGCTCATTCTGCCATGCGATCACGTCCTTGGTGGTGATCTCGCTGATTTTCCGCTTGCCGAAGTAGGGCAGAATCTTCTTCTGGATGATGTTCTCCTTGGTCAGCCAAGTGTTTTCCTTCAACCGGGGCCGCACGTCCTTGGTGTAAAGCTCCACAAAGGCTTCAAAGGTCATATCCATGTCGGCGGCGGTCTGCATTTGAAAGCTGCGCTCCCAATCCTGGGCCTCCCGCTTGGTGGGAAAGCCCCGCTTGCACTTCTGCTTACGCTCCCCCGTCCAGTCCCGATACCATGCCATGACGTACCATGTGCCCCGCTTTTCGTCCTTAAATACCGGCATTTTCGTTCACTTCCTTTCTGGCCCCGTAGAGCCGTTCGTTGAAATACTGGCGGTTGACCCGCCCCGCAATGGTGATAAAGCCCTTTCCTCTCAGTTCCTCGTTGAGCTGCCGAATGAGCTTGTAGGCGTAGGGCCTCGACACGCCCAGCTCGTCCGCTACCTCGTCCACCCGGATAAACTTGTTTTCCATGCTGGTTCCTCCTTTCTTGATCGGTAACGCTATTTGTTTAGCGTTGGCTTCATTATACTAACTCTATTCCGTTATGTCAAGGCTTTCCAAGAAGAAAATATAAACAAATTTATTTATATTTCGCTTGACAGTTCTAAACATATCTGTTATACTCCAAGTGTCCCCATTACATAGATTGGAGTTGGCAGTTATGGCGATTGGTGAACGTATCCGCTTTTTCCGCAATAAGAAAGGTGTTACGCAAAAGTATCTCGGTCAGGTGGTGGGGTTCCCGGAACGCTCCGCCGATGTGCGTATGGCGCAGTATGAAACCGGGAGCCGCACCCCCAAGGCCGACCTGACCAGGACGCTGGCGGGCTTCTTTGAAGTGTCCACCGACGCCTTGACCGTCCCCGACATAGACAGCGACATTGGCCTCATGCACACCCTCTTTGCTCTGGAGGACATTCGGGGGTTGACCATAGGAGAGATTGATGGCGAAATCTGCCTGCGGTTGGACAAGTCCAAGGGCAAGACCTATGTTGATATGCTTGAAATGCTGTCCGCCTGGGCGGAGCAGGCCAAGAAGCTGGAGGCCGGGGAGATCACCAGGGAGGACTATGACCGCTGGCGCTACAACTACCCCAAGTACGACACCACCCGGAAATGGGTCAAAGTTCCCTCCAAGGAATTGAGCGACTTCCTTGTAGAAGCGTTCAAGGACAGGCTGGGAAAGGATTGACAGACGGCAAAAAGCCCTTACCGATGTTACCATCAGTAAGGGCTTTGTAATATGGATTTTGTCACCCACAAGCCGCAAAGGAACACTTTTCACCTGCAATCCACCGGGGATACAGAATGATACGACCTATGGGGAGCGTTATCAAATTGTTATCAAAAGAGAGGCGAAAAACCGTCTATCCCTTGTGCCGCAACGGGTTCAGGAATTAGAAAACTCACTCCCACTCGCTCCTGTCAGGCTTATTCTAAACAGTTTTGCTTATGGGATTTGGCTCTGATTATCTACATTGTTTCCATTATCCAGATGGTTTGGGCTAGCTGATTTTTTGTTGCCATTGTGTTGCCAAAATATCTTGCCTTACTTATGTGAGGAAGATTTGCGCAAAGATTCAGGAAGCATCTTATTCAATTCATCTCGTGTAAAAAACTGCGATTCATTTTCTTTTAGTGCCTTTTGAGCTAAAGAATAACTTTTAGCGTCAGTCAAAGGAGCTTCATCATATATCTTTGCAACACGCAGTTGAAGGTCATCTCTCCTGGAAATTATTTCATCCACTGAAAGAGCGGAAAAATCCGTGAGCAAAGATAAATACTGTTCTCTTAGGAGCCAAAGTTTGTTTGAGGTTTCTAAATGATTTTTATGTATTGTTGATAAATCGGTTTCCTTAAAGTAAGCCGCTAATACTAGCAATACAGTGGAGCAAACACCACTAATCCAGGTTAGTAAAATTTGATTAGTAACTATTGTAGCAACAAAGCCACCCGTAGATACTGCTGAAAGGATAATTTGCACCCATTTTAAGATAGTATTTCGGCCGCGAAGCCGCCCAGCATGAATCACTTGGGTTGTATAGGTGTACATTACTTTTCCGTATGCTTCTTCTATCTGATTATACAGTACTTCAGAGTGTTGGGAATTTATTTCCATAAATCTCCACCCATTCAGCGTTAGCGCACGAAGGATAAGTTTTCTCATCTGCGATTGCTTCTAACGACTTATGATATGATTCATCTGCTTTACCTTGAAAAGAGCCAAAACAAGTTATATACCTACCACTTCCCATAACTTTCCATCTATACTGACTTTCGGGCTGTGAGGATACATATTTGAGGAAATCACGTGTCATCCAATCGTAATAAAAATATGATTTATCTCGATACTCCCACGCAGAAATAAAATTGTAACTCAGAATATCAAGAAGGATACCACTAATATCCACATTGTTTTTATCTTTCCAGGCACGTGCCATTCTGCAGAGACGTTTAAGATTGGAATTACATTGACTATTCATATTTTGAATCGCATTAATTTCGGCCTTTGGATCTGTTATCTTCCATGATCCCCCATTATTGGTATTAGCGAAAGTATAAGTACCGTCTTCATTTAAGAAAGCAGGAAGTACCTCAAAGTTTATTCCATCGGAAAAAGGAACACTAATAATTTGCCCATCTGCTTTCAACTTGGTAACAGAATACGTCTTTTCTATAACTTTTTTCACTTCTTGAAGCAATGCTGATGGTCCATTAGAAGAATATGCTTTGAATTTTTTATAGGTTCCCTGCGGCAACTGAATCATCATATCAATATCACTAGTTAATATTTCAGTGTCTCTACCATATGAACCAACATAAAGGCTATGTGTAGTATCTGAACTAGAGGACCAATAATCGGTATTGATGCGTTTTGTGATTGAGTGGTATCTTCCAGAAATCTTCTTTATATTATCATCTGAAAACCGAAGGTTTTTACAGAATTGTTCAAATGCGGTTCCAACATTAAAATCACCCATCAAATCAATGCTCCCTTTATAAATTTAGGTCTTCTCATTGTGTGATAGCTGCAATCACCTGTGCAACATTTGGTTCAAAATTCGATTTTAATTGGCATTCCCACAGCACAATTACTTTCCACCCATCTGCTTCAAGTTGAGCGATGTGTTCCTGATCTCGTTGCTGTGTCCGGTGAATTTTTGGTCCCCAGTATGCCTTGTTTGACTGACTGGAGTGCGCATACCGGCTCCCACAATCATGCCCATGCCAATAGCAACCATGGATGAAGATTGCAATTTTCTTCTTGGTGAATACTATATCTGGCTTTCCTGGGAGAGCCTTGTAATTGACCCGATAGCGGTATCCCAACGCAAACAAGTACCTCCGCACCATAAGTTCGATGCTGGTGTCCTTACTCTTGATATGGGACATGATCTCACTCCGTCGCTCCGCCGTAATCGTATCAGCCATTACACAGACAAATCCAGAGGAAGGTCAGAAATGTCCTTCAGCCGTTTCCCTTGGACGAGGGTTTCCAGTGTTTCAACTGCATCCTCCGAGCCGACCTCTTTAACTGCACACATCAGTTCATAAAGCGCAAAGTGGTACACACAATCAATATCACCTGTACCAAGTGCCAGCGATGCAAGGCGGTTCGGCATCGGCTCCGCAGTTACCACAACAATATGCGGGAGATGACCTTTCCTGTTGCGGATCAGGTTAAGGGCCTCTGTCCGGCTATTCTGTGCCCGGTCACTCCGCATGGTATATTTAGCTGATACACTGGCGTGAAGCAACGGCTTTCCACCGTTGGCTCTCCTTATATCCGCCATCCTACTGGTATCTGCATCGACTACACATTGCAGTTCATTGATTTCGCTGTCTTCATACAAGTCACGATAGACAACAACATCAGGAGCAACCAGGTAATCGTTTCCCAATGAGGCCGCAAGCTGGGCGTTTTGCGCAGTCAATGCGCTTAGATAAGCCAAATGCTCATATTGGGCAAAATCGCTTGTCTTTAGCTTATTGTTATTCCCCAACTGTAAGATAGTCCACCGTCCCGGACGGAGATTTTGAAGCTGCGGAAAAGTTTCCTGCAAAAACTGCATTGTAAGCAATTCAAACTGCTTTCCTAACGTTTGCCCAGAGATTTTATCGACTTGATTGACAGTGTGATGATGCTCATCGACAAGAATATCGACGATCTTCCTAGCTATAGCCTTTGACCCCCGGCTGCTGGTATCCGCATTAGAGGCCACACCAGCAGAGGTCAAGGTCAGCGTATTTGTTTCAAACAACTGCTCGTGAAAGTGAAATCTTGCTCTGGCTATCAGTGCATCCATGTACAAGGCACTCCTTTATCTGTTCTCCCACCGCTTTCGCTACGGGGGGCGGAAATGCGTTCCCAATCATCCGGCAGGCAACTGTTTTCCGGCTACCAAATGTCCATGTATCAGGAAATCCTTGAATCCGGGCCATCATCCGGCTGGTGAGCCGAGGCATTCCCTCAAAGCCAGGAGCAGGTGCTGCATCCGCAATTCCCCGACCATCTATACCAAGTTCAGCCCATGCTTTTCTAGCTCTGGTAGGGCCAAGGTCAGGCCCACCATGCTTCTTGGAACCACCCACCAGTGTTGGAGCGATACGATCCGCTTGCTCTGCCCACCGTTTTGCCCCAGTCCACTTGTTTTCTGCCATCAAATCATACAGTGTTTCGCCAACTGTTTTGGCACTGTCTGGTTTGTCCTCTGGATAGGAAAACGCCCCATATTGATCTTTTCGTATGCCGATAATGACAACTCTTGGGCGAAGCTGGGGAACACCAAAGTCTGAGGCATTCAGTAGCTTGATATGAGTAACATACCCTAAATCTCGAATCGATTTGAAAATGTGGCTACGGTATGCCTCAAAGCTGGGGTCTAAAAAGCCACGGACGTTTTCCAGCATGACCGCTTTCGGTTTCATTTCCTGAATTAGTCTGATTGCCTCTGGAAACAAATCCCGGTCATCATCCTGTCCAAGCTGTTTGCCAGCAACAGAAAACGGGGGACAAGGCACACCACCCGCCAATAAATCAACGCCTCTGTATGGCCTTCCATCAAAATCGTGAACATCCGCACAGATAACATTCCATTCTGGCCGGTTTTTTCTCAAAACCTCGCAATAATCGGCTTCATATTCAACCAGAGCTACATGAACAAACCCAGCCATCGCAAGACCAAGGGCTTGTCCACCAGCTCCTGCACATATCTCAACACAGGTCAATGGCCGCTGCATCATGCAATCTCTCCTAATCATACGGTCATTTTTCGGTAAACTCAATGACATCGCCTATATCACAATCTAATGTGTGACAAATTTTATATAGGCTTTCCATTGAAATAAATTCGCTTTTCCCCATCTTTGCCAGAACATTGAAGCTGATCCCTGCTGCCTCTTTCAGTTCGGTCCGGTTCATCTTCTTGTCAATCAATAATTTCCACAGCTTATCATAACTGACTGGCATTTTGACTCTCCGTTCAAAGCGTTTTCGTCAGTATACCACATCTTACCGTCTATATCAAGATAATCTCACAAAAATATGAGTGTTTGCGTTATAGCCAGATTTCCCTTACGTCACGTTCCATTTTGTGCGCGTATTTGATAGTTGCTGCTGTCCCACCACTTTTCCGGCCATCATGCACCGCAATTACCAGAGCTGAACAATCTATCATGTACCGGTTCCGCACCATGTAACAACTCTTGGAATACCGGTCTGTATGCACTTTGACAATATCACACTCTTTCAACAGGCATTGAAATACTTCATCGGGTGTATTCATTCGGCCTGGATATGGAATTGCCGCTTCTAACGTAATAGGATACTCACGTTTCAGATCAGCAACAATCCCGGCAAAAATCAGGTCTACGCCAGCCGCAAAGCCGCTAATAAAATGCGTGTACCCACTTTGAATTGCCTGTAATAGTTCTTGACGCAGTTGTATCTGCACATATTGTATCTTATCAGATGGAATATTGCGATGTCCTGTTACACAGCAAGTATGCTCTTTGTCCATGTTCTTACCTCCAAAATTCCAGAGTTATAATAACTCCATAACAACTCTGTTTTTGGATTGTACCACATTATAGGTCTAAAATAAAGCCATAATAGCTTTATTGGAGGCCGCCGATGAACAAAGACAACGAAAAGCACTTCGGACTCAGAGTGGATGGTGATATTCTGGCTAAATTCCGCTATGTCTGCGGTTATGTGGGGCGCTCTGCCAACAGCCAGATTATCCAGCTGATGCTAAAGTTTATTTCGGACTATGAAAAAGAGCATGGAAAAATCGACTTGAACGAAATTTCAAAATGAGTAAAAACGCCGGTAGCGGAAGGCTTGCCGCCTACCCCTACCGGCGTTTTATCATTTCCCTACCTGTATCCCCCGTTCTTTTGCCCAGGCGCTGGCCTTACTGCGCCGCTCCTCACTGTACGGGGCAGTTAGCCGGAAACTCAGCCGCCCCTTCTCGATCTCGAATGTCAGCCCGCCTTGCCCATCATCATCCGTCTGCCTGCACAGGCTGGGGTACTGCTGGGCGAATGCTCCCAACCGCTTCTTCAAGTCTGTGTTGTGGGTTTGCACCTCGATAATGTTGCTCTGCTCATCGAAAAAGATTCCTGTTGTCTTTTGACGCTTTGTAAGCCCTGTTCGCATGAAACCTCCTGGTTTTTGAAATATTTCTCACTTCTTGAGTTGAAAAAGAAAGATGATTTTTTGATGGAGAGCGCTCCAACAAGGCTCCATCCATTTGAAACGCTCCCATTCGATTTTTTCAAACTTTTCCGGCTCTTGACTGATTACCGCTCAACGGCGCTTTCCCGCTGCCGCAGGACCCTGGGCGGCTCTGCCTGCTCCGTATGAAGAACCTTGGAAATAAACGCCATCACCCGTTCCGGCGCTTTCTTAATCGCAGCAAAGAAGTCCTTCGCCTGTTCCTTCAATTCCTCATACCGCCGTTTCCATATCTGCGCATCACGCCGGGCGGATTTTAGATCACGTTGCAAGTCTTTGATAGTGGTATCCGCAGCAATCCCCTTTTTGGCAAGCCGCTTCAAGTCCTCTGCTTCTTGCTGGGAAAACTCCATCTTACCCATCAGCGTTTTACGGCCCATGCTGTCTATTTCCGCAAAAGTAGCCGCTGTTCCCTTCTGGACTACAATCTTCTGCTCAACTTTCTGAAGGACCTTTTCCTTTTTCTCTACCTGATGTTCCAGCGCCGCCAGCCGTTCCTGCTCACGTTCCGTCTTAAACTGAGCCACAGTCAGATGTTCCTCCGTGCTGCCACGCTCACCCCGTTCCACATCGGTATAGCCAGCGGTCCGCATGGCGTTGAAGAAATCATCCTGGAGAACACTATACGATTTTCGCAGAACAGGCTTACCGTTCTTTTGGAGGATAGGCTTTCCCTGCTCATCCACCGCCGGGAGGGACTTCCACTTTTTGCTGCTGCTTACTTGGATAATTGTTTCCTTAACTGTGCCAACCAAGGACTTATCCTTGCACCGCTTGGACCACAAGACTCGCTTCTCCACCACAGGGATGTAGACAACATGATGATGGTAGTGGTACACATCCCGCCCTAGGGCTTCTGACATAGCTCGATTGCGCTCATCAGCGTGCATAACCGCCGATAAGATAAACTGCTCCCCGCCCACAATTTCTACTGCACTTCTGTATGCGTCGGTGTAGAATTGTTTTGCGAAATCATAGCCGCCGTGGTTATCGAAGTAGGCCGAGTTTACATCGAAAATCAATTCGCCATACAGGTGGGCATCCTCTTTAAGCCCTCTGGTGGAGATTGTTTTACTGGCCTCCATCTGAGCGAACATCTCAGCGTAACCGCCCGATGGCCGCTTAAAGTGGATATTCAGCGCAGTCCTTTCCGGTACAATGTCTGGATTGGTATAGGCATCCTTTTCCCGCTCGTTGTGCCGCTGTGTATTGCTGATCTGTGTTTTTGTCAGATTTGCGTTTCTGACGTTGGTACGGTCAATCCCGTCGTTTCTTGCCATTGTACTCCTTTCCAAAATTTGCGGTTTGGGTACCCTCCGAGGGACGGGGGACACTTCCTGCGGGAAGTGTAATAACCCACTATGACACTTTCATCCCTGCGGGCTGCAAAGTGTCGTGGGCTCTCCGAGGGGGTAAGGGGGCTTTGCCCCCGGCAACTGTGGTTGCCTCCCCCAGCAGGGCCGCCCTTTGAAAAGGGCATTCTGCACCCCGCCTAAACTTTGCTGTGGGGCTATGGTGATGATGCGCCTCCCATCACCATAGCCCCACGATTACAGCGGCAGATCACCGCTCAAGCTCAACAACGTTCCTGACGCCGTTGTACTGCATGACCTCTTTCTCCTGTCGGTCGTCGGTGTACCAGATAATCTTCTCTGGCTTGATGACACCCTTGTAGATATGCCGTTGTGGCTGCAACCTAGCTACTGCTTGATCATGGAACCATTTCGCAACATCAAGGCTGGTGGTCCATGAGATTCGGTATGCCGCTTTGTCCAGAGGTTCCGCCCCAGCGCGGTATATTTCAATCTCTGGCAATCCGATCATTTCAGCGGGGATACGTTCTTCGATTGGGGCGTATTTCCTCGCCTGCCGGACATATTTTCTGACGATTGGCATACGATCTCCATTGTGCGTATAGCAGCTTGTAGGTATGCTATACTTGTATTGATCGGGCAGGCGGCGGTAAACCAGTTCCAGTCCTTCTGCCATAATGTCGGGATTCAGTTTAATCAAGCTGGCAACCTTTTCCCAATCTTCGTATTCTACAGCCTCAAAGTATTCCTCTGCCACCAAGTTAAAACGTTCTTCCTCGGTCAGAAGAATTTTATATTCTACCATTTTGTATCTCCTTTATTTTATTCTTCGACATGATTGTACCATCATCTTTTGTTGAAAACTGTCGATTATGTGGCTCCGTGACGGTCGTGACGATGGTGACGGTCTTTTGACCGCCGCCCCAATCATCGTCACGACCGTCACCATCGTCACGCTTGGGATGGAACCAGTGCCAGGGTGATCTTCCGGCCAGAGTGACTTCGGCCATTCTCGTATTGGATGCTATGCTCATTCAACAGCCGCCCAGCGTTCACATTCAAGCGCATGGTAAGCGTGTTGGGCTTCAAATCCACGCCCAGGGCGGTCACCAACTCAGTTGCAGTGCCGTTCCATGACGTATCCCTCGCCACCAATGCCGCCACCGCTTCAAGTACCGGGTCCAGTGGCGGTTTCCACAACTCTGTTTCTGTCCGCTCTAACTGCCATGTCAGCCGATCCATATCCCTGGTGAGATAGAGCCGCTGATCCTGTTGGTCACGCCCGGAGACTTCCAGGGCGGCTGTGCTGTCCGTCCGCTTTTCCTTCTGAAGCATAAACGCTCCGTCTGCTGCCCCCAGTAGACCATTTGTGCCGGAGATCATATCAAACTTATCATCTGCCTGCTGCTTCCTGGTGTGATGTACCAGCAGGAGACAAATTTTTTGATTATCCGCCAACCGCTTCAGCCGTCCCACGATCTCATAATCATTAGCATAGCTGAACTTCTCCCCGCCAGCCTCCCGGACTTTCTGAAGGGTGTCAATGATAATCAACTTCGTATCAGGATGTTCCCTCACAAACTTTTGAAGCTGTTCATCCAGGCCACAACCAAGTTGCTTGGCGCAGATGGCAAAATGCAGATTCTCCGTACTGTCTGTTCCAAACATCCGGTATAGCCGCTCTTGCAGCCGCCGATAGTCATCCTCCAGTGCCAAATAGAGGACCGTTCCTTTATGTACGGTATAACCCCAAAGCGGGAGGCCCGTGCTGATGTGGTAGGCAAGCTGAGCCATGAAGAATGACTTTCCCACCTTCGGTGCTCCCACAAACAGATACGTCCCCGCATAGAGCAGGCCGTCGATCACGGGGGGGCTGCTCTGGTACACATTCTCATACAACTCGCTCATGGATACGGTATGCAGATACGCCGGGTCGCTCATCCGTTGCATCAGCCGCAGTTTTTCTTCTAAAGTTTGCTCAGGGGGATTGTTTTCGGTCAAACCTTCTGCTATACTCAGATCAGTGGTTTTGTGAACCGGCTGTTCCCCGTCTGCTGCAACAGGCGGAATCGGAGCAGCCGCTTTCGTTTTCAGATAATCCAATCTATCAATCCTCCTTCATGCCGTCCATAATGGCGGCGATCATGTTGATGGTGTCCAGCAGTTCGTCACTGACATTAGTTCCAGCCTCAATGCGCCGCAGCTCATCCAGGACGGCGGCGAGTTGGTCACGCAGAGCCTTATACACTCTGGGATTGCCCTGCACCACCACATCCCGGTTCAGAAGCCGCCGGATGATGTAGTCCTGTTTGGTAAGGCCAGTGAGCCGGACGGCGGTTTCGATCTGCGCGTCCTCCTCCGGCGATACCCGGAACGCCACGGTTTTGTTCCGCCAGCGGTTGTGGCCGTCCAAGTTCTTCGATGACATAGTTAAACGCTCCTTTCCATGTTCAATTTATCCGCCATTTCCGCCTGTTTGGACGGAAACAAGTGCGCATAGTTGTAAGTAATGTCGATGCTCTCATGGCCCACTCGGTCTGCGATTGCCGTTGCAGAAAAGCCCATATCAATCAGCAGGGAAACGGCGCTGTGACGGATATCATGGATTCTGATACGCTTCACCCCTGCCTCTTTTGCACCCCGGTCCATCTCCCGATGCAGATAGCTTTTGGTAACGGTGAACATCCGGTCATTCTCGCCAACATCATAGAGCATTTTGAGATAGTCCTGCATCTCGTCTGCTAAAAACTGGGGCATGGTGATGACCCGGTTGCTTTTCTCGGTTTTCGGCGTGGTAATCAGGTCTTGACCGTTCAACCGCTGATAGGACTTGCTGATAGAAACGGTGCATTTCTCAAAATCGAAGTCTGCCGGAGTAAGCGCCAGCAGTTCCCCTTCCCGAATGCCGCACCAGTAGAGCATCTCGAAAGCGTAGTAGGAAAGAGGCTTGTCCATCATGGCTTCGGCAAATTTCAGATACTCAGCTTTCGTCCAAAACAACATCTCCCGGTTTTTCTTCTTACCCATGCTTCCGGCCTTTTTGCAGGGATTTTCCCGGAGATTGTAGTAGCGGACGGCGTGATTGAAGATGGCACTCAACTGATTATGGACCGTTTTCAGATAGACCGGGGAGTACGGCTTGCCATTACCGTCTTTGTAGTTCAACATCTCGTTCTGCCAAGTGATAATCTGCTGGGCGGTGATATTGCACATCTTCAGCCTGCCGAAGTAGGGCAGCAGCTTGGAGCGGATGATGTGGTCTTTGGTAGCCCAGGTGTTTTCTTTGAGGCGGGTTTTCATATCCGCCGTGTACTGTTCCACAAAGCTGGCAAAGGTCATATCCAAATTAGAGGTGGCCTTGTTCTGCTGTTCCCGCTCCCACGCCTGTGCGTCCCGCTTGGTCTTGAATCCCCGCTTCTGCGTCTGCTTCCGTTCGCCGGTCCAGTCAGTGTAGCGGTAGATCACCCGCCAGGTACCGGTCTTTTCTTCTTTGTAGACCGCCATTACATTTCCTTCCCTTCCGCTCCGCCGTAGCAGAGCTTTTCCATAAAGTACCGCCGGTTGACCCGCCCGGAGATTGTCAGGTATCCCTTTTCTCTCAGTTCGGCATTGAGTTTCTGGACTATCTTGTAAGCATAGGATTTGGAAATCCCCAATTCCTTTGCCACATCGTCCACCCGCATGAAGCTGTTTTCGTTCAAATAGTGTACCTCCTGTTTTAGATTTATTAAGCGAAATTGCTTAGTTCTCTTGTATTATACTAAACAACTCTGTTAATGTCAAGCGGTTTACGGAAAAATATTAAGCAAAATTATTTAGTCCCCTCTTGACTATCTTAAACATATCTGCTATATTGATTGCAACGAAAGTCGAAATGGAGTTGGTAGCTATGGCAATCGGTGAAAGAATCCACTTTTTCCGTACAATGCAGGGCATGACGCAGAAATATCTTGGGATGCTACTGGGCTTCCCGGAGAAGTCCGCCGATGTTCGCCTTGCACAGTATGAAACCGGAGCCAGGACACCGAGAGCTGATTTGACTGCCTCCCTGGCTAATACTCTTGGCGTTTCGCCGCTGGCGCTGTCTGTGCCGGACATTGATTCCTACTTGGGCCTGATGCACACCCTATTTACTTTGGAAGATAGGTATGGCCTTACCATTGACGAGTTGGATGGGGAGGTCTGCCTGCGGGTCAATGTGCGCCACAGCAAGGACGCCGCCCGACTGCATGAAATGCTCTGCGCTTGGCGTCAGGCCGCTGCCATGCTGAAAGCTGGTGAGATTACCCAGGAGGACTACGACCGCTGGCGCTACCGCTACCCTGAGTTCTCCAACACACCAGGCCGGGTCAAGCCAATCTCCCAGGGCCTGAGCGATATGCTGGTGGAGGCTCTCAAAGAGCAAACCGAAGAATAAAAACAAAAAGAGCTAACTGGCCCAATCAAAACCAGTTAGCTCTTTTCCTATGAATAATGAAAAAATGTTGCCAAATCGTTGCCACAGAGGGGGCTAAGCCTCGAAGAATCCAGTCATATCAAGGCTTTCCCATGCTCTGATGTCGTAGGGCAATGTGATTTATCCTGTTTGGGGCAAAGTGTTTTATTCTCCCCTCCTAGCGTCGGGGACGCCCCT
>NZ_QWEK01000045.1 GCF_009935845.1 Pseudoflavonifractor sp. 524-17 | reverse complement strand
TTGTCCACTCCTTATTCTCTTGATTATATACCCAATCCTTGAGAATGGGGTGTCAACTTTTTTTATACCACATCATAATGCGAAAGTCGGCGCAGCTTGACGCCACGCCGACCCTCGCTTAAAATGTTTTCTTACGTCACCGCCCTTTTGCGGCGCTTTTTTTAATACTGAACCTGTGGGAGAGGAGGAGCCGGGGATATGACCTTTGACGAGCTGAAGGAAAAGGCCCACGCGCTGCCCCTGAAGCCAGGGGTGTACATCATGCAGAACCAAAAGAATGAGGTCATCTACGTGGGCAAGGCCAAGGCCCTGAAAAACCGGGTGAGCCAGTATTTCGCGGATCTGGCCTCCCACACGGAGAAGACCCGGGCCATGGTGAGTCAGATTGACCACTTTGACGTAATCATCGCCGACAGTGAGTTTGAGGCGCTGGTGCTGGAAAATTCCCTGATCAAGCGGCACCAGCCCCACTACAATATTCTGCTCAAGGACGGAAAGGGCTATCCCTATATTCGGGTGAGCGTGAAGGACCCCTATCCCACCTTTTCCCTGGCCAATAAGGCGGCGGAGGATGGAGCCCGGTATTTTGGCCCGTTTGGCAGCCGGCTGAGTACCCAGGGGATTATCGACGCCCTGCGTCTGGCGCTGAAGCTGCCCTCGTGCAGCCGGAAATTTCCCCGGGACGTGGGCAAGGAGCGGCCCTGCCTGAACTATCACATGGGCCAGTGCGACGGCTATTGCCGAACGGAGATGAGCCGGGAACGGCACAGCGAGGCCATGGGACAGGCGCTGCGCCTGCTGGAGGGGAAGTTCCAGGAGGTGGGGGAGGATTTAAAGGCGGAGATGGAGCGGGCGGCGGAGGAGCTGCGCTTTGAGCGGGCCGCCGAGCTGCGGGACCGCTATCAGGCCATTGAGCTGCTGGGCAAGCGTCAGAAGGTGGTGGCAGGCAGTCTGGCGGACACCGACGTGGTGGGCTTTCACCGAGGGAGCGCCAAGAGCTGCTTTGTGGTGCTCCACTATGTGGACGGGGAGCTGGCGGCGAAGGACTGGGATTTGATGGAGGCCCCTATAGAGGAGGACGAGGGGACTGTGGTCTCCACCCTGGTGCGGCAGTTCTACGGGGGACGGGGAAACCTGCCCAGACAGATCCTCCTCCCCTGTGAGCTGGAGGACGAGGTGCCGCTGACCCGAATGCTCTCCGAGGCGGCGGGCCGGCGGGTGAATCTGATCACCCCCCAGCGGGGGGCTAAGGCGGATCTCATCCGTCTGGCCAACAAAAACGCCGTAGAGGAGACCGAGCGGGCCACCACGGGAGAGGAGCGGCAGAACAAGCTGCTGGAGCTGCTGGCGAAGATGCTGAATATCAGCGGGTTTCCCCGGCGAATGGAGGCGTATGACATCTCCAATACGGGGGATGATGACATAGTGGCCTCCATGACGGTCTTCGTCAACGGGCGGCCGCTGAAGCGGGATTACCGCCATTTCAAGCTGAAGGATATGGAACACCCGGACGACTATGCCTCCATGGAGCAGGTGCTTCGCCGCCGGTTCCAGCGCTATCTGGATGGGGACGAAAGGTTCTCGGAAAGGCCGGACGTGCTCCTGATTGACGGCGGCGCCACCCACGCCCGGGTGGTACAAAATGTGCTGGAGGCGTGGCGGCTGGATATCCCGGTCTTCGGCATGGTAAAGGACGGCCGCCACCGGACCCGGGCGCTGGTTACGCCGGAGGGACAGGAGATCGGCATTCAGGGCAATCCGGCGATCTTTGCCCTTATCGGCCAGATTCAGGAGGAGACACACCGGTTCGCCATTGAGTTTAACCGCCTTCAGCGCAAAAAGCGGGTGCAGGGCTCCATTCTGGACCAGATCCCCGGGATAGGGGAAAAACGGAGAAACCAACTGCTAAAATACTTCAAGAGCGTGAAGCAGATCAAAGCGGCCTCCCTGGAGGAACTGGAAGGCGCGGTGCCCAAAAGCACCGCCCAGGCGGTCTACCAGTTTTTCCGGGAGAAGGAGCCGGAGGCATAGACGGAAGCAGTCTGCGCCAGACAAAGGGAGGAAGGACAAATGCGGGTAATTACAGGATCCGCCCGGGGCAAGCGGCTGCGGGAGCTGTCCGGGATGGAGACCCGGCCCACCACGGACCGGGTGAAGGAGTCCATTTTTAACATTATACAGTTTGATATTGAGGGCCGGCGGATTCTGGACCTGTTCGGCGGCACAGGCCAGCTGGGGATTGAGGCCCTGTCCCGGGGGGCGGCCCACTGCACCTTTGTGGATGTGCGCAAAGACGCGGCGGCGCTGATTGGGGAAAACCTGCGCGCCACCCGGCTGGAGAATCAGGCCCGGGTGTGCCAGCGGGACGCCATTGCCTTCCTGACCTCCTGCCGGGAAAAGTATGACGTGCTCTTTCTGGACCCACCCTATGCCTCTGGACTGCTGGAGCGGTCCATTGAGACGGCGGCCGGAATTGACATCTTGTCTGAAAATGGTATAATGGTCTGCGAAAGTGCGGGGGAAACCGTGCTGCCGGCGCTGAGCGCCCCTTATGAGAAGGGACGGGAGTACCGCTACGGCAAGATTAAGATTACCATATACCGGCGCGGACTGTAACGGCGCGGGAGAGAGGAGGGGGTGGCAGTGAAGATTGCCATCTACCCTGGCAGCTTTGACCCCATCACTTTGGGGCACCTGAATATTATCAAACGGGCGGCGGTATGCTTCGACAAGCTGATTGTATGCGTACTGGTAAACTCAGAAAAGCGCGCAGGCCTGTTTTCTTATGAGGAGCGGGTGGAGTTGATCTGCCGCGTGACCCAGAAGCTGCCAAATGTGGAGGTGGACTGTTCCGCTACCCTCCTGGCGGAGTATGCCCGGGAGAAGAAGGCGTGTACGCTGATAAAGGGCCTGCGGGCGGTGTCCGACTATGAAAATGAGATGCAGATGGCGCTGCTGAACCGGAAACTGAACCCTCGTCTGGACACGATGCTGATGCCGTCCAGCGGAAAGTATACCTATATCAGCTCCAGTGTGGTGAAGGAGATGGCCCGCTACGGCGCGGATCTGTCGGACTTTGTGCCCCGGGAGATCATAGACGACGTGAATGAACGAGTGCGGCAAAGGAGGGGGATATAATGGCCAGTGGCGTGGAAGAACTGATGGACCTGCTCTACCAGATGATTGACGAGGCCAAGAGCGTGCCGCTGAGCAGTGATAAATGTATCATCGAGCGGGACAAAGCCCTGGATCTGCTGGATGAAATCCGGGGACAGTTTCCCATGGAGCTGAGTGAGGCGAAAAAGCTGCTCAACAGCCGCAGTGACTATATTGCCTCCGCCAAGCGGGAGGCGGACTTAATTCGCAGGCAGGCGGAGGATCGGGCCCGGCAGCTTTTGGCGGAGGACGAGATTACGGCCCAGGCCAAGCAGCGGGGCAGCGACATGATCCGCCAGGCGGAGGAGCGCAGCCGGGAGCTGCGCCGGGCGGCCAATGAATACTGTGAGGACGCCCTGCGCCGGACCGAGGAGGCCGTGGCGGAGGCCTATGATGAGATTAAACGCTCCCGGGCCCGGTTCCGGAGCGCTGCGGCCGGCACTGCCAGCGGCCGGCAGAAGCCGGTGTAAGAACCTGTGTACCAATCGCCAGAAGCGGGATGTGCGGAGGCACGGAAGAGAAAGGGGGCGCTCCGCTGTGGGTGAATTCTCCTTTTCTGTCTTTCCCAACGAAAACTTTCTCGATCTGCGGCTGTACCAGTACGGCTGGGAGCAGTGCGCGCCGCTGCACTCCTTCGGCCCCTTTGTGCGCAACCATTTCCTGTTCCACTATGTGATCTCGGGAAAAGGGCATCTGAACTCCACGGACAGAGAGGGCGTGACGCGCCAATATGACCTTGGCGCGGACGAGGGATTTCTAATCTGCCCCGGCCAGATCAACACCTACTGTGCCGATAAGAACAGACCGTGGAAGTATGTCTGGCTGGAGTTTGACGGGCTGCGGGTGGCGGAGTATATGGACAGTGCGGGGATGGGCTTCTCCCAGCCCATCTACCTGCCCCAGAGCGCTGCTCTGGGGCAGCAGGTACGCGATACCATGCTGTACATCGCCAACCACTCCGAGGCGTCTACCCTCCATCTGATTGGACATCTTTGCCTGTTTCTGGACGGTTTTATCCAGTCTTCCTCCACCCGGCGGGAGCTCCATGGCGGCCAGCTGCGGGATTTTTACATCCAAGAGGCGGTCACTTATATGGAGCACAACTACCAGCGGGAGATCACGGTGGAAGAGATTGCCGATGTCTGCAAGCTGAACCGGAGCTATTTCAGCAAGCTGTTCAAGGAGAATATGGGCTGTCCGCCCCAGGAATTTCTCATCCGGCTGCGGCTGTCAAAGGCCACAGAGCTGATGAAGACCACAGCCAATTCGATTGGAGATATCTCTACCCTGTGCGGATACCCCAACCAGCTCCACTTTTCCAGGGCCTTTAAAAAGCGCTACGGCGTGTCCCCCAGGGAGTGGAGACTTCAAAACCAGCCGCAAAATTAAAATGGATGACCGGCCAGAGGACCGGTCATCCATTTTTGCTGCCTTTGCGGGGCTATTGTGCGGATAAGTAGAGCTGAACAGACTGGTAGTCTCCCCACGGCATGGGAAGGGGGTAGCCGGCCTGCATAAGAACGTCCCCCGGATAGCTGACGCCGTTGACCTGGTAGCGCAGGCTGGGATCCAGGCCCTTCAGGCGCAGGGTGACAAAGGAGGGGGCGGCGCATACGCTGCCGGTGACCACGGAAACCAGCGCCTGCCGCTGGTCCTGGGACACGTGGGCCCAGGCAGTAAAGGGGTCCTGGAACGGGTTGCTGAGGCGGTAGTAATCTCCGTCCTGAATCAGTTGGTAATAGGCGTGATAATCCGCCACCTGCTTCTGGATGATTTCCCGTTCGGCCTGGGTGGTCTTGCCCAGATCCATTTCGTAGCCGAAGGCGCCGGACATGGCCACTACGCCCCGGGTCTCCAGGGGAGTCACCCGGCCGTTCTGCTCATTAGGCACGCTGGACACGTGGGCGCCCATGGTGCAGGGGGGATAGCAAAAGGAGGTGCCGTACTGGATGTGCAGACGGTCAATGGCGTCGGTGTTGTCGCTGCACCAGATCTGGGGTGTATAGTAGAGCATGCCAGCGTCAAACCGGCCGCCGCCGCCGCTGCATCCTTCCATAAGCAGATTGGGGAAGTCCCGGTGAAAGCGGTTGAGCAGATCGTACACCCCCAGGACATAGCGGTGGTAGACCTCACCCTGGCGCTCGGTGGGGAGGGCGGCGGACCACACGTCGGACAGGCTGCGGTTCATGTCCCACTTGATGTAGGTGATGTCAGCGCTGGACAGCACGGCGCGCAGAGCGCTGTAGATGTGGTCTCGGACCTCTGCGCGAGAGAAGTCCAGTACAAGCTGGCTGCGGCCCCGGGTCTGGGCCCGGCCGGGGATCCCCAGTACCCAGTCCGGGTGTTCGCGGTAGAGCTGGCTGTCCTCGTTGACCATCTCCGGCTCAATCCACAGGCCGAAGGACATGCCAAGGGCTTTGATGCGGGGGACCAGTGCCTCCAGACCGCCGGGGAGCTTTTTCTGGTTGACGGACCAGTCGCCCAGGCCGCTGTGATCGCTGTCCCGGCTGCCGAACCAGCCGTCGTCCATGACAAACAGGCCGATGCCGAGAGGAGCCGCCGCCTGGGCGATCTGTACCAGGCGATCAGCGTCGAAGTCAAAATAGGTGGCCTCCCAGTTGTTGATTAACACCGGTTTGCGCTGCCCGGCCAGAGGGTCCCGGAGCAGGTGTTTCCGGATGGCCCGATGGTACTGGCGGCTCATCTGGGAGAAACCGTTGGGGGAGCAGATGAGGGCGGCCTCCGGGGCGGTGAACCCCTCGTTGGGAGCGAGCGTGTAGCAGAAGTGGTGGGGATTGATGCCCATGACTAAGCGGCAGCCCTCAAACTGGCTGCGCTCGGCCTGAGCCTGAAAATTACCGCTGTAGAGCAGCATGGCGCCCCAGCACAGGCCGGAATCCTCGCCAGTTCCCGGCTCACAGAGGACGACAAAGGGGTTGTGCTGATGGCTGGAGGTTCCCCGGATGCTGCCCACCCCCTGTACGCCGGGGCGCAGGGGGGCCCGGTGGGGACAGCGTTCCATCACATGGCGTCCGTCGAAGGTGATGAGATCCAGGTCGCCGCGCTGGAAGTCCAGGCACACGGAGGCGGCCTGATACAGCCGGATGGGGCGATTTCCCTGGTTAACAATGCGCACTGCCCGGGTGATCAGATCCTGTGCCTCCAACACGCCATAGTATAGCTCCACCCGGAGATGGGCGGCAGTGTCTTCCAGAAAGAGGATCAGAGTTTCCCACTCGCCGCCGCCAAAAAAGGCAGGCAAGCCGTCCAGGGCGTATTTTCCGTCCTGCCGGGCAAAGCCGATAAAACGCAGGTCGGTAATGTGGCTGCCGTCCGCCAGCTCAGTTTCCAGAGAGGGCAGGCGAAAATCGCCCACGCCGCAGGAGGAGTACTCCTGCGGCAGAGTGTCCAGAGAGTAGGTGCGGCAATGGCCGGCTTCCCCGGGATTGGGGGAAAAGCCCCGGTCGGTATACTGAATCAGGTAGGACAAGTCGCCGCCGCTGATACGGGGGCCATAATAGGTGTGAAGCAGCACACGGTATGAATCGGCTTTCATCTGATAGGTGGTGTTTTTGGTGTGCAGGGTAAAGAGCAGGTTTGTTTCATCACAAATAATCATAAAAAACCCTCCGTGCGCCTGTGTCCGGCGGAGCTGAGATAAATTTGAAATACTGCCGCGGTCATTGTAAGGGATTTTCTTCTTGGATGCAACTGGTTAAAACGACGAAATACAGCGGGAGGAAACCAGTGAAAATTGGGCAGAAAAACGGCCCCGGACGGACCGAAGTGCGCCGGGGCCGCTGAAAAGGAATGCTTATTTGCCGCCAGTCATAGCAACGCCCTCAATAAACTGACGCTGGAAGAACAGGTAAAGAATTACCATCGGCAGCATGGCCAGGAGGCTTCCTGCCATGAGTACCGGGAAGTTGGTGGAGAACTGTCCCCGCAGGGTGGCAAGGCCGGAGGAGAGGGTCATCATCTTCAGATCGGAGTTGACAACCAGGGGCCACATCAGATCGCCGTAGGCGAACACCGCGGTGAACACGGTGAGGGCGGCCACAGAGGAGGAGGTGAGAGGGAACATCACCTTATAGAAGGACTGCCACTGATTGCAGCCGTCCAAATAGGCGGCTTCGCCGATCTCGTTGGGAATGCCCATGTAGGCCTGGCGGAGGAAGAAGGTGCCGAAGGCACTGACCAGGCCGGGGAAGACCAGGGCGAAGATGGTGTTGGCCATACCCAGCTTTGCCACCATCTGATACTGGGGAATGATGAAGATCTGGCTGGGGAGCATCATCTGCATCAGCACAATGCCAAAGAGAATGTTCTTGCCCCGGAAGTGCAGCTTGGCAAAGGCGTAGCCGGCCATGGAGCTGAACGCCACGGCAAAGATGACCCGGAAGACAATCATCAGGGCGGTATTCAGGTACATATTTACGAAGGGCAGGCTGGCAATGGCGTCCTTGAAATTGTCCAGCATGATCTGGGCGGGAAAAATGGACGGGGGAATACGCATGCTCTCTGTCACGGTTTTGGAGCTGGTGAGGATCATCCACAGGAAGGGGAACACCATAATAATGGCGCCTAGGCCCAGCGCGAGATAGGTAATTATGGTCACAATCTTTTTCGACTGACCCATAGAACTTGTTTTCACCACAGACCCTCCTTTTCGATTAGACTTCGTAGTTGACCCACTTCTTCTGGCCGACGAACTGGATGACAGTCACGATGCCAATGAGAAGAACGGTCCAGATGACAATGGCGGAGCCGTAACCGCGGCTGCCGGCCACAAAGGACTCACGGTAGAACAGGTACATCAGGCTCTGCACGCTGGACAGGGCCGGGTTGGTGTCCTCCACCATCATGTAAATCAGGTCATAGACCTTCATAGAGGACATCAGGCGCATGATGAGCACCACAAACAAGGTGGGGGAGACCATGGGGAGGGTGATGTGGAAGAACTGGGTAATCTTTCCCGCGCCGTCAATCTCCGCCGCCTCGTAGTAGGACTTGGAGATGTTCTGAAGGCCGGCGAGAAGCAGAACGGCGTCATAGCCGATGGCGCTCCAGATGGCCACTACGGCACAGGTGACCATAACGACCTTGGAGTCGGTGATCCAGTTGATATGGGCGCCAAACATCTGGTTCAGGATGCCGTACTCGCTGTTAAAGATCCAGCGCCACACCATGGTAATGGCCGCCGGAGCGCACACCATGGGCAGGAAGAAGACAGAGCGGAAGAAGCCCTTACCCTTGACCTTTGCGTTGAGAAGAATGGCCACCAGCAAAGAAAGAAAGATTCCCACAGGCACGGTCAGAATACAGAAGTAGATGGTGTTCCACGTGGCCTTCCAGAACTCCGGATCCTGGAACATGTTGATGTAATTCTGAAAGCCCACAAATTTGTAGAAGCCGAAGCCCAGATGCTCACAGAAGCTGGCGTACAGCGTCTGGAGGAAGGGCCAGATATTGAGGATCACCAGGCCGATGATGGTAGGGGCCACCATGATCCAACCCCAGTTTTCCTCCCGCCGGGCGGCAACGGAGAGCTTCATTTTACCTTTCACAAAAATGCCTCCCTCTGTAATCAGTTGGACGACGCCGCGCTGGCGTTGTTGATGATGGACTGGATGTTGGCCAGACCGGTGTCAAAGTCCACCTGGCCGCTGTAGATCTTGATAAGCTCATCGTTGACCGGGGCCTTCCACTTGGGCCGGGAGGTGTTGTTGACATTCTGTACACAGTAGTCGAACTGGTCGATGACGATGTCCAGATTCAGCTTGGCTTCAAACTGGTCGAAGGCGCTGATCCAGCTCTCCTCCAGGCCGTTGTAGGCGGGGATGGCGGCGCCGTACTCGCCCTGGATCCGCTGAGCCTCCTCAGAGCCGAAGTATTTCAGAATATCCTTGGTCAGCTCCAGGTGCTTGCCGGTGGCGGAGGTGGAGTAGCACAGGCCGTTGGAGATGGTGGCCCGGCCGTCGCCGGACACAGGAGTGGGGCACTTGGGCAGTACGGCCACATCCCATTTGCCCTGCATATTGGGGTAATCCTTCATCTCAGCCATCAGGTTCCAGTTGCCCTCAAGGAACATGGCGCCCACCTCGGAAAAGAAGGCGGTGCCGGGAGAGGTTTCGGCGAAATAGGCCTGGTCAGGGCACCAGTCGTTTTTCTGAAGGTCAATATAAAATTTCATGGCGTCCTTCGTGGCCTGCTGATCAAAGCCGCCCTGGGTCTTGTCCTCGGTAAGGATGCAGCCGCCGGCCTGATAGACGAAGTTCCAGTAACCCAGCTGTTCGTCAGCGTAGGCCATGTAGCCGTATTTGCCGGTGGCGCTGTGGATTTGGGCCGAGGCGGCGGTGAGGTCGTCCCAGGTCCAGCTCTCGTCGGGATAGGCCACGCCGGCGGCGTCAAACATCTCCTTGTTGTAGACCAGGCAGATGTTGTCCTTGTCCTTGGGTACGCCGTAAAGCCGGCCATTGTTGCCTCTGGCGTTGTCCAGGGAGATTTCGGAGAAGTGTTCTGTGTAGTAATTGGGATCCTCGCCGTTGTACAGATCCGTCAGGTCGGCCAGCTTGCCGAAGTCGGAATAGTACAGAATCTGGTTGGTGTGCATCCAGAAGAGGTCCGGCATGGTATTGCTCTCAGCGGCGGCTTCCAGCTTGGTCCAGTACTCACTCCAGCTGGTGACCTGCACCTCGATGACCACATCCGGATGCTGGGCGGTGTAGGCGTCGCATATGGCCTGCATGCCGTCACGCTGTGCCACGTCCCAGATTTGGAAGGTCAGGTGGGTCTTTCCATCTGACGCGCCACATCCGGAAAGGGACGCAAACAGTGTTATGGCCAGAATGACGGCAGCCATAGGGCGAATTTTTTTCATAACTCCACTCCTCACTCTACAGGTATTTTTTCTCCGCCGGCTGCGTTCCGCCAGCCGATGGAGGGTTCTGCAAAAATGATAATACGGATACCATAATTCTGTAAATGGACTGGAATTTACGAAATATACCCAAATGCCGCAAGAGACGCGTTAGATGCAACTTGCACGACATTTGGGTATATTTTAGAGAAGATTCATCTAGCATGCACAGATAGATGAATAAAAATTATGAAAATTGCCGAAAAATAGAGGGGGTTTTTAGGGTGTGTTCCAGAGAAGGGAGCGGGCAGCCGGGGAGCTATATACCAAAATGTGCAATCCGGCCTCCCTGTCTGGGGGTGCTCTCCAGATATTCGCTGGGCGACATGCCGGTTTCCCGGCGGAATACCTTGGCAAAGTAGTTGGCGTTGGCAAAGCCAGAGGCCTCGGCCACATAGGCGATGGTGGTATCCGGGTCTTGCAGCAGCAGCTTGGCATACTCGATCCTCACCCGGGTGATATACTTCCCAGGAGAGATGCCAGTCTTTTTGCCAAAGACCCGGCTGAGATGGGCGGGGGAGACCTCCAACCGCTCCGCCAGCTCGTCCACCCCCTCCAAAAAGGGGAATTCCTCCTGAATGATGGCTAGGGCGGACTCCACCAGAGGGGAGCCGGGGATTTTTTCCGCGGCCTGGGCGGGGAGGCGCAGCTTGAGAAGGAGCGCGTAGGCCAGGGCGGAGGCAGAAGCGCCGGGGGCCTGTCCCTGTTCGTCCTCCAGAACGGCCAGAGAGAGAACGGCCTCCCGCACCGCCGCCGCCCCGGCAGAAAAGAGAGCGCCGCCGCCGGACAGGCGCTCCTCCAGAAGGCGCGGGATCAGCTCCCCCTGGAGCTGTACCAGCAGGTACAGCCCGTCAGACACAGCTTGGAGGAGATACTCCCCGGGACTGCCCAGAAGAAACGCCTGTCCGGGGTGAAGCAGGGCATACTGTCTATGGGAAGAGACCGTAAGATTTCCCTGTACCGCTGCGGACAGAATGTAGTCCCCTGTCTTTCCGTAGCCGGAAAAGCGGGTTCCGGCGGAGAGGGGGAGGACGTGGGCCAGGGGCAGAGCCAACAGCCCCTGAACCGTCGTGTCAGGGGCCGCGGGCCGGATCTCTCGTTTCTCGGTCTGACGAGGGGGCATGGGACACCTCCATTTGCTTGGAACGTTCTGGCTAGTGGGCGATGGCGCGCTCGGTCTCTTTGTCAAACAGGTGGATCTTCTCGGTGTCCAGAGTAAGCGCGGCCATATCGCCCTCCCGGCCGGGGAAGGTGGAGGCGGCGCGGACCACCAGCTTGCTGCCCTGGCAGTCCAGGTGGAGGTTGATCTCCGCACCCATCAGCTCGGCGATCTCGATCTTGGCATCCAGGTGGCCCTTGGCGCCGGCGGGGGCGGCATCGATGTCCTCGGGGCGGATGCCCAGCACCACGGTTTTGCCTGCGTAGGGGGCCAGGGCCGCTTTGTCCATCCGGGCGGAGAGGGGAATGGTACTGCCGCAGATCTGGACGCAGTAGGTGCCGCCCTGTTCTGTGATGACCGCGTCCAGGAAGTTCATCTGGGGGGAGCCGATGAACCCGGCTACAAACAGGTTGCAGGGGAAGTCGTACAGGTTCTGGGGGGTGTCGTTCTGCTGGATGATGCCATCTTTCATGACCACAATGCGGTCGCCCATGGTCATGGCCTCGGTCTGGTCGTGGGTGACGTAGACGAAGGTGGTCTGAAGGCGCTTGTGCAGGCGGCTGATCTCAGAGCGCATGGCGGTGCGCAGCTTGGCGTCCAGGTTGCTCAAGGGCTCGTCCAGCAAAAAGACGGCGGGATTGCGCACCATGGCCCGGCCCAAGGCCACGCGCTGCCGCTGGCCGCCGGAGAGGGCCTTGGGCTTGCGGTTGAGCAGGTGCTCCAGATCCAGGGCCTTGGCGGCCTCGTGGACCCGCTTGTCGATCTCATCCTTGGGCAGCTTCTTCAAATTTAGGCCGAAAGCGATGTTTTTATACACGGTCATATGGGGGTACAGGGCGTAGTTCTGAAATACCATAGCGATGTCGCGGTCCTTGGGGGCCACATCATTGACCACCCGGTCGCCGATATACAGTTCGCCGCTGGTGATATCCTCCAGGCCGGCAATCATGCGCAGAGTGGTGGACTTGCCACAGCCGGAGGGGCCCACCAGAATGACAAACTCTTTGTCCTGGATCTCCAGGTTCAGGTCAGGGACGACGGTTACGTTGCCGGGGTAGGTTTTTTCTACATGTTTAAACGTGATACTGGCCATAATGGAATCTCCTCCTTGCGATTTTGGCAACAGAATAGCATGGGTTTTCCGGGAGCACAAGGGTAATTTCAAGATGACTCCGGTAAAAAACTGACATTTCGCCGAAAGGCAGGAAATTTACCCGGGAGGTCAGATTCTTGCCCTTGCATGTGGAGGAGAGCTGTGTTATACTGCAAAACTACCGTGAGAGGCAGGAAGGGGGAGAGACATGTTTTTTCGGAAAGATTATGCCGCACCCGGTCCCGGCGTGGACCCCAATGCCCCGGAAAAGACCGGTATGGCCCGCTTTGTGGAGATTTTATCCCTGGAGAGCGTCACGCTGTTTCAGCTGAATTTGCTGTTTCTGGCCAGCTGCGTCCCCGTTGTCACCATTCCGCCCGCTATTTTTGCCATGAACTGCGTGGTGCGTTCCATGGTGCTGGACCAGCCGGTGGATCTCTTCTACCACTACCGGACCGCGTTTCGAACGTTCTGGCGGCGGGGTTACGGGGCCTTTTTCATTACAGCGGTACCGCTGGTTTTGGGGGGATACGGCGCATGGTTTTATCTCAGCCGGGCGCTGGCGCAGCCGCTGTTTTTCCTGCCGTTTCTGCTTTGCTCCACTATCTTTCTGCTGACGCTTCTGGCGTCCTCCTATTTTTACGGCCTTCTGACCACAAAGCGGAGGATCTGGCAGTCCCTCCGTCTGGCCGTAATTCTGGGGGCGGCGCGGCCCCTGCGGGCTATTGTGTCGGCGCTGTGCGTCTATGGGACGCTGACGGCGGCGGTGCTGGAATTTCCCCTGAGCGCCATCTACCTGCTGCTGATCGGCTTTTCTATTCCGTGCTTATTGGGGAACTTTTTTGTGCGCACGGTGCTGAAGCAGGTGTCTTGAGCCCGGCGGGGGCTGGGCGGCCGGTATGTGAGAACACACGGGAGGTGCATCCGTATGTATGCGGGGGAATATCACAAAGCGCGTCTGCTGGGGCAGAAGGAGGCCAAGCTCTGTCAGGCCAAGGGAGGGGCGCCCCATCTGCCGGTACTGGAGGAGATTTTGGCGGTGGAGGTGACCTGCGGCGAGGTGAGTCTCGGCCTGGTGGACGTGCCGCTGGAGCTGGTGGTGGGAACCCGGACCGCCGGGCGGAGCCGGTGCTTTTCCCGCGGCTTTCTGCCCTTGATGGAAGAGGATTCGGAATTTGCCGATAAGTGGATGGCCCTGTGCCGGGCCCATATGGAGGAGGGCATCCAGGACCCGATCAAAGTGTACGAATACATGCACACGTTTTATGTGGTGGAGGGGCACAAGCGGGTGAGTGTTCTGCGCTATTTCGGCGCGGTGAGCATTCCCGCCTATGTCACCCGGATTCTGCCGGCCCGAAATGACTCGCTGGGTAGCCGGATTTACTATGAGTACGCGGATTTTTATCAGCTGTCGGGGGTCAACTATCTGTGGTTCAGCGGGGCGGGGCGGTTCGCCCGGCTCCAGGCGGCGGTGGGCAAGGGGCCGGAGGAGACGTGGAGCGAGGAGGATCGGCAGGATTTCTTTTCCTTCTACACCCACTTTTCCGCCCTTTATGGGGACAAGAGCGCCAAGGAGCTGGCGGGCCGCCTGACTACGGCGGACGCCATGCTGCTCTTTCTGGATACCTTTGGCTATGACCAGGTGAAGAACTGTACCCCGGCGGAGCTGAAGCCCAAGTTTTCCCAGCTCCGTGAGGCGTTTTCGGTGAAAGAGGCGCTGCAAAACCTGGTCCCCCTGAAGGGGCTGTGGGGCCGATGAAGATCTTGGCGGTGTCGGATTTGGAGTCTTCCGCACTGTGGGAGCACTTTGACCGGCGAAGGCTGGAGGGTGTGGACCTAATCCTCTCATGCGGTGATCTCAGTCCCCGATACCTGTCTTTCCTGACCACCTTTACCGCCGCGCCGGTGATCTACGTCCACGGTAACCACGACGACTGCTATGAGGTTGAGCCGCCGGAGGGCTGCATCTGTATCGAAAATCATATTTTTACCCATCAAGGGGTGCGGATCTTTGGCTTGGGCGGCTCCATGCGGTACAAGCGGGAGGGAGCGCACCAATATACCCAGCGGCAGATGTGTCTGCGGGTGCTGCGCTGCGGGCTGACCCTGCGCCGGTGGGACGGCTTTGATATCCTGCTTACCCACGCCCCCGCCCGAGGGGTAAACGATGGGACTGACCTGGCCCACAGCGGGTTCGGGGCGTTCAACACGTTGCTGGACCGCTACCGGCCCCGGTATTTTGTCCATGGCCATGTCCACATGAACTACGGGCTCAGGCACCCCAGGTGCTCCGTCTATGGAGCGACCCAGGTGATCAATGCCTACGAGTCCTATGTCTTTGACTACTAAAATGAAACGCAGTGAAAAAGGGAAGCCATCCCGGAGGAGGGCTTCCCTTTTTATGGTTGGGGTGATTTAAGTGGTTGGGGCGCTGCTGAGATCCAGGCTGCGGATTAGCTTTCTCAGGGGGAGAACGGCGGAGGGGGAGACGGACAGCTCGTCCAGACCCATGCGCAGGAAGGTCTCGGTGAGGGTGAGATCGGCGCCCAGCTCACCACAGATCCCCACCCAGCAGCCGTGCCGGTGTCCGGCCTCCACCGTATGGCGGATCATCCGCAGCACGGCGGGGTGGTGGGGGTCGTAGAAGTTGTCCAGCTTGGGGTTCTGACGATCAATGGCCAAGGTGTATTGCGTCAGATCGTTGGTGCCCAGGGAGAAGAAGTCCACCTCCTGAGCCAGCTCGTCAGCCAGCATGACGGCGGCGGGGGTCTCGATCATAATACCCACCTCCACCTTGCCTATGGCAGTGCCCTGGGCCTGGAGCTCGGCTGTACACTCGGCCAGAATCTCTTTGGCGTCCCGTACCTCCCGGACGGAGATGATCATGGGGAACATGATGGACACGGTGCCGAAGGCGCTGGCCCGGAGAATGGCCCGCAGCTGCTGCTTGAAAACCTCCTTCCGGGTCAGACAGATGCGTATGGCCCGGTAGCCAAGAGCGGGATTTTCCTCTTTGTCCAGATTGAAGTAGGCGGCCTGCTTGTCCGCACCGATATCCAAAGTGCGGATAATCACTTTTTTACCAGCCATGGTCTCCACCACACGCTTGTACAGGGCGAACTGCTGGTCCTCAGTGGGATAGTTTTCTGATTCTAAGTAGATGAACTCACTGCGGAACAGACCGATGCCCTGGGCGTCGTTCTGGAGCACCAGCCCCACGTCGCTGGCGTTGCCGATGTTGGCGTAGACTTTGATTTCTTTGCCGTCCAGCGTAATATTGGGCTTTTTCTTCAGATTCTGGAGAAGGGATTCCTGCTTCAGATCGCTTTTGCGCTTCTCCTCCATGGTGGCGAGAAGCTCCTGGGCGGGATCGATATAGACGCAGTGGTTATAGCCGTCCAGCACGGCCAGCCTGCCGTCCCAGCTGTCGTCGAAGTCCACGCCGATGAGAGCGGGGATATTCATGGTGCGGGCCAGAATGGCGGTGTGGCTGTTGGAGGAGCCGTGGCGGGTGATGAAGCCCAGCAGCTTGCTCTTATCCAGCTGGACAGTCTCGCTGGGGGTCAGGTCATCGGCCACCAGAATGGCCGGCCGGCCGCCGTCCATTCCGGCGTCCTGCTGGCCGGTGAGGATATCCGCCACCCGGCGGGAGATGTCCTTTACATCCGCGGCCCGGGCCCGCATATACTCGTCCTCCATGGCGGCGAAGGTGGCGGAGAAGTTATCGCCGGTTGTAGTGACGGCGTACTCGGCGGTGGTGTTCTGGGTGTCGATAATGGCCTTGACCGCGTCCAGATAGTCGTCGTCGTCCAGCATCATCTGATGGATTTCAAAGATGGCGGCGTTTTCCTCCCCCACCTCGTCCAAAGCCTTATCGTACAGGCCGGCCAGCTGCTCCTGGGCCTTGCGCCGGGCGGCGTCAAAGCGCTCCCACTCCTCCGCCGGGGTGAGGGTGGAATTTTGACAGGTCTGAATCTCCGTCTTTTTATAAATCCGCAGCGGGCCGATGGCAATTCCGTTGAGAATAGATTTTCCTGTGGCTACCTGCATTTTGTGTCCCTCCTTTATAGATTCTCTTGAAAAAAGCGCTCCATAGCGGCAAGGCTGGCCTCCTCGCTGCCGCCCTCGGCGGTGACAGTCACCGTGTCCCCGCTCTTGACGCCCAGGCCCATCAGCGCCATCAGCTTGGTGGCGGGGGCGGACTTGCCGCCGGCCTTCTCGATGGTAATGGCGCTGTCCAGCGCCTTTGCCGCCTTGACCAGCAGTCCGGCCGGGCGGGCGTGGATGCCCACAGGATCTGTGATGGTATAGGTGAACTGTTTCATGCAAATACTCCCTTTCCTCGGCAAATTATTTGGTGGGGTACGGCGGAAAAGCCGGCATTCGTCCGGCGGCATAGATGTTTAAAAAGGAGCGCCTTCAGAGACTGAGGTTTTTATTCGGCGGAGTCCCGCAGCAGCCAGGCAAAGCTGTTGGGGTAGAGCTGGATATCCTCGATCTGGTCGTGGTGGATTTCGTACATCAGATCGGTATATCCCCCCTTGCGGCGCACCCCGGCGCGGACAAAATTGCCGCTGAAGTTGAAGAGACAAACCAGCTCCCGCGCTCCAAGGCGGCGGCACAGGGCCAGTACATGGGGGTTGCCGCTGTCTTCGGTCCACACATCTGCCTGGGCGTCAAAGCAGGGCTCCTGCGCCCGAATGGCCTCCAGCCGGCGCAGGGCGCGGAACAGCTTCCCCTGGCGGGTGCTGGCGTCCCGGCGCATCGCGGCCAGATCCCACTGGAACTTGCCCCGGTGAAGGTACCGGCTGTCTGCCTGCTTGTCCGGATCGGTGTGATAGGTATAGTCGTTGAGCTGGCCCACCTCGTCTCCGCTGTAGATAACGGGGATGCCGCTCTGAGAGACCATCCAGGCGTGAAGGGCCACATCGCAGCTGACGGCCCGATCCAGCTTGAAGGGGTCCCGCTCATAAGCGGCGGCCTCAATCCCGCACAGAGAGGCGGTGGTGCCGCACAGACGGGCGTCCCCCAGACGGGGATCGTCGTTGTACAGCTCGCCCCGGCTGTCGCTGTCCGGCCATTTGCCGGTAAAGTAGTCGTTGAGGTATTTTTTGTGGGCCACTTCGTCCATGCCGAAGCGTTCTTTTAACCAATTATAATCCAAACCCCAGCCGATGTCATCATGGCAGCGCAAATAATTTAAAAAGAGAAATTCTTTGGGCAGGGCGCACACCGCGTCCATCTGCCGTTTGAGCAGGGCCACATCGCCGGTGGCCAGGGTGTGCCAGGTGGTGGCCATAGTGGTAACGTTGTAGAGCATGTGGCACTCCGGCTTCTCCGGCGTACCGAAGTAAGGGGCCACCTTGGCGGGTTCCATCACCACCTCCCCCAGGAGGAGGACGCTGGGACAGACGATTTCGCACACCATGCGCAGCATTCGGGCCAGCGTGTGGACCTGGGGCAGGTTGCGGCAGTCGGTGCCCAGCTGCTTCCAGATGTAGGGGATCGCGTCCAGACGGATGACGTCGATCCCGCGGTTGGCCAGGAAGAGGAGGTTTTCCGTCATATCGTTGAAGACTACAGGGTTCGCGTAGTTCAAGTCCCACTGGTAGGGGTAGAAGGTGGTCATAACAATCTGGCCTTCGTCCAGCTGGGTAAAGCTGCCGGGGGCGGTGGTGGGGAAGACCTGGGGCACGGTTTTTTCAAACTGCCAGGGGATGTCCCAGCTGTTGTAGAAAAAGTACCGCTCCCGATAGCCCGGCGCCCCAGCGCGGGCCTTTTTGGCCCACTCGTGGTCCTCGCTGGTGTGGTTCATTACAAAGTCCAGACAGACGCTCATCCCCCGTTTCCGGCAGGCGTCGGCCAGGGCCTCCAGATCTTCCATGGTGCCCAGATCGGGCTGGACGGTCCGGAAGTCGGACACGGCGTAGCCCCCGTCGCTGCGGCCCTTGGGGGTGTCCAGCAGGGGCATCAGGTGGAGGTAGTTCACCCCGCACTCCTGGAGGTAGGGCAGCTTCTCCGCCACCCCTCTCAGGGTGCCGCCAAAGGCGCTGACATAGAGCATCATGCCCAGGAGATCCCGGCGGCGGTACCAGTTGGGATCGGCCTCCCGGCGGCGATCCTGGTCCCGGAGCGCCTTCTTGCGCTGCGTCCAGCACTGCTCCAGTATGTTCAGAAAGTAGGCGAAAGCCTTCTCATTGTTGTGATACAGCTCATAGTAGAGCCACTTTAATTCGTCATAGTGCCGTGTCAGGCGCTGGTCAAAGGCGGTGGCTTTTCTCATGGCAGGCGCGGATCCCCTTTCTCGTCAAAGAGTTCGTCCAGGGCAGGCATGGCGGGGATGGCCCCGCTGCGGGAGCAGGTAAAGGCCGCCGCCCGGTTGGCGAAGGCCAGAATGTCCTTCAGCTCGGAGGAGGTCAGCCCCTCCAGCGGCCGGTTCCCCCGGCGGCACAGGCGGCTGAGGACGGCGCCGAAGAAGGTGTCTCCCGCGCCGTTGGTGTCCGCCACCTTGACGGGAATGCCGGGCTGATGCCAGGTCTTCCCCTGCCAGCGGCAGAACACGCCGTCCGCCCCCAGGGTGATCAGTACCAGAGCGATTCCCTGCTGGGCCAGGAGGCGGCTGCCCTCCTCCCGGTCGGATACGCCGGTGAGCAGGGGCAGCTCCTCCTCAGACAGCTTGAGAATGTCGGTCAGGGGCAGGGGAGCGCGCATCCGCTCCACCGCCTCTTCCTGGCTGGGCCACAGGGCGGCGCGGTAGTTGGGGTCATAGCTTACCAGCGCCCCCGCCTGCCGGGCGTCCCGGGCGGCGGAGAGGGTGGCGGTCCGGGCGGGGTCCTGGGTGAGACTCACCGAGCCGAAGTGGAGCACCTTGGTCTGGGCCAGCTTGGCCCCGTCTACCTCCTGGGGAGAGAGGGCGCAGTCCGCCCCCCGGACAAACTGAAAGTCCCGCTCGCCGGAGGGGTCCACCGAGACAATGGCCATGGTGGTGGCCTCCCTGCCGGTGCGCAGGCCGGAGGAGTCTACCCCGTTGTCCTCCAGCACCTGGTGCAGGTAGCCGCCAAAGCCGTCCTGGCCCGTCTTTCCAATAAACGCGGTCTTGGCCCCCAGGCGGGCGGCGGCCACCGCCACATTAGCTGGTGCGCCGCCGGGGTTGGCGGCAAAGAGGGGGACTCCCGCCTCGCTGACGCCGGTCTGGGTCAGATCAATGAGAATTTCGCCGATGGCTGTAATATCTGCCATGATAGACCTCCTATTCTGATGGGCCTCTCTGGCTGGAGGAGAAGCAGCCGGTTATCTGCTCCGCCCCCAGGCCCAAACTGTGCTGCTTTTATAAGTATGTTCGGCAGTACGCAGGCATAACTTCTGGAACTGCGCCAAAATCTCCCCGACGCCGTCCATAGTGCGGTCCTTTTCTGGGGCCGTCTGGAGATCCCATCACCTTTTTGCCTATTTTACTCCACTTGAACCCCATTGTCCAGTCCTTTGCTGAGACCGATCTGAGGCGGTGCGCGGACGCAGAAAACAGCGGCCGCCAGAGGAAAACAGCAGAAGTGGCAGTATAGAGATTTTGTTCAAAATAACAATAGACGGCCGCAAAAAGAGAAGAGATTTTACAATTTTGAAAATAGGCTTGCTTTTGCACACAAGATAAGATATAATGATATTGAAAGAGATTGAATGACTTGTTTTATTATAAAGTCATTCAATGATATGAGAAGGAAAAACAGACGCTTTCGCCGGAGCGGCTGCGGACAGGAGAAGGATTGACGATGGAGAGAGCAAGGGCAAATATCGCGCTCAGCGAGCAGGTAAAAGAGGACATCATTGAGCTGATTCAGAGCTCGGATGGAAGCAACAACAAGCTGCCTCCCGAAAGTGAGCTGGCCAGGCAGTTTGGGGTCAGCGTGGCGGTGGTGAGAGAGGCGCTGCTTTTGCTGAGCCTTGAGGGCGTGGTGACAAAGAAGCACGGATCGGGAAACTATTATCACAGGACGATGCTCCTGGAGCGGGACCAGTACCTGGGACGGATGCCTGGCTATCTGACGATTCTGCGGGCGCAGGGACACCAGCCCACGGTGGGGCTGCCCTACTGCGAAAAACGGATTCCACCGAAAGAGATACGGGAGCGGCTGGGCCTTGCGGAGGGGGACGACGCATTCTTCTACAGCAGAATGATCTATGTGGACGGCGTACCGGCGGTCTGCGGGACCAACTGGCTGCCGGCCAAGCTGTTTCACCGCTTTCCAGCGGACTCAGAGCGCATGTTTAACGTCTTTGACCTGATTCAGCACTATATGCAGGAGGATATCGCCTACGGCGACTCGGAGTTTATTCCCGCCGTGGCTGGAGAGCTGGACGCCCAGCAGCTGAGCATTCCTCTTGGCAGCGCGTTTATGATCCAAAACGGCGTGTACTATTCCTTTCAGAATAAACCGCTGGCGTACAGCTCTGACAAGCTGAATCCTGCGTTTATGCGCATTCGGATCCTGGCCCGGCCCTGAGGCTGGGAAAGGGATGCAGCGATTCTGCCGGTTAGGAGGTGGGTGGAATTGAGTCTGGAGATCAAACATATTTCAAAACGCTTTGGCGCCGTTCAGGCAAACGAGGACATCAGCTTTCGCCTTGAGGACGGGGAAGTTTTGGCTATTCTAGGGGAAAACGGCGCGGGAAAGACCACTATGATGCGGATGATCTACGGCCTAGAGGCGATGGACAGCGGCAGCATCGAGGTAAACGGCACGCCGGCGGCGATTGAATCCCCCAAGGACGCAATCCGCCTGGGGATCGGGATGGTACATCAGCACTTCATGCTGGTCAACCATTTTACAGTGACCCAGAACATGATGCTGGGCCTGCGGGAGCACGTGACAGAGAGGCTGAATCTGAGAGAGCAGAACCGGCGGATTCAGAAAATCTTCGACGACTACGGCTTTTCCATGGATCCCAATATGCGGGTAGGGGAGCTGCCCATTGGGCTGCAGCAGCGGGTGGAGATTATGAAAGCGCTGTTCAAGGGGGCCCAGCTCCTGGTGCTGGACGAGCCAACGGCAGTACTGACCCCTATGGAGATTGAGGAGCTGTTCCAGATTATCCGCCAACTCACCGCCCAGGGGAAGTCGGTCATCTTCATCAGTCACAAGCTGGACGAGGTGATGGAGATCAGCGACCGGGTGCTGGTGCTCCGCCAGGGCAGAGTAGTGGGGGAGCGGGCGACCAAAGAGACTTCCAAGGAAGAGCTGATCCGCATGATGATCGGCCGGGCGCTGTGTCCTATGGAAAAGGACCGGCCGGACAGCGCAATGAGGCGCTATCCTGTGCTTAAGGTGGACAAGCTGTGTGTGAAAGGGGAGCGGGGGAAGCGGATCTGCGATATCTCCTTTGAAGTGTACAACCACGAAATTCTGGGGGTGGCGGGCGTGGACGGAAACGGCCAGAATGAGCTGGTGGAGGCCATTACCGGCCTGTACCGGGCGGAGTCCGGCCATGTCTACTTAAACGGGGAGGAAGTGACCAACCAGCCGCCCCGCAAGGTGCGGGCGCACAGGCTGTCCCACATCCCGGAGGACCGCCATGCCCGGGGACTGATCCTCTCCATGGATCTTACGGACAACAGCATTCTGGTCAGCCATGGTGAGCCCCCCTTCTCCCGGCACGGCATCTTAAAGCAGCGGCAGGCGGCCGCCTTCACCCGTGGGCTGATTGACAGCTATCAGATCAGTACCCAGAGCGAGCGGACAAAGGCCGCGGACCTGTCCGGAGGCAATCAGCAGAAGGTGGTGGTGGCCAGAGAGCTCTCCCTCAATCCGGAGCTGCTGGTGGCGGTGAAGCCCACCCGGGGAGTTGACATTGGCGCTACGGAGTACATCCATCAGTGTATTTTGAAGGAACGGCAGAAGGGAAAGGGTGTACTGCTGGTGTCAGCGGAATTGGACGAGGTCATGTCCCTCAGCGACCGGATTATTGTCCTGTTCAATGGAGAGATGACCGGCTGCGTCTATGCCGATCAGGTAACCCAGGACGAGCTGGGCGCCATGATGACCGGCGTGTCAAGAGATTTCAGCGCGCTGTCGCCCGCATGGGAGGAATAAAAGATGAAGGAGCGAGTGAAACAGGCGGTGCCGGCGGTCCTGGTCCCGCTGCTGGCCATTGTGTCAGCCTTTGTGGTGGGCGCTTTCTTTCTGGCGCTGGCGGGGTACGATGTGCCGGCGGCAGGGGCAGCTATTTTGGAGGGCACCTTCGGATCCCGCCGGGCGGTGTCTCAGATGCTGATGAAGGCCACGCCGCTGATGCTCATCGGCGTGGGTGTGGCAATCGCCTTCAAGGGCGCCTCCTTCAACATCGGCGCGGAGGGACAGTTTTTCGCCGGCGCCCTGGGGGTCACGCTGCTGGAAGGGATCCTGCGGGACCGCGGCCTTCCGTCATGGCTTTTGATCCCCCTGCTGCTGGGGGCGGCGGTGGTCTTCGGGGGTGTGTGCGGCGCGATCCCCGGCTACTTGAAGGCCAGGCGGGGGGCGTCCGAGGTGGTGACCTCGGTGATGATCTCCTCTATCATGGTGCTGCTGGTGGGATTTTTGGTGAATGGTCCCCTTCAGGAGCCCAATAAAATCTACTCGGAGTCTCAGGAGATTGTGGAGGCGGCCCGCCTGCCCAGGCTCCAGGGGAACAGCAATCTGCATATCGGAATCATTATTGCAGTTGCGGCGGCGGTTTTGGCCTATTTTGTGCTGGAGAAGACCACCTACGGCTTCCAGATCAAAATGGCGGGGCAGAACGCCCTGGCCGCAGAATATGCCGGTGTAAATCCCAAATTTATCTGTGTGTCCACATTGGCCATCAGCGGCGCCATTTCAGGACTGGCGGGAGGGATTGAGGTATTGGGCCTGACCTGGAAGCTGTACGTAAGCATCTCGCCGGGCTACGGTTATAACGCCATTGCAGTGGCCCTGCTGGCGGGGCTGAATCCCCTGGCGATTATCTTCAGCGCAATGCTGTTCGGCGGGTTAAACACAGGCTGCAACCAGATGGCCCGTACATTGGGGGTACCCTCGTCTCTGTCCGCGCTGCTCCAGGCGCTGGTTCTGCTCTTTGTGGTGGCCTATACCGTGCTCCAGCCCCAGATCCTACAATGGCTGAAAAGGGGGAAAGAGAGATGTTAGAACTGATTGGTGCCAATCTGGAGACCATTTTGCAGTCTACCATCCGGCTGGCGGCGCCCTTCCTGCTGGCGGCGGCGGGGGGACTCTTCTCCGACCTGGCGGGAGTGAGCAGCATTGAGCTGGAGGCTATTTTGCTGATGGGAGCCTTTGCCGGCTTTGTGGGGGCTTTCTTCAGCGGCAGCCTTCTGGTGGGAATGCTGGCTGCCATGGCGGCGGGGGTGGCGGTATGCGCCATCTACAGCTATCTGGTGGTTGGGATCGGCGCCCGGGCAGCGCTGGTGGCCACAGCTTTGGTGCTCTTCTCCACAGGATTTACCAGCTTTTTCAACCGGGCCCTCTTTGGGGTAAGCACCGATGTGGTGAGTGTTGTGGCTCTGTCCAACCTGCCCGTTCCCGTCCTATCAAAGCTGCCGCTGATTGGACCGGTGTTCTTTCAACAGAACCCGTTGGTATATCTGGCGTTTTTGCTGATTGCGGCGCAGTGCTTCTTCTTCTACCGGACTATGGTGGGCCTGGAGTGGCGGTCCATCGGGGAGAACGCCAATGCGTCGGACACCGCCGGGCTGCCGGTGCGGCGGTACCGCCACATGGCGGTACCGCCACATGGCGGTGCTGGTGACGGGCGCTGTTGTGGGTCTGGCGGGGGCCTATCTGTCCATTGCCTCGTCTAATGTGTTCGTGGAGAAGATGTCGGCGGAAAAGGGGTACGCGGCCTACGCCATTATTATCTTGGGGAAGTATACGCCGGTGGGCGCTATGCTGGGCTGCCTGCTCTATGGATTTGCTGACGCGCTGCAATTCAGTTTGCAGGCCATGGGAATTGATGTGCCCAACCAGTTCCTGCTGATGCTCCCCTATGTCTTTACCTTGATTGTCATGTGCGTCTCCGGCCATGGAAACGCGCCGGAGGGGCACGGAAAATACTTCGCCCCCAAACAGCGCAGGAAGTGCGGCAGCCGTGCCAAGCGGCCCTCCCCGGGGGGACAGGAGAGTGAGAAGGGCCTCTAGTGGGGGGCAGGGGCGGCGCGCCGAGAAAAGGAGTGTGTGTAAGCGATGAATCTTGCGGCAGTAGAAGCGTGGACCGACCGTGTTTTAAGAGAAAACAGCGGACAGTACATCCGGTGGGGCGATGCCCTTCAAAAGATGCCGGAGCGGGGCTTTTTTGAGCGGAGGACCACGGCCTTTGTAATGGAGCAGCTGGGCGCGATGAATTTGACCAGCCTGGAGCCCCTGCCCGTGTCCGGCTGCATTGGAAGATTAAAAGGAAGTGAGCCTGGTCCCCGGGTGGCCGTGCTGGCGGAGCTGGACGCGGTCTACTGCCCCCAGCACCCCCTGGCAGATCCCCAGACTGGCATGGCCCATGTGTGCGGCCACAATATGCAGGTAACCATGCTGCTGGCGGTGGCCGATGTCCTCTCACGGCCGGAAGTGCGGGGGCAGCTGCCTGGGGAGCTGGTCTTTCTGGCGGTGCCGGCGGAGGAGATGCTGCCCCAGGAGCTGGTGGAGAAGCTGCAAAATGAGGGAAAGATTGTATACGCCAGCGGAAAAAATGAACTCATCCGCCAGGGCTATTTCACCGGGATTGACGCGGTAGTGTCCACCCATGCCTACACAGAGGGGGTGGAAATTACCCCAAAGCTCTACATTCAGGAGTCCTGTAACGGATTTGTGAGCATACGGTGTATGTTTCGGGGAAAGCAGGCCCACTCTGCGGAGTGCCCCCAGAACGGGATCAACGCCCTGAACGTGGCAGTGCTGTGCATCAATGGTCTGCAGGCCATGCGGGAGACTTTCCCGGAGGGAGAGGGGATCCGAATGGCTTACATCCTCACCAGCGGGGGGGACAATTTAAGCACCATACCGGACAAAAGCGAGCTGTCCATTCAGCTGCGGGCGAAAACCAACGAGCTGCTGGAGGCCCTGTCAAACCGTACCGGCGAGATCGCCAGACATGCGGCGGCCATGGTTGGGGGGCGGGCGGAGATTCAGGTTTCCGCAGGCTATGAGCCCTTCTGGGGGGATGAGACACTGGCCCTCTGCCTGGAGGACGCGGCCCAGGCGCTGGAGATCCCAATCCTGCGCAGTCCCCACGGCCGGTACTGCACCGATTTAGGAAATGTCTCCCAGCTGGTGCCCACGCTGCATTTCTCAGTCAGCGGCTTTACGGGGGACCTGCACGCGGCGGACTTTGCCGTGGCGTCGCCGGAGTGCGCCTATGTCCTGCCGGCCCGGGCAGTGACCCGAACCATTTTGAACCGGCTGGGAGGGAGATGAGCATGGCGGACGTACAGAAAACCCGCGCCATCACGGCCTACGTCTACCGCAGCGGAAAAGCGGCGCTGGAGGAGTATCAGATAGAGAGCGAATATCCCATGTCCGTCATGAGCCTTCTGACCCGGCTGCACGAAACCGATCCGACGCTGGCGTGCCGGACCTCCATGTGCTTTCACGGTACCTGCGGCTCCTGTCTGGTGAATGTAGACGGCAGAGACGTAAAAGGATGCACCGTGCTGGTGAACCCGGGGGAGACGGTGTCCCTCCGGCCCCACAGCAAGTATAAGGTGCTTCAGGACTTGGTAGTTGACTTCCGTCAGCCGCTGGCGGCAGAGAATTAGGAGGGAGATGCGGGCGATGGACAAATGCGATACCACAGACGTGCTTGTGATCGGCATGGGCGCCTCCGGCGCCCGGGCGGCGCTGGCTGCAGCGCAGGCGGGCTCCCGTGTGATTGTCACAAACAAAGGCCCCGCCGGCCGGTCGGGCATTACCCTCACGGCGGGTGGAGGGACCCAGGCGCCCTTCCACCCGGAAGACAGCCCAGAGCAGTACTATGAGGACACAGTGGCCTACGGCTACCAGCTGGCGGACCGGAATCTGGCGTGGGCGCTGGCACGGGACTCCTGTGACCGGATTCACGATATGGAGGGCTACGGCGTACGCTTCCGCAAGAACGAGGATGGGAGTTATCTCCTCAGCCGCTTCCCAGGGCACACCTACCCCCGGAACATCAGCTTTCACGGCGGAGGAATCGGGATGCTGGGACCGCTGAAAAACAGCTGTCTCAAGCACCCGAACATCTCCATGCTGGATGATTTCCTGGTGACGGGGCTGGTAACCGGGGCGGACAAAAGCGTCTGCGGCGCGGTGGGCTGGAATCTGAAGACGGGGGAGCTGACCTGCCTCCAGGCCTCCGCCACCATACTTGCCACCGGGGGCTGCCAGCAGCTGTGGGCGGTCACCGACTGCCCGGCGGATTCCACCGGCGACGGTCTGGCCCTGGCCTACCGGGCAGGGGCCCGGCTGGTGGATATGGAGATGATACTCTTTTACCCCTCTGTCATTGTGTGGCCGCCGGCGGCAAAAGGCGCCTTTGTCCACTATGAGTTTCTGGCCGCAGACCGGCTGGATGGAGATATCCTGGACGCCGCCGGCCGGGCGGTGCTTCCCAAGAATCCCATCCCCGTGCGGGACGAGGCCATGCGCCTGATGAACCGAGCGATTGAGGAGGGGAGAGGCGGTTCCCACGGTGGGCTGTTCTGGTATGTGGGGGACTCCCCCAAGGGGAGCGAATTTGTGGCCCAACAGCTGGACAATCAGCAATACCGGTATCTGCAAAAACAGGGGCTTGACCCGGTGAGAGACAAGATCGAGGTGGCCCCCGGGGCCCACTACCAGCTGGGTGGGGTCCACATTGACGAGCAGTGCCGGACCAGTGTGGCGGGCCTGTTCTGCACGCCAGAGGCGGCTGGCAATTACGAGGGGGCCAACCGGCTCAGCGGCAGCGCCTTGGGCGGAACCCAGGTGTTTGGATATCTGGCGGGCCGTTCGGCCCATAACTGGGCCGCCGCCCATGGGGATGTGAGGCCGGATCGGGCCAGTCTGGAGGAAGAGGAGGCGCGGGTGCTGGGGTGCATGACTGCAGAAGGAGCAGCGCCGGATATGGCGCCCCTCAAGGCGGAGCTGCGGCGGCGGGCCCAGGACGCGGTGGGCGTGGTGCGCAGCGAGGAGAAGCTGACGGCCTTTATGGCCTGGCTGGACGGCGCGGAGGAGGAGCTGGCGGTCCTCCGGGTACCCGGCCAGAAGTTCCACCAGCCGCTGATGGAGCTGACGGAGCTGAAATCCCTGGTTGAGACGGCCCGGCTGGTGGCGGGATGCGCCCGGATACGCAGGGAGTCCCGGGGGCACCACTACCGGGAAGACTATCCCCTCCGGGATGACAGCCGCTGGCTGAGGCATACCTGTGTAGAGCGTCAGGGGGGAAAGGCGGTCTTTTCCACTTGCCCAATCTGCATGGAGAGAAGGGAGCGGTGAGAAGAACGGTCATGTACCTGGAAGATATATGGCCTGCCATGGCAAAGAAAAACGCAACGGTGAAAAAGGAGGAAGCAGTATGAAAGCCACATGGAAAAAGACGCTGACGATCCTGCTGGGCGGGGTAATGCTCACCGCCGCCCTGTCCGCCTGCGGCCAATCCGGGGGAGGCGGAGGCACAACGCCCCCTGATACTTCCGCGCCGGCGGCGGCGTCCAGTAGCGGCGGCGGAGAGAAGACCTGCAAGGTTGCGGCGGTGATTCCTGGATCTATTAACGACGGCGCTTGGGGGACCATGGGCTATAACGCGGCAAAGGAAGCAGCGGAAGCTTTTGGGGCGGAATTCAGCTACATTGAGACCAACTCTCCCGCCGACGTGCTGGAGGCGGTGGAGGACTACTCCGCCCGAGGCTTTGATCTGATCTTTGCCCACAGCAACGACTATCAGGATGCCTGCGCCCGGGTGGCGGAGCAGTATCCGGACACCTACTATCTTGTGACCAGCGGCAATATCAACACAGAGAACATTACCGCCATGTCCAACCGGGCCTGGGAGGGCGCCTACCTGGCCGGCGTCATCGCCGCCAAGACCTCTGCCAACCATAAAGTGGCGTACGTCGGCCCCCAGGAGCTGCCTAATATAAAGGAGTCCATGATCGGCTTCAAGCAGGGCGCGTTGGACACCGATCCCTCTGTAGAGGTGGTGCTTACATTTGTGGGCTCCGGCACCGACGTTGGCAAGGCAAAGGAGAGCACTCTAGCGCTGATCAACAACGGGGTAGATGTGATTCTGGTCAACGCCAATAAGGCTGGCGAGGGCTGCTACGCGGCGGGAATGGAGCATCTGGGCGAGGTGCTGATGATATCGGCCAACTCCAGACGGTTTGACGACTTCCCGGAGCTGATGGTGGGCGCGCAGCCCAATAACTACGCCCCCGGCGTCAGCGCCGTCCTAAGCGATATCGTCAATGGGACTTTTGAGAGCGGCTCCTACTCCATGGGCGTTGCAGACGGTGCCATCGCCTGCGAGCTGAGCCCGTACCTGGAGCTGGATCCAGAAGTCAGCGAGGCGTATGAGGCGGCAAAGCAGGGAATTACGGATGGATCCATCACGGTCTGCCGGACGGAAGAGGAGCTGGCCGCGCGATGAACAGGGAAAGAGGGGGGATTCCTGACTACGGCGCGGCGGATCACGCGCTGCTCTTTGGCCTGCTGGCAAAGGCGGTCTGTGAAGCACTGGGGGAACCGGGGGAAGACATTGTGAGGGAAGCAGTGATCCGCTACGGACTCCAGCGGGGCGGCCGGATGCGCCGGCGGGCGGAGAAAGACGGCCTGCCCATCTGTACGGCCACCTACCTCCTCTACCGGGAGTACTGTCTCCAGCCCGGCCAGTTTGCCAGCAGAACGGCGTGGAATGACCAGGGAGACATGCAGGACTGCGCCGTAAAATGTCCCTGGGCAGAGACGTGGAAAGCGTACGATCTGTGCCAATATGGGGCGGTGTACTGCCGCAATATTGACGCCGCCCTGGGCAGAGGGTTTGACGAAGCTGTGGTGATTGAGTCAAAGGCGAACCTCACAGAGGGCGCTCCCCACTGCGACATATGGTTTCGGGGTACGGCCCATCATCAAAGCGGCGATACGGCGCGCCTGAACCTGGATCAGCGGGCCCGCCTGCCCTGGGTGTACCACCTGGCCCATCTCTACCGGGTGTTTTCCGACACGCTGGAGGAGCGGGCCGGCGGCGAACAGACCAGAACGATTTTGGATTGCGCCCGGGACGATTTTCAGCAGATTACGCAAAAAGAGAACAGCTGCGGATTTTTGGAGTTGTGCGGCCTGGATTTTGACGGAATTGGAGACAATTGACAGTAAAAGGAAGCGGACAGAGCGCAATCCAGCGCCCTCAGGACGGTCGGGCGGATTTAACGGTTTCCTTCAGTATACAAAAATTTTGCAGTTATTTCCACTTTGCACATATTTGAAAAGTAAGTTACAAAATCACTTAATCTTACAGATTTCATCTCTCCAGAAATTGATATCAATATGAGTATAATGCTCGATGATATCATAATCATATTGCTCCACGTTATTTGCCTTTTTGCCGAACTCCGTCTGTGCCGCTGCCGGAGCCAGCACCTTGGCCCGCATCCCTGCTCCGCTCTCAATCAGTTCCCAGGCCAGCCCTTCGGTAAACGTGCTGACATAGAACTTTGTCGCACAGTAAGTGACAGCAGTAGGAACGATAGTATAGCCGCCGCAGGAGGACAGGTTGATAAGCTGTGTTCCAGAAACATCCTTATAATCGCGGACAAACAGAGATGAGAGGATGGTGATGGCTTCGATATTAAGCCGAAGCATGGTATCAATTTTCTCCAAAGCCTGGTGGGCCACGCTGTCATAGTTTCCAAAGCCGGCGTTATTGACCCATGTTTCCAGTTGGAAGTCCTTCAGCCCGGAATAAAACTGATACGCCCCTTCCAGCGCAGAGAGGTCAACTGTTCTGATAACAACATCCAGTGTGGGGTGCCTTTCTAAAATTTCATGCTTCAGACGTTCCAGCTTTGACTTGCGGCGGGCGGCAACGATCAGGTTCTTGCCTCGCTCTGCAAAGGCTTTCGCGGTTTCATACCCTATGCCAGAACTGGCCCCGGTAATAACAGTGTATTTTTTTGTCGACCGCATTTGTAATCCCTCCATTTCTCAGATATAATGTGAGCATACAATATAGAGTAAACTCTATGTCAAGAGTATGGAGGGATTTTTTTGGATTATTCGATTGGGGAGTTTTCGGAAGTCACCGGGCTGGGGATTCATACTCTATAATGTACCCAATAGCGTGGACACGTTATTGAAAAAAAGACACCCTTCTGATACGCTAAAAGAAACCCCGTTTTGTAGACAATAAGGTGTTAAAATAAAAAGCAAGCCCCTGTTTTGTGGACAGGCTTAAACCGAAAGGAAACCTCCGAACAGACAGAATAA
>NZ_QWEK01000044.1 GCF_009935845.1 Pseudoflavonifractor sp. 524-17 | reverse complement strand
TTTTCTCACCCTGCTCTATTTTACCTCGTTTATATGAAAAAGTCTGCCGAAGGGCAGACTTTTTCGACAGGCTGGGCACAGCCTGCGGGCTGTGCCGTTTTTGAACAGAGCAGTTTTGTGTTTTGGCGGGCAGGGTTCAGCCCTGGGCGAGGGACTTGGGACCGAAGCCGTGGGCCAGCAGCTCGTGGAGGGGGTAGCGGACAAAGCTGTGGTCGGCCCTGGCTACCAGAACGATGAGCTCAGGGGCGAACTCGTAGAGCATCTGGCGGCAGGCGCCGCAGGGCCAGCAGTAGTCGGCGGAGTTGCCCACCACGGCAATGCGGACAAAGTCGTCCCGGTGCCCCTCGCTGACCGCCTTGACCAGAGCGGTGCGCTCGGCACAGATGGTGGAGCCAAAGGCGGAGTTTTCTACATTGCAGCCGGTAAAAACAGTGCCGTCGGCACACATTAAGGCGGCCCCGACGGGGAAGTGGGAGTAGGGAACGTAGGAGTATTGCAGCATGGTAAACGCGCGCTCAACCAGTTCCTGATCAGTCATAAGATGGTCCTCCTTTGGATATGGATGTGTGGTTTGACAGCAGGGCGTCCAGGTGCGCAAGGCCCTGTGGACGCTGGGGCGGAACCTCCGAGGAGGGGCAACGTCTATTCTAGCCGCAGAAGAGACATTTGTCAATATCAGCGGTGAAACAGGGAAAAAGGGGAGGAATTCCACAAAAGGGATGCCGGAACGGCACAAAGCCCCTGGGAGCCGGCGGGCTCCCAGGGGCAGGGGGCTACTGGACGGAAAGGACCTCATAGCCGGCGCCGGTGACGGCCTGGGTGAGGGCGGCGTCCGCCACATCAGGACCGCAGGTGACGGCGGCGGATTTTTCCTCCAGGCTCATCACCACAGCGGTGACGCCGGGGACGGCGGAGAGGGCCTTCTCCACCCGGCCGGTGCAGTGGGCGCACATCATGCCATCAATGATCAATTTCTTTTCCATCTGCTGAACAGCTCCTTGCTTTAAAATTTCCCCCGGCGCCTCCGAAACAGGGGAGGGGGCCGGCGAGACAGCGGAAGGGGTGCGCTCCGCCTGAAAGAACCGCAGGCGCAGGGCGTTGGTGACCACGCATACGGAGCTCATGCTCATGGCGGCGGCGGCGAACATGGGGTTAAGCATCTGGTGGATCAGGGGATACCAGAGCCCAGCGGCCAGGGGGATACCGATGACGTTGTAGATAAAGGCCCAGAACAGATTCTGCTTGATGTTGCGGATGACCGCCTTGGACAGCCTGACGGCGGTGACCGCGTCCATTAGATCGCTCTTCATCAGCACGATATCGGCGGACTCAATGGCCACGTCGGTGCCGGCGCCGATGGCCAGACCCACGTCCGCCCGGGCCAGGGCGGGGGCGTCGTTGATGCCGTCCCCTACCATAGCGACTTTTTTGCCCTGCTGCTGGAGGGCGGAGATCTGCCGCTCCTTGTCTTGGGGGAGAACCTCCGCCATTACCTGGGAGACCCCCAGCTGCCGGCCGATGGCATCAGCGGTGCGGCGGTTGTCGCCGGTGAGCATGACCACCTCCAGGCCCAGCTGCCGGAAGGCGGCTACCGCCTGGGCGCTGGTGGGCTTGGGAGCGTCGGCCACGGCGATGAGGCCCAGCAGCTTTTTCTCCGTCTCATCGGCGAAGAAGAGGGCGGTCTTACCCTGGGCGGATAGGGCGTCCGCCTGCGCGGCCAGGGGGGCGGGATCGATACCGGCCTCCTCCACCATGGCCCGGTTGCCGCCGAGAATGGTGTGTTCCCCGGAGACGGCCCGGACCCCCCGGCCGTGGACGGCGGCAAAGCCGCGCACCGGAGCGGCGGGGAGATTGCGCCGCTGCGCCTCCTCCACAATAGCCTCGGCCAGGGGGTGCTCCGAGGGGCCCTCCAGCCCGGCGGCCAGAGCCAGCAGGCCGCTGCCCTCCCCGCCGGAGGGGTCCGCAGGGATCAGGTCGGTGACCACCGGCTTGCCCTGGGTGAGGGTGCCGGTTTTGTCTAAAACGACAGTATCGATGGTGTGCAGCGTCTCCAGCGCCTCGGCGGATTTGATCAAGATGCCGTTTTCCGCCCCCTTGCCGGTGCCCACCATAATCGCCACCGGGGTGGCCAGCCCCAGAGCGCAGGGGCAGGAGATGACCAGCACCGCCACGCCGGTGGTGAGGGCGGAGGTGACCGCCCCGGTAATCAAAAACCACACGGCGGCAGTGATCAGGGCAATGCCAATCACCACGGGAACAAATACCCCCGCCACCCGGTCGGCCAGCTTGGCGATGGGGGCTTTGGAGGCGGAGGCCTCTTCCACCAGGCGGATCATCTGGGCCAGGGTGGTGTCCTCTCCCACCCGGGTGGCCTCAAAGCGGAAGGAGCCGGACTTGTTGATGGCCGCGGCGGCCACCTTGTCCCCAGGGCCCTTTTCTACCGGCATGGACTCCCCGGTAAGGGCGGACTCGTCCACGGAGGAGGTCCCATCCACTACTACGCCGTCCACGGGAATGCGCCCGCCGGGGCGGATGACCACAAGATCCCCCACCTGGACCTCCTCTACCGGGATCTCAACCTCCGTCCCGTTTCGGAGCACCATGGCCGTCTTGGGAGCCAGATCCATCAGCCGGGCGATGGCCTGGCCGGTTTTGCCCTTGGACCGGGTCTCCAGAAATTTGCCCAGGGTGATGAGGGTGAGGATCATGCCGGCGGACTCCAGATAGAGGTCCATGGCCCACTTATCGACCAGGGCGGCGTCCCCGTGGCCCAGGCCCCAGGCGATCTGGTACAGGGCCACCAGCCCATAGAGCACCGCGGCGCTGGAGCCCAGGGCGATGAGGGAGTCCATGTTGGGAGAATGTTTCCAAAGAGTTTTGAAACCGACTTTATAATACTTGTCGTTTACATATAAAATGGGCAAAAGGAGCAAAAGCTGGGTGAGGGCAAAGATCATGGCGTTGCCGGTGCCATGGAAAATGTGTGGAAGGGGCCAGCCCATCATGTGCCCCATAGACAGATAGAACAGGGGGATGAGGAAGAGGAAGGACGTGATCAGCCGGCGCTTCATGGCCTTCAGGCCGGCGGCCATAGAGTCCCCGGCCTGGGCGGCAGCAGTTCTGGCGGGTGCGCCTCCTTTTGCGGGGAGAGCGGCCCCGTAGCCCGCTGCTTCCACCGCGGAGATAATAGCGGCGTCGCCGGTGCGGCCCTCGTCGTAGTCCACCAGCATGGAGCTGCCCAGCAGGTTCACGTTGACTGCGCATACCCCCTCCACCTTGGACACCGCCTTCTCCACATGGGCGGAGCAGGCGGTGCAGGTCATGCCGGTGACCAGATATTTTTGCTTCATAGTTACCTCCAGATGTGTGGCACGCTATTTCAAAATGCGGTCCAGGGCCTGGACCACCTCGTGGATTTTCTCCTGCCGCTCCTGGTCGCTGGCGGCGTTGCGGACGCAGTGCTCCAGATGGGCGGTGAGAATGTCCCGGTTGACCCGGTTCAAAATGGCGGCGGTGGCCATGACCTGCTGGGAGATGTCGATGCAGTAGCGGTCCTCCTCTACCATCTTCACAATGCCGTCCAGCTGGCCCCGGGCGGTTTTAAGCAGGCGGAGTACTTTGTCGCGATCAGCGGTCACAGTTGGTCCCTCCTTTAATAGACACCCCCCTGGGGGGGAGTATCTAAAGCTTATACCAGCAAGATGGATTTGTCAAGAAGGAGTTTCCCGCCGGAATGGAAGAATCTCCGGTTTTACTTGATTTCCCAGTCCTCTTTAGTATATACTACCCTTTGTATACAGAAGCGATACAACGATTAAGGAGGATATGGACAGATGGATGGAATTCCTCTGCCGCTTTTACTGGATGGCGGGACCGGCAGCGAGCTGTTGAAGCGGGGAATGCCGGCGGGGGTGTGTACCGAGCAGTGGGTGCTGGAGCATCCCGGGGTGCTGCTGGGCCTTCAGCGGGAGTATGTGGCCGCGGGGGCGGATGTGATTATGGCGCCCACCTTCAGCGCCAACGCCATCAAGCTGGAGGAACATGGCATTTTTGGCCAGGTGGCGGAGTACAACCGGCGGCTGGTGGCCCTTTCCAAAGAGGCAGCGGACGGGAAAGCCCTGGTGGCGGCGGATCTGTCCCCCACGGGAAAGTTCATCCAGCCCTATGGAGAGAGCACCTTTGAGCTGCTGGAGGCGGTATATACCGAGCAGGCCATGGCCTTGGCGCTGGCGGGGGTGGATCTCTTCATGATTGAGACCACCATGACCGTGCCGGAGGCCCGGGCGGCGGTGCTGGCGGTACGCCGGGTGTCCGACAAGCCGGTATTTGTCAGCTTTACCTGCGACGAGAATGGGCGCACCGTGTCGGGGACGGATGTGCTGGCGGCCATGATTATCATGCAGGGCATGGGGGTGAGCGCCTTTGGCCTGAACTGCTCCTCCGGACCGGACCGGATGGTGGAGCAGATCCGCCGCCTGGCCCCCTATGCCAGAGTACCCCTCATCGCCAAGCCCAACGCGGGCCTGCCCCGGGTGGAGGGGGGCGAGACGGTGTACGACTGTGAACCGGAGGAGTTCGCCTCCTATACCCGGGCCCTGGCAGAGGCGGGAGTGCGGGTGTTCGGCGGCTGCTGCGGTACCACGCCGGAGCACATCGCCCTTCTGCGCCAGGCGGTGGACAGCATCGGCTTCCAGTCCTTCCCGGCAGTGGAGCGGGACCCGGACGTGATCCCCTGCGCCAGCGAGACCGAGGCCCGGTTCATCACCCCCGACGTGGACGTGGGCGAGCCCATCCGCTGCACGCCTGATCTGATGGAGGACATTGTAGAGGCAGAGGAGAGCTGCCCCCAGGGGGCGCTGAAAATTGAAATTCTGGAGGAGGACGATCTGGCCCTCTTCGCGGAAAATCAGTACGCCATCAAGGACGCCCTGTGCATCGGCACCGACGTGCCGGAGCTGCTGGAGGGCGCCCTGCGGGCCTTTCAGGGCCGGGCCTTCTGGGATGGGACCGAGGAACTGGAACCCGCCTTCCTGGAGGAGATGCGGAAGAAATACGGCCTGATTCTGCTGTGAGTGGGAGCGTCCGGGCGGAGCTGTGAGCGTCTCTTTTTCATACCGGCCGCGCCGCTCCGGCGCGGCCCTGCTTTTCTCAGGATATCACTTAAAGGAGAATGGATATGAAGGTGGCCTACGCGGGCTTTGATCTGCTGTCCCCCTGCCTGGAGGCGCTGGAGGAGGCGGGGTGTCAGATCATGAAGCTCTTTACCTTTCCCACAAACAATGTGTACGAGTTCAACCGGGCGGTGACGGACTTCGCCCAAAAGCGGAACATCCCCTGGACAGATCAGCGGGTGACCTCCGGCGACCTGCTGGCGCTGTTGGATCAGGGGTGCGAGGCGCTTTTCTCCGCCGGGTATATCTACAAAATCCCAGTGGATACCCCCCTGCGGTGCGCCAACGTCCACCCCGCCCTGCTGCCCCTGGGCCGCGGGCCGTGGCCCATGCCCTGCACCATCCTGAAGGGGCTGAGGGAGAGCGGCGTCACCATCCACAAGGTGGCCGCCGGGTTTGACACCGGGGACATCCTGCTCCAGCGGCCCTTCCCGGTGACGGAGGCGGACACCCTGGAGACCATGACCGAGACCATCCGGCGGCTGGCTCCCCAGGTGCTGGCGCAGGCGGTACGGGACTTTGATCGCCTGTGGGACAAGGCCGTCCCCCAGGGGGCGGGGGAGTACTGGCCGGAGCCCGCTGGGGAGGAGCTGGTGATCCGGCCGGAGGACGCCGCCGCCTGGGCGGACCGGGTGGTGCGGGCCTTCGCGGGGTACGGCTGCACCCTGCGCCTGCCGGATAGGGACATCACCGTGCTCCGGGGGGAGGCCAGAAGAGAAGACCACGGCCAGAGACCGGGGACGGTACGGCTGGCGGACGGGGCGCGGGAGTACGCCTTATCCGACGGCTGGCTGCGGGTGCTGGCGTAACAGCGTCTGACAGCAGGGGCTTTGCGGATGTGGAAAAGGAGGAGAGAATGAGACAGGTGGATTTGGGGCAGTGGGCCCGGCGGGATCACTATCAGTTTTATAAAAACTTGGCAATGCCCCTCTACAATATGACCTTTCCCGTGGATGTGACGGGCCTGCGGCGCTATGCCAGGGAAAAGGGGCTGTCCTTTTACTGCGGCATGATCTTTCTGGTCACAAAGGCCATGGAAGAGGTGGAGGCCTTCCACTACCGGGAGAAGGACGGGGGCGTGGTGTGGTATGACACCCTGATCCCCAGCTTTACCGATCTGCACCCAGGCAGCGAGTATTTTCACATTGTTACGCTGGAGGCAGGGGACAGCCTGGACGCTTTCTGCCGGGCGGCCCGGGAGAAGAGCCGGGCGCAGACTGTATTTCTCGCCAACGGCCCCTGGGATTTGGAGCGGCAGATCCACTTTACCTGCCTGCCCTGGTTCCCGCTGAGCGCCTACAGCAATGCCTGGGATGGGGATCCGGCGTTTTCCATTCCTCAGGTTGCCTGGGGAAAGTATGAAGAGAGCGGAGGGCGCACGGTACTCCCCCTCTCTCTGGAGCTCAACCACCGGCTGCTGGACGGCATCCACGCGGGTCAGTTCTATAAAAACCTCAGCCGGCGTCTGGCGGCGCTGGAGGCGGGCGGTACGCCGTGGATGTAGCGGAGATCAGAAAAAAGCTGTCCAGCCGCGCCCCGGGGTTCCAGGGGATACGAGGGGAATACGGCCTGCTGGTCCCTCTGGTGGAGGGGCCGGCAGGGTTAAGCCTGCTCTTTGAGGTGCGGGCGGCGGCTCTGCGCCGTCAGCCGGGGGAGGTCTGCTTCCCCGGGGGGCGGATGGAGCCGGGAGAGACCCCGGCGGACTGCGCCCTCCGGGAGACCTGGGAGGAGCTGGGCATCCCGCCGGGAGAGGTGGAGGAGATCGTTCCCCTGGACCGCCTGCTCCACCAGAGCGGCGACCTGATGCATCCCATTCTGGGGCAGGTAAAAACCAGGGAGTTCAGGCTCAATCCCAACGAGGTGGAGGCGGTGTTCCAGGCGCCCCTGTCCTTCTTTCTGGAGACGGAGCCCCTGTGTCCGGTGTGTGTTCTGGAACCCAGGGTGGCGGAGGATTTCCCCTACAGCGAAATCGGCTTTCCCAAGGGCTACCCCTGGCGGGGCGGTCAGGTGGACGTGCCCATCTACCAGTGGGAGGGGCGGGCCATCTGGGGGTTGACGGGGCGGATCGTCCGGGGGCTGGCGGAGGCCCTGCGGAATGGGTAGCCGGCTGGAGTTTTTGGACCCCTTCTGGTACAAGGACTGCCCCAGCTGCTTTCCGCTGGGCCGGGACAGTCTGGAGCTGGGCCGGTTCGCCGCGGTAAAGCCCGGGTGGCGGGTGTGCGATCTGGGGTGCGGGGGCGGTGTGCTGCTTCTGCTGCTGGCCGGCCGGGCGGAAAAGTTGGAGCTCACCGGCGTGGAGCTGGACGGCCCCTCCGCCCAGGCGGCACGGGAGAACCTGGCCCGGAACGGCCTGTCGGGGACGGTCCGGCAGGGGGATCTGCAAAGCGTGGAGCTGCCGGCGGGGAGCTTTGATCTGGTGGTGTCCAACCCACCCTATTTCGCCCAGCGCTCCGGACGCTCCGGCGGCGGGGCCCGGATGGAGGAGCGCTGCACGTTGGCGGAGCTGTGCAAAACAGCGGGGCGGCTGCTGAAATATCACGGCCGGTTCGCCCTGGTCCACCGGCCGGAGCGGCTGGCGGAGATAGTATGCGCCCTGCGGGGGGCAGATTTGGAGCCCAAGCGGATGCAGATCCTTCAGCACAGCGCCAGCCACCCCCCCTTCGCCCTGCTGATGGAGGGGGTTAAAAGGGGGCGGCCGGGGCTGGAGCTTCTGCCGGTAAAAATCCTGACGAATGAAACATAAGGAGGTGCCCATGGCGGGAGTGCTCTATCTGGTCCCCACGCCCATTGGCAATCTGGGGGACATATCAAAACGGATGGCGGAGACGCTGGCGGAGGTGGACTTCATCGCGGCGGAGGACACCCGCGTGTCGGTGAAGCTGCTCAACCACTTAGGGCTCAAAAAGCCTATGGTGAGCTATCACCGCCACAACACCCGGACGGGAGGAGAGGCGGTTCTGGCCCGGCTGCTGGCGGGGGAGAGCTGCGCTTTGGTGACGGACGCCGGTACCCCGGCGGTGAGCGACCCGGGGGAGGAGCTGGTGGCCCTGTGCGTCGGAGCGGGGGTGGAGGTGGTGAGCCTCCCGGGGCCCTGCGCCCTGGTGACTGCCCTGTCCGTGTCCGGACTGCCCACAGGACGCTTTACCTTCGAGGGCTTTCTGGCCATGAACAAAAAGAACCGCAGGGCCCATCTGGACAGCCTGCGGAAGGAGACGCGGACTATGATTTTCTACGAGGCTCCCCACAAGCTCCCCGCCACTCTGGCGGATTTCCGGGACTGCTTTGGAGACGGACGGCGGCTGACCCTCTGCCGGGAGCTGACCAAGCTCCACGAGGAGATCAGGCGTACCACCGTGGGGGAGGCGGCCCGGTGGTACCAGGACAACCCGCCCAAGGGGGAGTTTGTGCTGGTGCTGGAGGGGGCCGGCGTACAGGACAAGGCTCCGGCGGCCCTGGAGGAGGGGCTGGCCCTGGTGGGGCGCCTGCGGGGGGAGGGGAGCTCCCTACGGGACGCGGTGCGCCAGGCGGCAAAGGAGACCGGCCTGTCCCGAAACGAGCTGTACAGCAGGGCCGTCAATCAAACTGGAAAATAGGGCGGGACGGCGGGAGAAGCGCAGGCTATTTTCGGGAATTTTTTCGCCGGCCCAAGGTGGAGGAGGAAAATATACTAAAAGTATAATTTCAAGATCGGGAATGGAGCGGTGATCTGAAAAAATATTTTGCCGCCTGCAAAGCAGGAGAGAACCACAAAAAGGTACGCTGCATCCCGCCGCGCATCCAGGGGAAAAGAGGCGGGACTTCAAAAAAGATACCAAAAAAACCCGATGGCCCAATAGGCTGCCGGGTTTTTTAAGTGTACAAGGTATCCGGATGCTTACTTGCCCTGAAGCTCCTTCAGGCAGTTGGGGCAGATGTTCTTGCCGCGGAAATTGATAACATCCTTCGCGTCATCACAGAAGATGCAGGCGGGCTGGTACTTCTTCAGGACGATGGAGGCTCCGTCTACATAAATCTCCAGAGAGTCCTTTTCCGCGATATCCAAGGTGCGGCGAAGCTCAATGGGAAGAACGATACGGCCAAGTTCGTCAACCTTTCTTACAATGCCAGTAGATTTCATAGCGATACGTCCTTTCTTTCAGGGGTTGCCATGTTTTTCTATGTTTCCCTAGAAACTGTCATTATTATAACACTTCGTATAAAATTGTCAATTGGAATTTGGAAATTTAGATCGTAAATTTTCGACGCTTGTCGCAAAAATGGAATAAATTGTATTTTTCGGATAAGAAGCGGGAAGATCGAATTTTAAGGGAATCCGCCGGTAAAAGGTCACATAAAAGCGGCGGGAGGCCGCGTAGAATAGAACAAATAAAATGGCATGGAAAGAAGAGGGAAATATGGGAATGTCAATTATCTGGTCGGCGATGGTGGTGATCTCCGTGGTGTGCGCGCTGGTAAACGGCCGGGAGGGCGCGGTGGCCGGCGCGGCGATGGAGGGCGCGGCGGCGGGGATTGAGCTGTGCCTGTCCATGGCGGGGGTGCTGTGCCTGTGGATGGGGGTTATGGAGGTGATGAAGCGCTCCGGCCTGTCGGAGGCTCTGTCCCGGCTGCTGCGGCCGCTGCTGCGGCGGCTGTACCCGGAGTTCGCCCGGGACGGGGAGGTGATGGACAGCATTGCGGCCAACGTGTCGGCCAATCTGCTGGGGCTGGGCAACGCGGCTACCCCTCTGGGAATCAAGGCCGCCCGGCTGATGAGCAGGCGCACTCCGGGGGTGGCAAACAACGCGCTGTGTACCCTGGTGGTGTGCAACACCGCCTCCCTTCAGCTCATCCCCACCACGGTGGCCAGCGTCCGGGCGGCGGCGGGGAGCGCTGCCCCCTTTGACATTCTGCCGGCGGTATGGCTGGCCTCGGCCATTTCGGTGGCGGTGGGGATTGGGGCCAGCAAGCTCTTTGGCATGATAAACCCGATACCTGCGGTGGGCGGGCCAATTCTGTTCGGACAGGGGGGAGGGCGGTGATGGATCTGCTGCTGACCATGCTGGTGCCCCTGATTCTGGCGGCGGTGGCCCTGTGGGGGACCGCCCGCCGGGTGGATGTGTACGACGCCCTGGTGACCGGCGCGGGAGAGGGGCTGGGGGTGCTGATTAAAATCGTCCCAGCTCTGGTGGGACTGCTGACGGCGGTGTATATGCTGCGGGCCTCCGGCGCGCTGGAGCTGGCGGCCCAGGGGATGGCTCCGGTGCTGCGCCTGCTGGGCATTCCGCCGGAGACGGTGGGGCTGCTGCTCATCCGGCCGGTGAGCGGCAGCGCCGCCCTGGGGGTGGGGGCGGAGCTCATCTCCACCTATGGCCCCGACTCCACTGTGGGGCGCACCGCGGCGGTGATGCTGGGCTCCACCGAGACCACCTTTTACACCATCGCGGTCTACTTCGGCGCGGCGGGTATCGTAAAGACCCGCCACGCCATTCCCGCCGCCCTGTGCGCCGACCTGGCGGGCTTTGTGGCCGCGGCCTGGGCGGTGCGGGTGTGTTTTGGAATATAGGCCCTGCCGCGCCGCCGGCCCTTTCAAAATATGAGTGCTGCGGGGACTGAGAAATTTCCTATTGACTTTATCCATTAAAAGTATTAAAGTATTCTCAGATCGAACAGGAGGACAACGCCATGCTTCGTACCGCCGGTTATGGAATGACTGCGTACCGCTGCTATTATTTCAGCAGCGGAAGCTCTGTCTGCCTGTAGCCGGTCTGTCAGGATGGCGGTCCAGCCCCTGTGGGGGATACCGGACGAAACCAAACCGCGGCAGCCCAGTGAGGGCGGCCGCGGTTTTTTGCCGCCTGCATGTTTTAGAAAGGAAGGAATCTCTTATGGTAGTCATCATGCGACACGAGTTCACCCCGGAGCAGCTTCAGGAGGCCATTCAGGCCATGAAGGCGGGAGGGGTAAAGGTCAACATCTCCAAGGGCGCGGAGACTACAGTGCTGGGCGCTGAGGGCAACGCGGCCAAGGTGGATTTGGAGAAGCTGGAGCAGTTGCCTGGTGTGGAGCGTGTGATGCGGGTGAGCGAGCCCTATAAAAAGGCCAACCGGAAGTACCACCCGGACGACACGGTGATCGAACTGGGGGGCGGCACGCTGCTGGGAGGAAAGAAGCTGGCGGTAATCGCCGGCCCCTGCTCGGTGGAGAGCGAGGCGCAGATTACGGGGATTGCCCGGGCGGTGCAGAAGAGCGGCGCCGGAGCCCTGCGCGGGGGCGCTTTCAAGCCCCGCACCTCTCCCTACGCTTTTCAGGGGCTGGAGTGCGAGGGGCTGAACCTGCTCCAGAAGGCCAAGGAGGCCACCGGCCTGCCCATTGTGACGGAGATCATGTCCACAGAGTATATCGAGCTCTTCGAGGAGTGCGTGGACGTGATCCAGGTGGGGGCGCGGAATATGCAGAACTTCGACCTGCTCAAGCGCCTGGGCCGGAACACCACCAAGCCCATCCTCCTCAAGCGGGGGCTGAGCGCCACGGTGGAGGAGTGGCTGATGTCCGCGGAGTACATCATGGCCGGGGGGAACCAGCGGGTGATTTTGTGCGAGCGGGGCATCCGCACCTTTGAGACCTTCACCCGAAATACCCTGGACCTGTCCGCGGTGCTGGCGGTGAAGCAGCTGTCCCACCTGCCGGTGGTGGTGGACCCCTCCCACGCCTGCGGCAAGGCGTGGATGGTGGAGCGGATGGCCATGGCGGCGGTGGCCGCCGGGGCGGACGGACTGATTATTGAGGTCCACAACGATCCCAAAAACGCCCTGTGCGACGGGGCCCAGTCCATCACCCCGGCGGAGTTCGGCGCCCTGATGGACAAGCTGGCTCCCCTGGCCCGGTGCGTGGGCCGGGAGTGGTAGAGACAGCGGGAAAAGAGGGATGTTATGAAAAAGCGCGTGGTGATTGTGGGCCTAGGCCTGATTGGCGGCAGTATGGCCCTGGCCCTGAAGGGGTTTGAAGACTATGAAATCGTGGGGGTGGACGTGTCCCAGCCCACCCTGCGCTTCGCCGCGGAGCACGGGGTGGGGGACCGGGTGACCGGAGAGGCCGGACAGGCAGTGCCGGAGGCCGACGTGGTGATACTGGCCCTCCACCCCAATGGGATCGTCCGTTTTCTGGAGGAGTACAAGGATGTCTTCCGGCCGGGGGCACTGGTGGCCGACGTGTGCGGTGTAAAGACCGCCATTCTGGAGGGAGCCCGGGTATTGCCCCCCCAGGTGGACTTCATCGGCTGCCACCCCATGGCGGGGACCGAGTTCTCCGGTGTGGAGCACGCCTTTGCCCAGATGTTCCAGGGCAGTCACTTTATCCTCATTCCCCGGGAGGACAGCACGGCGGAGCATATCGCCCTGCTCAAGCGCATGGCGGTATACATGGGCTGCCGGGACGTGTACCAGACCACGCCGGAGGCGCATGACGCCATGATCGCCTATACCAGCCAGGTGATGCACCTGATCGCCGTCAGCGTGTGCGACGACCCCATGCTCTTTGCCTGCAAGGGGTTTGAGGGTTCCTCCTTCCGGGGCTGCACCCGGGTGGCCGCCCTGGACGTGGGCCTGTGGACCCAGCTGTTTTCCATGAACCGGCCCGCCCTGGTAGAGGCGCTGGACCGGCTGCTGGATAACCTGTCTGCTTACCGGGAGGTGCTGGCCGGGGGGGACCGGGAGAAGCTGGCGGAAAAGCTGTCCTACTCTGCCGCCCGGAAGCGGAAAATGGACCTCCCTGGCCCGGACTTGCTGGAATAATACAAAAATACCCTGTTCCGACGGCGGAGCAGGGTATTTTTATCGAAATTACAGGCGGTGCTCCTCGCTGCCGGCGGTGAGGGAGAGAAAGGCGGCGAGGGCCAGGATCAAGGCGGCCAGCATGACGAGGGCCTCCCCGGCCATGACCCAGGTACGGCCGGCCAGAGAAATCACCAGGGTATATTTTAGGCGGAGATAGACGCAGTAGGAGCCAAAGGAGGCCAATTGGGTGAGCAGGGCGATGGGGAGGTGCCGGGGAGAGCGGGCGGCCCAGATCAGTGTGACCAGATCCGCCAGGAAAAAGTACCGCTCGTGCATGTAGGGCAGCAAAAAGGGGATGCCAAGAGCCAGCACCGCCGCCCCGGCCAGAATGGCCTCATTCCCCGCCCGGTCCCGGCAGAGGAAGAGCCAGCCCATGACGAAGAAGCACAGCAGAAACGCGGCGGCAATGCCCAGTTTGGGGAGGAGGGGACTGGTGGTATCCGCCCCATGGGGGATGAGAGAGAAGACCGTGGGGGCGTTGAACACTAGGGCGTGAGTGTACTGACTGGCCTGCTGGAAGTATACGCCCAGAATATCCTTGAGGGGCTTGCCCAGAAGCAGGGCGGGAAGGACGGTAAGGGCATACACGGCGGGAAAAAGAAGCAGATCGAAAAACTTCACCCGGCGGAGAAACCAGAGGATGCCCCACAGGGGGATGAGAAAGATGGTCTGCAATTTGAAGGAGAAGGCCACCGCCAGCAATGCCACCGAGGCCCGGGGCCGATCCGTGAAAACAAAGGCTAAGGCGTGGAGGACCAGCGCGCCGTAGAGGGAGTCGCACTGTCCCCAGAAAGCGCCGTTGAGCACCACCGTGGGGAGAAGGAGGAGAAGGTGGAAGACTGCCAGAGGCGCAGGGCCGGCCTCCCGGCCCTGAAGGGCCTGGGTCAGCCGGAGGCCGCCCCAGGCCAGGAGGACATCAAAGAGGATGGAAAAGAGCTTGATGGCGTACAGATCGGGGAAGGGAAGATAGGAGATGGCAGCCATGAAGTAGAGATAGGGGGCATTATAGTCCCCGATGGGCAGCTTGACGGCGGAAAACCCTCCGTTTTCCCGGAAAAAAGCTGCCCAGTGGGAGAGAAAGTCCCGGTAGTCGTAGGAGATGTGGTCCAGCGCCAGGGCGCGCAGCAGAAAGGCCAGGGCGATGGGCACCAGGGACATCCACAAAAGCTGTCCCCGGCAGCCGGAGCGGAAGAGGAGATACAAAGCCAGCCCCGCCAGCAGCAGCAAAACCGCGCCCACCCAGAGATGGACGCCCAGCCCGCCCTGCTCCAGAGACAGTACGGCAAACAGAGTAATCAACGAGAGAACGCCGCAGGCGGCGGGCCACAGGGCGGCGGCAGGAGAGATGGAACGCATAACAGGACCTCCAGGGCAGGAAATACAAAAAAAGTCCGGATCTTCTCCGAACTTTACCAATATAGACATTGACTCGCAAGCTAAAAAGTGGTATAATAGGGCGCTAATTGATAAAAGGGCACAGCAACCCCTCTCCCACATCTGCCTAGAGTATAGCAGTTTTCTCCCAAAACTGCAAGAGGAAGTGGGAGTTATTCCGCCAACAGCGCCGGGTGTGTCCGGCGGGCGGACCGGAAAGCGGGCGGGGTGCCCGGACGACCGCCAGAGGCGAAGGGAAAGGAATGGTCATTCAGAATGGTCACAGACAGGATCAAAGATGTCTACTACGGCAAGACCCTCCGCAAGAGCTTTGCCCGCCACCAGGACATTTTGGAGATGCCCAATCTTTTGGAGGTACAGAAGAAGTCCTATCAGTGGTTCCTGGATAAGGGACTGCGGGAGGTCTTCAAGGATGTCTCCTGCATTACCGACTACGCAGGCAATTTGGAGCTGTCCTTTATCGACTACTCCATGGACGAGGCCCCCAAATACAACGAGGAGGAGTGCAAGGCCAGAGACGCCACCTACGCCGCCCCCATCAAGGTCCGGGTGCGCCTGCGCAACCGGGAGACCGAGGAGATCAAGGAACAGGAGATCTTCATGGGGGATTTCCCCATTATGACTGAGGCGGGGACCTTTATCATCAACGGCGCCGAGCGGGTGATTGTGTCCCAGATTGTGCGCTCCCCCGGCATCTACTACTCCCGTACGGCGGACAAGGCGGACAACCTCACCTTCGCCACCACCGTCATCCCCAACCGGGGCGCGTGGCTGGAGTATGAGACCGATCTGACGGACGTGTTCTATGTCCGCATTGACAAAAACCGCAAGCTGCCCATCACCTGCCTCATCCGGGCGGTGGGCCCCAAGACCGATGGGGAGATCCTTGGGATGTTCGGCGAGGATCCCCGCATTGTGGCCACCCTGGAAAAAGACACCTGCAAGACCTACGAGGAGGCCCTGCTGGAGATCTACCGCAAGCTGCGCCCCGGCGAGCCCCCCACAGTGGACTCCGCCGAGAGCCTGCTCAACGCCCTGTTCTTCGACCCCCGCCGGTACGACCTGTCCGCGGTGGGCCGCTATAAGTTCAACAAAAAACTGGCCATGGGCCCCCGCCTGGCGGGGCAGACCCTGGCCCTGCCGGTGGCCGACCCAGGCACCGGCGAGATCATCGCCGAGGCCGGCGAGACGCTCACCCGGGAGCGGGCTTTTGAGCTGGAGGACAAGGGCGTTAACGAGGCTGTTGTGGATGTGGACGGCGTACAGGTGCGGGTCTTTGGCAACCATATGGTGGACATGAGCAAATTCGTGGACTTCGACCCGGAGGAGTGCGGCGTCATGGAGCGGGTGCGCTACACCGTGCTGATGGAGCTGATGGAGCAGTTCTCCGGCGAGGAGCTGAAGGAGGCTGTGGCCGACCGGCTGGACGACCTGATTCCCAAGCATATCATTGTGGACGACATGATGGCCTCCATCAACTACCTCAACGCCCTGGCCTTCGGCGTGGGCGTGCCCGACGACATTGACCACCTAGGCAACCGCCGGCTGCGCCGGGTGGGAGAGCTGCTGCAAAACCAGTTCCGCATCGGCTTCAGCCGGATGGAGCGGGTCATCCGGGAGCGGATGACCATACAGGACCTGGATATTGTCACCCCCCAGTCCTTAATCAATATCCGGCCGGTCACCGCCGCCATCAAGGAATTTTTCGGCTCCTCCCCCCTGAGCCAGTTTATGGACCAGACCAACCCCCTGGCGGAGCTGACCCACAAGCGCCGCCTGTCCGCCCTGGGCCCCGGCGGTCTGAGCCGGGACCGGGCGTCCTTCGACGTGCGGGATATCCACTACTCCCACTACGGCCGCCTGTGCCCCATTGAGACGCCGGAAGGACCCAACATCGGTCTGATCTCCTATCTGGCCTCCTACGCCCGGGTGAACCGCTTCGGCTTTATCGAGGCCCCCTACCGCCGGGTGGATAAGTCCAGCGCCAAGGTGACCAGCCAGATCGACTATATGACGGCGGACATGGAGGACGCCTTCACCATCGCCCAGGCCACAGAGCCGGTGGATGAGAACGGCTGCTTTGTCAACGAGCGCATCACCTGCCGCCACCGCAACGAGATCGTAGACGTGGACCGGGATCAGGTGGACTATATCGACGTGTCTCCCAAGATGATGGTGTCCGTGGCTACCGCCATGATCCCCTTCCTCCAGAACGACGACGCCAACCGCGCCCTGATGGGCGCCAACATGCAGCGCCAGGCGGTGCCCTTGCTCACCACCCAGGCCCCCATCGTGGCCACCGGTCAGGAGCATAAAAACTGCATCGACTCGGAGATCGCCATCCTCGCGGAGGAGGACGGTGTGGTGACCAAGGTCTCCGCCCAGTATGTGACGGTGCGGTACGACAATGTGGGCCTGCGGGAGTATAAGCTGACCAAGTTCCTGCGCTCCAACCACGGCACCTGCATCAACCAGCGGCCCATTGTCACTGCGGGCCAGCGGGTGAGCAAGGGAGAGGTCATCGTGGACGGCCCCTCCACCTCCAATGGCGAGGTAGCCTTGGGCAAGAACATCCTCATGGGCTTTATGACCTGGGAGGGCTACAACTACGAGGACGCCATCCTCCTCAACGAGCGTATGGTGAAGGACGATGTGTTCACCTCCATCCATATTGAGGAGTACGAGACAGAGAGCCGGGATACCAAGCTGGGCCCCGAGGAGATTACCCGGGACATCCCCAACGTGGGCGAGGACGCCCTGAAGGACCTGGACGAGCGGGGCATCATCCGCGTGGGCGCCGAGGTGCGGGCCGGCGACATTCTGGTGGGCAAGGTCACGCCCAAGGGAGAAACTGACCTCACCGCCGAGGAGCGGCTGCTCCGGGCCATCTTTGGCGAGAAGGCCAGAGAGGTGCGGGATACCTCCTTAAAGGTGCCCCACGGCGAGAGCGGAATTATTGTGGACGTAAAGGTATTCACCCGGGAGGCGGGAGACGAGCTGTCCCCCGGCGTCAACGAGGTGGTGCGGGTCTACATCGCCCAAAAGCGCAAGATCAGCGTGGGCGATAAAATGGCCGGCCGGCACGGAAACAAGGGCGTGGTCTCCCGCATTCTGCCCCAGGAGGATATGCCCTTCCTGCCGGACGGCACGCCCTTGGATATTGTACTGAATCCCCTTGGCGTGCCCTCCCGTATGAACATCGGCCAGGTGCTGGAGGTCCATCTGGGCTACGCCGCCAAGGCCCTGGGCTGGAAGGTGGCCACCCCTATCTTCAACGGCGCCGACGAAAAGGACATCGCCGAGACCTTGACGCTGGCCGGCCTGTCCCCCGACGGAAAGAGCTGGCTGTACGACGGCCGCACCGGCGAGCGGTTTGACAACCGGGTCACGGTGGGCTATGTGTATTTCCTCAAGCTCCACCACCTGGTGGACGACAAGATCCACGCCCGCTCCACCGGGCCCTACTCTCTGGTCACCCAGCAGCCCCTGGGCGGCAAGGCCCAATTCGGCGGCCAGCGTTTTGGCGAGATGGAGGTCTGGGCGCTGGAGGCCTACGGCGCGGCGTATACCCTTCAGGAGATCCTCACGGTCAAGTCCGACGACGTGGCCGGACGGGTGCGCACCTACGAGTCCATCGTCAAAGGCCACAACGTGCCCAAGCCCGGCGTGCCGGAGTCCTTCAAGGTGCTGGTAAAGGAACTCCAGGCCCTGTGCCTGGACATGAAGGTCCTGGACAGCCAGGGCAACGAGATCGAGCTGAAGGACGACGAAGAGGACAACTACCAGCCCGACCGGATCCGGGACGACGACTTCTACGACTACCGGGACAGCGACAGCGAGAGCGATTTTGCCGCCGCCGGTTATACCCTGAAGGCGGAGAGCGACGACGACGACCTGGCGGCGTCCGATGAGGACGACGGCGAGGATATGGACATGGACGATGACGGCGCGTTCCTGGACGATCAGGATATGTAACAGGAGAGGGAGGACGATCAAACTATGAGTTATGCCGAATTTGATGCCATCCAGATTGGTATTGCCTCCCCGGAGAAAATCAGGGAGTGGTCCTACGGCGAAGTCAAAAAGCCGGAGACCATCAATTACCGCACCCTGAAGCCGGAGCGGGACGGCCTGTTCTGCGAGCGCATCTTTGGCCCCACCAAGGACTGGGAGTGCCACTGCGGCAAGTACAAGAAGATCCGCTACAAAGGCAAGGTGTGCGACCGCTGCGGCGTGGAGGTCACCCGGGCCAAGGTGCGCCGGGAGCGGATGGGCCACATTGAGCTGGCTACTCCGGTTTCCCACATCTGGTATTTTAAGGGCATCCCCTCCCGGATGGGACTGCTGCTGGATATTTCTCCCCGTATTTTGGAGAAAGTTTTATACTTTGCGTCCTATATTGTCACCGATCCCGGCTTCTCCCCCCTGGCCAAAAACCAGATTCTGTCGGAGAAGGAATACCGGGATATGCGGGAGAAGTATGAGGACGACTTCGAGGCCGGCATGGGCGCTGAGGCGGTAAAGAAGCTGCTGCAGGACATCGACCTGGAGCAGCTGTCCGAGTCCCTGCGGGCGGAGCTGAAGGACGCCAGCGGCCAGAAGAAGGCCCGCATTGTCAAGCGGCTGGAGGTGGTGGACGCCTTCCGCCTGTCCGGCAACAAGCCGGAGTGGATGGTCATCGACGTGCTGCCGGTGATCCCGCCGGAAATCCGGCCCATGGTCCAGTTGGACGGCGGCCGCTTCGCCACCAGCGATCTGAACGACCTGTACCGCCGGGTGATCAACCGCAACAACCGCCTCAAGCGCCTGATCCAGCTCAACGCCCCCGATATCATCGTGCGCAATGAGAAGCGGATGCTTCAGGAGGCCGTGGACGCCCTCATCGACAACGGCCGGCGGGGCCGGGCGGTGACCGGCGCCAACAACCGGGCCCTGAAATCCCTCAGCGACATGCTCAAGGGCAAGCAGGGCCGCTTCCGCCAGAACCTGTTGGGCAAGCGGGTGGACTACTCCGGCCGCTCCGTTATCGTGGTGGGCCCGGAGATGAAAATTTACCAGTGCGGCCTGCCCAAAGAGATGGCCATTGAACTCTTCCGCCCCTTCGTGATGAAGAAGCTGGTGGAAGACGGGGTGGCCAACAACATCAAGTCCGCCAAAAAGATGGTGGATAAGGGCAAGACTGAGGTGTGGGACGCCCTGGAGTTCGTGATCAAGGAACACCCGGTTATGCTCAACCGCGCTCCCACCCTCCACCGTCTGGGCATCCAGGCGTTTGAGCCGGTGCTGGTAGAGGGCCGGGCCATTAAGCTCCATCCCCTGGTGTGTACCGCCTTCAACGCCGACTTCGACGGAGACCAGATGGCGGTCCACGTCCCCCTGTCCGCCGAGGCCCAGACCGAGGCCCGGGTGCTCATGCTCTCCGCCAACAACCTGCTGCGGCCCCAGGACGGCGGGCCCGTCACTGTGCCCACCCAGGACATGGTGCTGGGGTCCTACTATCTGACCTTTGAACGCTACCCCGCCCACACCGAGGGGGAGACTTATGAGAACGCCGCCGCCGTGCGGGAGGCCCTGGAGGCCGGGGACATCACCCCGGACACCTTGGTGTGGCTCAAGCCCATCGACGGGAAGCGCAGGGACGACATCCCCACCATGGCGGGGATTGCCGCCAATACCCCCGAGGGAGAACAGCCCCGGGAGTGCCTGCCCGTCTACGGCAGCGATATGGAGGCCCGGCTGGCCTATGACGAGGGCGTGCTGGAGCTGCACGTGCCCATCATGGTCCGCCGCAGCGCGGTGATCGACGGGGAGGAGCGGCACAAGCTGGTGCGTACCACCGTGGGCCGCCTGATTTTCAATGAGGGCATCCCACAGGATCTGGGCTTTGTGGACCGCAGCAGCCCCGACGGCGCTTTCGAGCCGGAGATCAACTTTATGACCGGCAAGAAGCAGCTGGGCAAGATCATTGACAAGTGCATCATCAAGCACGGCTTTACCGTGTCCGCCGGCGTGCTGGATACCATCAAGGCCAAGGGATATAAATTCTCCACCCGGGGCTCCCTCACTGTGTCCATCTACGACATGACCATCCCCGAGCGTAAGCACAGCCTGATCGCCGGCACCGAGAAGGAGATTGTAAAGATCGAGCGGCAGTACAAGCGGGGCTTCCTCACCAACGAGGAGCGCTACCGCCTGGTGGTGAGCGCCTGGGAGAAAACCACCAAGGAGGTCTCCGACGCCCTGATGGATGGCCTGGACCGGTACAACCCCATTTGGATGATGGCGGACTCCGGCGCCCGCGGCTCCTCCGCCCAGATCCGCCAGCTGGCGGGGATGCGCGGCCTGATGGCCGATACCTCCGGCCGCACCATTGAGATCCCCATCAAGTCCAACTTCCGTGAGGGCCTGTCCGTGCTGGAGTACTTCATCTCCAGCCGGGGCGCCCGAAAGGGGATGGCCGATACCGCCCTGCGTACCGCCGACTCGGGCTATCTGACCCGCCGCCTGGTGGACGTGTCCCAGGAGGTCATCATCCGGGAGCATGACTGCGGCACCGACGACGGCATTATTGTGTCCGAGATCAGCGAGAACGGCCAGGTCATCGAGACCTTTGGCGAACGGCTCAAGGGCCGCTACCCGGTGGAGGATATCTGCGACCCCCAGACCGGGGAGGTGCTGGTGTCCAAGGGCCGGATGATGGTACCGGAGGACGCCGCCATGCTGGAGGCCCACGGCATCTTCCAGGTGAAGATCCGCAGCGTACTCACCTGCCGGGCCCGCAGCGGCGTGTGCTCCAAGTGCTACGGCATCAACCTGGCCATCGGCGAGACGGTGGGCGCGGGAGAGGCTGTGGGCATCATCGCCGCCCAGTCCATCGGCGAGCCCGGCACCCAGCTGACCATGCGTACCTTCCACACCGGCGGCGTGGCCGGCGGCGACATCACCCAGGGTCTCCCCCGCGTAGAGGAGCTGTTTGAGTCCCGCCGTCCCAAGAAAATGGCCCAGCTGGCGGAGATCGGCGGCCGGGTGACCATTGAGGAGACCAAGCGCAACTCCATGTGCAACCTGACCATCACTGCCCCCGATGGCGAGGTGGTCACCTACGCGCTGCCCTACAGCGCCGGCATCCGGTGTAAGGAGGGGGAGACGGTGGAGAAGGGCTTCGCCCTCACTGAGGGCGCCCTCTATCCCCAGGACGTCATCCGTATCCGGGGCGTTCACGCGGTGTATGACTATCTGATCCAGGAAGTCCAGAAGCCCTACCGCCAGCAGGGCGTGGACATCAACGACAAGCATATCGAGGTCATCTGCCGCCAGATGATGCGCAAGGTCCGGGTGGAGGATGCGGGGGATTCTACCTTGCTCAGCGGCTCCACTGTGGAGCTGACAGAGTTCGAGGACGCCAAGGAGGCGGTGCGCCGGCGGATCGACGCCGGCGAGACCAACGACGGCATGGACCTGCGCCTGCCGACCGCCACCCGTCTGCTCATGGGCATTACCAAGGCCAGTCTGGCCACCGAGTCCTTCCTGTCTGCGGCGTCCTTCCAGGAGACCACCAAGGTGCTTACCGAGGCCGCCATCAAGGGCAAGGTGGACCACCTAGTGGGCCTGAAGGAGAACGTTATCATCGGCAAGCTGATCCCCGCAGGCTCCGGACTGGCGGCCTATCGGAAGTATGACCAGATTGAAGAGGCAGAGCCCTGCTGTGATACCGACACCCCCAGCGGCGATGACTATATCGAAGAGCTGATCCAGATCACAGATGAGCTGGAGCAGCAGGCCGCCGAAGCGGCGGAAGAACCCGTCTCCGCTGGTATAGAGCAGTAATACCTTATTCAAGAGTCCCGTTCAGGTGCAGTGCAAGGCTGAACAGGTTCTAAGATTGACCGCGCCCGGCTTGGTGAGAAGACCGCTCACCGGGCTGGGCGCGGCGCTTCAGGAGGGAGTTTTTTATGGAGGAAGAGGGCGTTGTGTCCATATGGGCGGGGGTATTTGAGACGGAGGAGGCGCTGATGGCCTACGCCGCAGAAGAGGGATATGACTGCGAGGGAAATGAGATTATCTCCCCCTTCAACCGGGACTTTTTTGGCGGAGAGGACCTGTGGCCCTTTGACCCGGACTTTTGGGAACGGGCTCTGGTGGCGCCCACGCCGGACCCGGAGGCGCTGGTCCGCCCCTTTTCTGAGGGTACCGCCATCGGCCCCGCGTTAAAGAAAATTTTCCCCCAGGGTCTGGAAAAGGCTTATAACGCGGCAATTTTGGTCTATAATTATCAATACGGCAGCGAAAGCGCCTGTCATCCAAACGCGCCGGTGACATTTTTGGGCGCGGTCCCCTGTCCATTGTAAAGTTCCCCTTCTGCCGCAGGGGAGAGGACCCCTGGGCGGTTTGACGGGAGAAAGGGGAGAAAACCATTGAAATCATGGGGTTTTTCTCCTTGACGAACCAGAATTCCTATGATATAATTCAAACTCACGCGAGGTATAGGCGGGAGCAGAAGGCTAAGACCCCAAACCGCTCCCCCGCCGCCGTTGAGACAGGAGGTGCGCTGGTGCTGTCCAAGTTGAAATCTGGCCCCAGAGTCGTGGGCGTAAAGCAGACCCGGCGCGCCCTGGGGGATGGAAAAGCGGCCCAGGTCTTCCTGGCCGAGGACGCCGACCCCCGCATTACCCAGCCGGTAGAGGCCATATGTGCCCAGCAGGGGGTGCCGGTGACCCGGGTACCCCATATGAAGGAGCTGGGCTCCGCCTGCGGCATTTCGGTGGGCTCCGCCGTGGCCGCCCTGCTTATTTGATTTTAACAGAATAATCGAGAGAGAATTCTGTTAAAATATAGGAACCCGCGTCCAAACTGATGGAACGCAGGGGTTGAATACGATTGCTCAAAGAAAGGAGGAACCATTCATGCCTACTTTTAATCAGCTCGTGCGCAAGGGACGCAAAGCCGCGACCTACAAGTCCGACTCCCCCGCCATGCAGTACGGCCTGAACACCCTGAAGAACCGTGAGACCGACCTGCCCTCTCCCCAGAAAAGAGGTGTCTGCACTGCGGTGCGTACGGCGACCCCCAAGAAGCCCAACTCCGCCCTTCGTAAGATCGCCCGTGTGCGCCTGACCAACGGCTACGAGGTCACCGCCTATATCCCCGGCGTGGGCCACAATCTTCAGGAGCACTCCGTGGTGATGATCCGCGGCGGCCGTGTCAAGGACCTGCCTGGCGTGCGGTACCACATCATCCGCGGCACACTGGACACCCAGGGCGTCAACGGCCGGATGCAGTCCCGCTCCAAGTACGGCGCCAAGCGGCCCAAGGCCGGCAAGAAATAAGCGTTTGCCGGAAGAAATCTGTTCAGGACCCATAGGAGCCTGAACCTTGAATTGCACTGTGCGCTTACGCGCAAGGCAAAAGCCTTGCCGGGCGTTTACCATAAAGGGGTAGACCTCGGACAGGCACTGGACAAGCAGGCACTTGTCTTTACACGGGCCGCGTGGGCGGTTCGAGTACCTATGAAATCATACTATGAAGGAGGGAAGCAAAGTGCCCAGAAGAGGTAACGTACCCAAGCGGGAGGTTCTGCCTGATCCGCTTTATAACTCGGTTCTGGTGACCAAGCTCGTCAACAGCATCATGCTGGATGGCAAGAAGGGCGTGGCCCAGAAGGTGGTCTACAGCGCTTTCGATATCATTAAAGAGAAGACCGATAAGGATCCCCTGGAGGTCTTCACTTCCGCTTTGGAGAACATCATGCCGTCCCTGGAGGTCAAGGCCCGCCGCGTAGGCGGCGCCACCTATCAGGTGCCTATCGAGGTGCGGCCGGAGCGCCGCCAGACCTTGGGCCTGCGCTGGCTGACCAACTACGCCCGCGCCCGCAGCGAGAAGACCATGAAGGAGCGGCTGGCCGGCGAGATTATGGACGCCGCCAACAGCGTGGGCTCCGCTGTGAAAAAGCGCGAGGATACCCATAAGATGGCGGAATCCAACAAGGCCTTCGCGCACTACCGCTGGTAAGGGGGCAACAAGTAAACCATGGCTAGAAAGGTTACCCTGCAAAACACCCGCAACATCGGCATCATGGCTCACATTGACGCCGGTAAGACCACCACCACCGAGCGCATCCTGTACTACACCGGCGTCAACTACAAGATCGGTGAAACTCATGACGGCACCGCCACCATGGACTGGATGGCCCAGGAGCAGGAGCGCGGCATTACCATTACCTCCGCCGCCACCACCTGCTACTGGAAGGGGACCAAGGATCAGTTCCCCCAGACCCGCATCAACATCATCGACACCCCGGGCCACGTGGACTTCACCGTAGAGGTGGAGCGCTCCCTGCGCGTGCTGGACGGCTCTGTGACCGTCATGTGCGCCAAGGGCGGCGTGGAGCCCCAGTCCGAGACTGTGTGGCGCCAGGCCGACCACTACCGGGTGCCCCGTATGATCTACGTCAACAAGATGGACATCATGGGCGCCGACTTCTACAACGTGCTCAACATGATCCATGACCGCCTGAAGTGCAACGCCGTGCCTATTCAGCTCCCCATCGGCAGCGAGGATACCTTTAAGGGCATCGTCGATCTGGTGGAGATGGACGCTGACATCTACTACGACGAGATGGGCAAGGACATGCGGGTGGAGGAGATTCCTGCCGACATGATGGAGCTGGCCCAGGAGTACCGGAGCAAGCTCATCGATGCGGTGGCCGACATCGACGACGAGATCATGGAGCTGGCGCTGGAGGAGCAGCCCATTCCCACGGAGAAGATCCGCGCCGCCCTGCGCAAGGGCACCATTGACAACCTGGTCGTCCCGGTGGTGTGCGGCACCTCCTACAAGAACAAGGGCGTGCAGAAGCTGCTGGACGCCATCGTGGACTATATGCCCTCCCCCGTGGACATTCCCGCCATCAAGGGCGTGAATCCCGATACCGAGGAAGAGGACGAGCGTCCCGCCGACGACAACGCCCCCTTCTCCGCCCTGGCGTTCAAAATCGCCACCGACCCCTATGTGGGCCGTCTGTCCTTTGTGCGGGTGTACTCCGGTATGCTCAACACCGGCACCTCCGTGCTCAACTCCACCAAGAACCAGAAAGAGCGCATCGGCCGCATCCTCCAGATGCACGCCAACCACCGGGAGGACATTGAGACCGTGTACTCCGGCGACATCGCCGCCGTCATCGGCCTGAAGAACTCCACCACCGGCGACACCCTGTGCGATGAAAAGCATCCCATCATTTTGGAGTCCATGGAGTTCCCCGAGCCCGTCATCCGGGTGGCCATTGAGCCCAAGACCAAGGCCGGCCAGGAGAAGATGGGCATCGCCCTGATGAAGCTGGCGGAGGAGGACCCCACCTTCAAGACCTGGACTGACGAGGAGACCGGCCAGACCATCATCGCCGGCATGGGCGAGCTCCACCTGGAGATCATCGTGGACCGCCTGCTGCGCGAGTACAAGGTGGAGGCCAATGTGGGCGCGCCCCAGGTGGCCTACAAGGAGACCATCAAGAAGTCCGTCAAGCAGGACACCAAGTACGCCCGTCAGTCCGGCGGCAAGGGCCAGTACGGCCACGTGGTCATCACCGTGGAGCCCAACGAGCCCGGCAAGGGATACGAGTTCCTCAACGAGATCACCGGCGGCGTCATCCCCAAGGAGTATATCCCTGCGGTGGACGCAGGCATCCAGGGAGCCATGCAGGCCGGTGTACTGGCCGGCTACAATGTGGTGGACGTGAAGGTTCATCTTACTTTCGGCTCGTACCACGAGGTGGACTCCTCTGAAATGGCCTTCAAGATTGCCGGATCCATGGCCTTTAAGGAGGCCTGCCGCAAGGCCGATCCCATCCTGCTGGAACCCATGATGAAGGTGTCCGTCATTGTGCCTGACGAGTATCTGGGCAATGTCATCGGCGACCTGACCAGCCGCCGGGGCATGATCCAGGGCCAGGAGAGCCGCCCCGGCGCCACCCAGGTGGACGCCCTGGTGCCTCTGGCCAGCATGTTCGGCTACGCCACTGACCTGCGTTCCTCCACCCAGGGCCGCGGCCAGTACTCTATGGAGCCCCACAGCTATGTGGAGATTCCCAAGAGCATTGCCGAAAAGATTATCTCTGAGCGTGGCCGCAGCAGCGCGGAATAAGAGAAGAACTGCAAAATGAGGTTGCAATTTTTGCCCTTATGGGATAAAATAGCATCATCATTACGAAACGCATAAAGCCCCATTGATTTGATTTTTTAAGGAGGATATCCAAACATGGCTAAGCAAAAGTTTGAGCGCAACAAGCCCCATGTCAACATCGGCACCATTGGCCACGTTGACCACGGCAAGACCACCCTGACCGCCGCCATTACCAAGTACCTGTCCCTCCAGGGCAAGGCTCAGTACGAGGACTACTCCAGCATCGACAAGGCCCCCGAGGAGCGCGAGCGCGGCATTACCATCAACACCGCCCACGTGGAGTACGAGACTGACGCCCGTCACTATGCCCACGTTGACTGCCCGGGCCACGCCGACTATATCAAGAACATGATCACCGGCGCGGCTCAGATGGACGGCGCCATCCTTGTTATCGCCGCCACCGACGGCCCCATGGCCCAGACCAAGGAGCACATCCTGCTGGCCCGCCAGGTGGGCGTGCCTGCCATCGTGGTCTTCCTGAACAAGTGCGATCAGGTGGACGACGAGGAGCTGCTGGAGCTGGTTGAGATGGAGGTCCGCGAGACCCTGTCCGGCTACGAGTTCCCCGGCGATGACATCCCCGTGATCAAGGGATCCGCCCTGAACGCTCTGACCTGCGAGGGCGGCGTGGATTCTCCCGACTACGCCTGCATCAAGGAGCTGATGGACGCGGTCGACAGCTATATCCCCACTCCCGACCGTAAGGCTGACATGCCCTTCCTCATGCCTGTTGAGGACGTGTTCACCATCACCGGCCGCGGCACCGTCGCCACCGGCCGTGTGGAGCGCGGCCAGCTGAAGGCCGGCGAGGAAGTGGAGATCGTGGGTCTGACCGAGGAGAAGAAGAAGACCGTCGTTACCTCCATGGAGATGTTCCGCAAGACGCTGGACTATATCGAGGCGGGCGACAACGCCGGCTGCCTGCTGCGCGGCGTGGCCAAGACCGACATCGAGCGCGGCCAGGTTATGTGCAAGCCCGGCTCCATTCACCCCCACACCAAGTTCGTGGGCCAGGTCTACGTCCTGTCCAAGGAAGAGGGCGGCCGCCACACTCCCTTCTTTGACAACTACCGTCCCCAGTTCTACTTCCGTACCACCGACGTAACCGGCATCATCAAGCTGCCTGAGGGCACCGAGATGTGCATGCCCGGTGACAACGTGGATATGAAGGTGGAGCTCATTACTCCCATCGCCATTGAGAAGGGCCTGCGTTTCGCCATCCGTGAGGGCGGCCGCACTGTGGGCTCCGGCGTGGTCATCGACATCGCCGAGTAATTCTCAGCGCAATCTAAGAAACGGACTGCATAGGAGCGGGCGGCGCCTTACCGGCGCCGCCCGCTCTGTGTCAAAAAAACGCCGCAGATTTTTGAAAATCTGCGGCGCTTTTTCACGGAGTAGATGAGTGAGCCACGGCCTCGGCAATTCTGACCCCGTCCACGGCGGCGGACATGATGCCGCCGGCGTATCCGGCGCCCTCGCCGCAGGGATAGAGGCCAGCCAGACCGGCAGACTGAAAGTCCGACCCGCGGAGGATGCGCACCGGCGAGGAGGAGCGGGTCTCCACCCCGGTGAGCACCGCGTCCGGGCTGGCGAAGCCCTTCACTTTGCGGTCAAAGAGCGGGAGCGCGGCCCGGAGGGTATCGGCCACATAGGGGGGCAGGCACTGCGCCAGGTCGGTCCAGGTGACGCCGGGGCGGTAGGTAGGGGAGATCGTTCCCGGTCCCTGGGAGGGCCGGCCGGCCAGAAAGTCGCCCACGGTTTGGGCGGGAGCGTAAAAGCAGGGATTGTCCGGCTGGTGGGGCGGCGCGCCCAGGATCCAGGCAGCCTCCTCCCAGGTCTGCTGAAAGCGGACCCCGGCCAGAGGATCGCCGCCGGGAAAATCCTCCGGCCCCACCCCCACAAGAAAGCCGCCGTTGATGTTGCCCCCGTCCCGGGCCCGCAGGCTCATACCGTTGGTGACCACCTGACCCTGGTCTGAAGCGGCGGCGACCACCTGGCCGCCGGGGCAGACGCAGAAGGTGAAAGCAGACCGGCCGGAGGGCAGGTGGCAGGAGAGTTTGTAATCTGCCGGGGGCAGCCTTTCCCAAAAGGCGCCGAACTGACTGGCGCTGATTTTGGCTTGGCTGTGCTCAATCCGCACGCCGATGGCGAACTGCTTGGCCTCCATGGGGAGATTCATCGCGTGGAGCATGGAGAAGGTGTCCCGGGCGGAGTGGCCGGGAGCCAGAACCAGAGCGTCGCAGGGGAGGTGATAGACCGCACCCCCAGCGGTGACAGACAGGGCTGAGAGCGCGCCGTTTTGGGCGTGCAGGCCGGTGAGCTGGTGCTCAAAGCGGACCTCGCACCCCAGGCGGAGGAGTTCTAGGCGGATATTCTTGACCACCTGCCGGAGAATGTCGGTGCCGATGTGGGGCTTGTGGCTCCAGGCCACGTCGGCGGGAGCGCCGAACTCCACCAGCGTGTCCAGCACAACGCCGATGCGGGGATCGTGAGTGCCGGTGGTGAGCTTGCCGTCGGAAAAGGTGCCGGCGCCCCCCTCGCCAAACTGAACATTGGAGACAGGGGAGAGCGCCCCAGTCTGCCAGAAGCGCTCCACATCCGCCGCCCGCCGGTCCACGTCCCGGCCCCGTTCCAGCACAATGCAGGGCAGGCCGTTCCGGGCCAGGAAGAGGGCGGCAAAGAGCCCAGCGGGCCCCATCCCCGCCACCACGGGCGGAAGGGGAGAGGTCCGTCTCACCGGCGGGAAGGCATAGGGCTGACGGACCACTTTGGATACTTGGCCGGATTTGCAGCGGGCCAGGATCCGCGCCTCCTCCGGTGGGCTGACCTGGACGGTACAGACCAGACGGACCGCGCCCTTATTCCGGGCGTCGATGGACTGGCGGACCAGGCGCAGCTGCCCCAGTTCCCCCGGCGCCACCCCCAGGAGGCGGGCCGCCTTCCGCCGGAGCTGCTCCGGCCCGGCCTCCACAGGGAGGGAGAGATTACTGATTTGCAGCATCGCCGCTAGCCGTCCAGGGCGGCAGCAGTTTCCAGAGCCACCTCCATCATGGCGGTGAAGGCGGTCTGCCGCTCCTGGGGGGAGACCGCCTTGTGGGTGAGAAGCTCGTCAGAGACGGTGAGCAAAGTCATGGCGTTCTTTCCCGCCCGGGCGGCGTTGCAGTACAGGGCGGTGGATTCCATCTCAAAGGCCAGAACCCCCATCTTCTTCCATCCCTCCAGGGGGGAGACGTCGTCGTAGAAGGTGTCGTTGCTGGCTACGTTGCCCACGGCGCAGCGGAGCTTTTTCTCCTGGGCGATGGCCTGGGCGATCTTCACCAGGGGGAAGGAGGCGATGGGGGCGAAGGTGCCGGGGAGCTGGTACTGGGCGGCGAAATTAGAGTTGGTACACGCGCCCAGGGCAATAACCAGGTCGCCGATGTGCAGATCCTCCTGGATGGAGCCGGTAGTACCCACCCGGATAATATTGTCCACGCCGTAGAAGTGGAACAGCTCGTAGGAGTAGATACCCATGGAGGGACAGCCCATTCCGCTGCCTTGGACAGAGACAGGCTTGCCCTTGTACTTGCCGGTAAAGCCAAGCATTCCCCGCACACCGTTCACCTGGACGGCGTCGGTGAGGAATGTCTGGGCGATGAACTTGGCCCGCAGGGGGTCGCCAGGCATGAGGACCGTTTTGGCGTAGGCGCCCTCTGGCGCTTCAATATGGGGAGTCGGCATGAAAAGACCTCCGTTTCAATTTTCATGGAACAGGGCCGCCCGCGGGAGAAGTTTCCAGCGGGCGGCGCTTTCTTATGCCAGTTCTATCATCTTTTTAAAGCTCAGCTCGTCCAGCCAGGCGCCCACATGGTAGAGCAGCGTGTCATAGAGCACGCTGTCGGTGAGATCGTCAATGTCATCGGTCTTGAGGAAAGCGGCGTTATCGGTATAGCGGCCGTCAATCTGCTCCAGCCGGTCCAGGATGCCGTACTCCTCCCCGTGGAGGCCAATAAACTGCCAGAAAATAGGGAAGCGGGAGGTTTTGATCAGGATCTCCTCAATCTCCCAGTCGGAGCTGAGCCGGCCGTCGGTGAGGAAGAGGACCACCGTGGGCTGGCGCAGGGCGCCGTAGATCATCATAACATCCCGCATAGCCTCCGGCTCGTTGTTGTACTGGTAGTTGAGCATACTCATCCACCGCTCGAAGCCGCCGGACTCGGCAAAGGTATAGTCCCGCACGTTGTCCATGGTGACGGCCCCCAGCTGGCGGCTCTTGGCGGCGAAAGCCCACAGGTCCATCTCGCACCGCTCAGACAGGGTGGTGGCGAAGGTGAAGAACTTGTCCACCACCCGCTGAATCCGCCCGCCCCGGTACAGATCAAACATGGATCCGGAGGCGTCGGCGCACAGTACCGTCTGAATGGGCCGGGCGGCTACCTTGGGATAGCTGGCCAGGGCAGCGAACATGCTCTTATACAGGGGGGCCAGGTACTCCGTATCCCCCCGGCACTGGCGGGCCAGGCCGTCCATCCGGGCGCAGACGTGGGTGGGCAGGGCGCTGACGATATCCCGCACCGGGGGCGTCCCCCGCCGGGGGGTCCCGGAGGGGGGCGCGGTGCAGGGCCGGCCGGGGGCGGGGGGCGGCG
>NZ_QWEK01000043.1 GCF_009935845.1 Pseudoflavonifractor sp. 524-17 | reverse complement strand
TCATGTCTTTTCATGCGCTCCATTTTATCAGCTCGGCACTTTACACACAATCCCTTAGTTTTAAAACAGACTCTAGAGTCTGGCGATACAGCTAAAAAAATACCTGAATTTTTATGCGCTCTGCGAATTGATCTGCGATTTAGGCTGTGTTATCTTATAAATATCCTTTGAGAATACGAATTCACACGGTATTGCCTATGATTACAATGACTGAAATTGCAAAACTGACACACGTCTCCCAGCCTACTGTTTCCCGGGTACTCAACGGCAGCCAAACTGTAGCGCCGGATATTCGGGAGCGTGTGCTGGCCTGCGCCAGGGAGCACGACTATCAGTTCAACGCCCTGGCAAAAGGATTGCAGGGCAGCAAGACCCAGCTTTTCGGCGTACTGGTCACAGACATTTCCAACGGCTTCTTTGCCGATTTGGTCAAGCAGATTGAGACAGCGGCCCGGAAAAGCGGGTACAGCATTATTCTGTTCAACAGCGATTACAATCCCCGGAATGAGCGCGAGTATTTAGATGTTGTCCGCCGCTATCGGGTGGACGGCGTTCTGGCCGTCCCCATCCGGGAGACCAGCCCTGAGTGGCGGGAGTACGTAAAAAAGCTTGACGTACCTGTTGTGACCGTCACTCGCCGGGCAGAGGGTCTGGACTCAGTCTATGTGGACCATTTCCAGGCCGGGGCTATGGTAGCAGAATACCTGCTGGGGCGGGACTTCCGGCGTTTCCTGTTTATCGGAAAGGATTATGACGGAAAGTACACCGGCTTCCGCCAGGCTCTTGCTCAGACGGGCTTTGATGCCTGGACCTCCAATATCGTCTATCAGGATGACACCCAGCTGCATCAGGCTTTGGCGGCCTGGGTACATCAGTTGCCGGACCGGGGGGCAGTTTTTGCCGGTAATGACATCTATGCCCTGCGGGTTCTGGATGCGCTCCGCAGCCTGGGCGTCTCCGTTCCGGAAGAGGTTGGGGTAATCGGCTTTGATAATACCTCTATGGGCGGTTACCTCAATCCCAGGCTGAGCAGTGTATCTCAGCCCATCGCCCAGATGGCTCAGGAGGCTGTGGCGCGGCTGCTGGACCGGATCCAGCACCCCGGACAGCAGGAGCTTTTCGACCACCCTCTTTCCGCTGAACTGGTACTTCGGGAAAGCACATAAAAAGGGCGACATTTTGTTGTCCTTTTTTCGACCGCAAAGAGAATACGTATTCACGCAGAGTATTTTGTCGCTCACCCTGTACAAGGGTCAAAATAGAACAAGAAAGGAACGTACGCTATGGACTACAGGAAGACAGCGCAGGAAATTTATGAAAAGGGGGGCGCGAAAGAGAATCTGGTCTCCGCTGCCCACTGCGCCACCCGGCTGCGGCTGGTTCTGGCGGACAACGCCAAGTGTGACGCCAAGGCCGTGGAGGACATCGACGGGGTTAAAGGCGTATTCAGCGCCTCAGGCCAGCTCCAGATCATTCTGGGCACCGGCACGGTGAACAAGGTGTACGACGAGTTTATCGCCGTTTCCGGCCTCACCGCCGCCACTAAGGAGGAGGTCAAAGCCGCGGCGGCCGCCAAGCAGAATCTCTTCAAGCGCGCCATCAAAACCCTGGGCGACATCTTTGTTCCCATTATTCCCGCCATTGTGGCCAGCGGCTTCCTTATGGGCATCATGGAAGCCCTGAACTTCATGGTGAACAACGATTTTCTAAGCATCAACACCTCCGGCTCCATCTTCGTCTTCGCCAACCTTTTTGCCAATACAGCATACGTATTCCTGCCCATTCTCATCGCCTACAGCGCCGCCAAGGCCTTCGGCGGCAATCCATATCTGGGGGCGGTCATCGGTATGCTGATGATCCATCCCGACCTGCAAAACGCCTGGACCGTGGCCACCCAGGGGGTGCTCAAAACCCAGAGCGTCTGGTTCGGGCTGTATGAAGTGGACCTGGTGGGCTATCAGGGCCATGTCATCCCGGTCATCATCGCCGTCTGGGTGATGTGCTTCATTGAAAAGCGCCTGCATAAGGCCGTCCCCGCCATGTTTGACCTGTTTGTCACCCCCCTGGTCAGCGTCTTTGTCACCGGCTACCTGACCTACTCTGTCATCGGTCCCATCTTCGTCACCATCGAGAACAGCATCATCGGCGGTATTCAGACCCTGCTTACCCTGCCTCTGGGCCTGGGCAGTCTCCTGATGGGCGGTTTGTACTCCACCACTGTGGTGGCCGGCATTCACCATATGTACACCGTTATTGATATGGGCCAGCTCAGCGCCTACGGCTTTACCTACTGGCTCCCTCTGGCCTCGGCGGCCAATATGGCTCAGGGCGCGGCCACTTTAGCCGTGGCGCTGAAGACCAAAAATCAAAAGACCAAGTCCGTCGCCCTGCCCTCCGCATTCTCCTGCTTCATGGGCATCACCGAACCCGCTATTTTCGGCGTCAACCTGCGCCACTTCAAGCCCTTTGTCTGCGGCGCCATCGGCGGCGCGGCAGGCGCCATGTATGCCTCCATCGTGGGCTTGGGCGCCAGCGGAACCGGTGTTACCGGCCTGTTCGGACTGCTCCTCTGCCTCCACAGCCCCATCCATTACATTATCATGGGCGCCATTGCCATCGGTGTATCCTTCACCCTGACCTGGATGTTCGGCTATAAGGACGCCGCTCCGGCGGAGAAGAAGGCCCTGCGGTCTGACCGCCCCGCCGTCTCATGCCAGCCCGGCGCAGTGTACGCCCCTGTGGCCGGCACCGTGATCCCCTCCGAGGAAATTCCCGACGAGACCTTTGCCGCCGGCGTCCTGGGCCAAGGCGTTGGCATCCAGCCCGCAGACGGCCTGGTGGTCGCCCCCTTTGACGGGGAGATCGCCTCTGTCACGGACACCTGCCACGCGGTGGGCATTACCTCCCCCGACGGCATGGAGCTGCTCATCCATGTAGGTGTAGACACAGTCGCCATGAACGGCGATGGTTTTACATGCTTTGTCCAGGAGGGCCAGCAGGTAAAGGCGGGGGATCGGCTCATCGCCTTCGACCGGGCTAAAATTGCCGCCGCCAGCCATCCTGATGTGGTCGTGGTGCTGGTGACCAACTCTGACGACTATGAAACGCTCTCCATTCAGACCGGAGCGTGTAAGACGCTGGACAAAGTGATTCAGGTTTGATACGATAAGAAAAAGGTGGTACTGCCTATGCCTTTCCCACAGCTGAGACAAGCACGCTCCTATGAGGCGGCCCAAGGCGCCGCCCTCTCCCCCGAACAGCGCCCGCTGTTCCATCTGACCCCCACAGCGGGTTGGCTCAACGACCCCAACGGCTTCTCTGTCTACCGGGGAGAGTACCACCTCTTTTACCAGTACCATCCCTACTGCACAGCCTGGGGCCCGATGCATTGGGGGCACTGCAAATCAAAGGATCTGCTCCATTGGGAGCGCCTGCCTGCCGCCCTGGCCCCCGACCAGCCCTACGACCAGGACGGCTGCTTCTCCGGCTCCGCCGCAGAAACCCCCGATGGGCGGCATGTTTTGATGTACACCGGCGTTCAGAAAGACGCCGGACAGGAGTATCAGACCCAGTGTATCGCCATTGGCGACGGCATCAACTATGAAAAGCACCGGAACAATCCGGTCATCACCGGGGACCAGCTCCCCTCGGGGAGCTGCACCCACGATTTCCGCGATCCAAAGCTCTGGCGTGAGGGAGCCCGATGGTTCGCCGCAGCGGGCAGCCGGACAGAGGACGGCAGCGGCGCGATCCTTCTGTACACCTCTTTTGACCTGGAACACTGGACCCTGGAGGGTATGCTGGATCGCTCCCGAAATCAGTGGGGCAGAATGTGGGAATGTCCCGACTTTTTTCAGCTGGACGGCCAAGCTGTACTGTTGGTCTCCCCCCAGGAGCTGGTCCCCCCCGACCCGCGCTTTCAAAGTGGATATGAGTCCCTCTGCCTGCTGGGCAGCTGGGACAGGGAGACAAATCAGTTCACCCGCCGCAGCGTCCTTCCTATCGACCAGGGGTTGGACTTCTATGCCCCCCAGACGCTGCTGGCGCCGGACGGACGCCGGATTATAGTGGCCTGGATGCAGAACTGGAGCACTGCTAAATGTGTGCCTGAAGGGCAGACTTGGTTCGGTCAGATGACCCTCCCCCGGGAGCTGCATCTTCAAGACGGACGGCTGATCCAACGGCCCATTCGGGAATTGGAGCGCTGGCGCGGGGAATGCACCGCCTATGAAGGGCTGGCGGTCTCCGGAGACGCAGCCTTCCCCGGGATTTCCGGCCGGACCTTGGATTTAACCCTCCGGCTCCAGGTCCAAAGCGGGACATTTACCCTGAAATTTGCTCAGGATGAACACCATTTTACCGCGCTCCTCTTCCAGCCGGACCACAATCTTCTCACCCTGGATCGCGCCCGCTCCGCTCTTCCCAACGGACAGGTCCCCCGCCGCAGCGTCCCCGTCCGCGCCCGGAAGGGGCAGCTGGATCTGCGCCTGATTCTAGACCGCTTTTCTGTGGAGGTCTTTGTCAACGGCGGCGAACAGGTCCTCTCTGCCACCCTCTATACACCCCAGGAGGCGGACCGGATCTCCTTCTGCGCCCAGGGACAGACCCTTATGGATATCCAGCAGTACCGTCTGGCGCCCAGCCTCTATCCGGACCGGCGGAGATAGGCCGGATAGCTGGACTGAGCTGACGTACAGAACCTGCCATAACACCCTGTGTGAAATGGCTTTGCCCCGCCGCTGAGGCGCAGCGGCTTTAGATGTGAAACAACCCCTTAGAAAAGGAGGGTTCCCGATTGAACATCCGCTATTTAGGCACCGCTGCCGCTGAGGGCTGGCCTGCTCTGTTCTGTTCCTGTCCCATCTGCACACACGCCCGGGCGCAGGGCGGCAAAAACCTGCGCACCCGTACCCAGGCCATCCTGAACGGCGAGCTGCTCATTGATTTTCCCCCGGACACCTACTGCCACGCCCTGCAATACGGTCTGGAGCTGTCCAAGGTCCGCACGCTGCTGGTCACCCACAGCCACATGGACCACTGGTTCCCCACCGACCTCATCCACCGCCATGAACACTTTGGCCATGGGGCAACCGGCACGTTAGAGGTCTATGGCAACCAGGCTGTAAAGGATGCCTTTGATGCCCATATTCTCATTGACCGCTTTCAATCTCATCCCATCGACGGCGTGGTGAACGTTCACGTCATCTGCGGCGGCGACCGTATCCAGGTCAACGGATGGGAGATCACTGCCGTTCCTGCCGACCACGATAAGCGGGAGGAGTGCCTGGTCTACATCTGCAAAAAGGACGGAAAAACGATCTTCTACGGCCACGACACCGGCGTCAATCTGAGTCCCCGGGCCTGGGCGCTTATTACGGCGGAACGCTATGATCTTGTCAGCCTGGACGCGACCATGGGGAAAAAGGCTGTCCCAGGATACCACATGGGCTTGCCCAACGACGAGGACATGTTCCAGAGGCTCACCGAGCTGGGCTGCGTGGATGAGCACACAGTAAAGGTAATCAACCATTTCAGCCATAACGGTGAGATGACTCACGAGCAGTTAACCGCCTGGGGCGCTGAACGAAATATTTTAGCGGCTTATGACGGCATGGGACTTGAATTTTAACAAAATCCGGGGCGGTAAGGGAAATCCTTCCCTTGCCGTCCCGGATTTTTAAGTATTTCGGCTATCTCATCTCTTACACTGTTCACACCCTTTGCGCAAAATCTCCCTGGCGCAGGCGGTCGCCCGGGCCACGGCACCCGCCTCAAAGTGATTGGAGAGCCCTGCCGTCCGCAGGGTGTCCAGATAGCCCTTGCTGCCCCCCAGCCGGCACAGCCGGAGATAGTCCTGCCACGCCGCCTCCGGCTGCTGGGCCATCTTCTGCTTGAACTCCAGAGCTCCCATAGTAGTCAGGGTATAGTTGATGTAGTAGAAGGGGTAGAGAACGATATGCAGCTTGTGATACCAATCGCCCCCCGTTCCATAAATTTGCCGTCCTCATACTGCCGCCAGGGCATATATTTCCGCTCCAGCTTCCGCCACTCCAAAGTGCGGCTCCCTGGGGGTCAGCTCCGGGCAGCTGTAGCAGATATGCTGGAATTCGTCCACGGCCACGCCAAAGGGGACGAAGGTAATCGCCTCCTGAAGATAGGAAAAACGGAACTTATCCGCCTGATCGCCAAAAAACCACCCTGCGTAGGGATAGGCGAACTGCTCCATGGACATGGAGTGGATTTCTGAGATATCAGTCGACTTGGCGAAAAAGTCTTTGATTGGCTGGCTGCGCATAGTCAGATAGCTGGCAAAGGCATGGCCCAGCTCGTGGGTCAGCACCTGCACATCGCCGCTCGTCCCGTTGAAGCAGGAGAAGACAAAGGGCGCTTTTCGACTGGGAAGACTGGCCATATACCCTGCTGCCGCCGCAGTCAAGGCGTCCGCATCCCCCGTGGGATCCAGTGCGTCGCGCACCCCTTCGCCCACAAAGTTCAGGCACACAATGGTCACCATCAGGCACACACCCGCCGGCACCCACTGCCACCAGCGGTTGGTCAGTACGTTCAGGTTTTTGGCCGCCTGGATAATGTTGCCCCAGGAAGCTCAGCGCCGACTCGGTAAGCATGGCATCGGAGATCCGGAACGCCAAAGACACCCACAGCGGCGCAATGGAGTTGGGCAGCACGATTTTAAAGATGATCTTAAAGTCGCTGCTGCCAATGGCCCGCTCCGCCTCTACAAACTCCCGGCCGCGCACGGACAGCACATTTCCATAGATCAGTTTGGCCACCGCCGGCCAGCGGAGCACTCCGATCGTCGTAATGAGCAGCGGGACCAGCGGAACCTTGGTGCCAAGCACTGCCACAATCACCAGATTGAGCACAATGGCCGGGAAGGAGAGAAAGATATCCGCGCTGCGCATAATCAAGGTCTCCACCTTGCCCCGGTAGTAGCCGGCAACCAGCCCCAAGGGCAGACCCACCAGGACACTGACAATGGTGGCCCCCAGGCCGATGGTCATGGATACCCGGCCGCCGGTAAGTAGGCGGGCCAGCAGGTCCCGGCCCACGTCGTCCGTCCCCAGAAGATATGCGGCAGTGGCGGGACTGCTGAAAGCCGTCTTGTTCGTGGTAATGGGGTCCAGACCCAGCAGGGCGGGGACCAGCAGCACCGCGGCAACCTCCAGCACCAGAATAAAGAAAGCGATGACCGCCAGTTTATGCTTGGAAAAGTTGTGGATAAAGCCGTCCTTTTGGGACATTTCCTGCTTTTTCGGCATGTTCTCCACCTCTCTTTAGTCAAACCGGATCTTGGGATCCAGATAGGTGCAGAGCAGATCGATCAGCAGGTTGGCGATGAGCACCGCCGCGGCAATCAGCACCGTGCCCTCCCCCAGGCCCTTGGCCCGGGCAGTCTTTACATATTCCTCGTTCATCACGTCCAGCATACTGCCCCGGGTCTGCTTGATATAGGTACCCATCATGCGGATCACCGTCACCGACACCGGCAGCACCAGGTGGAGGGCCAGATCTCCCAGCCCGCCGCCCCCGCTGGAGTGCATTCCCATGGCCGGCAGTACTCCCAGGCGCACGGAAAACAGATACAAGGCCACCAGGGCTACAAAGAAGCTGGGTGTGGACGCGCCGATAAACGCCAGGAAGGAGGAGGCAGTATCCCATGCGGAGTATGGCTTCAGCGACGCCATAATGCCCAAGAGCACCGCGATGAGCAGCGCGATCACCAGAGAGGTGAGGGTGAGAATCAAGGTGGGGCCAATCCGCTCCCGCACCAGGTTCCAGACCGGCTGGTTGGTGCGGCTGGAGATGCCGAAATCCCCCCGCAGCATGTTGCCCAGCCATATGCCATAGCGCACAATCACAGGCTTGTCCAGTCCGTATTGGATCCGCAGCTCCTGCTCCGCCTCGGGAGTCAGGCCGCCGGCGGCCTTAATCAGGTCCACCGGACTGCCCGGCGCCGCGTTGGACAGGAGAAATACCGCTGCTGTAATTACCAAAAAGGTGGGAATCGCCTATAGTAACCGTTTTAAGATGTATTTCAGCATATGCTACCTCCGCTCAGCGTCCGGCTCAGATTGCTTTGGGGGGCACGGCATCCTCTGGCAGAGGGCAGCTGTAAACACCGCCGTTTTTCTCCATAAACTCCCCTCGGACCCGGGCCAGAATGTCCCCATCCTCCATCACGCGGACCGTTGCCAGAGCCATCACTTTTCCGGCGATGAGCATTCCCTTGCGGCCAATGGGGGATTTTCATCTGGGCCGCCATCTGCCAGGAGTGAAACTGGGTTCCCAGGGCGTTGGCCGCCACATTCAGCTTCGCTGTGGGCACCACAAAGCTCACATCGCCCACGTCCGTGGCGCCGAACACATTTGTCACCTGGTCCGGCAGGTACTCCCCCACAATGGTGTCCAGGGGACGCTCCAGCTTTTCCTCCAGCTGCCCTCTCCCGTAGCGCTCCAGGATCATGGCCCGTCCCGCCGCCTTTTCGCTGTCGGTGAGGGAGTCTGTAAACCCCTTGGCCAGGGCGTAGTCCACCTCATCCCACACCGGAGCGCCGATCTCGTGAAACGCCTCATCCAGCACCCGGGCAGGGTCACATTCTATACAAACTCAGAGTAGGCCCCCAGTCCGAGCCGTCACTGTGGTGCCGCTCATCAAAGCCGCGCCTTGGGCAATCTTGTCAAGCCGTTCAAAGGTCTCCGTCACCTGGGTAATGTACGGCGCCCGGACGATATACTTCAGTGCCGCGTGGGCTTGGACAATATTGGGCGCGGATCCGCCGGCGTCCTGATAGGCATAGTGCATTCTCACGTCCGTGGGGATATGCTCCCGCAGATAATTGGCCCCCACATTCATCAGCTCACAGGCGTCCAGGGCGCTGCGGCCCAGGTGGGGGGCGGCACCGGCGTGGGCGGCTACCCCTTTGAACTCGTACACCTTGGAGGAGGTGGCGGCCATATGGTTGGACCGCATCTGGTTAATGGAGCCCGGATGCCAGGTGTAGACAAAGTCCACCCCCTTGAAAATGCCGTCCCGGGCCATGAAGGTCTTTCCGCCGCCCCCTTCTTCCGCCGGGGTGCCGAAATAGATCACCGTCCCCGGCCGGACTCCTTTAAATACTCCTTGATGGCAATGGCCGCAGCCAGGGTTCCCGCACCCAGGAGGTTATGGCCGCAGCCGTGGCCGTAGGCTCCGTCCTTCACCGGGCATTTTTCCGGCCGTCCGGCCTGCTGGCTCAGACCCGGCAGGGCGTCAAACTCTCCCAAAATGCCCACCACAGGGTGTCCGCTGTCCCACACGCCCTGAAAGGCGGTGTCCATACGGTCCAGCCCCCGGGTCACGGCAAACCCCTCTTCCTCCAGGCCCTTTATCAGAATATTCACCGACTGAAACTCCTGAAATCCCCCCTCGGGGCAGTCCCAGATGGCATCGCTGATGGCGATGAGGCGCTCCGCCCGCCGGTCTACCGCTTCTTCTATCAAGCGTTTTGCATGTTCTGCCGCCATTGAAAATTCCTCCTTAAAAAATCGTACCCAGGTCCGTTCCCCCAATCCGCTCCAGCCGCTTCGCCTGGGCGCCCTGGAGCAGCGCCGGTGTTTCATACACGCGGATTGCCGCTAGGCTCAGGATCTTCGCCGCGCAGGCAATCCCCTTCTCAGCAATGGAGGAGGCCGCCATCCCCGTCATAAACCAGGAGTAAGCCGGCGTCCCCAGGGCGGCGCAGGCCACCCGCATAGAGGCCGTGGACGCCGCGTATCCCACGTCCCCCACATCGGAGGAGGCCCCGCTCTTCTTGCAGACTTCTGGGTCGAAGGGCTCCACTGTGGTGTCCAATGGGTGATCCCTGATCTCCACCGGCGGTGTCCCTGGATACTTCCGCCGGACCAGCTCCTCCAGCGTCCGGGCCGCGGCCCCGCCGTATTGGGCCTGAAAGGCCCTTGCCAAGTCATAGTCCTCCCGCTCCCACCGGGGCGCTCCCACAGCCATCGCCGCGCCGCTCAATATCTGGGCCACCGCATTGTTCTGGAACCGATCTGCGCAGCCGCTCTGGGGAAGGATCTCCACCTGTGTCCCCGTCATCTGGGCCGCGCCCCGGGCACAGGCGGTGACCCGCTCCAAAATTTCCTTGACCTCACTCAGCCGCGGGGCCCGGACTACATAGCTCAGAGCGGCCTGTTCTTCTGTCCCCTTCAGCGGGTCAGTATAGGCGTAGTGGATGCGCGCGTCGGGAGAAACGTGTTTGCGCAGATAGTTGACGCCAACGTTCATCAATTCACAGGCATCCGCCGCCGGACTCACCTCCCCCCGCGCCCGGGGTCTTTTTAGATGAAACACCGCTTGAAATCCCTGCATAGCCGCTAACTGGGTATTTGGTACGCCGGTCTCTCCCCCGGGATGCCAGGCAAAGACGCAGTCTACGTCGTCAAAGGCCCCGCTCCGGGCCATCAGCGGCTTGATTCCGTCGCTCTCCTCGCTGCAGCAGCCATAGTACCGGATTGTCCCCTGGCAGTCCGCTTCCTCTAAATAGCGGCGGACTATCAGCGCCGCAGCCAGGGACCCGCTCCCCAAAGCGCAGTGTCCGCAGCCGTGACCAAACCCGCTTCCCGCTACCGGGGCGGGCTCCGGCACCCCCGCCGCCTGGCTTAACCCCGGCAGCGCGTCGTATTCTCCTAAAAAGCCGATTACCGGACCGCCAGATCCATAGGAGGCAATAAACCCGGTGGGCCGGCCGCATACGTCCTCTTCTACGGAAAAGCCGTATTCTCTCAGTACCTGGACTAAAAGGGCTGCAGATTGATACTCCTGCCCCGACAGCTCTGCATAGGTCCAGATCGCCCGGTTTACCTGTGAAATCAGAGGCATGAGCTGACAGCAGCACCTTTCTACCCAGTCCAACGCCTGCTCTGCTTCCGTCCCCATCCACATTTCCTCCCAATATCCGGAAAATTATCTGCAATTCCCCTATCACTCGGCATGTGTTCCGCTCTATATCTATCTAATATATAGTTTAATGGAACACCTGGGGAAAAGCATATGGCACCAGAACATATTTTTCTCTGCAAATTCAAAATCAGTTGTGCATTCGAACATTCCCCGCCGGCGGTTTCCGAAATTTTCACAAAAACATCTTTGGGTCTATCAAACCTCTTTGGAACTGTAAGAAAGGCGGTCAAAGCTGCCAGTGCCAGCGATTAGGTCTTGTTTGATAACTGGCAGGGACGACAACAACGCCATACGGAATGCCTGCAACCCCAGCTATCATGAGATTTTGGGGCGTCTGCTTTGAAAAAAGGCGCCCTGACCGTTGCCGTAGAAGGGTTTGCGGCAACGGTCAGGGCGCCCTTTTTCGCTCCAGAGGCAGTTATGGCAGATCCCCGTTTTCCTGCGGCTCTGCCGGTACTTATTCCACGGAAAATGCACAATCCGGGTAGGGGGATTTTTGATCCGCATCCTTCAGCTGGCGCACCATATTGCAGTTTCTTCCTGAGATGAAGTTGAAAGAAATATTCCGGTTTTTCTGGGTGGCAAAGAAAGCGTTGATGATCTGGGGGATAAACTCCACGCTGATGCTGGTAATATAGCCCAGGTTAATGGTAGGGGGCAGCATCTGCTCCAGCGCCACAGTTCCCTTTGATACCTCGTTGAGTGCGTCCTGGGGGCGCAGGGGAGGAAGACCTCTCCATATTGAGACAGCAACGCTTGCTTACCCTGCTTCTCAAACAGCGGTACATTCAGCTCTTTTTCCAGCTCAGACAGTGCGTAACTCAGGCTTGACTGGGATACATACAGGGATTCCGCCGCCTTTGTATCGGTACATTTGCCATAGTACAGAAATAACGCAGCTGCTGAAGCGTCATCGCCTTCTCCTTTCTCCACTCAAGTCAATCTCTGCCGCAAACTGTAGTTTTATACATCATATCACAGCATTTTTGTATCTATAAATCAAATACAGGCAAGTCCGCTTTTGTCCTTATCTGCTGGGAGCCCGGGAAATCGGCGATCTGGGCCTCGCCGCCGGCAAAATCGCCATGGAGCGGGGCCTGGAGCCCTCCAATCCCCAGACCCCCGGCGCCAATTACCTGCCGCAAAAAGTGTGGCACATTTTTCTTCTTCGTATTACTTAATACGCCAGCAGCAGCAAAACATAATGCATATTTGTTCAGAGATGACCCAGCCAGCTTCACAGAGCACACGCTTCAAATCAAGAGTTTCCTTATTGATATAAATGCGCTTACATTTCCCCACGCATTCATTATTACCGGGACTCAGCCCGTTGAAGAATCATTTTTCTCGCAGGTTGGCAGTGCGTATTGCTGCACAATTTATCCAAGGAGGGCTGCGGACTGAGCAAGGAAGACTTGCCCTGTCCGCGACGTCTGAGCAGCTGCCGGATAGAATAAATCTTCTTCTCACAAAGCTCGTCTAACTTTTGGGGGCACCGCGCCAAAACAAACGAGAAAATTTTCAACCGCCGTTTGCCGCTCTCTGCGCTCCGCATTCTTTTCGTTAAAATTCCGCTTCTTTTTTAAAAAATGATTGACATTTAACTCCATGTATTTTATAGTAAAAATATCTTGTTGTGGAGGTTTCTATTATGCCAGGAAGAAGAAGAAGCGTAGAAGAGCGGGTAGCCATTCTCGAGGAAAAGATTTCCAAGAAAACCGCAGAAATCGAGGTACTTGAGGCGCAGAAGCAAAAGCTACTCCATCCCATTACCATGAAATCTGTCATGGTACAGGCCAAACAGGCAGGGCTTACTCCAGAGGAGATTGCCGAACGGCTGGGCCTTGAAATTTAAGGCAAACAAATACCGCTGTAATGCGCGGATAAATGATGACTGGCGATATCTTTCCGGATATCGCCAGTCATCATTTTTGTCTGGTAAGTCACAAAACGTGCAGAAACTCTTTTTCAACAGGTCAGAGCAGGACGCCTTTGTCTGCCCTTAATGCAGCTGGCATACCGATTCAATTCACCGGTACTGGCTTTGCCAGCGGAGAGGAACTCTGCTGGCAAAGCCCCCTGTCTGACAGGGATTACAAGAAGATCGGGAGCGCCAGACAGGGAAGGATGGCTAACCGAGACGCAGTATCACCGGTTGTGGATGCTTTATGCCGCATAGCACCGGCACATCCTGGCGCCGCTGTTTTTCACCGCGGCCGAATATGGACAACCTATATTTTCATAATAAGTAATATGATATTACAGAAATGAGGGGTCTTTATGAAACAATCGGCGGCATCCCGTCACATTCCATCCACTTCTTATAAAGAGGTCCGCATCGGCAGAACGCTGTACCGCGTCACCAGTGTATTTACCGGTGAGAAAGACCTGGGCGAAACATTGGAGGCGCTGGCCATCCGCCGGGCAATGGCGGAACTGTCTCCCTTCCCTGCCGAGTAAGAAGCTATTCCATTCGCCAAGACATATTGATTTGCCAGTCAAAACTGCCGGGAGGTAACCAAAATGTCGGAACACACATACAATGTCGGCATTTATTGCAGACTGAGCAACGATGACGAGCGCGATGGGGAGTCTGTCAGCATTGAAAACCAAAAGCTGCTGCTCCGCCGGTATGTTCAGGAGCGGGGCTGGAACGAGGTAGATACATACGTCGATGACGGATACTCTGGGACAAACTTCCAGCGCCCAGGTGTCCAGCGGCTAATCGCGGACGCAAAGGCCGGACGGATCAACGTAATACTCGTTAAGGATCTCTCCCGGTTTGGCAGAAATTATATCGAGTTCGGCCAATATACCGAAAAGATGTTCCCTCCCAACACTTTTATGAAGTCAGCCAAGCGTGATTGAATTGCAGGGAAATTCAATATACAGGAGGGATAAATTATAGAGAAGTCGTTTTTTGAGCAAATGGGTGGCACCTATCATCAGGAGGGCGATTATTTTCTGCCTGATTTACTCCCACCTGAAAGTATTCCAGTTGGCATCTGGGGAGAACGGCGGGGACACTACTTGAAAACGCATCGGGAACTTACAGCTCCCGGCCTGCTTATGCCGCTCTTGTTCGTCAGCCATCACTGGCGGGCCTCCTTGCGAAGCGGCTCTCAACTACAGTTAATAAAAGCGCTAGCCTGCGGATGGACTGCTGAGCGCGAATGCGGGGGCGGAGCCCCCGCATTCGCGCTCTTTCCGAAATCTTCGGCGCTCTATTGCGGGGTTCTGTTCCCTGTCAGGCGGCGGGCCAGGGCGTCGGCGGCGTCTTGGGCCAGAGAGAGGAACACGGAGATCTGTCCGGGCTCAATGTGATCGACGTGGATGCCGCCGCTGACCAGAACAGTGCAGTCCAGCTGTTTGGCCAGGCGCTCGGCGGTCTGCTTGACCAGAATATCCTCCTTGTGACTGGGCAGCACCAACACCGACGCGCTGGCCCCGATGGCGCCGTCAGCATGGCGGTAAGGGGCACCCAGGGCGGCGGCACCCAGGTGCGGGCGATCCCCGCCGGTGATGGTGACATTCCAGTCCCGGCCCATGGGCTGGGCGGTAAGCCGGACTGTCAAGCCGTCCTGGGTGCGCTCCAGCTGAATCAAGTCCATACAGCAACACTCCTCACTTTTTCAAATAAGGCCGAATCAGGGTCCAGCGGGAAACTCCCGCTCCAGCAGGGCCAGCAGCCGGGGGACGGCGTTGTCCTGCGGGCGGTCCAGCACGCAGGACAGCAGGAAACGCTGGGCTTTTCCCACCTCCGCTCCCCGGAGACCCAGGGCGGCCAGATCTCCGCCGGAGAGGGCCAGGCGATCCACTGACCAGCAGTCCCCGCTGGCCAGAACGGCCTCCAAGGCGGCAGAGGAATCTTCCCCCGCCCAGTCCCCCATCCACGCCGCGGCCTGCGCGCCCTGCTGACCGTATTGGGCCAGGGCGCGCCGCCAGCCCGCGGCAGTGTGGGGCAGGCCAGACTTCCACAGGGCGAAGCCCCGCTGGCAGGGGGAGCAGATTCGCCGCTCCAGCCGGAGGGCGGTGAGAAGCTCCGCCGGGTCCTGGTCCAGGGCGGCGCACAGGCCCGCCCACTGTGCCAGGGGCACACGGGGCAGCCGGTCCAGCGAACTGAATTTGCCCTCCCGGCGGTTGGTGTACCGCTCCATCACCCCCAGGCGGAAGAGGCTCTCTACCGCGCCGGGCCGGGGAGAGCAGAGGGTTTTCTCCACCTCGGCCCGCACCCGCTCCGCAGCCAGCCGGGCGGCCAGGGGGGCGCAGCGCTCCACGGCCCGCCACGTCTCCCCCGGCAGGCCGAAGCACAGCTGGGCGGAGAGTCGGACCGCCCGGAACATACGCAGGGCGTCCTCGGAGAAGCGGCGCTCCGGCTCCCCCACGCAGCGGATGACCCGCCCCTCCAGATCCCCCTGTCCGTCAAAGGGATCAATGACCCTGCCGGCCCGGTCCAGCGCCATGGCGTTGATGGTAAAATCCCGGCGGCCCAGATCCTCCTCCAGCGTGGCGCTGAAGGTGACGGCCTCCGGGCGCCGGCCGTCCCGGTACGCGCCGTCCCGGCGGAAGGTGGTGGCCTCCACCGGGCCGTCCGCCGTGAGGACGGTGACGGTGCCGTGGCGCAGTCCGGTGGGCCGGGTGTGGGGAAAGAGCGCCATTATTACCTCCGGCGGGGCAGCGGTGGCCATATCATAGTCCCCGGGCGGACGGCCCAGGAGCAGATCCCGCACACAGCCCCCCACAGGATAGGCCGGCCATCCCGCCGCCCACAGGGTATCCCGGCAGGCCGCCACGCCGGCCGGCAATGGAAAGGGTTCCATAGACCATCCTCCCCAGGCTTATCAGGCGTGGTAGCAGCCTCCGCCGATGAATTCCCGCATGAGGGAGGTTTTCGGGATGTTGTCTGCGGGGACGGGCAGGAAGTAGTTCAGAAACTTCAGCAGCCGCTTGGCCTCGATATACTCCTCGCTGTCCCGGGGAACGCCGAAGAGCAAGGGCTGCACATAGGGCTTGAGCAGCGCCGTCTCGTAGATCAGGGCCGAGTTGAAGATCATATCCGCGCTGTCCTGGAAGGGGAAGATGTTGTTCTCCTCCCCCCGCCGGACGGAGGGCCACATCTTGATGGTGGCCTGGGCGCTGTAGCCCCGGGTACGGGCGTCCCGCTCGATGCGGCGCAGGAGACGGGCGTCGGTGGAGGGAATACGGTTGTGGTCATCGATGTTCAGGGTGGTGAGGCAGCTGATGTAGATCTTATACTTGCTCTCCTCAGGCAGGGCGTGGGTGAATTGGTCGTTGAGGCAGTGGATGCCCTCAATGACCAGCACGTCCCCCTCTCTCAGGGTGAGGAAGCTGCCGTTGTACTCCCGGGCGCCCTTCTTGAAGTTGAAGGTGGGCATGTCCACCTTCTCCCCCTGGAGCAGCCGGACCATGTCCTCATTGAACTGAGCCACGTCCATGGCGCCCAGGCCCTCGAAGTCGTAGTTGCCGTTCTCGTCCCGGGGGGTGTCCTCCCGGTTTTTGAAGTAGTTGTCCGTGGCGATGGCGTGGGGGCGCAGGCCGCAGGCTCTCAGCTGGGTGGACAGCCGGTGGGAGAAGGTGGTCTTGCCGGAGGAGGAGGGCCCCGCGATCATAACAAAGCGGACCTCCTTCCGTGCGGCAATCTCCGCGGCGATGTCGCCGATCTTCTTCTCCATCATGGCCTCATAGGTCAAAATCAGCGGCGTGGCGCTCCCCTGAGAGATAGCGGTGTTCAGCTCCGCCACATTGGAGACGTTCAGCGCCTCGACCCGCTTGCTGGATTCGTACAGCTCCCGGAAGACCTTTTTGGGGGGGCGGAAATCCCCCAGACGGCTGGGATCCTTCAGCGTGGGCAGCCGCAGCACAAAGCCGCTTTCAAACAGCTCCAGGCCGAAGCACCGGATATATCCCGTATCCGGCACCATGTAGCCGTAAAAATAGTCCACAAAACCGTCCAGGGAGTAGATGTTGACCCGGGAGTTGATCCGGAAGCTGAACAGCTGGGCCTTGTGGAACAGCCCTTCCTTCTGGAAGAGTTCTATGGCGTCCTCCGTAGAGATGGACTCCTTTTTGATGGGCAGCGCCTGAGCGGACAGCTCCCGCATCCGTGCCTCCACCCGGTCCAGCAGCGCCTGGTCCAGGGTGAACCTGCCCCGGGCCGAGATGAAGAGGGCGCGGCTGATGGAGTACTCCACACGGATCTGCTCCACATTTCCCCGGCCCGCCACGTCATAGAAGGCCTTCAGCATCAAAAAGACCGCGCTGCGCTCATAGGTCTGAATTCCAGGCACGTCCTGGGCGGTGACCATCTTCAGAGAGCAGTCCCGATCCAGGCGCTTGTGGAGCTCACAGAGCTTTCCATCCCGGTTGACCAGCAGGATGTCGCAGGGAACCCGGTCCTGAAAATCCGCCGCGATGGCGCGGTAGGGCGTCCCGTAGGGATAGGTATACGCCGCACCGTCTATGGTAACTGTTATCATTCTCTTCTCTTCCATAGGATGGCCTCCTCTATGGTATGATTGCCCCGCTGGGCGTCCGGTGTCTCTTTTCTTATGATACGATATTTCCCGGGAAAACACAAGGTTTGTAATGGGCCCAGAGAGAAAATCCGGCATTTTCCCCTTGTAAGGGGGCTATACTGCGGTATATAATAATAGACTCACAGGACAGCCGCTTTAAGAACCTGTATTTGCCAACCGGGGGCGCTGGATTGCCGTGGGATTTTACCGCCGCAGGGCGGCAAAAAGCCCGGCCAGACGGTGTCCAACGGTTATGAATCCACGTTCTAGGGGGCGGCTTTCCCAGAAGTGGTATTCACAACTGCGTATCCCCGCGCTTTTTGCCGCCGCGGGGCGGCAAAAGACCTGGCCAGACAGTGTCCAACGGTTATGAATACAGGTTCTTATAACAAAACTCCTGGAAAGGGCGTGTGACCTCCATGGTTGAACACAGCATCCATAGCGATATGATTCCCGGCCGCCGGGCCCATCTGGTGGGAATCGGCGGCGTGTCCATGTCCCCGCTGGCGGAGGTGCTCCACGGGATGGGGCTGATCATCACCGGCTCTGATATGCGGGAAAGCCCGGCGGTGGAGCATCTGCGAAGACTTGGTATCCGGGTGGACATCGGCCACCGGGCGGAGAACGTCACCGGCGCGGATCTGGTGATCCGCACCGCCGCCGCCCACGACGACAACCCGGAGATCGCCGGGGCCAGGGCCCGTCAAATCCCGGTCTACGAGCGGGCCCAGGCCTGGGGCGCCATTATGCGCGGGTATCAGAACGCTCTGTGCATCGCGGGCACCCACGGCAAGACCACTACTACCTCTATGTGTACCCACATCGCCATGGCCGCCGGAGCGGACCCCACGGTGATGATCGGCGGCACCCTGCCCCTGCTGGGGGCGGGCCACCGGGTGGGCCGGGGGGACACCATCATCCTGGAGAGCTGCGAGTACTGCAACTCCTTTTTGTCCTTCTTCCCCACAGTGGGGGTGATTTTGAATATTGAGGCCGATCATCTGGACTTTTTCAAGGATCTGGAGGACGTGGAGCGCTCCTTCCGGCGCTTCGCGGAGCTGGTGCCGGAAGACGGGGTGGTGGTGGCCAACGCAGACGACGCCAACACCATGAAAACGCTGGCGGGCCTGCCCCGTCCGGTGCTCACCTTCGGTCTGGAGGCGGGAGACGTCCACGCCGGGCCCATCGGGTGGATCAACGGCCTGCCTGCGTTCGATGTCATCTGGCAGGGGGCGCGCTTCGCCCACGTGGAGCTCCAGGTACCTGGGCTGCACAATGTAAAAAACGCCCTGGCCGCCGCCGCCGCCGCCATCGCCCTGAAACTCCCCGCCCCCGCGGTGGAGGCGGGCCTGTCCGCCTTCCAGGGGGCCGGCCGCCGGTTTGAGCGCAAAGGAGTGTACAACGGCGCGGTAGTGTACGACGACTACGCCCACCATCCCGGGGAGCTGGAGGCCCTGTTCTCCGCCGCCCGGCGGCTGGGCTACCAGCGGATTATCTGCGCCTTTCAGCCCCACACCTACTCCCGCACCCAGGCCCTGTTCTCCCAGTTTGTACAGGTACTGAAGCAGCCGGACCTTACCCTGCTGGCGGAGATCTTCGCCGCCCGGGAGGTCAACGATCTCGGCATCTCCTCCAAAGACCTGTGCGAGCACATCCCGGGGAGCCGGTATTTCCCCTCCCTCTCCCAGCTGGCGGACTATCTGAAAACCATCGCCCAGCCGGGGGACCTGATTCTCACCGCCGGGGCAGGGGACATCTACACCGCGGGAGAGCTGCTGGTGAACGGTTAGACCATGTTCAGCGGTTATGAATACGGATAGCGTCAGCCGCCCCGGAAGCCTATCCGGAGCGGCTGTTTTATGGGTCTATTCCGCCGGGCTGTCCTGGGTGCCGTCCTGTGGGGAGACGGCCAGCTCCGGATCGCCAGGCTCCAGGGCGGTGAGGTCTTCCCCATCGGGGGCGCCGTCCGGCAGCAGATGAAGCCGGTCCAGGACCAGGGCGGCCTGTTCCCGGCTCAGGGGAGCCTGGGGCTGGGTGCCGTCCAGCACACCGGCGGCGGCGGCCTTTTTCCACACCTGTGCGGCCCAAGGACTGGCGGGCCGGGCGGCCAGCTGCTTATTATACTCCGCCATAGCGGCGGCGAACATGGTGTTGAACTGGGCTTGGGTCATGTCCTCTCCCTCTTCCTTTCCGTCCAGCAGGGCTTTTACGTCGGCGCGCAGCGTGTCCATGCTCTTGCCGTGCTTGGGGAACCAGTGGGATACATCGGCATGGTTGCTGGCAATGCGGCGCTGGTGCCCCTCACGGTGATCCACAATGTCGGTGAGGGGGTTTAGGTGGTACTTCCGGCACAGCAGGGCGCACAGCTCCACCGCGTTGTGATACACTTTGGCAAAATAGGGGGCGTTTTTTTCCACATTGTAGCCCACCATCTCGCTGCCGTTGCGGTAGGTGTGTCCGGCGGGCTCCAGAATTTCAAAGCCGATGTGGGTATTGTTGGCGGAAATGCCGCCCTCCGGCGGTGTGCCGGCGTGCCAGCCCCGCCAGTTCCAGGGGAGGGTCATGGTAACGCCGTCCTGGTGGACAAAGGCGTGGACGCACCGGTCTACATCCGGCTTGTTCCAAAGGCGGAGAAAGACGGACACATCGGGCTGGGCCACACCGGGAGAGTGTACCATAATGCCCTTGGGCTGGATGGTCCGCCCGGCTTTATAGCAGTCGTTCCGGGTCATAATATGCTCGGTCAGATTCATTTACATCCTCCTCCCGCCTCCATTCTACGCGGGGCGGGAAAAAAGGGTGACTGCGCCGGGAGCGCGGCGCAAATCTTAAATAGAAGGGAAAGATTCCATTAACGTTTTCTTAATTCGGCAGAAACCGCCTTGCAATCTTTTTAGAAGGTGCTATCATATCCATGTACAAGGGATTCCTTGAACAACCTGAATTCACCACCGGGCTGCGGCCCGCTGTTTTCGTGAGGATACGGTATGGATATGCTGGAGTTTATCCAATTTTTTCAACTGATTTTAGCGGTTTTTTTGACAGTGGCCTACGGCTATCAAATTTTCTACCTGCTGCTCGGCCTGGGGCGCGGACGAAAGACACCAGAAGCTGCGGCTGTCCCCCTTCACCGCTACGCGGCGGTGATCTCCGCCCGGAACGAGGCTAACGTCATCGCACAGCTCATCCACAGCCTCCGGGCGCAGCGCTACCCCGCCCAGCTGCTGGACATCTACGTGGTGGCGGACAACTGCACCGACGCCACTGCGGCGGCGGCCCGGGCCGCGGGGGCTTTCGTCTATGAGCGGTTCAACAAGATGCAGGTGGGCAAGGGCTATGCCATGGACTACCTGTTCCGCCGCCTCCGCGCCGAGGGCCGGGACGGCTATGACGGCTATTTCGTCTTTGACGCGGACAACTATGTGGATCCGGACTTTGTGGTCCAGATGAACCGCACTTTCAGCCAGGGCTCCTATGACGCCCTGACCTGTTACCGCAACTCCAAAAATTTCGGCGACAACTGGATTTCCGCCGGATACGGCCTGTGGTTCCTGCGGGAGGCCCGCTTCCTCAACCGCCCGCGGATGCGTTTGGGCACCAACTGCCATGTATCCGGCACCGGCTTTCTGGTGTCCGCCGCCCTCATCCGGGAGAACGGCGGCTGGCCCTACCACCTGCTCACCGAGGACATCGAGTTCTCCGTCAGCTGCGCCCTGAGAGGCAAGCGCATCGGCTACTGCGAAAAGGCGGTGGTCTACGACGAACAGCCCGTGGCCTTCCGCCAGTCCTGGGATCAGCGGCTGCGCTGGTCCAAAGGGTTCTATCAGGTGGATCTCAAGTACGGCCTGGGGCTGGTCAGGGGCTGCTTCCGGGGGCGCCGGGCGGGCTTCTCCTGCTATGATATGCTGATGACCGTGGCTCCCGGGGCTCTGTTCACCCTGCTTGGCCTGGTGCTTCAGTGCTTTCTCCTGGCCGTCTGCCTCACGCAGCCCGCCTACCTCGCCACCCGGGTGCTGGAGCAGACCGGCGAGTTCCTGGTCTCGTCTCTGCTGTGCTTCTACTTAAATCTCTTCCTCCTGGGCCTTCTCACCGCCGCCGCCGAGTGGCGGAACATCCGGGTCAGCCCCCTGCGGAAGATTGGCTACCTCTTCACCTTCCCCATCTTCATGTTTACCTACATCCCCATTTCCCTCACCGCCCTGGTGAAGCGGGTGGAGTGGAAGCCCATTTTCCACGGTGCCTGCTCCCTACAGGCCCAGGAATAGTTTTTCCCTTCTCCTTCCAATCGGGACCGGCGTCTTCCCTCAGACGCCGGTCCCGATTTGTGATTGTGTTGAAAAAGTCCCTGTGCCAGCCGCGTTTTTTCTCCGGCCCGGGAGAATTTTTAGTTCCCCCCTTCCCAAGGGCGCTTTATTGTGTTACTATACTAAAGCAACGGCGCGTTACTGTGTCAAATCCGACAGATGACAGATGGAGGAATACATCATGAAACAGAAACTGCTCTCTCTGGCCCTTGCCGCCGCGCTGGGCCTGTCTATGGCCGCCTGCTCCAGCGGTCAGGCCCAGACCCCCGGCAACAGCACCCCATCCGCCCCCAATTCTGACCCCACGGCCTCCCCAGAGGCTGTGGACAACAGCGACCTGGCCTACGTCCAGGGACAGGGCAAGCTGAAAATCGGCTATACCGTCTTCGCCCCCATGAACTACACAGATGACAACGGCGAGTTTATCGGCTTTGAGACCGAATTTGCCAAGGCAGTCTGTGAGAAGCTGGGAGTGGAGCCCGAGTTTGTGGAGATCAACTGGGACGCCAAGGTGGTGGAGCTGGAGTCCGGCAGCATTGACTGCATCTGGAACGGCATGACCATCACCAAAGAACTGGAGGAGAGTCTGTCTATCTCCAACCCCTATGTAAAGAACTATCAGGTGGTGGTCATCCGCGCCGCGGATGCGGACCGGTATACCTCCACCGCCGACCTGGCGGGGGCCAATCTGGACGCCGAGGCCGGCTCCGCCGGTGAGGCCGCCATCGCCGGCGACGAAAACCTGAGCCAGGGGAACTACGTGGCCGTGGCCAAGCAGACCGACGGCCTTCTGGAGGTCAAGAGCGGCGTGGCCGACGCCTGCGTGCTGGACTTCGTCCTGGCCGGCGCCCTGGTGGGACAGGCGGACTACGCCGATCTGATGGTCATCCCCAACCTGGAGCTGTCTGTGGAGGAATACGGCGTGGGCTTCCGCAAGGGCAGCGATATTGTCCCCGCTTTTAACCAGGCCATGCAGGAGCTCATTGACGACGGCACCCTCAATGAGATCGCTGTGCGCTACGAGCTGGACGATCTGCTGCTGGCCAATCAATAACCTTAGAAGCTGGAGCCACAGGCGTTGAACTCCGCCTATGAATCCAGCTTCTTACCGGCATGGGGCGGGAGTACTCCCGCCCTGTGCCGTCCCTTGTTTTATCCCTGACGGTATTTCAGAACCTGTATTTGTAGAGGAGAGAGAACATGTCCTTCCTGACTGTCACTGCCATGCTGCTCAAAAGCTTCGTCCTCAACTGTCAGCTCTTTGCCGTCACCCTGGCCCTGGCCCTGCCGCTGGGGCTGATTGTGTCCTTTGGCTCCATGAGCCGCTTCCGGCCCCTGAGCTGGCTGACCCGCTTCTATGTGTACATCATGCGCTCCACCCCTCTGATGCTCCAGCTGGTGGTGGTCTTCTACCTGCCGGGGATTATCTTCGGCCCGGGGCACTCCCTCCCCCGGCTCACCTCCGCCGCCCTGGCCTTCATCCTCAACTACGCCGCCTATTTCTCTGAAATCTTCCGGGGCGGCATCCAGGGCGTCCCCCACGGCCAGCAGGAGGCCGGGCAGGTGCTGGGCATGACACGGTCCCAGATCTTTTTCCACGTCACCCTCCTCCAGCTCATTAAGCGCATTGTCCCCCCCATCGGCAACGAGATCATCACGCTGGTGAAGGACACCTCTCTGGCCAATTTTATCATGGTCAAGGAGATCATTATGATGGCCAAGGAGTTCGGCAACAAAGGAATGCTCTGGCCCCTGCTCTACACCGGCGTATTCTTTTTAATCTTCAACGGCGTGGTAACGCTTGCCTTGGGCCGCATTGAGAAAAAGCTGGATTATTTTAAGGTATAGGAGGAACAGTATGGCGATTCTGACCGCGACAGGCATTACAAAGACCTTTGGCAGGACAGAGGTGCTCAAGGGCATCAGCTTCTCCCTGGAGGAGGGACAGGCCCTGGCCATTATCGGCTCCTCCGGCTCCGGCAAGACCACGCTGCTGCGCTGCCTGAACTTTTTGGAGACCCCCGGCCAGGGCGTCATCTCCGTCCGGGACGAGGTGCTCTTTGACGCCGCCGATCCCGCCACCCAGCGGGAGAGGGAGGTGCGGAAAAAGCGGCTCCACTTCGGGCTGGTCTTCCAGGCGTTCCACCTGTTTCCCCAGTACACCGCCCTTCAAAACATCACCTTGGCCAAGGATCTCCTCGCCAGAGAGCAGCCCGGCTACAAGGCCCGCCGGAAGGCCATCCAGGCGGAGAACGAGGCCCAGGCCCGGGAACTGCTGGCCCAGATGGGGCTGGCCGGTCGGGCGGACCACTACCCCCACCAGCTCTCCGGCGGACAGCAGCAGCGGGTGGCCATCGCCCGGGCGTTGGCCCTTCAGCCCGATGTGCTCTGCTTTGACGAGCCCACCTCCGCCCTGGATCCGGAGCTCACCGGCGAGGTGCTGCGGGTCATCCGGGGCCTGGCGGAGCAGAAGACCACCATGGTCATCGTGACCCACGAAATGGCCTTTGCCCGGGATGTGGCCGACCAGGTCATCTTTATGGACAACGGGGTCATTGTGGAGCAGGGAGATGCCCGCCAGGTGATTAACCACCCCGCCCAGGAGCGCACCCGCCAATTTCTCTCCCGCTACGCCCAGTCTTAGAAGCGGCAAACCAGAAAGATAGGAAAAGCGCCTTCGCCAGGCCGGCAGAGCACAGCGCTCTGCCGGCCTGGTATTTGTCTGTTGTCCCGCTGAATTCTTTGCACTTGAGATTGCATACCGGCATACTATGTTATATAATGAATTGTAAGATGTATCCTTGGCAATCAATGGTACCCGTTGGAATTTATGCAGACTTGAATTTACAGGCTTCCGCTTTTGAGGATTGACTGTCCGGTCTAAGGTTTCAAGAGGGCCTTAACAAGGAGCCTTTCATCAACAGGCCGCAAAACATAGGAACCTGGGTTCAGCAAAGGAGGATTTTTATATGAACCCCCAATTTGTATGGCAGGACGAATTTAATATTGGCGTAGAGGTTATTGATAGAGAACATCAGCGGCTCTTCAAGATCATCAACAAGCTGTTCACGTTCAAAGAGGAGGACAAGGACAGCCAGTGGGCGTGTCAGGAGGGCATTAAATATTTCAAGGGGCACACGCTGAAGCATTTCGCGGAGGAAGAGGCCTATATGGAGTCCATTGGGTACGAGTGGCTAGAGGAGCACCGGCGTATCCACAAGGGATTTCGGGAAAATACCCTCCCGGCGCTGGAGGAGGAGCTGGAGCGGACAGGCTACGCCCCCGATGCCGTAGAGCACTTTTTAGGGGTGTGCGCGGGGTGGCTGATTGGCCACACGCTGACGGAGGATCTCTCTATTACGGGAAAGCGGGTACGCAAATGGGAGCATATTCTGCCGGGTGAAAAACTCGCGATGATGAAACAGGTGATTGTCCAGCTGGTGTTTGATATGTTCCACCTAGAATCCCAGCTGGTCAGCGACGCTTACAACGGAGAAAAGTTCGGAACAGGGGTATATTACCGCCTGGTCTACGGAACCCACCAGGAGGAGGAGAAACAGGAGGTCCTCCTGGTGTTTGAAGAAAAGCTGCTGATTAATACAGTAGGGAAAATTATGGGGCTCCAGACCAATAAGCTGGAGTCCATGCTGATGCACGCCGCCAGATATACTGCGCGGCAGTTCTCCGCGCGTATTATGGAATCTTTCTCGTCCGCGCAGCACTATGAGCTGAAAGAGGAAAATCTTCTGTCCTATGAGCAGTTTCAAAAAATAGTCGAACGGGAAAAGCTCCAGGTCAGCCTGTTGTTCAATACCGGCGGCGCGGGGTATTTTGCCTACTGCGCCATTGCCCCCCACCTGCTTCAGGACGGCGTGGCAACACCAATCCAGACCGAAAACGAGCTGTCTGAGGTGGAAAAATATCTGGCAAAGCGGGCGGAAGAGGCGCACGCCAACCCAAAGCCAAAGATCCTTGTGGTGGACGACTCTATGACCATCCGGCAGGGAATCAAGCGGCTGCTGGAGGAGGATTACGAGGTGGCGCTGGCGGAATCCGGGATTGCCGCCATCCGCACCATCACCCTGAACCAGCCCGATCTGGTCCTGCTGGACTATGAAATGCCCATCTGCGACGGCAGGCAGACCTTGGAGATGCTCCGCTCGGAGCCAGCCTTTATCAATCTGCCAGTCATCTTTCTGACCGGCAGAAGCGACCCCGAGAGCGTAAAAAAGGTCATGGCTCTGAAGCCCGCCGGTTATCTCTTAAAATATCTCAAGCCGGCGGAGATCAAGCAGAAAATTGACGGCTTTTTTGAAAATCAAAAAGCCTAAAACTCTGCCGCCGGCAATTTGGATGTCAGAAAAGCCGTCTGGTCTGCTTAGACGCGAAAGGGAACCCTGACGGTTCCCTTTCACACTATCCTCCCCTCCGAAGCCTTCAAATTTTGCGTTTTTTGACTCTCTGAGGGTTTTTTACCGGTGATAGAGTTTGTTTGTCTCATACTGAGGCTCGCAGGTCAGGCGCACTCCCAGCTTGGCGTAGGTGCTGATATCCACCTGGGAGAGGATCACCGTGGAGTGGGCCTCACACCCCCGCAGGCTGGACAACTGGGCCAGCGCCTGGGCCGCCGCCGGGTTGGAGGCGGCGGAGATGGCCAGGGCGATCAGGGTCTCATCGCTGTGGAGCCGGGGATTTGCCGAGCCCAGATGCTTCACCTTCACGGTCTGAATGGGCTCAATCGCCTCGGGGGAGATGAGGTGGCACTCGTGCTCAATGCCGGCCAGACGCTTCAGGGCGTTGAGCAGCGTGGCGGAACAGGCCCCCAGCAGCTCAGTGGTCTTCCCCGTTACCACCTCGCCATTCAGCAGCTCAATGGCGAAGGCGGGATTGCCGGTCTCCTCCGCCACCCGGGCGGAGGCGGCAATCACCGGCCTGTGTCTGGCGCTGGCCTTTACCTGCTGCATCAGCAGCTCCAGCTTGTACACCAGGTTGTCCCCCACCTTGCCCTGGCGGCGGTCACACAGACCGGTATAGTACCGGCGGATGATCTCCTGCCGGGCGGCGTCTTCCACCGCATCGCTGTCAATAATGCAGTTTCCCGCCATGTTCACCCCCATATCGGTGGGGGATTTATAGGGGCAGGCGCCAATAATCTTCTCAAATATGGCGGAGAGCACCGGAAAGATCTCCACATCCCGGTTATAGTTGACAGTGGTCTCCCCATAGGCCTGAAGGTGGAAGGGGTCGATTACATTTACGTCGCCCAGGTCGGCGGTGGCCGCCTCGTAGGCCAGATTCACCGGGTGCTGAAGGGGGAGGTTCCAGATAGGAAAGGTCTCGAACTTGGCGTAGCCAGCCTCTCTGCCCCGGCGGTACTCGTGGTAGAGCTGGGACAGGCACACCGCCATCTTCCCGCTGCCGGGACCGGGGCCGGTCACCACCACCAGGGGGCGGGCAGTCTCCACGTAGTCGTTTTTGCCATAGCCGTCATCGCTGACAATGAGGGCGATGTTATTGGGATAGCCCTCAATGGGGTAATGGAGGTAGACCCGGATATCCAACGTCTCCAGCCGCTGTTTAAAGGCCGCAGCAGCGGGCTGGCCGGCGTACTGGGTCACCACCACGCTGCCCACAAAGAGCCCGTTGGAGCGGAACACGTCAATCAGGCGGAGCACATCCACGTCATAGGTAATGCCCAGGTCCCCCCGCACCTTGTTTTTCTCAATGTCAGAGGCGCAGATTGCGATTACGATCTCGGCGCTGTCTTTCAGCTCCTTGAGCATACGGATCTTGCTGTCCGGCGCGAATCCAGGCAGCACCCGGGAGGCGTGAAAGTCGTCAAACAGCTTGCCCCCAAACTCCAGGTAGAGCTTGTTGCCGAACTGCCCAATCCGCTCCCGGATATGGGTGGACTGCATCTCCAAATACTTCTCGTTGTCAAAGCCAATCTGATTCACTTTAACCGCTCCCCTCTTCATGTCTCATTTCACACCGTTAGTGATTATAGCATACGGCATCTGGAAAGTATAGGTCCGTTTGACAGGCTCTTTCCCCACAGCCTTGCCCCAAACAAAAAAGGAAGAGGACCAGTCCCTGTTTTGCTACAGAGACTGATCCTCTTATTTTCTCATCAATCGGTCACAAAGGGCAACAGGGCGATCTGGCGGGCACGCTTGATGGCCTCCGTCAGCTGGCGCTGATGCATCGCGCAGGTACCGGTGGTGCGGCGGGGCAGGATCTTGGAACGCTCAGACAGGAACCGGCGCAGCTTCGCCGCGTCCTTGTAGTCAATGTGCTCCACCTTGTCCACGCAGAAGGTACAAACCTTGCGGCGCTTGCGGCCGCGGGGACGCTCTCTATCCATAGCCATGGTACAAAGACTCCTTTCACGATTCTTCCGCGGCGGAATCACCCCGCGGAGCAGAAGTGGCGCTTACACGCCCAGCCGGCACAGCCGGCCTGTTTGCTGATTGCCCCCCGCTTTAGAAGGGCAGCTCGCCGTCGTCATCGGACAGGTCGGCAAACTGGTCGCCCCCCATGGGAGGCGCGGCGTAGCCGGGGGCGGGAGCGGATGGGGCCGGCGCCGGGGGCGCGTAGCCACCGTAGGCCGGCGGCGGGGCGTAAGTGCCTGCCCCCTCGGCGTCCCGCTTGGAGTCGCCAAAGTAGACGTTATCCGCCACAACCTCGGCGGAGCGGCGCTTGTTGCCCTCTTTATCGGTCCAATCCCGGAGCTGGAGCCGGCCCTCCACCACGGCCATACGGCCCTTGGTGAGGAAGCGGGAGACGAACTCCGCCGTCTGCCGCCAGGCCACGATGTCGATAAAATCCGTGGCCTTTTCGCCGGTGGTCTTGTCCTTGAAATCCCGGTCCACCGCCAGCGAGAAGGAGGCCACAGGGGTCCCCGTCTGGGTGTGCCTGAGCTCCGGGTCGCGGGTGAGGCGGCCCATCAGGATAATTCGATTCAGCATGAATCTGCCTCCTTACTCATCCTTACAGATGATCATGGAGCGCATCACGCCGTCGGTAATGCGGAAAATACGATCCAGCTCCTGGGGGAAGCTGGGAACGCAGCCAAAGGTCATCAGAACGTAATAACCATCGGTCAGGTCGTTGATGGGATAGGCCATGTGGCGCTTGCCCCACTCGTCAACCTCGGTCAGGGTGCCGTTGTTCTCCACCAGAGTTTTGAACTTGGTCACCAGGGCGGCGGTGGCCTCCTCACCCAAATTGGGATCCAGGATAAAGACCGCCTCATAATTCGCATTCAGCTTTGCCATGTTTCTTGCACCTCCTTATGGACGTATGGCCCCCGCCGGAGCGGGAGCAAGGATGTTGCCTGTCTTTCGCAAGCTCTTCTATTATATCTGAAAATTCAAAAAAGTCAATGCTGTTTCCCATCTATTTCTGTATTTCTTTCCTCTGGCACTTGTATCCGCCCTCTTCTCCTGTTATACTTTTAAGAAGCTGCGGCAATACCATTGGCGCAGCTTCTAAGGTTCGGGGTTTCCCCGGCACAAATTTTTTATGGAAAGGCGGAATGTCCATGCGGGGTGACCTGACTCAGGGGCCCATTACCAGGACTCTCCTCCTCTTTGCGCTCCCCATGATGCTGGGCAACCTGCTCCAGCAGCTCTACAACGTGGCTGACACCTTGATTGTAGGCCGTTTTTTAGGGGCCACAGCCCTGGCGGCGGTTGGCTCCGCCTTTACGCTGATGACCTTTCTGACCTCCATTCTCCTGGGCCTGTCCATGGGCTGCGGGGCGATTTTTTCCATCTGTCAGGGGGCGGGCGACCAGGAGCGGCTCCGCTCCAGTGTCTTCTCCTCCTTTGTGCTGGTGGCGGCGGTGACGCTGGCGCTGAACCTGCTGGTCTTTGGGTGTATTGACTCCATTCTCCGCCTCCTCCAGGTGCCGGACGGCGCTTATATTCTGATGCGCCGGTATCTCTGGGTGATCTTTTGGGGGCTGCCTGCCGTCTTTCTCTATAACTACTTTGCTTCGCTCCTCCGTGCCGTAGGCAACTCTCTGGTTCCCCTTCTCTTTTTGGGTACCTGCGCCGTGCTCAACGTTCTGTTGGACCTGCTCTTTGTTCTGGGCTTTGCCTGGGAGGTAGCGGGCGCCGCCGGGGCCACGGTTCTATCCCAGTACCTCTCCGGCATCGGCATCGCCCTGTACACCCTCTTCCGCTTTCCCGAGCTTCGGCCCCAGCGGCAGCACTGCCGGCTCCGCCCGGCCCAGCTGGGAGAAATCGCCCGCTTCTCGCTGCTCACCTGTCTCCAGCAGTCGGTGATGAACTTCGGCATTCTCATGGTACAGGGCCTCATCAACAGCTTTGGTACCACAGTGATGGCCGCCTTTGCCGCAGCGGTCAAAATCGACTCCTTCGCCTATATGCCGGTTCAGGATTTCGGCAACGCTTTCTCTACCTTCGTGGCACAAAACTATGGCGCCAAACAAGGTGGGCGGATTCAAAAGGGCATTCGCAGCGCGGTTTTCACGGTGTTCCTTTTCTGCTTGGTCATCTCTCTGGTGGTCGTCTGCCTGGCCCGGCCGCTGCTCCTTCTCTTTGTCCAGCCCCATGAGACCCAAGTTCTGGTCATTGGTGTGGAATATCTCCGCATTGTGGGGGCCTTCTACTGGGGGATCGGCTGTCTGTTTTTGCTCTACGGCCTCTACCGCGCGGTAGCGCGGCCAGGTATGTCTCTGGTCCTCACCATCATTTCCCTGGGCACCCGGGTCCTGTTGGCCTATACCCTCTCCGCCAGCCCCGCCATTGGCACCCGCGGCATCTGGTGGGCTGTCCCTATTGGGTGGATATTGGCGGATCTGACCGGCTTTTTCTACTGCCTGCTCCACCGGAAAACCCTCTTCACCGGTCTGGACAACTCCTAATGAACAAAAAATTCCTGGAACTGGACAATCAGACGCCGTTCCAGGAATTTTTTATGTCACTGCGTGCACACAACCGCAAAGAATCTTAAATCTCCGTCGCTGTCATTGATCACCGTGTGGGCGCTGCCCTTGGGACAGTAATGGCACACGCCCGGTACCAGCCGCTCTTCCACCCCATCGGTCACTGCCTTTCCGGTACCCTCCAGGATGTAGATAATTTCGCTGCCTGCCTCATGAGTGTGCAGTCCCACAGATGCCCCCGGCTCCAAAAAACTGCGCATAATCTTATTCTGGCCGTCCAAGTACATTTGGGCCTTCAGCGACTTCTCACCCCCCTGGAAATGCTCTAAAACTGTCAGTTCCATGTCATCAAAATGAAGTAACATTTTCCTGCCCCTTTCTTCTGTCCTGGTTGAAAGCGAAAAAGCGGACAGGCCAAAAGGCTGTCCGCTTTTCCGTGTTGGCATTACCTATCTTCCCAGGCCGTCTCCAGCCAAGTATTTTCGGCGCAGATGAGCTTAACTTCCGT
>NZ_QWEK01000042.1 GCF_009935845.1 Pseudoflavonifractor sp. 524-17 | reverse complement strand
AGATTGTTTCCCGTGTTATCTTACGGGGTAGTACCTTACGCTACTTCACACAATGCCCTATCTGGGCGCACTTCCTCAATGGTCATTTTCTGCAAATCGGTGATTTTCCGCTTTACACGTTTAATGGCGGCGCTCTGGTCGATGGACTGGATGTGCAGCGTCACCACCATGCTGTGCTCCAGGTCGAGGAAATCCGCCAGCATCCGGTCGGTCAGCTCCGGGGCCAGAATCTGCAAAAAGGACATGGCCCCGTAAGTCCGCCCAATCTGGAACATCCGGCCATTTTTGAAGGTAAAGCTATCCGGGGCGATAAAGTCCTTGCTGGACAGGCCGGTCTTGCAGATGGCGTCCCAGGCGAAGCGGAACTTCTGGCCGTCCGCCGGGTGGAACATCTTGTGGAGGACGGCCAGCCGCTCATAGCCGTTGAGGGCGCGGGCCTGGACGCCCAGAGTTTTGAAACCGGCCAGCACGTCCGCCTCGATGCGCTCCAGCCGGGGCTTGGCCTCCCTCAGACTGTCCGCCTCCACGCCGAAGGTGAGGTACTTGGTCTTGTTCAGGCCGCTGTTGCCCTTGGCGAGCTGGTTTTTGAGCATATCCGCGTACTCCTCCCGGATGGAGTTGAACGCGTCCGCCTGATCGGGGATGCGGATGGACCGGCGCTGCTCCTCCAGGTCCGCGGGCTGGTTCAGAAATGAGAACTGGACCCGGATGGAGCTGTCAAAATAGTTGAGAAAATCGCACCAATGCTCGAAAATCAGGTTTTTATCCTCGTTTTGGGCCAAGTGGTAGTTGATATCGTAAAACTGCACCTGCTTGGTGAAAAGCCGCTCCGACACCGCGCAGATGCCGTCCCGGCCCATCTCCCGGTAGGGGATGGTCTGCTGGGCGGTTTTGGGAATTCTGCCCTCCCGCCTGGCCTTTTGGACGGACGCGGCCAGCCGCCGTTTCTGGGCGGCTGTGAGTCTGGCGTCCGGGGTCAGGCGGATGGCGTCCCGCAGCCCAGCCTTATCCGTTTCGTGCCGCCGTTTTGCCGCTTGCAGATTGTTTGCCTGCTTTTCCTGCCTTGTTTGCAATCGCGTGAACCTCCTTCTCCTGGCCGCTCATTTGCGCCAGGGCATTGTAAAAATTCTCGGTCTGGTAGGGCCGGACCTTGGGGGCGAGGAACTGCGCCCGGATGAAGTGGCCCAGCACCTGCTCCAGGGGCTGGCCGTCCTTTTCGTAGATGCCGAACAAAAAGAAGGGCAGCATCAGGCCGATCATCAGCAGCGCCGCGCCCTCGTTCCCCATGCCGCCCCGGGTGAGGAGATAGGCGGGAATGCCAACCAGCCCGCCTGCGCCGAAGCAGACGAGCTGGCGCTTGGTAAGGTTAAAGGCCACCTTGGTCTTTACTTTCGTCAGGTCCTTGGGGACCGGCACATAGGGCATGATTACGCCTCCTCTCTCAGCGCGTCCCGGACGCCCTGCATGATATAGGCCACGCAGGGGACCGCGACGGAGTTGCCTAACATGGAATAGCGTTTGGTATCGCTGACGGGCTTCCCGTCATGGCCGCACCGCGTCCAAAAATCCGGGAACCCCATCAGCCGCTCCGTTTCCAGCGGGGTCAGCCGCCGCACGGTCAATTCCCAATCCGGAAGAACGCTGACAATACCGCTGGGCTGCTCCGCGATCAGCGTGGGGGCGGTCTCCGCCTGATAGCCCACGTTCCCCGCCCCGCTCCCGGCTTTATAACGGAAGCCCGCGCTGGCTACGCACAGGTCCGGCTCGCTCCCCATTCCGCCAGGCCGGGAAAGTCCGGCCCCGGAGGCGCACAGCGTCCCCGCAATCTGCGGGTGGATCAGAACGGGCCGCTCATGGGCGGCGGTCAGGGTTACAGATTGATTGTCCAGAATACCGGCGTGGGCCTGACCGGTCCCCATGCACAGGGGTTCCGCGATGACCGGCAGATTGCCGTGGGTCTGGCTGCGGAGGGTGGGAGAGAGGCCGGAGCGTTCCGCCGCCGGCGATGCCCCGCCCTGATCGTTCAGAACGGCGATTTCCCCGCCCGCTGTATCAGGGCGGCTTTCAGCAAAGGCGGCAAGTCCTTGCCGCGGCGTTCCGCCCGCCTCAAAATACCCGCGCAGGCTTTTGGGGACAAAGAGTATTTCTCCGGCACATTGTCCTGCAAAATCGCAGACAAGAAACAGGCGCCTGCGCCGCTGTGCTGTGCCGAAATATTGGGCGTCGTACACGCACCAAGCGAGATCAACGCCTCTGCCTCGTACCATCCCGGCGTTTGCCCACCGTCCAGAATCAGGCATTGGAATTTGGGTCTTTGTGAACGATTGCAGCACAGCCGCAAAGTCACGTCCTCCTGCGGACGACAGAGCGCCGGGGACGTTCTCGAACAGCGCGAACCGTGGATATTCGCCATGTGTCGCCTCCCTCATTTCATCAATTATCCGTATGGCCTCCATGAAAAGGCCGCTGCGTTCGTCCGCCAGCCCCCGGCGCTGGCCTGCCAGTGACAGCCCTTGACACGGGCTGCCGAATGTCACGATGTCCACAGGCGGGAGTTTTCCGCCGTGGAGCTGGGTCACGTCCCCGGCGTGGGCCATGTCCGGGAAGTGCCGCCGGGTGACGGATACACAATCCGGCACAATCTCGCTGGCCCACAGAGCGCGGACGTCATAAAAAGAAGCGGCATAGGGAAAGCCCCCTATGCCGTCAAACAGTGATCCTAATGTTAAACTGGTATTGTCACAGAAAATAGCTTATCTCACCTCGCGATCCTTCGGTTTCGCGGCGGGCGGCTCGCCGGAAACCGGCTTTGCCGCAAGCTGAGCCTTGATGGATGGTTTCTGCTCCAGCTGCTCCCGCATGGCGTCCATCTCCTTCCGGGCCATGGAGACAAAGCCGTTCAGAAGCGTGGAATGGCTGTTAATCACAAAGGCAAAGCGGCGGTCCTCGTCCACAAACATAGGGACAGCCGCCGCCCATGCCTGATTGCTGCGGGAAAAACGTTCGTCCCAGTCCTTGCGCTGAATGGTGGCGGCCAGCACATAGGCCACCCGTTCCGGGCCGAACTCCGCCAGAACACCCTTCACATCCGCGTTGAGGTGCATCCCGTCAAAACCCGCCTGAATGGCCGCGTCTATGGCCTGTGCGCAGGCGGCGTTGGCCCTTTGGCAGGCCCGGTACTGGTCCAGCTCCCCGTGGGCCCAGGCGTAGGAGCCGTCATGCCGGTAGAGGGGCCGCTGGTGCTCCGCGCTCCGCAGGGCCAGCAGCTCCGCCGCCATTTTGTTGTAAAGCCCAGTGGTCAATTCTGTGTGGTCCATGGCACATCCCTTCCTTAATATAATTGTTTTTCATCCCCCTGCATTATGGGGCAAAGTGGCCGTCACCGCGCCCCTTTCTCCGCCTTATGCGCCTGGGCCGGGCGCTCCGCCGGCTCTTTGGCCGCGTCCTTGATTGCGCCACGCACAGAAGGGCGCTCCTGCTCCATGGCTTTATGATACGCGCCCAAAACAGCGCCGTGCAGGGCCTCCCGCATCTCCTTCGTCGTGGGGCAGCAGATATCGTGATAATTGCCGTCCTTCCCCTTGCTACTGGGCATGGCGGCGAAGGGGCCCTTCTCCGTATCATAAATGCGGATATTGTTGACGGCGAACACGCCGCCCAGGCTGGCGCTGGCGAAGGCCAGCAGCTTGGAGCCCGCCTTTCGCTCCACCGGATAGATTTTAACGCTCACACTGGGAATCGCCGCGCCGGGCGCGCCGGAAGCCTTGTGTTCCTCCATGTTGCCTGAATCCCTCCTTATATTTATCCATTGATCAGCGGGCGTTGAAGATCGCCTTGCTGACCGCTCCGGTCTTAAACAGCGAAAAGCACAGCAGCACCGTATAGCCCACACACTGCCAGATTGCGATGTGGAGATTGGCCGCGCCGTTGATCTGCCCCACCAGTACCGCGTAGATGGCCACGCAGACGATAATAAAGAAGCCTTGCAGCCCAAGGGCCACAAGACCGCGCAGATAGTTGCTGCCCATCTGCCCCCACTCCCGGTTGGTCATGGTGGCGAAGGGGATGGCCCCCACAGAGCAGTAGATGTAGATCTCCACCATCCGGCCCACCAGCACCAGCATGACGCACAGGGACAGAATGGGCATGGTCACTCGCAGCAGCAGGGTCTCCATCATCAGCCCAAACAGCTCCCCCGTACCCATGGCCCCCAGCTGAGCCTCCACATCCCCCAGCGCCAGCGCGAAGTCCACGCTGGTGCTGCCGGTAATCAGTCCGGCGCTCCGCCGCACCATCACCTGGCCCAGCTCAAATATGGCCATGGTGATGTCAAAGGTGTGGGACACCAGGTACACCGCCACAAAGGTCTTGAAAATCCACTTGTAGATGGTAAAGCTGTCAAAATCATGGAGGTTGTTCCGCTCTATGATCATGTTGATGAGCTCATAGCACAGCACAAAGGTGAGCACCATGCCTGCGATTGGCACCACTACTGTTTCACTCAGACTGCGGATCATGGAGAAGACCCCGGCGTTCCAGCCCGCCGGGGTCTGCCCCACACTTGCCGCGATGGTTCCCACTTCCGTGTTGATCTGGTCAAACAGTCCATCTAGGTTGCCCATAATGCACGCTTCCAGCAGCTCCCGGAACCAGTCCGCGATTGTGTTGAGGATGTTCTGCATGGCTTAGCTGAACAAATTCGCCAGCATGGGGATGAGCTGTATCCCAATCAGGGCCACACCGCCGCCCGCCATGAGCTGTTTCATGCCCTGGCTTTTTTCTCATGTGAGATAAAGAAGTAAAAGAAGTGTAAAAAATTTTGCCGTTCCCTATCCGGCTGACTGCCGGACGGGTCGGGCTTTAGTCGGGCAATTCTACCTTGCCGACAAAAGAGTAATAGATTTCGATTTCCTGTCTGCGGAGCTTCCCCCGGCGTTTCCCGTCAAGGGCTTCCGATTCGTGGATTACGATTTTCTCCACAAACTCCCGTAACAGGGTAGGGGTGAGTTCCTCAAAGCTGGTGTACTTGCGTACCACTTTCATAAACTTTTCAGCGTTTGCCGTGGCTTCCAGCGTTTTAGAAAGTTCGCTCTGCAAAGCGGCGGCTTTCTCTTTCAGTTCCTTTTGCTCGGCTTCGTAGTCTGCCGAAAGTTCCGTGAAACGCTCGTCCGATATGCGCCCGGTCACACTGTCCTCATACAGCCGCTTGAAGATGGCGGAGAGTTCCGCAATCCTTTTTTCTGCCGCTTCCAGCTCTTTCTTCTTTGCGGCGTTGCGGCGTTTGCTCCCGTCCTCGGTCTGGTCGGTCAACAGCTTCATAAACCGGGCTTCGTGCCTGGCGGCGTAGCTGGTGACTTTCCGTAGGTTCTCGGTCACTCCGGCGGTTAAAAGGTCGGTGCGGATAAAGTGCGCCGTACAGTCTGCCGTGCGCTTCTTGTAGCTGCCGCAGATATAGCAGTCCTGCCGCCGTTTTTCGGTCTGATACCTCTGCTGGTACATGACGCTGCCACAGTCGGCACAAAAGAGTATGCCGGAGAACAAGCCCACTTCATCATAGCGGTTAGGGCGTTTGCGCTGCTTGCGTAGCTCCTGCACCCGTTCCCATGTGTCCCTGTCGATTATCTGTTCGTGGTGGTTCTCAAAGATTGCCTGTTTGTCCTCGCTGTTGTAGATAATCTTGCTGCTCTTGTAGGATTGTGTGGTGGTCTTGAAGTTCACAAGGCAGCCCGTGTATTCCCGGTTTTCAAGGATATGTACCACGGTATTCGCCGCCCACTTGCACTCGTAGCCGGGGTGGTAGCGGCGTGTGCTTCCCGTCCGGCGGTATTCCAGCGTTCCCGGCGTGGGGATTTCCTGCTCGGTAAGCATACGGGCTATCTTGGTCGGTCCATTCCCCGCAAGGCATAAGCTGTAAATCTGCCTTACTACCGGGGCGGCTTCTTCGTCAATGATGAAATTTTCGTCCTCGTCCATGAGGTAGCCGTACACGGGCTTGCTTGTGACGGGCTTCCCACTCATGCCTTTTGAGCGTTTTACCGCCCGGATTTTCTTGCTCGTATCTCTCACCAGCCATTCGTTAAAAATGTTACGCAAGGGCGCAAAATCATTCTCGCCCTGTGCGCTGTCTACGCCGTCATTGATTGCAATGAAGCGGACGCCGTTCTGTGGGAAAATCATTTCTGTGTACATTCCCACTTGTAAATAATTTCGCCCTAACCTTGACATATCCTTTACGATAACCGTTCCCACAAGCCCCGCTTCAATGTCGGCAAGCATGGACTGGAAGCCGGGTCTTTGGAAATTTGCCCCGGAGAATCCGTCGTCCGTGTACCATTTGAGGTTGGAAAAGCCGTTCTGTTTGGCGTAGGCTTCAAGGATTCGCTTCTGGTTGCTTATGGAATTGGATTCGCCTTGAAGCGTGTCCTCGTGCGACAATCTCGGATATAGGGCGGTAATGCGTTTTTGGGTTGTCTGTCTTGTCATGGTTTCCTCCATTTCCGACAGCCAGCCCCACTATTCCGTAGGTCTATTATACCATAGGGCGGGGCTTGCTGTACAGTCCTTTTTGCTACTTTATGTCGAAAAATATCACATTATTTTATTAAGGATTATCGCATTACATAGCGTGTGCGGCTGTTCCTCCGGCTGCGCTTTCCGCTTCCAGCACTTTCATCATCTTGTCGGCGGCGGTGGCGGTAGTGCCTTGTTTGAAATAGCCGGAAACCACAAGGACGGTGTTCCCTCTGCGTACTTCTGTCACGCAATCCGGGCGGCGGGCGGTAGTGGCGGTGCTTTTCTTGGGCGTGTCGGTCATAGGCAAATCTCCTTTCCGTTCAGCAGCTTTTTAAGGCGTTCCATTTTCTCCCTTGCTCTGGCTTTTCTGAAATTTTCCCCGGTAATGCGGACGGGGGTACACATTTCTGTAAGGCGGTCATAAATGCGGGCGTGGGCGGTGTCCTCCGGGTTCTGCAATTCCTCCAGCGTCAAATTTGTGGTGACAATCAGCGGCTTTTGGCTGCGGTATCGGCTGTCAATCACGTTATAGACTTGCTCTAAGCCATATTCCGTGCCACGCTCCATGCCGAAATCGTCAAGGATAAGCAGAGGGAAGCTGCAAAGGCGGGCTATGTACTCGTTCCTGTCCTTGTAGCTGGCGGCAAGGTCGTTGAGTATCAAGGCAAAGTTTGTCATGCACACGGAAACCTCTTTCTCCATAAGGGCATTGGCGATACACCCGGCAAAATAGCTTTTGCCTGTGCCTACCATGCCCCATAACAGATAGCCGATATTCCCGGCTTTCATTTCCTCCCAACACTCCACATAGGCATGGGCTTTGTGCATTTGGGGGCATTTCCCGTTGTCGTTCTCAAACGTCCATTCCCGCATAGCCGGGTCGGTAAAGCCGATTCTTTTCAGCCGTTCCACTTCCTCCCGGTGCTTGTATTCCCGGTGTCTGGCTTCCAGCGTTTCCCGGCGTTTCCGCTGGCAGTCACATTCTTTGGGGTGGCGATCACGTCCGAAAAAGGTCTTGCCCTCCGGGAAGTAGGCTTCTTTGGGCTGGCGGCAGCTCCCGCAGTATAAAAGCCCGTCCTCCCCTGTGTAGTCCTCCGGCTCTGCTTCCTGTGCCGTGGCAAGCCGGAAAATAGCGTTATCATAATCACTCATAAAATCGTTCCTCCTTGTTCATGGTCTTTTACGCCCTGTTTACGGGGCGTTGTATTTATGCGGTCAAAGGCTTTCGCCCTCTTTGTAGGAATAATCGGGGATTCCTTTTTTCGGTTTCTCCTTTACCCTGTCATCAGCCGCCCAGCGCCGGATAGTGGCGGCATGGTTCTTGTATTTCTTCCCGCTGGAAGCGATATAGCCGGATAAGCGGTCTATGTAATACTCCCATTTGCCGGGAAGCTCCTCTTGCAGCTCCGCAAGCTCTTTTTCTGACAAGAATACGTTTTTGTATCTGCCAAAAGGGGCGGGGGCTGTCTGTCCTTTCTTTAGCTCTCCCTCTCTCTTTATCTCTAACTCTATATCTATCTCTTTCTCTATCTCTATCTCTGGTGGACAAATGTCCGCCCCGTCTGGTGGACGTTTGTCCGCCACGGCTTCCGGCAAGGCTTTCTGTTCCTGTAAAGCCAGCCTTGCACGGCGTTTCCTCTCCCCCTCGGTAGAGGACTGACCGATTAAGAGTTCTATGTTGCTCATGTACAAAGCCCCGTTCTGCAAGGGTTCTACAAGCCCCAGTTTCATAAAAATCTGCAAAGCCCTCTCCACTGTGCCGACTTGCTGGCGGGTGATGGTGGCTATCATCTGTGCGGTGTAGGGGATATTCTCGGCAAGCTGGAGCTTTCCCCCGTTTTTCAGCGATTTTAGGTACATCTTCAAGAGAATGTTTGAGTAGAGCATACCGTCCTGCATACTTTCCAGCAGCACGATAGCGTCCTCGTCAAAATAGCTCTCTTTCAGCTTTAGGTAGTAATATTTGCGGTTGTCTGCCATTCGTTCCTCCTTTGGTCTGTTTTGGGCTTCTGTTACGCTTTAGAACGCCGTTTTCGGGGGTAAAGGATATAACTATCGTCTACCCTTTGAGGGCGGTCAAAAAAGCCTTGATTTACGGGGGTTTGGAATATCCTAAAGCGTGACATTTATCCCTCTGTTTCCGCTTGCGCTGTGCAGCTCTGATTCTTTTCATGCGTCCGGCGCAATCCGGGCAGTATTTCCCCCGGTTTGACTTGGGGAGAAAATAGCCGCCGCACTCGGTACAGCGTTTCCTGTCTGCCCGGTGGAGTAGGGCGGCTTCCAGTTTCCCGTCCAGCGGCAGAACGGCGGTAATGAACCAGCGGCATATAAGCGAATAGCTGATACTCTGGACGCATACGCAAGGCTCGCCGTTATCCAGCAAGATACAGTTGCCGTTATCGTAGTTGCAGCACTCATGTACAAGGCGGCGGGCGGCTCTGTACTGTGGGTAGTCCATGCAGGGGCGTTTACCGTTCATTTTCCCGCCCCTTTCCCCGTTCCGGCTCACGGCGTAATATCTTGTCAAGATTGCTTTTCACGGTCTGCAATTCCCGGACACTTGCTTTCTTCTCCCGGTACTCGTTATAAAGGGCGTTTTTCTCTTTGGTAAGCTGCTCAATCTCCGTTTGTAGGGCTTTGGACGCTGGCAGCTTGGAGATTCCCTGTGCCTTGAAATACCGGGCGGCAGATTCGGAAATGATAAACTCGCTTTCGTGCTGCTCCCGGTAGCTCTTACGGGCTTTCTCTGTTTTCTGTGCTTTTAGCCCGTCACGGGCTGACTTGGTCTTGATATACGCCAATAGCTGTTTCTGCAAGTCCTTTTTCTCCCGTAAAGTGCTTTCCACGGCTTTCAGTTTCCCGGTGGTTTCATGCAAGCCCGCATTGGCGGCGGCAAGGGCAGCTTCCAGTTCTTCCGGGGAAGAAAAGCCGGATTCCTCATAAACGCTCACGGTAGCCGCCATTTGCTTCAAGTTGTGCAAGGTCGCCCATTTCTCATAGCCTTTCCCCTTGCCCTCGGCTTTCTTGGCGGCTATGTCTACCATGCGCTGTACGCTGTCCTGTTTCGGGGCGTTTATGGCGGCTTTGTTGCGCTGTAAATGGTCTTTTATGCTCCGGGGGTATTCCTGTCTGGGTAGGGGCTTTTCGGCGGCTCTGGCGGCGTTCTGTGCGTTTTGGGTGAGTGTTTCCAGTACGGCGGCACGGTCAAAATCATCACCTAATCTCCGGGCGGTGATGGGCTTCGTCCTGTCCGGCGTGAGATACGATAATCTCCCCCTGCTCTCCTTGACGGTCACGCCTTGTTGTAGCAGCTTCCCGGAAAAATCCTCAAAGGAAACGGCAGAGGACAGGGCGGCTCGGATTGTGCGCCGTAGCTTCTCCTTGTCGGTTTCAAACTTGGTCTGTTTGGGCGGCTCTCCCGTGGCGGCTTGGGAAGCGTTCTCCTTATCCAGTGCGGCTTGTCCTTTCCGCTTCGCCCAATACTCACGCTCGGTAATGCGGTTCTTGCTCCCGTTCAGCAAGTCAATCTGATAGAGGTTTTCCCGGTGGCACATCTCCATGACTTCCGCTTTGAAATACTCCATAGCTGCGTCCGTACAGCGGTGCTTGCAGCCCTCCCTTGTGTCGGCTGGTCTTTCCATGTAGGGCAGCAATGGCACTTCCTCAATCCGCAATGAATTGATTACGATATGCACATGAATGTTGCCGCTGTGGTTATGCCCGTCCGGGTGGGTGCATACAAGGGCTTGGTGTCCGGGGAAATGCTCTTTACAAAACTGCTCGCCTAACTGTTGCGCCCGGTCTACGGTCAAACCGTTGTCCTGTGTGTCACGGGGGTCAAAACTGATAATGTAGTGGTGGCTCTTTACGTCCTCCCGTTTTTGGTTCTTGCCGTATTTCAGATTGGAGCGCATACACGCTATGGCGAAATCTTCATCACCGCAATTCAGAGAGGAAATGAGATAGCCTGTCCTCGGAACTATCTGCCCGTTTTTATCTAGCGTGGGCTTCATGGTAAATTCGTCATGCTCAAAAGTTAGGTACTGCTCGGCAGCTCCGTAATCGGCATTTTTAGAGCTGATATGTTTGAATGTTGCCAACGGCTTCACCTACTTTCTGCAAGACTTCAAACTTCAAGGCGGCAAGCTCCGCTGTGGCGGCTCGTACCTCTTGGGAGAGGGCGTTATAGGGTGCGCCGTACTCGTTCAGACAGCGGGCAATCTGGTTCAAGTTGCCGCCGATTTTCCCGTACTCGGCTGTGAGTTTCCCAACGGCAGAGAGTAATTCATCATTGACCGGGGAAACGGTAATGACCGGGCGTATGCTTGACTTAATGAGGGCTTGCCGGATAAACTCGGCTTGGCTCATTTTGCAGAGGGTGACACGCTCGGAAAACTCTGCATATTCTTCCTCGGTCAAGCGTGTCTTGATTACCCAGCGGCGGTGGGGCGTGTTGTATCTTTTCATAGGCTTCAACTCCTTTCTTTTTATGCTTTGCCCTTTCACTAATAGGAGAAAAACAGGGGGCAAAGCGGAAGTGTTTTTTGAAAAATCCGAAAATATTTTTTCGGGGATTTTTCAAGCGGCGCAAGCCGCAAAAAGGCGGGCTTGGGGTGGCAACCCCAACAAGATTCCCGCAGGACAAAATTGAGCGATTAGCGAAATTTGGTACTGTGGTAGAATCTTGCTCTAAGAAAGTGACGACTTCCTCTGTGTGGGCTTTTGCTGATACCTCCGGCGGGCGGGGCGTGGATTCTGCCAGCTATGCGGCGGGATTTCTCCCTCTATTACTTACTACGCACGGCAAGGCAAATCTGGCAAAGTTCCCCGGAATTTCTTTTCGTGTTTTCGTAACAGAATTTGACAAAAACGGAAGAATCAGTTCCGTTTTGCAGTGATATACGGACGGTTTCAAAAAATGCCAAACTTTCCGGCAATTATTTTCCCCCTTACTACCTACTACGGGAAAAAAGGAAATTTTGGCAATGTTTTCCGAAAGTTTTTAAATTATTTTACTGCGGTGCAAAATCCGGCTTGGTTTTGGGCGCAAAAAAACAGGAAACCTTTTCTTGATTTCCTGTCTTTGGCTACCGCTGATGGGCGGCGGTTATTCTGTTATCATTCCCCGGAAGCAAACTTGTAGCCCACGCCTAAAACGGTCTTTATGTAAGTGGGCTTGCCACTGTCCGGCTCTATCTTTTTCCGCAAGTTGCATATCACGCTGGCAACGCTTGACTGGCAGCTTTCGCTTTCCATGCTCCACACGGATTCAAAGATTTGCGCTTTTGTGAATACCCGCCCCGGACTGGCGGCAAGGTAGCAGAGTGCGCCATATTCCAAACGGGTGAGATAGATGTCTGCCCCGTCTTTCAGTACCCGGCGTTGGTGTAATCTGATTTCCAATCCCGGAAAAGTAAGTGCGGGGGAGTGGGGCGACTGCATGGCTTCCAGCGGTATCATATCGGCAAGGGCGGCTATGGCTTTCTCAACCGCTTTTTCTTCTGTGTCGTTAAATATAAGCATGACTATTTTTGCGACAAATCTCACCTCCTGTTAGGTAGGCTGTCCGTCAAAGCGGAACTGGAACAGGGCAGCGATAAGCCGCCGTTTGATATTGTCCTCGGTGTCCTTGTTGACCTGTCCGTTTTCAAGGGAAGCAAGTCGGATTCTTTTGCCATAATGCCGTAAAACCTCGTCAATGGCTTCCGGCTCTCCGCTGGTTGCCCTGACAATAGTTTCATACGGTACAAATTTAGGATTTCTCATGGAAAAGCACCTCCATTTCTATATGCAGCATTTGCAAGGCACTGTGTATGTGATGCCACGCCGTACTCCGGCAGCGTCCGTATAGTTCCCCGATTTCCTGTTGTGTGTAACGCCCGAAAAAGTATAGGTAGATGATTTCCCTCTTTTTTTCCGGCAGAGAGGACAGGGCTTCGGCAAGCTCCCCGTTCGTAAGGATAACCCTCTGACCGCATATCATAACAGGGTATTGCTTACAGGGGTCTAAAAAATATTTATCTGTTGTGCTGAACGGGTAAAACTTTTCTTCGGTGAGGTATTCAAAAGATATTTCTCTTTGCCGCCGCTTATCTCTGTCACGCCATGCGTTGATAGCGGCATAGTGTATGACAACTCTGCAAAAGGCGTTAAATGTGTATTCGATATGCTCCTTGTATGCTTCTGTACAAGGCATGGTAATTCCCCCTTTCCTACTAAGTGGCAGTTAAGATTTTAATGATAGTAAGGGGCGGCAGCATTTTTTGCTGTCGCTCCTTGACTACCCAGCAGCAAAGACAGACGGGGCTGTCAACGGCGGGCGAAGCCCGTTCATCTTGACCGTTGACTGGCTCGTCTGTCTTTGCTATTTATCAATTTTTCGTAACAGAATACTACACATAACAGTAGCTAAAATAAAAATCAAGAGCAGTGGCAAAAGGCTTTCAAATTTAAAAGCATTTTCCGCCAGTAGTTTATATCCCCATGTAGCCGGAAATAGTTTTCCTATTGTTTCAAACGTTTTTGGAAGTAGTTCAATAGGAAACATAATTCCAGAAAGCATGGTTGACGGCAAAAAAACAATAATAGAAAACATAGAAGTTTTTGCCTGGTCTTTTACTGCCAAACCAATTATGCTGGCAATACTTAATGATACTGCAATAAAAACAGCGAGGCTGATGAAGTACATACCCGGATTTTTTGGTATTTCAGCGTTAAAAGCCAGTGGCGCAGCAATATATAAAATAATGCTCATGAGGAACAAATGAATATACGCTGAAATGTTTGTTAAAGCAAGACCTAATATTAACGGAACACCATTTGCTTTATAGACTTTTTTAATATCACTGCTGTAAATTTCAACAAGAGAGGGCGGCAGACCAATCAACGCCCCCATTGTCACACCAAATACAGTCATGGACTGAATAAGCGTATATCTCGCTTCCGGCATGACTGATGTAAATATACCGCCCATAATTACAAAGAACAAAAGAGGTACGATATAGCAGGTTATAAGTAATGTCTTACTCCTTATGTCTAACTTCCATTGTAAAGAAACTCCGTATAAAAAAGCTCCCATTGTTACTCCCCCTTTGCAATTTTTATAAAGTGCTGTTCCAGTGAACCACGGTCTATCTTAATATCTGTGATAGTTTCTCCTTTTTCCTTGTACTGCATGAGCAGCGAAAGTAGGGAATTTCCGATATTTTCCGATTCATAGTTTTCAGTCCTGTTTTCCGTTTGGATTGTGATATTATAATGCTTCCCGATTGTATCGCCCAGTTGCCCGACAGTCCCGATAAAGGCAATTTTGCCGCCGGAAAGAATAGCAATCCGGTCACACAAATTCTCAACTTCTGCCATATCATGGCTTGCTAATATGATTGTCTTTCCGATTGCTTTTAACTGACGGATTTGTTCATGTAAAGATATTTGCCCCTCAACGTCAAGTCCTGCTGTTGGTTCATCAAGAAACAAAATGTCGGGATTTCGTGTTAATGCAAGCGCCAGATGGAGCCGCCGCTTTTGCCCGGTTGATAATTGATAATAAGGCTTTTTTGAAAGTTCATAAATACCAAGAGCGTCAAGCGTTGCTCTGTCAAGAGAGGTCTTATTCCATTTAGCAAACAGCTTTACAGCTTCCAGTGCTTTAATGTATTTCGGCAAAGAAGCCGATTGTAATTGAATGCCCATGATTCCATTTATAGTAATGTTTCCGCTGTCATATTTTCTTAAACCCTCGATACATTCAAGCGACGTGGTTTTTCCAGCTCCATTCACGCCGAGCAGAGCAAAAATTTCTCCTTGTTGTATATTAAAATCTAAACCTTTCAGCACAATGTGAGTTCCATAACTCTTTGATAAATTGCTGATTTTTATAGCTTCATTCATTCTGTTTCCTCCTTAAATGGGTCAATGCCTAAACGGGAAAAATAAACACCTAATGCTTGTTCAACATATCCGTTCGCAATATCCTGGGCTACTTTCCATTTATGGTCTGCATTCTGAAACTGCCCTAATTCAATCAGTCTGGGAAGCATACTCATATCTCCGCCAGTGAAATCCATAATCATATCCCAATAGGCTTTTGCAAAATTCTGTGTCTCATCACTATCCGCAGGAATATTCGCATTTTGAAGTCTTATTGCTTCGTTTTGAAGCTGCATGAAAGTGTTCACAAATGCCGTTCCGCTATCTTTGTCAAAATGGTTGCGGATATGGTCAAGCGTTTGGTCGTCAAAATGTTTAATCAGCCAATAGAAATCGTTTTTCATTTGCAGATTAACAATAATATCCGCATATTTTTTGAAATCAACTGATTGCATTTGAAGGACTTCTTCCCGCAGCACCTCCAATTCTCTCAACGATTCAGACAGACTTTCTATTTTCCGTTTGACAGTGACTGCCTGCTCCATTAGAACATCAGCAATTTCATCTGGTGTATCAAGCAGAATCAGTCGATTTTTTATGTCGTCCAAAGAAAATCCCAAATGTTTGAGCGATAAAATCTGATGAAGTTTTACTATGTCTTTATCTGTATATAACCTACGCCCCCCTTCACTCATGGCAGAGGGGGAAAGCAAGCCCTCTCTGTCGTAATGTTGTAATGCCCGTACAGTAACGTCCATTTTTCTTGCAATTTCACCAACGGTCATATAACCTTGTGGTATCGCTTTATGTTTATCCATGTCACACCTCCTCGAATAGTATATCTCATTACGTTGCGTCACAAGCAAGTGCTTTTAAGAAGATTTAAGAAAAAATACGGAATAGTGGGCTGCTGGCGGTCTATCTGTTGTTTTCAGTTGCTTGCTTCTTTACCGTACATGAGCATTTGCGCCCGGGTTGTCGTTTCCATATCCTTCCAGCAAATTGATGACGCCCCACACGCCCAGGCCAGCGCCCAGGGCGGTCACCAGGACTTTTAAGGTGTCGATGGCAGAAGCAAAAAATGTCATTGAATTCCTCCTTACATTGTGGCGGGGATTGTTCCCCAGGTATATTGAAAGCCCGCCTCTGAACGTGTCAGCGGCGGGCTTACCGGGCGCGGGCGGCGGTTGTATACACAGCATTCAAACAGCCGCCCGGCCGAACGGCCATAGAGTTACCCCGGTATTCGGAGTATCTGTGGGATTGCGTTTTGACGAAAATGCTCCTATAATGGAAAAAACGTCAAGGAGCGCGGTATGAACGAGAATGACAAGAAGCTGGCTGGAAAAGTCCACTCAGCCATGTATCTCCAGTGCCGTGAGCGGGGCTATGCCGCTCCGGTGGATGTGCTGATGGCAGTAGGCTTTCTCTCCAAAAAAGACTATGAAAACTGGCGCTTTGGCCGGGTTCCCTATCTGGAGCGGGTCTGCACCGCCAACCTGCGCAAGCTGTCTCTGGTGATGCACCAGATGCGAGTTTACGCCCAGAAAGCGGGGTTGGCACCCTCCTTCTGCTGCTATAAGCAGTGGGGGACCAGGAAGAAAAACGGCCAGGGCCGCAGGAGCGTCATTTCCCTCCGGTTCAGCAAGAGCGGCGATCCAGACATTGAGCGGTGGTACGCCACTCATTTTGTTGATAAGAAGCGGGTTGCGCAGTTAAAGGCGGAGCGGCCGCAGTCCGTTCAGGCGGAGGCTCCGCCGTCTGAGGGCGGCGCTTCCAGCTCACAGCAGGTATAGATATCGTCCGGCTTTACGGCCAGCCGGCGGCTGAGAAACTTTGTGACATCAAAGGTGTTCCTGGGGTCGGCGTCAGACAGATATTTGTACTGCGGGTGCTTGGTGATATCAAACTTGTCGGAGAAGAAGGGCCGGACGCCCTGTACCTGCAAGATACATTTCCCGTTGTCCATCACCGCCAGCTCGTCCACGTCCATGAGGGCCCTGCCCAGCTTTTGGCGGTTCAGGGAGTGGGAGGTCTCCCGCCCCCGGCTCTCGCCGGTGTTATCGGTGTCGATGGTCTCCTTGCCCAGGGTTTCCGAAATCTCTTTCAGGGTGCTGCGCTCCTTGCCGCCCAGAAACAGGACGCAGGAGCAGTTGCCTATGATGGTTTCCGCGTGGTCCTTGTAGACCGCTTTGAGCTGGCTTTGGGTCTGCACCACGATATGGGCGGAGATCTCCCGGCTTCGGATGACGGAGATCAGGTGCTGGAAGTTGGGGATTTTCTGGTTGGCGAACTCGTCCAGCAGACAGGTAACATGGGTGTTCAGTGCGCCGCCGTTCTCCAGAGCCTTGTCGCACAGGACGTTGAACATCTGGGTATACACCATGGCCGAGATGAAATTGAAGGTCATGTCGGTGTCTGACACAATGCAGAACAACGCCGTCTTCCGGTCCCCCAGCTTATCCAGCTCCAGCTCGTCCCCCTCCATCAGCTCCCGTACCTCCTTAATGTCAAAGGGGGCCATCCGTGCGCCGCAGGAAATAAGTATGCTTTTCGCCGTCTTGCCCGCCGCCATTTTATACTTCTTGTACTGGCGCACGGCGAAATGCTCCGGGTCCCGGTTTTCCAACCGTTCAAACATCAAATCCACGGCATTTTTGAAGGTTTCGTCCTCTTCCCGCACTTCTGAGGCATTCAGCATATCCAACAGGGTGATCATGTTTTTCTCCTCCGCCGGGGCCTCGTACCAGATGTACGCAATGAGCGCCTGATAGTACAGGGCCTCGGCTTTGGCCCAAAAATCCTCGCCGCCCTTGCTGTCCTCGCCCTTGGTATTTTCCATAATGCAGTTGACCAGCTTCAGAATATCGTTCTCACAGCGGATATATTGGAAGGGGTTATACCTCATGGATTGCTTAAAATTGATGGTATTGAGTATTTTTATCTCATATCCACCGCGCCGGAGCATATTTCCACATTCTTCCAATACAGTGCCTTTCGGGTCCGTGCAAATATAAGACGCGTTCATCTGCATCAAATTTGGCTTAATATGGAAACGAGTCTTACCAGAGCCGGAGCCGCCAATCACCAGCACATTTTTATTGATGTTATACTTGGGGTTCTGATTGCGGCCCACCATGACGCGCTCGGTCTGGGTCAGAAGAATGTTCTGGTCAAACTTGGGGCTGATGAACGGGCGGATATCGTCCGCTGTCCCCCAGCGGGCCGATCCATACTCCCTGCCGCGGCGGTATTTCCTGGCGTTTTGGGCCTTGAGCCAGACCGCCGCCCGGACGCACAGCGCCCCGGCCAGTCCCACGAGAAGATCCTGTGGGTGGAAGCTGGGCAGGGGGCTGCGGGAGATGATTGCGCCCAGGCTGGAGACCGCCCCCATGCCTTTGGCAATCAGATCCGTGCCCGCCGCCAGCCGGTAGCCCTCCCCCGCGCGGTTGAACAACCAGAATACAAACAGATAGGGGAAGCTGAGCAGCAGAACTCTCTTCCAGTCAAGTCTCACCACTCTGCCGCCCCCCTGTCCCGGTTTTCACCATGTCCTTGGCCTCATTAAAATGGACTTCCTCCTGCATCCGATTCACCTCTTAACTCATGCGGAGAGAAAAGGCGGTCAGCGGACATCGCCGCCGTGGTCATGACCCTGCGCCGCCTGACGGTTGGCCTCCTGAATGGCAGTACGCAGACGTTCCCGCACAGAGGCTTTCTCCGGGGGCGGTGTGGGTTCTGCCAGTGGAAGCCGCTCATAGGCATTGCTCTCTTTCAACAGCTCACGGATGGGAAAGCTGTACTCATGAGGATTTTCTTCCCAACAGAGATTGGCCGCCGCCAGAGGGTCGGCAAATTTCAGAAGGGCCTCCACCTCGGCAGAATCAAACTGATGTACCGTTTTCAAGTAGCAGTGCAGTTCGGCCAGACTTTGCAGATGGTACACATCCGCAATGCCAGGTCCCTCCCCAGCAGAAAGGCTTTTCGCGTGGTTCAAAAGACTCTGATCCAGCTGATCCAGCAGTTTCTCTTTTGCCCTATACTCCGCAAACAGTTCCATTTTAATCACCTCCTACAATATAATTACGGTAAAAGGCACGGCAGACAGCCGTGTCTCATTTTTCGTTTCATGGCCCGCCCTAGGCGAGGGATCTGAACAAAGCCGCGCAGCAGGCATTTTTTCCGGCCAAATCTCACCGCTCTGCCGCCCCCTTATCCCGGTTTTTCACCGTGTCCCTGGCCTCGTTCTTTACCAGCTCCTTAAAGTGGGCCAGCTGCCGCCGCAGGGACGGTTTTTCCGAACTACGGCGCAGGGTTTTGGCGGCATACTCGGCAAAGGCTGCGTTGAGGGCGTCCGCGTCCCTGGCCTTGAAGAAGACCAGATACTTTCCCTGGGCCGGGTCCTTTTTCAGCGCGAAATCCACGCCGTACTTCCGGGCCGTATGCTCGAAGGACTTGATATTTTTTTCGGTAATCTCAATGTTCTGCACACCCTGCCCCTGTCTCACAAGCTGCTTGACGGTCTGCCTGCCGTGGTGGATGTGAGGGTTTTTGGACTGTGCCAGATAGCTTCGAATGGCCCATTTCAGCAGATTGGCGGTCAGCCGGCCGCCGGTCTTTCCCATGCGGATCGCCAGCGCCACGGTCTTGTCCCGCACCTCGTCCTGCAAGGGGCACCCCTCCTTTCAGCAGCCGGGCCACCCCTCTCGGGGTGACCCGTAGCGCACGCTTTAATATCCGGTACGGGGCAGGGTGGATGGCTTGCCGTACACCGCCGTCACCCAGCGGGAGATGGCCTGCACCCACTTGCCGTTGTACGTGCCGCCCACGTCCGCCACGTTGACGAAGGAGACGGCGGCGATGTGTTTCAGGGCGGTACACCGCAGTATGGGCTTCTCCACCTGGGAGAACTTTGCGGGAGCCTGGCCGAACACGAACATAATCTCCGTGACGCGCTCGTTGGCGGCCAGCCCCAGCGCCGCCGGGGACGCCGCCAGGGTGTAATTCTTCGCCGTGCTCAGGCTGTCCGCCAGGGTGCGGGGCTCCCCGCCGTTGACCCGGTAGGTGATTTTATAGGTGCCGGGGAAATTGTAGGTGCCTGTGACCACCGTATCCAACTGCACCTGGGCGGGGAGGGTGTCCCGCCAGTAAAAATTCTCCAGCCGTACATTAGAGGTGTTGGCGATGCCGGAGAAGGTGTAATTCACCGGCTGGCCGGCCATGGCCTCCTTGGGCCCGGTCTTGGTGATGGACACGCCGGTGGTCAGGCTCTGGTTGGTCACTTCAAAGCGGACGATTTGTCCCGGATGCTCCAGATAGGCGGTCAAAACGGTATCATTGACGCCGTAATGGTCCGGGGCTTTCACCTCCCGGACGGTGTAGCGGTCCAGGGGCAGGGGCTTGGAGGCGGCCAGCCCGCGCTGGTCGCTCCGGATGGTGTCCACCACGTTCCCGGCCTTGTCGCAGATCTCAAACACCGCCCCCTCCAGCAGGGTCCCGGCCGGCAGGCCGTTGGTGGGATTGTAGCCGGCGGATTTTTTGGTAATCTGGATCTGCGCGGTAATGGGGGTGTTCTTCCAGGTGATTTCGGTGGTCTCCCCGGGCTTGATGTAGACGGTTTTGAGCTGGGTGTCCACGGCGTAGCCCTCGTTCTCCAGCTCCCGGAGATAGACCTTGCCGGACAGCTCCAGGGTGTCAATATAGGCATAGCCGTCCTGGTCCGTGGTGAACTGGTCCACGGGGTTCATGCTGCCATCGTACAGCAAGAAGGTGACGCCGTGGATGCCCTTGCCGGTCACACTGTCCACCTTGTGGAGCAGAATGCCGGAGAAGGGCCTGTTTTCCACCGTTAACGCGGTGGTTTCACCGTCCTTTACCTCGAAATAGTGGGGGGTGCCGTCCAGCCTGAACTCCTTGGGACAGTCAATTTCCACGGCGTAGTAGTGCCCCGCGTCCAGTTCCTGATACACCCGGCCCTTGGAATCCGTAGTCACGGTTTTCATCAGCCCGCCGTCCATCTTCCTGATCTCAAAGGTGACGTTGGGGATGCGCCGGGTGCGGTCACTCTCGCTCACCTTGATGATCTCCACACCGCCGCTCCGCGTGTTATAAAATGTGACTGTCTGCGTATCCGCAGGGTTGACTTTGACGGTCTGAGTGCGGGTTTCCGTGTCCATTACATATCCAGGCAAGGGCTTCGTTTCGGTAATAACCAGCGTCCCAACCACGCCGGAAATACGGATTTCACCGTTCCGGCCGGTGGTGTAGAGGCCCTTGCTGGAGAGGTGGCCATAATCATCGTCCAGGTAGCTGCCGTCCGCGTAGGTAATCTGGAACTCCACGCCCGCCAGCGGTTTTCCGGTCTGTTTGTCCAGCTTCTTGATGACGATTGTGCCCTGCCTGGCGTTGTAAAAGCGCAGGGTCTGAGCCTCTCCGGCCTTGATTTTGATGGACTTGGGCGTGGTATCCAGGACGAAGCCCTCCAGCGTCTTGACCTCCCGGGCGGTGACGGTAGTGCCGGGCTCCAGATCGCCGATCACAATGCGCCCGTTCTCGTCGGTGATGAACGCGCCATTGCTGCCGCCCACCACTTCGCCGGAGCTGTCTGTCACCAAAAAGGTGACGCCTTTCAGCGGCGTGGTGGTGCCCTCGATGTATTTCTCAATCACAAGGGTGGTGCTGGGGGTGTTGGTGAAGCGCAGGGTCTGGGTGCCGTTGGGATTCACATGGACGGTCTGCGTCCGTGCGGCCTCGTCGATGGTGTAGCCGGGGATGGTGGCCGTTTCTGTTACAACCAGCGTCCCAACCACGCCGTTAATGATGATTTTGCCGTCCTTATCCGTGGTGTAGAGGCCGTTGCTGGAAATCTGCCCGTTGGCATCCGGGACAAATTCGCCGGTAGAAGTCGTGACCTTGAAGGTGACGCCCGCCAGCGGCTTGCCGGTGAGGGAATCCCGCTTATCAATCACCAGCGTACCGGCCTTGGAGTTCTTGATCACCACGGTCTGCGTATCGCCACCCTGCCCGATGACCACATTGGTGCTGGGGCTGTCCATGACATAACCGACAGGGGCCTTGATTTCATTGACCACATACGCGCCGGGGGCCAGATTGGTGATTCTGATTTCACCGCTGCTGTCGGTGGTGAAGATGCCGTTTTGGGTTAAGGTAGAGGAGCCAATCACGCCGTCCAGTCCCACCTCGCAGCCTGCGGCGGTGGTAATGCGGAACTGCGCGCCGGGGAGGGGCTGATCCGTGGCGCTGTCCCGTTTTTGGATAATCAGACTGCCTTTTGGCTGGTTTTTGAAGGTGAGGGACACGGTTTTGCCCGCCTTAATCTGAACCGTCTGGGACTGGGTATCCAGGATAAAACCGGCAGGGGCGCGGGTCTCCGTCACCACAACGCTCTTGCCGGGTTTCAGGCCGGGAATGCGGATTTCTCCGTGCTCATCGGTTCTGAAAATGCCGTTCGAGTCGCCAATCAGAGTGCCGTCCGCATAGGCCACTTTGAACTCCGCATTTTGCAGGGTAACGCTGGGATTTGTTGCGCAGACTTTCCGGATGAGCAGCGCCCCGTCCGGGGCGTTGGCAAAGCGGACTGTGATCACGCTCTGCTCCCCGCTGTCCGCCAGCAGAATGGTCTCGGAGGACTGGATGATGGAGTAGCCGTCTGCGGGGTCCACTTCTTCAGCGACGTATGTCCCTGGCTTGAGCCCCGTCCAGATGGCGGTTCCGTTCTTGCCAGTGACCTTCGTGCCAATCACAGTGCCACCGGTGCCGCTGGTTCCGCCCAGATATTTCAGCTGGAACGTGCATCCCGGCAGGGCTTCCCCGGTCACACTGTCGTACTTCTCAATTATTATCGCGTTAAGCGGCACATTTTCAAAGGTAATTGTTTTGCTTTCGCCGCCCTTGATATAAAACTCCTGGGTTGCCGGTTCCTTGATGGAAAAGCCTGCGGCGGGCTCCAGCTCCGTCACCTTGTACCAGCCGTCCCGGAGGTTGTCGATGACAATCTGGCCGTTTTCATCGCTGAAATAGGCGCCCAGACTGTTGAGTTCCCCGGTATTGGTGCTGTTGGAGCCGTACCAGACCTCAAACTTGGCTCCCTGGATGGGGCTGCCGGTCACGCTGTCTACCTTGTGGATGGTCAAAGTGGGCCGCTTGTGGTTCTCAAAATAAACCGCCCTGTCCCGGTTGGGATAGAGCGTGACCAGCTGGGGGGCGGCGTCCAGGAGCCAGGGGGCGGGGACGGATTTCTCGCTGATCTCATACACCCCAGGCAGGAGGTTTTCCAGCTCCGCCTTGCCGTCCGCGCCGGTTTTGACCTCGTTGACGCTGTGGCCGTCCGCCGCTTTCACGAGAAAAACAGTGTTGGGAATGGGCTCGCCAGTGTCTGCGTCCCGCTTGTAAATGGTCAGGTTGGGGCGTTTCTGATTCTCAATGGTAATCGTGCTGGTCTTGCCGGGGAAGAGCTCCACATGGTACTCCTTGGGGTTGAGGATATGATCGGAAACCGTGGCGGTCTCTTTGACCGAGTACACCCCCGGCTCCAGGCCGGAGAGGTTGATTTCCCCGTTTTCATCGGTAGTGCGGTCCAGATAGTGGGTCCCGTCCTCGATCTTGGCAATGCGGAAGGTGACGCCCTGTAAGCGGGAACCGCCTGAGCTCAGCTTGACCAGCCGGAGGGAGGGCATGGGCGTGTTGGTGAACACAAACTCCGCCGTCTCGTTGGGCCTGAGCTGAATGGTACGCGCGGCATCGTCCAGCAGATAACCCGCCGGGGCCTCCAGCTCCTTCACCTGATAGGCCCCCGGCTCCAGCGCGGAGAGGTCGATTTCCCCGTTCCGGTCCGTTACAAACTCGTTTTTGTAGCTGCCGCCCACCTGGGAGATCTCAAAGCGGACATTGGGAATGACTTTGGAGGGGTCCGTGCTGTCCACCTTTACCAGCCGCATTCCCGGCTTCTGGTCGTTGGTGAAGATCAGCTCCTTGATGCCACCGCCGGCGGTGAGGAGCACCTCCTGGGGCGGGGCAATGAGGTGGGTGGTGTTTCCCGTGTCCACCTCCACCACCCGGTACGTGCCGGGCTGGAGGTTGGTGAGCAGGATCTCCCCCAGGGCGTCGGTCTCATAGCGGCCGATGGAAACGGTGTCCTGGAAGATCTCAAAGGTGACGCCGCTCATAGCTGCGTGGGAGGCGGCGTCGTATTTGGTGAGCTTCAGGCCGGGAAGGGCGCTGTTTTTCAGCGTATAGGTGACGCACTCGCCGGTGGCCACGGTAGTGGTGTGAGTCTGGGGGTCACGCTCCCAGCCCTCCGGGGCGGCCAGTTCCTGGATCTCATAGGCCCCCGGGACCAGCTCTGTGAAGGTATAGGAGCCGCCGGTATCGGTGACGCCAGTGTAGGTCTTCCCGGATTCGATGTGCTTGATCTGGATGCGGGCCCCGGCCAGGCTGTTGCCGGTGGCCCCGTCCACCTTCTCAATGCGCAGGTCCCCATAGGGCGGGTTGTGGTAGGTGAGCCGGGCGGTCTCGCCGGGCCGGACGGTGACGGTCTTGGTGGGCTCATCGTCCAGCAGGTGGTATTTGGGCGGCGTGACCTCCCGGACGGTATAGCTGCCCGCCTTGGGCGCGGGGACGCGGATTCTGCCGTCCGCTCCGGTGGTAAAGACGCCCATCACATCCCCATCGGGGCCCTTGACCTCAAAGGCGGCCCCCTCCAGGGGGAGATCGGTGCCCTGCTCGTACTTGACGATCTCCAGCTCCCCGGACTGCGGCGGCTGGCTGGGGGGCGGCGTCTCCTCCGGAGTGGGGTCAGGGGCGTACCGGCTCACTCCGGAGCGCAGGAGGGAGGTCCTGGGGTCGGTGTCGCAGAGATAGTTCTGGAGGGGGCCGTACTCGTCCGCCTCCTGGCACACCGCGTAGAAGACGGCGTACTGGTAGACATCGGCGGAGAGGGAAAACTGGACGCTGCCGCGCTTGCCCTCCACGCTGGCGGCGGGATAGAGCACCTTGAACTGGCCCTGAAACACGCCGGAGCTGCCTGCCACCTTCAGTGTGGTAATATCCTTGTTGTCCATGTCCGCAATGCGGGTTCCGGAGGGCACGTCCCCCTGGAGCGCGATGTGGACGGCGTACTGATTCACCCAGGTGTCCGAGGTGACGGTAAACACCTGCTGCAAATAGGCCGCGCCGTCAATGGTCACGGGATAGGCGGTCTCCTGGTCCGCGACGGCGGCGAGCCGGGGCTGGGGGATGCTGTTCCAGGCCATGCCCCGGTTGTAGATGTCCGCGGCGGCGGCCTTGATGCGCTCCGCCCGGTCCCGCTCCGCCCCGGTCAGAGCAGGGTTGATGGTCACTTTGGAGATGTCCCACTCCGGGATGAGATAGCACCACAGGGCGATCTTGCCCGCGTAAAACGCCTGGTGCAGGCTGTCCAGCTTCAGCTCGGCAAGCCCCCGGTGGGGATAGCAGTTGGCGATGATGCCCACTACCTTGGGGTCCGCGGCCTTTTCGTCGGCAAGATACTCGATGGATTCCCCTTTTCCCACCGTCTGGGGAACGCCGTAGAGGTTCGGGTTGACGCAATAGGCGGGAATTTCTTTTTCCTCGCCTGTGGTTTCATCTGAATAAAGAAAATAAGTATACTCCTGTGTCTGCACCTTCCCATTGACGGCCAGATAGGCCATAGGGTAGCCGCCGCTGTAGATGTCCACCTTGCCAAGGGCCTCTCCTGGCGTGCTGGCAGCCTGGACCGCGGGGCAGAGCAGCGAGAATAGCATTGACAGGGCAAGAATCATACTGGTCAATCGCTTCATTTGCATACCTCCTGAATCATTTGGAAAATGCAACAGCCCGGCTGTCTTATAGACAGTCGGGCTGTTATCATATTAAGGACCTCAATATCCCTGCACATTATATTTGGTATATAGGAACTTTCCGTCTTTGAACACATCCCATGCCTCTACTGCGAAGGTCGCCCCCGGCGCGGAGTAGAATACCTGGGTGAGCTGATCCTCTCGCCAGGGCCAGAAAGGCTGGACGCCCTTTGTGCCGGTGATGCTCAGTTGCAGCCGGAGGAACGGATTGCCGTCTTTGCCCAGCTTTAGCTTGCCGTTCTCCCACAATATGGGGCAGTTGGGGATACAGTTGTAAATGGTATACTGCATCCGGCGGGTCTCGTAGAGATTACGGATAAACAGGCGGTCGCCGTGCTCTGTCTGAAAGTGCCGGACCTCCGCCTTGGGCAGCTCCAGCTCCGGGAGCTGGCTCCAATCCCAGGTGGGAGAGGGCAGGGCTTCCAAAGGGCCGGAGGCAAACATACTCTTGTCATAGAGGCTCATGTCTGTAATCTCATAGACGGTCCCATCGTCGCAGAGCACCTGATCGCCCTCCTTCAGAACCAGCCGTTCATCGGACTGGGGGATGGTGATCACGCCGGAGGTCTGGGCAGGGGCAGGCGTGGGCGTAGGCGTGGGGACCGCTTCCATGTACGGGTTTTTCGTGTCGATACGGACGCTGTTGGTGGTTCCGTCGTAGGTGACGTTGAAATCCACCGCCCGGCCCACGTCCCGGAGCTGCACGTAGTTGTGGCCGTTGATGGCGTAGGCTTCCAAATTGACGCGCTGGCCGTCCACATAGAAGGTCTGGGCGGAGGGCTCCGCCAGCAGCCCCGCCGCCGCTGCCACCGTGCCGCCGAAGCAGAGTGCGCCGCACAGAAAGCCGAGGAAAAACTGGAATCGTTTCATTTTCTCTACCTCCGATATTTTGTGTGTAAATTACCCCATAATAAGTATACTATAAAATATCAGAAATGTCAACAACTTTCTGTGCGGTACAGCCTCTTAAATTTCCACGCCCTTCACGCACCACCGGTAGGCGCTCTCGTCGCGGACGCAGGTGTAGAGGGTAATCTGGTTGTCCGGTGTGGCGGCGGTTCCGCTGGCGTCCGTCTCCCTGACCTTGGATACGCTGGTGACGGCATAGGTGCGCTTGCCCAGCTTGGTGGTCAGGGTGATGGTGTCCCCGATGTTCAGGGTGTGGATTTTGCCGAAATGGTTGGTCACACCCCGGTTATGGGCCGCAAGTACCACATTTCCGGCCCAGATGCTGGTATCCTTAAAATGGCCCGCGCCCTTGGCCAGGGCCGCGCTGTCCGTCCCCTCGTAGATTTTGACGCTCAGGCCAATGGCGGGGATGTTCAGTGTCCCCAGATGGCCCCCGGAGTAGCGGAGATCGGATGTAACCTTTGTAAAGCCGGTGGTCACAGGGGGCTTTCCGGTCTCCAGCTTGGGATAGGTGATGATCACTTCGGAGCCGCCTGCCGCAGTGGAAGAACCGCCGGAGACTGTCCCCGAGCCGCTGCCTGCGGCGGCGGTCAAGCCTCCGTCCAGCCCGCCTGGGACCAGATTGGGGGTCAGGGGCTCGCCGCTTTGGGGCAGATAGCTGGTGGGACTGCCAAAGCCGGGCGGGATGAGGGCGGCGTCCTTGCTCCGATCCACGTTGACCGCCTGTTCCTGGAAAACTATCTCCTGGCTGGTGGGGCGGGCGGTCAGGCCGTCCGCTGGCGCGTCCACGCTGTAACTCAGCGCGGCGGCCTGGGTGGCGAGCAGAGCGGTACAGGCGGCTGTCAGGGCAAGCATACTCAAAATTCGCTTCATGCGGACGCCTCCTTCCCCCTTGCTTTCCGGGCCAGCCACAGCACCGCCCCCAGAAACACAGCGCCAATTCCTGTGAGGACCAGCAGGGGAAGCGGGTCCACGGGGCCGCTGTGTTCCACGGCGGTATCCGCAGTGGGAGATGGCTCCGGCTCTGGGGTGGGCTCCGGCGTGGGCGTGGGAGCGGGCGTCTGTTCGGGAACCGGCGCTGCTTCCGCTTCCGGCTCCGTGCCGCCGAAGACGGCGGTATACGTCACCACGTCGCAGCCCGGCTTGGCCACCTGGCCGGTGTAATTGGCGGTGACGGTGTAGCCGGTGGCGTACCGGCTGGTGGCCGTGCCGGTATAGGTGGCGGCGGCGGTGTAATGCTCCCCGTCGCTGGACCACTGGACATCCGCCAGGGTCAGGGTTTTTCCGCTGTCTGTGATGGTCTTGGGCACCAAAGACAGGTCCGCGCCGGAGAGGTTGGGATAGCTCCGGGCGGCGGACAAGTTCCGGGTTTTGCTGGCGTAGCCCTTGACCTGGATTTGGATGGAGGTGTGGTCCAGGATCAGCGTCCCGGCGTAGCCGTCCTCCGTCGCCGCCTCCCGCTGGCCGTCCAGCAGCTTCAGCACCTCAGACAACTCCCCGGTGGCGCTGTCCAGGGTGACGGTCTCTGTGTGGGCCCGGGTGTCCACCCCCACCTCGTCCTTCCGGGTCAGGTCCAGCAGGCGGTATACCAGCCCGTCCCGCTCAAACTCCCCGGTGGGGATTCCGGCGGGGTCGTCCGCCAGGGAGAGCTGGTACACCTTGCGGATGCGGGGGCTGTCCCCCTCCAGGTAGGTCTCCACCGAAGTGGGATAGTGCCGCTCCACCGCCAGCGCCTGGGGTGCGGCCGCGCCCACTGCCAGCGCCGCCGTACACAGCAGCGCGGCGATTCGTTGTTTCATATCGCTTCCTCCTCTCGCTGTTTTCCTTGTGCTTCCTCCCGGGCGAAGCGGGCCTCCAGCTCCGCCGTGCTCCAATTCTGTTTAAACTGCCCCAGGGGAACGGGGCCGAACATGGCCCGCGCCCGGCGGTCCATGTCCAGCAGCCGTGCCCACAGCTCCGGATGGTGGCGGCGCAGCTTGCGCAGCTCGCCGGTACGCTGGAGGGGGCAGCACCAGCAGGACGCCCGGTGGTAAATCTCATACAGCCCGCCGAAATCAAAGCCCTGGTCGTAGCAGATTTGCAGGGCCTGGGCCTCGGTGATGTTCCATTCCACCAGCGGATAGCGGTGGCTGGGGTCGTCCTTGCCCCCGCTCAGGCTAAGGACGTGATATGTGTTGGTTTTCGCTTCGTTTATCTGTGAATTCCCCCTTTTCTGCAAAAAATGAGCCCTGTAAGGAGCACAAGTCCTTCCAGGGCGGCTTGGTATGGAATACTAGGGCGGAACCAGCAGGCGGCGGAGCAGATGGCGGCTCACAGGGCGCTGTCACCTCCCGGCAGGGCGAAGTACGCCTCAAATTCCCGTTGCTGGACCGCGCTCAGGGACGCAAAGTGGTCTCCCTCGAAGCTGCATAGCAGGAAGGTTCCGGCTATAAAATCTCCCTTGTCTGTGGGGTTCTCCCGGTTGGGCATCAATTTTTGGCGCTTGCCCTCGCCGTTGCAGATGAGCATCACCCGCTGGGGCAGGTAGCACCCGGCTTCGACGGGCCCGCCCACAATTTTCTGAAAGGCTTCCAGCGTGTCCGGCACCCGGGCCAGGTGGGGATTTTTTCCGGGCTCCACCACCAGAATGTCGATTTCTCTTTCCATAAAATTCCTCCTTTTCGTGCTAGAACCTGTATTCATAATCGGGGGACGCTGGATTGCCGTGGGATTTTGCCATTGCGCAAGGGAAAAAAGCGCAGGAATCCTTTGTGTGTTTCAAGATTTTTTGCCGCCGCGCAACGGCAAAAGACCCGGCAAGACAGTGTTCAACGGTTGTGAATACAGGTTCTTATTGTCCAGCGGCGTACCACGCCAGATCGTGGCTGGCCTGGGACGCGTAATACTGGCTGATGGTGACGGGGGCGTTGTACAGCGCCGCCAGGGTGTACGCCTTGATGTTGCGCACCAGGGCGGTGTTCCGGTTCATGCTCTCCAGGACGTAGGCAATGTGCTCGTGGCTGAGCTTCAAAAACCGGCTCTTCACCACCTCGGCGGCCATTTCCTCCCCGGCGATGCGGACAAAATCCTTCCGGGAGCAGCAGACCTCCACCATCAGCTCCACATAGCCCTCCAGGGTCTCCCCGTCATAGGGATGCTCGGCCAGGAGCTGGTCAAAGCCGATATTTTCTTTGATCAGCATTCGGTATCGGTCCATCTCATCCATCCGTATCCGGCCCTTGGGCCTTCCGGGGTCCCCACCGCAAACCAGCGAAGCGTTTGCGGTGGGGAGAGCCGGAGCAGCGCAGTGAGTGAGCTTTGCCGCTTGCGGCGAAGCGAGGGATGCGGAGCTTGTGACGGCAAGGGTCGGGGGAAGGATGGATGGATCAGTCTCGTTCCAGTCAGTATCGTTCTTCTCAGTCTTATTTGCGTCCTCTCCGGGGAAGTCAAGACCGCCCGTTTCGGGATGTGCAGGCTTCCCCGTTTCGGAGGTCTGGACTTCCGGGGCGGGGTGAGGCTTCCGCAAAGCGGAAGTCTGGCCGTCCTTCGGGGACTGGGGCGGTTCCGTTTCCGGCTCCGGATCGGGAAGCGGGGGCAGGACGAAATTCTTCACATAAATGCGGGTGGGACGGCCCTGGCCCTGCTTTTTGCGCTCAATCAGGCCGGTCTGATCCAGTTCCGCAAAGAGCTTGACCGCCTTGTTGTGGCCGCAGTTCAGCATCCCCATAGCGTCCTCCTGGGTGAAGTAGAGGTACACCCGACCCCCGCTGTCCGTCCAGCCGTTCTTTACCGACAGGCCCATGCGGTCCAGCAACAGGCCGTAGAGGACCTTGGCCTCAAGGGATACGCCCTTGTAGCGGGGATCGGTGAGCAGGGTCTTGGGGATACGGTAGAAGCTGTACTGGTCCCCTTCGCTGCCATAGTAGTAGTCCAGGTTCAGATTTGACGGCATCATGACTGCCTCCTTCATTTCTGGCGGAAACCAAAAAAGCGGGCCGGTGACGTTTCATCGTCACCGGCCCGCTTCCGCCGCCTTGTTGATATTTTTCGGATCGCTATGAATGCTGTGTACGCCAGGTCTCCAGCAGGGACACAATCACTTCTTCCATTTGTTGGGCTGTGTAGGACTGGGGGAAGTAGTGTTTCAGCCGGTCCCGTCTGAGCACCACCTGTACAGGCACGGGGCGCTGCTCGGTTAAGATTGCATCCATGACAGCGGCGCTCAGGGTCCCCTCTCTACTGTACTGCTTGATTTTTGCAAGCTGGCTTTTGACAGGAATCACATTCCGCTTTTCCATAACTGCCGCAAGGTCTGTCTGTTCGTTCTCCGGCAGGTCCGACAGGTAATCTGCGGCGGTGCTGACGGCCAGCTTTTCTTCGTCTACTAGCACCAACAGGGGAGGAATCAGCTTGGTTAACGCGATATACCGGGTCACTGTCAAGCCGCAGTTCTCCCCAGCCTCCTGGGCAATCCTATCCCGTGCAGGCAACTTTGGAACGCCGCGTTCTAAAGTGAGATCTCGGCGCTGGCCCTGATGCTTCAACGCTTCCAGCTTCATCCTGTAGGCCCACGCCTTTTCGCTGGGCAGGATTTTCTCCCGCTGGAGGTTGGAGTCAACCATAATAATCGTGGCTTCGTCGTCGTCCAGCGCCCGGATGAGCACCGGCATGGCGGTTTTGCCCGCCAGCTCGCTCCCATGCTTGCGCCGGTGGCCCGCCACAATCTCATAGCCGCCCTCCCGCCGGGGCCGGACAATGCCGGGGACCAGGACGCCGTGCTCCGCGATGCTCTGCGCCGTTTTCTCCATGGCCTCGTCGTCCTTCACCTGGAACGGGTGGTCCTTGAAGGGAAAGAGCTCCGTCAGAGGAACCTCCTGTACTCGTTCCACGCCGTCCTCTCCATGGCCGCCGGTCTGAAACAGATCGTCGAAGCCGGTGAGCTGGATCTTGCCGGCGCTGCTTTTCATGACAGAACCTCCCGGGTCAGGGCGGCGTAGGCGGCGGATACCTTACCAGCAGGGTCGTGGAGGTAGATACTCCGGCCCTCTGCGCTCATTTCCGCCGCGCGAATGGAGCGGGGGATAACGCTGTCAAAAATGCGCAGTTTATCTCCGTAGGCATTGCGGAGCAGCTCGATGATATCCCGGGAGTAGGTGGTCCGCAGGTCCGCCATGGTGATGAGAATTCCCGCGATGCGCAGGCCGGGGTTGATTTTCCGCTTTACGTTGGATATGGTGCGCAGCAGCTGTTCCAGTCCTTTTATGGACAGGTAGTGGGCCTGCATTGGGATCAGGATCTCGTCCGCCGCGGCCAGGGCATTGATGGTCAGCATCCCCAGCGAGGGACAGCAGTCCAGCAGGATTTCGTCGTACTGGTCCCGGAGGCCGTTCAGGTACTCCCGCAGAACCGTCTCCCGGCTCATGGTGTTCACCAGCGTGACCTCCAGGCCGGACAGCTCGATGTTGGCGGGGAGGAGGTCCACCCCCTCCGCCTGATGGAGGATGCCCCTGTCCGGCGGCAAAGGCTCGTCTGAAATGACGCGCCCCAGCAGCTCCGCAAGGGTGTGCTCCATCTGGTCCGGGTGCTGGTAGCCCAGGCTGGCGGTGAGAGAGCCCTGGGCGTCCACGTCCGCCAGCAGGACCCGCTTGCCCTCCCGCGCCAGACCAATGCCCAGATTCACCGCTGTTACCGTTTTGCCTACCCCTCCCTTTTGGTTGCAGATCGCCGTTATCTTTCCCATACTTCCTGTATTCCCTCCTCTTTTTGTGCAAAAATAAAAACAGGACGAAACCAGCGTCCCCCTTGCTGTAGGGGTCTTTCTGATTTAGTCCTATTTTAACAGGCCCGTCCTTGTATTCTTTCGCCTCACCGCCCTTTAACTCGTAACGGCAAAATTCAAATTGACTTTCAATAGAAATGCTG
>NZ_QWEK01000041.1 GCF_009935845.1 Pseudoflavonifractor sp. 524-17 | reverse complement strand
GGGGTCCCGGAGGGGGGCGCGGTGCAGGGCCGGCCGGGGGCGGGGGGCGGCGGGGGACGCCGGCCGGCGGATCCGGCGGGATTGGCGGGTGCGGGAGAGGCCACGGTGCCGCCGAAGCTCTCCACCAGGGCCTTCAGGCCGCCGTTGAATCCCCGGCCCACGGCGTTGAAGCGCCAGTCCGTCCCCTTGCGGTAGATCTCGCACACCACAAGGGCCCGCTCGGCGGAGAACTGGCTGCCGTCATAGGAGAAGCGGCCTGCCTCCTCACCGCCGGCCAGCAGGCGGACATACCCCTTTTTCAGCTCCTGCATGGTGCGGGTGCCGTCGATAGAGGCGGTAAAGGAGAGCTTGTGGATGTGGGCGGGGAGCTGGTCCAGCCGGAGGTGGAACCGGTATGCGCCGGAGGCGCTGCCCGCCTCCAGGCGGACGGCGCCCTCCGGGGTCTGGGTCTGATTGTAGAAGACAAAATAGCGCTCGTCAGAAAGTCGCCCGTCGCTGTCCAGACAGAAGCAGGTCACGTCAATCTCCACCGGGGCAGAGTGGAAGAGTTCTGCCTCCAGCTCCAGCCCGCCGCACAGGGCGGAGAGGGAGGCCTTCTGTCCGCGTAAAAAATCCAGCATGGAAAAATCCCCCTTATCAGGCGTGTTTTTCGGGGAAGATCAGCTTGCGCAGGGTGCCCACCGGCAGAATGATAAGGGAGAGGAGAACAACAACTCCCCACTCATTGACGGTAAGGGGCGCGGTGCGGAGGATGGCGCCGCCGATGAAGGTCATCAGCACCTGGATCACGGCGATCAGTCCCATCACGTACAGGAACATTTTGTTCTGGCCCACGTTGTCCAGCACGTTGAGCTTCTCGGTGCGGACATTGAAGCCGTTGAGCATGGCGCTGAGGACATAGAAGCAGAAGAAGCCGGTCATAAAGTAGATATCGTGCCCCTCGTAGACCACGGCGCCGTCGGCGCGGAACAGAGTCTGGAAGAAGGGGTGCAGCAGGAAGACCAGGCTGGCCCCAGTGAGGTAGAGGCCCGTAGTGAGCAGAGAGGACCACATATTTTTGCTGATGATGGACTCGTCCCGGCGCTTGGGCTTTTCGTCCATATAGCGGTCCAGGGCGGGCTCACCACCCAGCGCCAGGGCGGCCAGAGTGTCCATAACGATGTTCACCCACAGCATCTGGGTGACAGACAGGGGGGTGCCCATGCCCAGGAAGGGGCCGATGAGGGCGATGAGCACGGCGCTGATGTTGATGGTGAGCTGGAAGACGATGAACTTGCGGATATTGTTGTAAATAGTGCGGCCGTAGAGGACGGTTTTCACTACGGAGTTAAAGTTGTCGTCCAGAATGGTGATCTCGGCGGCCTCCTTGGAGACCTCGGTGCCGGATCCCATGGCGAAGCCCACGTCGGCCTTTTTCAGCGCGGGGGCGTCGTTGACGCCGTCGCCAGTCATGCCGACGACAAGGTTGAGCTCCTGAGAAACCCGGACCAGACGGCTCTTGTCCGTGGGCAGGGCACGGGCCACCACCCGCAGCCGGGGAAGAATTTTCTTCAGCTCCTCGTCGGACAGGGCTGCCAGATCCTCGCTGGTGAGAGCCAGATCGTCCGTGGCGTCAATGAGCTTGGCATCCCGGGCGATGGCGGCGGCGGTCTCCTTTTTATCGCCGGTGACCATGACCACCTGAATGCCCGCCCGCTTGGCGGTGCGGATGGCCTCCACAGCTTCAGGACGCAGCTCGTCCCGGATGCCCACCAGACCCACAAAGGTCATGTTCTGAAGCAGGCTGTCCCCGATGGGCTGGTCCGACGTGGCGAAGGCGAGTACCCGCATAGCCTTCTCCGACAGGGCGGCCATGTGGGCGTCCAGATCGGCGCGGACGGCGTCGGTGAGGGGGTGGATCTGGAGGTTTTCATCATAGTAGCTGGTGCAGTTGGCCAGCAGTTTCTCCGGCGCGCCTTTGACGATAGTCTTGTTCAGCTTGCCGGCCATGGTGCTGGCGGAGTACTTGTTGGCGCTGTTGAACATCAGGCTGTCGGTACACTCCAGCTGGAGGGACTCATAGGCCTGGGTCCCCTCTGCCCCGGTGAATTCGTGGAGGGCCCGCTCAGTGGCGTTGCCGCCGGTGACCTGGAGCTTGCCGTGATTCACCAGGGCCACGGCGTTGGTGTTGCCGCAGATATTGATGAGCAGCATCTCCCGCAGGGGGGCGGGAATGGCGTCAAAGCGCTGGAACTCCTTCCCCTGGGGAGAGATGAAGTCCACCACCTGGAGGGCGCCCTTGGTGATGGTGCCGGTCTTGTCCGAGAAGAGGATGTTCAGGCTGCCAGCGGTCTCGGCGCCGTCGATCTCCCGGATAAGGATGTTATCCTTGAGCAGCTTTTTCATGTTCAGGCCGGAGACCAGGGCGATCATCATGGGCAGGCCCTCGGGGACGGCCACCACGATAATAACCACCGCCAGAGTGACCGAGGACACCAGATCCCGGAGGATCTGCATCACATTGGCCCCGGAGAAATAGGAGGCGGCGCCGTTGATCAAAGTGGGCGTAAAGAAGGCGCAGTTGATGAAGAAGGCAATGGCAATCAGGGCGCCGCCGATATAGCCAAAGCGGGAGATGGCGTCAGCCACCTTGCCGAGCTTTACCTTCAGGGGGGATTCCCGCTCCTCGTCTTCTTTCAGCTCCTGGGCCAGACGGCCGAACTGGGAGTGGTCGCCCACGCATCTGACCTGCATAATGGCCTCGCCGGTGGTGACGACGGAGCCCCGGTATACTTTGTGGACATCGAGAAAATCCACTTGGTCGGGGGTGTAGCAGTAGTCTGCGGGGGCGGCGGACTTTTTGGCCTCCTCGCTCTCGCCGTTGAGGCTGGCCTGATTGACCTTGATCTCGCCGTCAACGAGGAAGCCGTCGGCGCACACCTTGTCGCCGGCCTGGAGGAGGACGTAATCTCCGGTGACGATCTCGTCGATCTTCAGATTGCACACCTGAACCTGGCCCTCCCGGCTGCGGAAGACCTTGCAGAGAATCTTGGAGTACTCGTCCTGGAGCTTTTGAAAGAGCTGGTTGTTGGAGTATTCGCTGTAGGTGGACACGGCGGTGGCCAGCACCACAGCGATGGCGATGCCCACGGCCTCCAGCCAGTCGCCCACACCGATGATGGCGAAGACAACGGTGATAATAAGCGCCACGGTGAGAATGCGGATGAGGGCGTCCCCGCGGAAGGTCTCCCACAGCTCCTGCCAGAAGGAGGACTGCTCCGGCGGGGTGAGGGCGTTGCTGCCGTGGGCCTTGCGGCTCTCCTCCGCCTGCTGTTCCGTCAGGGCGTTGATTTCATGGTTTTTCAGCATAGTTTTTGATCTCCTAAATTTGATAAGATACGTTGCAGAACCTCTTGCGTCCCGGCCTGGGCGGGGGCGGAGGAGTACTGGATGGGAAAGCCCCAGTCCCGCCCCCAGAGGTCGCAGTCCCGGAGGGACCAGGCGGTGCGGCAGGCGCGCAGCATGGGCAGGTCGAACCCGGAATCCCCAAAGCCCACGGCCTCCGCCCCGTCCTCGCGCTCCCGGACCCGGGCCAGAACGGCCCCCTTGTGGATGGGCTGTGGAGAGAGGTAGAGCTTTTTTCGCTGGCGGCACAGCGCCCACCCCAGTCCGGCCAGCTCGCCGGCCAGCATATCACAGGCGCCGCCGTCAAAGAGGGCCTCCTCCACAAAGAAGACGGCCAGATACTGGTACCGCTTGGACAGGCACTCAATCCCAGGCAGATGCCGGAGCACCCGCTCAATCCCCCCGGTGAGATCCAGGGGGAGGGCGGACACCGTGCGCTTGACATACGCCGCCCAGTCCCTGTCCTCCACCCCGTCCCGGTAGAGGGAGAGCCCGTTTTGCAGGGCCAGATATCTGCACCGGCCCTCAGACACAAAGTCCACCCGGTTGGCCTGCTCCAGCCCTCTCAGGGTGTTGAGGAAAAAGGTGGCGCGGGCGGACAGGGCCATAAGCGCGCGCCGGGCCTCCGGCGTCATAAAGCCGCAGGGCGCTCCCTGCCGCCGCTCCACCGGGATCGTTGCGGGCCCCAGAGGGTCCAGCCTGCGCGGGGAGAAGATGAGGGTGCGGTCCAGGTCGGCAGAAAAAATCACGGCTGCGCCCCCCTCCGATCCGCGATGAGGCCGCAGCAGAGATAGGGCATGCTGGGGTACACCGTCACGGGCACGCCCCGCTCCCGGGCCAGAAAAAGAATGTGGGCCGCGTCCGGGTGGTTCTCCTCCCGGAGCAGGATCCGGTCCGGCACCCGGCGCAGCAGCACCCGGGTGGCCTCCCCGATGCTGGGCTTGATGCGGTTGAGATCGGAGATGCCAAATTCCGCCCCAATGCGCTCCACCGCGGCCATACCGCTCCAGTCCGGGGCGCGGTCCAGGCGGCGGACGGCCGCAAAGCCGGCGGAAATCTCCCCCCGAAGGGGGGCGAACCAGCGGCACACTCCGTCCAGATAGGCGGCGGTCTGGTCCATAGAGGCGAATTCCCGGTAAACCCGTACCCCGTGGAAGTCATGGGGGCCGATCAGCCCCTCATTGTGAACCGTGCGGCTGATAAGGCCGCATATGGTGCTGTTGAGACAGCAGGAGGGGTTGATGAAGTCCGCGCGGGTGGCGCAGAGCTCAGTGGAGTGGGCGGGGTCGGCCAGCACCGCCAGAACCGGCTGGAGGGCGCTGCCGTGCCGCTGGTTGTAGTCCCGGCAGGACTGGGCCAGCTCCCGGGTGATCATGCCCTTTCCGGTCCAGCCGTCCACAAAGACTACCGGGCGGCCGGGATGGCGGGCCAGAAGGTAAGACAGGGCGTTTTCGTCAAAGCCCTTGCCCCGGATAATGCTCACCCCGTAGTGGGGCAGATCCGCCCCCAGCTCCCGGGCGGCGTACCGCCGCATGAGCACCCCGCAGGGGGTGCCGGCCCGGACCAGAGAGACCAGAACCGGATTGGGATACCGCTCCAGCACCAGCCGGGTGAGAATGCCGGTGTAACGGGCCACCAGGGGGAGCTGGGTGTCCATCAGCCGGCGGAAGAGGGCCAGATAGGCGTTGCTGGGCACCTGCTCAATGGGCAAATCCTCAGAGTAGTGCCGTCCGGCCTGGATCTCCCGCTCCCGCTGGGGGGTGGGGCGCTCCTGCACCAGGCCGGTGACATCTTTGAGGAGCAAGGTAACGTCATCGGGAGAAAAACTGCCCGGCGGAGTCAAAGGGGCGGGAGCGGTCACAGGGGCGTCACCTCCACATGCTCACAGCCCCGGCCCCTGAGCCAGTGGGCCAGCTGGCTGATGCCCTTTATGCTGTGGGGAAGGGCAGCGCTCTCCACCAGAATCACCGCCTGGCGGTACCGGCCCCGGGGGATCTCGTAGAGATAGCCTGCGGGGCTGTACCGGTCCGGGGGTTCAAAGCAGGCGCCGCAGGTGACAGCGGAGCCGGCCAGGGGGTAGATGGGGCTCTGGGTGGTGGAGTGGAAGGCGGTGGCCCCGCAGTACCCGGCGATGAGGGCGGGGGCGTAAATAAACTCCCCTGTCCCCAAAAACAGGGCGTCGTCCCCCCGGCTGCCCAGGAGCTTGGCCAGCTGGGCGCAGGAGCGCCGCTGCTCCGCCTGTTCCTGGGCGGAGAGCAGGGTGCGTCCCGACGTAGGCCGGGGCGGGCCGTCCAGGATGGCGTAAAAGCCGGCGTTGGGACAGCCGGCGCCCCGGAGATCCTCCAGGGCGGTCTGGGGCACGGGGCCCTGCTCCACCTGCCGGATGGCGCCCCGGAGAAGGGAGACCGCCTGAATCTCCACCCCCAGCCGGTCCGCCAGGGCCTGGCGGCTGGCGCCGCCGGACCAGTCCAGGATGGACAGGAGGACAAAGCGTTTGATCTGGAATTGCCGGTGGAGGACCTCCACCAGCTTCAGGGCGGTGTCGCCGGTGGTAAACTCGTCGTCTATGATGACGGCCCGGCTGCACTGGCTGGGAAAACGGCCGCCGTAGGCGAAGTGGAGCAGCTGGGTTTTGGCGTGGGAGTGGGACTCGTCAAAGGTGAGGGTAAACATCCCTTCCAGGGGGAAGCGGGTGGTGGAGAGGTAGGCGCTCTCCCCGGCGTAGCAGGCGGCCACCGCCTGTCCCAGTCCGGTGGCGGTCTCCGCGAAGCCCACAAAGAGAGTGCGCTCCTCCGGTCCCAAGACAATCTGGGTCCGCTCCAGCTCGTCCATGAGGGCCGGAAAGGGGCGCGCGCCGGCGCCCTTGATGATCCCAGCCCACGGGCCGGGTTCGTTGGCCCCCTCCAGGGCCAGAGAGAGCAGCTTTCCTGCCGCCGGCAGCACCGCCGGGCGGATGGGGAGGTGCTTGCCCAGCACCTTGCTGACAAAGAGAAAGGGGCGGTTGGGATTGCGCCGCATGGCCAGGGCAAACAGGTCCTCCGGGGCGAGGCCGAATTTGGGCGGCTCCAACTCCAGCGTTACGGTGAGGCTGTCCCCCAGCGCGGTGGTATAGGCTTGTCTATTCATAACATCCTCCCTGAGATACGGCCCGAATCAGACCGGCGGTGTCCGTGTGCTCCTGATAGACGCCGTAGATCCCGGCCCGGCGGAGTATCTTCCGGGCCCAGAGGGTATGGGGCTTGCATTCATTCATCTTGTTGCGGCGGGCGCTGGCCGTTACTCCGGTCTGTCCCCGGTCCACCTCCAGAATCGAGCGGGCGTCGTGGTAGGCCTCGAAGGGCACCGCATAGCTGGCCTGCACGGGCAGGAGCTGGGTGGGGTGGATGCAGGTCTTGCCCAGAATGCCGTTTTGGAGATCCAGCCGGACCTCCTCCAGCAGGCCGTTGACCTCGCTCCAGCTCTGCAAGGCCCGGGAGCGGGCCAGGGCGCTGTAGAACTCCCACACCGGGCCGCTGACGGTGTAGGCGTCCTGGAAGGCAAAGACCCGCACAATGTCGGCGATACAGCTGGACAGGACGGCGACCTGGTAGGCGGTGGTGTCCACCCCCCGGCGGATGCCGCAGAGGCCGCACAGGTCGGTGGCGCCGATGCGGATATTGAGAACGCGGCCGGCATAGCGATCCGTAATTTCCTTCAGACTCCGGAGAAGCGCCAGCCGGTCGGGGCAGTCCATGAGTGCGGCGGACTCCAGAATGGGCATGGCGTAGAAGGGGACGCCGCTGTCCGCGGCAATGGCGGCGGTGAGGGAGAGGCCCCGTTCCAGGGTCTCCCCGGTGACTTTAGGAAGAATGACGCCGGTGAGGACACCGGCACAGGCCGCAAAGTCCTCCGCCAGACGCTCCAGCATCCGGCTGCTCTCCACTCGGACAAAGAGAAGGGGGAGCCGCTCCCGGGGCAGGGCCCCCCAGGCCACGGCCTGTGCCAGCAAAGCGAGCTGGTTCAAGGTGTTTTCTGCGGCCTGCTCCCGCTGGGCGTCCCCCACGGCGTCCTCCAGACACAGGGCCATGGAGGTGAGTCCCCGGATCTTTCCGCTGCGGATGATGTGGGCAATGTTGGGATTGCCGCCCGGCAGGTAGAGCAGTCCCCCCACCGCGTCCCGCAGGATGTCCCGTTCGGTGTCCCGATCAAAGGGGGCGGGGGGCAGGAAGAAGAGGCTGTTCCGGTCGCCGGGGGACAGATAGTCAAAATAGTTCATAGCGGTGTGCTCCCTTTGTACTTGGAAGAGTCCCCCATGGGCCGGCGTTCCGGCCCCATGGGGGACAAGTCATATCCGCGTGTTATACGTCCAGGCCGTAGGCGCGGCACAGGGCCTCCAGCCCGCCGTTGAAGCCGGAGCCCACGGCGGAGAACTTCCACTCGCCGTTGTGGCGGTAGATTTCCGCGAAGACAATGGCGGTCTCGGTGGAGTAGTCCTCCCCCAGGTCGAAGCGCAGCAGCTCCGCGCCGCTCTGGGTGTCCACCAGACGGACAAAGGCGTTGGATACCTGGCCAAAGTTCTGGCCCCGGGCCACCGCGTCGTAGATGGTGACGGTGACGGCAATCTTCTCCACGTAGGAGGGGACCTTGTCGAACTCAATGGTGATGGCCTCGTCGTCGCCGTCGCCCTCGCCGGTGCGGTTGTCGCCGGAGTGGGTCACGCCGCCGGCGGACAGGTTGTTGTAGAAAATGAAGTCAGAATCGTGGGCGCATTTTCCGCTGGCGTCCAGCAGGAAGATGGAGGCGTCCAGGTCGTAGTCCGCGCCGCTGTCGTACTGCTTGATGTCCCAGCCCAGGCCCACCAGAGCCACCTTCAGATTAGGGGCCTCCTTGCTCAGGTTGATTTTCTGACCTTTGGAGAGATTGATAGGCATATTAAATTCCTCCTCATAGGTAAAAATAGGGAGCGGGATTTGGAATTAGGTATATTTGCGCACCAGATCGGCGATGCCGGGCTCATAGCCGGGCTGGCCGATGGCGTTGAACTTCCAGGCGCTCCCATTGCGGTAGATCTCGCCCACGATCATGGCAGTTTTGCCGGAGTAATCCTCCGTCAGGTTGTAGCTGGCGATGGTCTCGTTGGCGCCCTTGTCGATGATGCGGATATAGGCGTCCTGCACCATGCCGAAGTGCTGCTTGCGCTTGACGCAGTCGTAGATATTCACCACAAAGACAATGCGCTCAATGTGGGAGGGCACCCGGGTCAGGTCCACCTGAATCTGCTCGGAGTCGTCCATGCCGCCCATCTTGCCGCCCACCAGGTTGTCCCCGCAGTGGTGGACGCAGCCGGTGGGGTGGTCCTTGTGGTTGAAGAAGATGACCTCCTCCTTGGAGGGGATGTGGCCGCTGCCGTCCAGCATGAGCACAGAGGCGTCGATGTCCACGTCTACCTTCTGCTTGAACAGGCCCAGCAGTCCGCCGGACTTCTGCACCTCTTTCCAGCCCAGGCCTACCACCAGATTGGTGAGCTGGGAGCCGTCCTTTTTGCTCAGATCGATCTTCTGACCCTTTTGCAGGGAAATGGCCATAGGAAAACACCGCCTTTTCTTTTGTTAATCTGTTTGTTAGACGCTCAGCCCGAAGTTGTTGCACAGGGCTGCCAGGCCACCCTGGAAGCCGGAGCCGATGGCGGCAAACTTCCACTCGCTGCCGTGGCGGTAGAGCTCGCCCACCACGATGGCGGTCTCGATGGAGTAGTCCTCGCCCAGGTCGTAGCGCAGCAGCTCTTCGTTCTTGGCCATGTCCACAATGCGGATATAGGCGTTGGACACCTGGCCAAAGTTCTGGCCTCTGGCCTCGGCTTCATGAATGGTGACGGTAAAGGAGATTTTCTGCACGTTGGCGGGGACCTTGCTCAGGGTGATATTGACAGACTCGTCGTCGCCCTCGCCCTCGCCGGTGCGGTTGTCGCCGGAGTAGACCACGCTGCCGGCGGCGTCCTTGGGATTGTTGTAGAAGACAAAGTTGGAGTCGCTCTCCACCTTGCCGCCCTCGCCGGTCATAAAGACGGAGACGTCCAGGTCGAATTCGTGTCCGCCGTCGTACTTATTGGTATCCCATCCCAGACCCGCCAGGATGGCGTCCAGACCGGCGTTGCCCTTGGTCAAATCGACTTTCTGGCCTTTTGAGAGATTGATAGGCATAATTCAGCACTCCTTTTTTGATTCCAGATGATTTATAAGAACTCCGCCCTGCGGAGAGGGGGACACAGGTTACATATGAGCCCGGGTCTGGAAGTCCTGCTTCAGGGCCTCCAGCTTGGCGGCGTCAGCGGTGCGCTTGGCGCTGGCGTCAGCCTGGATGCGCTGGGTTTCCTCAATGCCGTTGACGATGGTGCGCCAGGTCTGCTCCAGCGTCTCCACCTTGATGGAGCTGGAGGAGGCCAGCTGTGCAGTGAGCTTGGCTTGATCGGCGGTGTTTTTGGCGTTTTTCAGCAGCATCTCATTGGTGCGCTGATCCAGGGCTTCCATGGCCTGAGCCTGAATCTTCTGCCGCTTGAGGAGCACCGCCTGAGTCAGCGCCTGCTTGAACACCGGCAGGGTGATGATAAAGGCGGAGTTGATCTTGCGGATGAGGTTGAGATTGCTGAACTGCATGGACTGGATCATGGGGATGGACTGCATGGCCACGTTTTCCGCGATGCGCAGATCCATCACCCGCTGCTCCAGAATGGTGCGGGCCTGCTGCATGGAGTTGTAGTCCAGCTGGAGCATGTGGTCGTCCGGGCGCTGCTCCAGGTCCGTGCGCATCTGGGCCAGATAGTTGTCCATCTCCTGAAGGCCCTGCTCCCCGGCCAGAATATACTTTACCAGGTCCTGGTAGAAGCCCACGTTGGCGTCAAAGATGGTCTGGAGCTTGCGGTTACTCTCGCCGATCTCCACCTCGTATTTCTTCAGCTCCACATAGACCTTGTCCACCTCCTCGCCCATGGTGTGGTACTTGGCCAGGATCTGGTCCAGCTGCCGCTGCATATTGCCAAAGAGCTTTCCGAAAAAGCCCTTCTTCTCATCGGCGGCAATCTCCTCGATGTCGAACTTGTCCATAATGCGGGCCAGGGTGTTGAGCAAAGTGCCGGAGTCGTTGATCTGGCTCATGTTGACGCTGTTGAGAATGGTGTCGGAGCACTTGGCGATCTCCCCCGCCACCTCGCCGCCGAAGGAGACGATGGTCTGGGGGTCGTTGACACAGATCTGGCTGACCAGATTGTCGATCTCCTGGGAGCCCACTAAAGTCTGGCTCATCTCCTGGCGGCGGAGGGCCACGTCATAGGGCTTGGGTTCGGCCAGGTCGGTGGTGGAGGCGGGACGGCTGTCGTCCTGCCGGGGTGTGTAATTCAGAGCCATATCATTAACCTCCGTTTGAATGGGCGGAATCAGCCGCCGAAGAGCCTGCCCAGCCAGCCGCCGGGCCGTTTGCCGCGCAGGTCGGGGACGGTGAGATCAAAGAGAAATTCTCCTAGGGTGAGGGTGTCGAAGCTGTCCGGCCGCAGGTATTTTTCCAGGTTGCGGTACCCCGTGGGGGTAAAGACCGCGATGTCAAACCCCACCAGATTGAGAAAAGCCAGCAGAATGCACTCCTCCCGGGTGAAGACGTGCTCCGTCACGTCCACAATGAGGAATTTTGGAATGGAGCGGGTGAAATCAAAGTTTTGCAGCAGCCGCAGCAGCTCCTTGTCCAGGTTCATCAGCACACAGAGCATGGCGGCGGGCAGGCCGTCGGCGGGACCTGTGATCAGGTCGTAGTCCATCAGCGCCTGTATTTTTTCCAGAATGTAGTCCTGGGTGTCATCAGGAAGGTGGTCGTATTGATAGGTGCTGGAGGCCTTGACCGCCTTGGGATCCAGCCTGCCGTTATGGATGAGGCCCCTGGCCTGGGCCGCTGTCATGGTAGGGGTCCCGGTCTGGAGAAAGGGGACCTGGGTGACCAGATAGGTGTCCTCTGTGACCATGCCCCGGATGTGCTCCCAATAGGCGGCGGCGTCCCCCTTGTCCACGCCGCTGATCTTGGCGAAGAGGTTGGGGACATAGACCACGCCCTGGTCGGTCCGGAAGGAGGGGCGGTACTGGGCCTCCTCCCGCCAGAGCTGGCCCACCTCGTCATAAGTGGTCTTCAGCGTGACGGGCTGAGAGCGGGTGAACTGCCGGTCCCGGAACATGCCGGTGTCGCTGTAGAGCAGGTGATCCAGCTCCCGGGAGGCGTTGTAGGCGGTGGTGCTGGCCCGCAGCTTTTCCTCCCGCTGGGGGAAGGGCTCCAGGGGCAGCTGGCCGTCGAACAGAACCTCCATCCAGTGGTGGGGGAGGAAGTGGTGCTGAAACTCCGCCCGGCAGGCGGGGTCGGGAGAGAAGAGGAGGACGTCCGCCCCCATCTGGGCCAGGGCCCACAGCAGGGCGGCCTCGCTCTCCGCCGCCGGCCCGTACCGGACCAGCGCCGGGGCCTCCCCGCCCGGGCCGGGGGAGAAGAGCAGCTGGCCGTACCGCCGCAGCCAGCAGGCCAGGCGTACGCCGTAGTTGAACCGGCGGTTGGGGTCGCGCTCGGGATTGGCCTGCATCACCAGGGTAAAGGCCCGCTGGGCCAGGAGATCCGGCACCCGGCCCCGCCCCAGGGCGAGGCGCTGGGCCAGCACGGCGGTGAGATCGGGGTCCCCCTTGTCCACCGCGCGGAAGGGCTGGGTCTCCTCCACCGTGGGGGCGGGGGGCTTTTGCTCCAGCAGCAGCCACCTGCGGCCGCCGCCGTCCAGCTTTCGCTTCAGGTGGAACAGGCGGTTGCGGTAGGCTCCCCGCTCGTCCCCGCCGAAGCACAGGGCGAAAAGGGTAAAGAGCTTTGGCGCCGCGCCGCCGGTTCCCCGCTGCTTCCGGGGGAGGAGAACGGCCTCCCACACGGGCCGGTCCCCCACCCAGGTGTTGAGGATGACCTCATCCTCCAGCACCGCCCAGGGGGGCGGGCAGTTGGCGGGCCGGGCGGGAGATGGGGGACTCGCCCCGCCGGAACGGTGGGGCGGGGGAGCCGGCCGGGCGGTTGGGGACGCGGGTCTGGGGACCGGCGGGTCCTGGCCGGCAAAGTGCCGCTCCGGCACAGCGAGCCGGGAGCCCTGAATAAGCTGAGAGAAGTCCGCCCCCCGGGCCGCCTTCTGATAGGACGCGTCTGAGGTAAAATGGACATACCACACATCACAGCCGGCCCGGTGGAGAATGTGGAGCAGCAGCAGGGCGTACCGGGAGATCTCCCCTTCAAAGAGAATCTTTGGGGGGACGTTTTTGCCGATGCCGGATACCACTTTGCCAAAGGGGGCGCGGAACCAGCACATGAACTTGATATAGGCGTTGCGGATAATATTTTCATTGGCCCCCTGGGCCTTGAGAAGCTCCAGCGCGTCGAGCACCGCAGCGGCCAGCGCCTGCCGCTGGGCGGGCCGGAGCTGGCCCAGCCAGACGGTGAGGTGCCGCTCCACAAGGGGGCGGCTGAGGGCGAACTGGGCGCCGGCGGCGTCGAAAAAGCGGGCGGTCTCCGGCTCGGCGGGGTTGTCCAGCCCGGCGCGGAGGCAGAGCCCGCCGCCTTGGGTGAGCTGATAAAAACGCCGCAGCTGCGCCGCAGAGGCCCCCGGCCCGTCCAGCCCGATGAGGCGGAAAAAGACGCTGCGCCGGTCCGGCCGCTGGTCCAGGGGGAGAAAACTGCGTTCTAAGCGGGTATCGCCAGTCATTGTGGTGCGCTCCTGTCATAGGGATGATTTGGCGGCGGTGAAAAAGCGCACGCCGCGTTTTTTCAAATACCGCGCTTATATCATACCCCTTTTTGTATCATTTGACAATGAAAACATGGCTGACCTATTTGCTGTTGCTGGTATTCATGTTCATACTCTTGGTGGACCCGCCCACGGCCCGGGCGGCGTTGATGGTATTGTACACCTTGATGGTGGGGGCCAGCCAGACGGTACCAGTGCCCCGGTAGACGTTGACCAGACCCTCCCCGCTGACGGCGGAGCCCAGCAGGGTCTTGGCGGAGCGCTCCACCGTGAACTGGAGATTGCCGGAGCGGAGGACAGCAAAGTTTCCGTCCACCCGCAGGGTGTCGTTGTTCAGCTCGATCACATCGATTTCGCAGGAGGGGACGGGACACTCCAGCACCACCAGGCCGGTGCCGGACAGGGAGATCTGGAACAGGCCCTCACCGCCGCCCAGGGCGGCGGAGACGCTGCGCTGCATAATGGGCTTGACGGTGACGCTCCCCTGGGCGCAGTAGAACATGCCCTTGTCCACCACGATGTCCTCGTGGTCCAGCTGGAGGAGCAAAAAGTGCTGGAACGAGGGCTCCAGTACCAGCATCCCGCTGCCGCTGTACTCAGGCTGGGCGGTCCCCTCGCCGGTGACCGCGCCGGAGAAGAGCCGGCCCAGGGCGTTGCCGGCGGTGACGCCGGAGACCATCTCCAGCGGGCCCTGGAAGTAGCTCATGGCGCCGGGCTCCACGGAGACCTTGTCCTTGGTGAGGTAGACGGCCACCTGCCGCACCTTGATATTCTGCTTTGCCATAAAATAGAGGTCGGAGGCGGAGAAGGGATTGGTGGAGCCCAGCAGCCGCTGATACTCCATCACGTCGATTTTGACGCCGCCGTACTGGGCAGAGTCGATGATTTTGATATTTTCCCGGGTGCCGATTGCGTTATAGACCATATTGCAGCCCTCCATACATATATAGATGCCGGAGTGTTAAAATTGGCGGAAATTCTCCCCCAGGGCGGTTATTTCCGGCCTGCCACCCAGCGGAAGCCAAAGTGATAGTGCTCATCTACCTGCCGGTGGCCGGGGAAGTACAGCTCCTCCCGCTTGACCTCCAGAGAGCCGCTGCGGGCGGACAGGCTGGCCAGTACACAGAACCGGTCCTGGCCATTGGGGTTGTCGATGCGGATCTCAATGTCGGGGGAGCCCTGCTGGTGGAGGACCACCGCGGCGTCGGTGCCCCGCCAGTTGGGTACGCCCTCGTAGATATAGGCGAAGACCACGGCGAAGTCGATGAGTTCCGGCCGCTTGAAGAACATATTCTCGCCCCCCGCGCTGGCGCCGGAGCGGTCGTCCTGGTCCAGGAGGATGTAGGGCAGGCTGGTGGCGGAACCGAAGCTGTTGCCTAGAGCCTGGATGACCCCCTGGTGTCCGTCCTTGAGCCGGTACATGCAGGCCAAATCCAGATCCACCGCCTTGCTGCCGCCGAAGAGCCGCTTGCGGCCGGTGTTCCAATTCAGATTGACATGGATCTCCCCGCCGTTTTTGCTCAAGTCGATTTTGTGGGTCTCGCCGCTCTTCTTCAGGCTGATTTTGCTCAGATTAACCTTGGGGGGCGCGGGCGCCGGAGCCGGCGCGGGATTGGGTGCGGGGGCGGGAGAGACCTCCTCCCCGCCGAAGTGGGCCAGCAGGGCGGACAGACCGCCGTTGAAGCCGCTGGCCACCACGCAGTAGCGCCAGATATTGTCCTTGCGGTAGAGCTCACAGAGGATCAGCGCCTTTTCCTGCTGGAAGCCGGATCCGTCGAAGGCATAGTCCGCTTTGCTGCCGCCGCAGTCCAGACAGAGGCTGCCTTTTGTCAGGTCGCGCATGGTGCCGCCGTCCATGGCCACAGTGACCACCAGCTTTTGAATGGAGGAGGGGAGCCGCTCCAGGTCAACGGCAAAGGAGGTGGCGCCGGCGGACTTGGTCATCTCAATGGCCCCCTCCGGGGACTTGGTCTGGTTGTAAAAGACAAAGTAGCGGTCGTCGGAGAGTTTGCCTGCGGCGTCCACGCCAAAACAAGTCACATCGGCCTCACCGGCAGGAAGGGTCACAGCCACTGAGATATGGACGGAGGAAGAGGCGGAGAGATCGGAGAGCTTGAGTTTTTGTCCCTTTTGCAGTTCCATAGCGATTAAACTCCTTTGTGAATTGATTTTGGACTGAGTTTGACAAGATACATGGATATCCCCTATTTTCTCTCATCTTATCATACTGTTCTTGGAATACAAAATCAATTAAAAAAAGATAAAAATTTCCTGACAATTCGTCAGAAGAAACGGCCCTTGCTTTTTTTGCGGAAATTCGCTATGCTTAGGAATACATAAAAAAGAAGGGATGTGAGCGCGGATGCCCCTTGATGTCAGAAGCGGAGCGGATCGGGAGCGGGCGCCGGAACACCCCCGCAGGTTCCGCCTGAAGACCAGACTGTGGCTGACTGCGGCGGTGGCGGCGGCGCTGGTTCTGGCCTTTTTCCTGGGGGGCCTGAGCGCCCGGCGGGAGGAGCGCGCCCCGGTGATCACCAACGAGCTGCTAGGCCAGCGGCTGTCCCAGATTGAAGAGCTGGCCACGGTGGAGTACCACTATACCAATATGGGGAAATTTGAGAACCAGATGGATTTTTATGGCTGGAAAGTGCCCTTTACCACCAAGAGCTTTATTGTGGCCTACGACGGGGTCATTAAAGCGGGGGTGGATCTCTCCCAGCTCCAGGTGGAGGTCCAGGGGAACGATGTGGCTGTCACCCTGCCTGCCGCTCGGATTTTCTCCCACGAGATTGATGAGGACAGCCTGGAGATCTTTGACGAGACCCGTAATCTCTTCAACCCCATTCAGATTGGCGACTACACTGGGTTTACCAAGGACCAGAAGGACGCCATTGAGGCCCGGGCCATTGAAAACGGCCTGCTCACTGCGGCGGACCAGCAGGCGGCGGAGTCCGTCAAGCGTCTGCTCACAATGATAGACGGCATGGAAAACTACACCCTGACGGTGGAGTCTGTCCCGTGAGCGGGGAGTACACATCTCGTTATAAACGGAACTTTTAATACAAAAACACTGGGGCAATTTTGTCCCCAGTGTTTTTACTGCAAAGATTGTGCCAACTAAAAAGAAAATTTGTAATTTTTCGGGAGATGTGCTATGATATCTGGGAAAGAAAACGGCGTGTGAAGGGCGGACGGGATCCGCAGGCAGGTGATTGCGTATGGAACTGAAAATGGAGCAGAGGCAGGCACAGCTCCTGTCTCCCATGCTGATCCAGTCGATGGAGATCTTGCAGATGGGCTCCCAGGAGCTGCTGGAGTTTGTGGATAAGACCTTGCAGGAGAATCCGGTGCTGGAGGCGGAGGAGTACCAAGAGCGGGAGCGGGAGCCGGCGGCGGAGCTGCGGCGGAAGCTGGAGTGGCTGGAGAACAGCGACCGGCAGAACAGGACCTATTACCGCCAGGACGGCGAGGACGGCCACATGGCCAATCTGGGGACGGTGGAGGCCCAGGAGGAGAGCTTATTCGACCACCTCCGGGAGCAGATCCACCAGCTTGAGGGCACCGCTTTGGGACAGGCGGTCTTTTTTCTGGCCCAAAGCCTCAACAGCAGCGGCTGGCTGGACGAGCCGGTGCCTGCCCTGGCCCAGGCGGCGGGTCTGCCCCTGGCGGTGATGGAGGAGGGGCTGGCCCTCCTCCAGACCTTGGAGCCGGCAGGGGTGGGGGCGCGGAACCTGTCTGAGTGCCTGTGCCTTCAGCTGCGGCGGAACGCCCCGTTGGATGTGCTGGCCCTGCGCATTGCCCAGGAGTGCCTGGCCCCCTTGGCCCGGAACCAGTACGGCGTCATTGCCCGGAGGCTGGGGGCGGACCCTGGGGCCATCCGGGCGGCCTGCGAGCGCATCCGGGACTTAGATCCCCGGCCGGGGGCCAAGTACGCCCGGCGGGAGCGGCCTGACTATGTGACGCCGGACCTGCTGGTGGTGTGGCAGTACGACCACTTTGAGCTGCTGCTCAATGACCAGCTCTCCCCCCAGCTTAGCCTGAGCGGCTACTACACCCGTATGCTCAAGGAGAGCGGGGAGGCAGAGGTGCAGGATTACCTGGCTGATAAGGTGCGCCAGGCCAAGTGGGTGCTGCGCAGCATTGAGCAGCGGCGCAGTACCGTGCTGGAGTGCGGACGGTGCATTCTGGAGCTGCAGGAGGAGTTTTTCCACAAGGGGCCCGGCCACCTGGCGCCCATGTCCCTTGCGGACGTAGCCCAGCGGGTGGGGGTCCACGAGTCCACGGTGAGCCGGGCTATCAAGGACAAGTACTTGCAGTGCGGCAAAGGGGTGTATCCCCTGACCTATTTTTTCTCCCGCAAGCTGGGTGAGATCGGGGAGGGGGCCTCCCCCGACCGGGCCAAGGCCCTGCTGCGCCGGCTCATCGATGAGGAGGACAAGCGGCGTCCTCTGTCAGACCAGAAGCTGTGCCAGCTGATGACCCAGGAGGGGTGTGTGCTCTCCCGCCGGACGGTGGCCAAGTATCGGGAGGAGATGAACCTCCCCAGTACTGCCGGCAGAAAACAGTATGAGCCGTAAAAAGCGGCAGGCCCCGCAGGCCATTTTGGCCTGCGGGGCCTGCTTGGTTGCACGCGAGTCCTTGACGGCGCGTCCGGCGGAAATGGATCTGCGGTAGAAGGTACGGCAAACCGGAAGCGCCGGTTTTTAAAGATTGGCGTCCAGCACGGCGGTGTAGGCCTGTGCAGGCATGACGCCCACCTTGCGGTCGATCTCCTTGCCGTCCTTATAGAAGAGGATGGTGGGGATGCTGGAGATGCCCAGCTGCATGGACAGGGCGGGCTCCTGGTCGGTGTCCACCTTACCCACGATGGCCTTGCCCTCGTACTGCCGGGCCAGCTCCTCCACGACAGGGGCGATCATCCGGCAGGGGCCGCACCAGGTGGCCCAAAAGTCCACCATGACCAGATCGCCGGAGTTAACCGCCTTTTCAAATCCTTCCTGATTGAAATGATAGAGCGCCATAAAAATCTTCCTTTCCATTCCTGGATGTTATTAAACTAGCAGATATTACTAGCTGGAGGCGGGGGGTTGCCCAGGTAATCGCAGGCCCGGTGGCCGGCGATCAGCCCCTCGCCCACGGCCTTGGAGATCTGGAGGGGGAGGCCGGTGCAGTCCCCTGCGGCAAAGACGCCGGGGAGGTTGGTGGCCATGTCCCGATCTACCTGGAGATAGGGGCCGGACAGGGCCAGTCCCGGCATCAGGTCGGCAGGGGCCATGGAGGGACGCAGCAGGAAGACGCAGGCACAGGGGATCTCCCGTCCGTCAGCCCGCAGGGCGGCGGCCTGCTGGTCTCCCACAATCTCCAGCCGCACCGCAGAGACAAAGTCAATGGACGGCTGGAGCGCCTCCGGCCGGGTCCGGCTGACGTAAGTGACCTGGCAGCCCAGCTCCTGGAGGAAATTGGCCTCTTCCGGGGCCTGAGCGGATGCCCCAACCACCACCACCGGCTTGCCCCGGTAGAGCATTCCGTCGCAGGTAGCGCAGTAGCTGACCCCCCGGCCCAGAAATTCGCTCTCCCCAGGGTACTTGGGCCCGTGTGCCACGCCGGTGGCCAGAATGAGGGCCCGGCCCTCCGCTACCTCGCTGCCTACCGCCACCAGAAATCTGCCGCTCGTGGCCATGGCGCTGAGTGCCCGGCCCTCCATACGCTCCGCCCCCAGCTGGGCAGCGTGGGTGGAAAAGCGGGCGATCAGCTCTCTGCCGGACAGGCCGGGCATTCCCAGGTAGTTGTTTACCCGCCCGGCCTGGGAGAGGGGAACGTCCCGCTCCTGCCCGCTGATGATCAGTACCGAGCGGTTGCGGCTTCTGGCCTGGACGGCAGCGGACAGGCCAGCCGGTCCCCCGCCGATGACAATGATATCATACATGGTGGTAATCCTCCTCCCGGTCGCCCATAAGGGCGGCCACAACCGCCGCCGCCCCGGGATGGGCGACCTCGTAGTAGACCTCGTTGCCCACCCGGTCTGCGGTGACCACCCCGGCAGCCTTCAGCTTGGCCAAGTGCTGGGAGATACAGGGCTGGGACTGTCCGGTGCTGCTCTCCATACAGCTCACATTGCGGCAGCCGCACTTAAGCAGTCCGTGGACCAGGCGCAGGCGCAGGGGATGGGCCAGGGCCTTGAGCAGTTCCGCCCGCGCTTCATAGGGAATCTCGGAGGCGTCCATAGTGCCCCCCCTTTCTCTAAATATAATTATATTAGAATATTCTAAAATGTCAAGACATTTTTTCACTGGCGCCGCTCCTCTAGGATATGCACCTGGGGAGAGAGATATTCCAGAGCAATGGAGAGGGCGCCGCTGTTTTTACAGAATACAGCGCCCCGGCAGTGTGACTGCACGGGGCGCCTTAGACTGTGGCGCAGGTTCTTAGAACCTGTATTCATAACCATCGCACACTGTCCAGCCGGGGCTTTTGCTGCCCTGCGGCTCATAAGCGTTAAAATAATAGTGACACGAAGAAAAGATACGGGTATACAGGCAGCATGGAAAATGCGCCGTCTCCGGTGTGGAACTGGAAGCAAATCAGGTGGACTGTCACCATAAGAAGCCCTTAGTCTTGGGTGGTGATGACAGTTATCAAAACCTCATCATCGTATCTGATGTGGTCCACATTCTAAGTGAGTACCGACGGCAGAAAGGCGGCGCTGGACCTGCGTCTTGTTAAGATGGGAGCAGCCGGGTGGAGAGAGCCCCAAGGTCTGGTGCTGTGTCCAGCAGGTTGTGGAGATTTACACACGCCCCATTTAAGGCGTCGGCGTCATATTGAAATTCATTCCAACTTATGCTATAATAATCCACTATATCATGCGCCTGCCATAACAGAAAGGGGCATATATGCCAACCAAACGTAAGGACGGCTTTTTGTGGTATAAAATGATGCGGCACTTGTCTTATACCAGAATTTATACCACTTGACCGTTAATTTACAAGAGTTTTCGCAGAAATTCGTGTGGGGGCAAATTCCGAATTCCCTTGAGCCGTAAGGATTTAACGGCTTATGTAGAGAGGCGGGTGAGAGTATGTACCTAAGAGCGCTGGAGATACAGGGATTCAAGTCCTTTCCGGACAAGACGGTGCTGACCTTTGGGGCGGACATCACCGCCATCGTGGGGCCCAACGGGTCGGGAAAGTCCAATCTGTCCGACGCGGTGCGGTGGGTGATGGGGGAGCAGTCCACCCGCACGCTCCGGGGCGGGCGGATGGAGGACGTGATCTTCGGCGGGACGGAGCGCCGCCGCCAGGTGGGCTTTGCGGAAGTATCTCTGGTACTGGACAACGGGGACCACAGCCTGGACGTGCCGGAGGACGAGGTGAAGGTCACCCGGCGGTACTACCGCTCTGGGGAGAGCGAATACTATATCAACCGCCGTTCCGTCCGGCTGAAGGACGTAAACGAGCTTTTTATGGACACCGGCCTGGGCCGGGAGGGCTACTCCATTATCGGCCAGGGAAGGATTGACGAGATCCTGTCCCTAAAGAGCGCCGACCGCCGGGAGGTCTTTGAGGAGGCCGCCGGCATCTCCCGCTTCCGCCACCGGAAGGAGGAGGCGGAGCGCCGCCTGGAGCGGACGGAGGAAAACCTGGTCCGCGTCCGGGACAAGATTGAGGAATTGGAATTGCAGGTAGAGCCCCTGCGCCAGCAGGCGGACAAGGCCCGGCGGTTCCTCCTCCTGCGGGACGAGTTGCGGGGGCTGGAGATCTCCCTGTGGCTGGAGCAGCTGGACCGGCTGCGGGCGGCAGCGGTAAAGACCGGGGCGGACTGGGAGCAGACCCAGCGCCAGTGTACGGAGGCCCAGCAGACGGTGGAGGCCCTCTACGCCAGGACGGAGGCGCTGTCGGAGCAGATGCGCCGGCGGGACACGGAGGCGGAGCGCCAGCGGACGCTGATGAGCGCGGGGCAGACCGAGGCCAGCACCCTGGAGCGCAGCATCGCGGTGCTGAAGAGCGGGATCGCCCACAACATTGACAGTGCCAACCGCATCCGGCAGGAGCTGGACCAGCAGGCCGGCCGGGCGGGGGCTCTGGACAGCCAGATCGGTGAGCGGCGGCAGCGGCTGGCCGCGGTGCAGGCGGAGATGCAGACCGTGAAACAGGAGCTGGAGAAGCGGCAGGGGGAGGCCAAGACCCTCACCGGCCAGGCGGGCCGTCTGGCGGAAGAGCTGGAGGAGCTGCGCCGCCGGGCGGAGGCAGAGAACGCCTCCGCTGGGGAGGCCAAGGCCGCGCTGTCCGCCCTGTCCGCTGCGGTGCAGGAGCAGCTGGACCGGGACGCCGCCCTCCGCCGGGCGCTGGCCGAGGGGGAAGCGGCCTTGAAAGAGGCGGAGCAGGAGCGGAAGCGTACCCTCGCGGAGCGGGACCAGGCAAAAGAAGCGCGGGATGCCCTGACCAACGCGGTCCAGGGCTGCCGCCTGCGGGTGGAGTCGAAGGAAAAAAAGCTGGAACAGCTCCAGACCCAGTGCCAAAACCTCCAGGTGGAAGAGGATACGCTGCGGGCCCGGATCCACATGCTGGAGGAGATGGAGAAGGATTATGAGGGCTATTCCAAGGCGGTAAAGCTGGTGATGGGAGAGGTCCGGCGGGAGCGGCTGTACGGGATACACGGCCCGGTGGCCGGACTGATTCAGGTGCCGGACCACTGTGCCGTAGCCGTCGAGACCGCCCTGGGCGGGGCGATGCAGCATCTGGTCACAGAGCGGGAGGAGGACGCAAAGGCGGCCATGGAGTGGCTGAAGCGCCGGGAAGGCGGCCGGGCTACGTTCCTGCCCCTGACCGCCATCCGTCCCGCCCCCCTGCGGGAGGAGGGGCTCAGCGGCGAGCCGGGGTTTGTAGGCGTGGGGGACAGCGTGATCTCCTTCCCGCCGGAGTACACTGATATCTTTTCCTATCTGCTGGGGCGCACTGTCCTGGTGGAGGACTTGGACCAGGCGGTGGCCATGGCGAAAAAATACCGCCACCGGTTTAAAATTGTTACCCTGGACGGACAGGTGATGAACGCCGGGGGCTCCATGACCGGCGGATCCGCCACCCGGTCTGCGGGCATCCTCAGCCGGGCCAATGAGCTGGTACGGCTGAGAGGAGAGGCGCAGGCCCTGGACCGCCGGCGGGCGCAGGCGGAGAAGGAGCGGGAGGAACGGCGCCGCCAGACTGCCGCCGCCCGCTGTGAGCTGGAGCATGCCCGGGGGGAGCTGCGTCTCCAGGAGGACGCCATCGTCAAGCTGGAGGAGCGGTGCGTCAACCGCCAGACCCGGCTGGCCGGGCTGGAGGCAGAGCACGCCCGGCGGCAGGAGGAGCTGGAACAGCTGAACCAGCGCTCCGCCCAGAGCGAGGCGGACACCGTCCAGGTCCAGAACCGGATCCGGGAGCGGGAGGCCGCTGCCGCCCTGCTGCGTGCCCAGGCCCAGGGCAAGGAGGAGGACCGGGACGCCCTTGGCGAGCGGGTGCTGGCCCTTCAGGACGCCATCGCGGCGGACCGGGTGCGGCTGGCCGGGCTGGAGGCCGAGTGCCAGAGCGCCCAGCGGAGCTTGGGCGAGCTGGAGACACTGCGCCAGGATCTGGCCGGGGACCGGGCCCAGCAGGCCGCGCTGCTGGAGGAGTTTTCCCAAAAGAACCAGGCCCTGGAGGGGCAGATTGAGGAACAGACCCGCAGGCTCCAGACAGTCCAGAGGGAGAACGAGGGCTGCCAGGAGGCCATTGTCCGGCTGAACCAGGAAAAGCTGTCCTTGGAGGCCCAGCGGAATCAGGCCGGCCGGGAGAGCCGGGAGCAGAACGACATCCTGCTCCGGCTGGAGCGGGAGCTGTCCGCCCTGGAACAGAAGAAAAATGCCGCCGCGCTGGAGGAGGAGGCCCTGCTCAACAGGCTGTGGGAGAGCTACGAGCTTACCCACCAGGGGGCGCTGGCCCAGCGGGTGGCCCTGGAGAGCACCGCCCAGGCCCAGCGCCGGGCAGGGGAGCTGAAAAAGGCCATCTCCCAGCTGGGCAACGTGAATCTGGACGCGGTGGAGGAGTTTCAGCGGGTAAACGAGCGGTACACCTACCTCACCGGACAGCGGGACGATGTGGAGCAGGCCAAGGGGGAGCTGAACCGGATTATCGGTGAGATCACCGCTGAGATGCGGCGGATCTTCGCCGGGGAGTTTGAGCGGCTCAACCAGGCTTTTGGAGAGACCTTTCAGGAGCTGTTCGGCGGCGGCCGGGCGGCTCTGGAGCTGGAGGACGCCGGCGATATTCTCAGCTGCGGCATTGAGATCCGGGTCCAGCCCCCGGGGAAGGCCCTGAAGGTGCTCTCTTTGCTCTCCGGCGGGGAGAAGGCCTTTGTGGCCATTGCGCTGTACTTCGCTATCTTAAAGGTGCGCCCCACCCCCTTTTGCGTGATGGACGAGATTGAGGCTGCCCTGGACGACGCCAATGTGGTCCGCTTCGCCAGTTACCTGCGGGGCATGGCGAAAAAAACCCAGTTTATCGTCATCACCCACCGCCGGGGCACCATGGAGGAGGCGGATGTCCTCTACGGCGTCACCATGCAGGAGCAGGGGGTGAGCCGGATGCTCACCATCAATCTCAACGACGTGGAGCGTCAGCTGGATCTGGAGATCACCTGACGGCCGCGTTTCAAATAGCAGGAAAGGAATTGGAATACATGGGCTTTCTGGATAAGATCAAGGCGGGACTGACCCGCACAAAGGAGAACATCTCCAGCATCGGCCACTCCTTTGACCAGCTCTTCGCGGGCGAGCTGGACGACGATTTCTACGACGAGCTGGAGGAGACGCTGATCCTGTCGGACATGGGGGCACAGACCGCCATGAAGGCGGCAGAGGAGCTGCGCCGCCGGGTGAAGAGCCAGCGCCTCAAAAGCGCCGAGGAGGGCCGGGCGTGCCTGCGGGAGATTTTGACGGAGTTTCTTACCGTGGGGGACGGCGCCCTGAAGCTGGACAGCAAGCCGTCGGTGGCCCTGTTCATCGGGGTGAACGGCGTGGGCAAGACCACCACCATCGGCAAGCTGTCCGCCTATCTGAAGGGGGAGGGCAAGCGGGTGCTCATGGCCGCCGCCGACACCTTCCGGGCCGCCGCCGCCGACCAGCTGGAGATCTGGTCGGAGCGGTGCGGGGTGGACATTGTCCGCCAGCACGAGGGGGCGGACCCGGCGGCGGTGGTCTTTGACGCCCTGTCCGCCGCCAGGGCCCGGGGGACCGACGTGGTACTGGTGGATACCGCCGGGCGGCTGCACAACAAGCAGAATCTGATGAGCGAGCTGAATAAAATCAGCCGCATTCTGGACCGGGAGCTGCCGGGGGCGGACCGGGAGACGCTGCTGGTGCTGGACGCCACCACCGGCCAGAACGGCCTGATTCAGGCCAAGCAGTTCCAGCAGGCCGCCGGGGTGACGGGGATTGTCCTCACCAAGCTGGACGGCAGCGCCAAGGGGGGGATCGTGATCGCCATCGCCCAGGAGCTGGGGGTGCCGGTAAAGTTCATCGGCGTGGGCGAGGGGATAGACGACCTGATGCCCTTCGACCCCGCGGAATTCGCGAAGGCCTTTGTCTGAGGAGGGTGCGGATATGGTAAGAGTGGACGGCCGCCGGCCGGATGAGCTGCGGCCTGTGGAGATCATTCCCAACGTAAATAAGTTTGCCGAGGGGTCCTGCCTGATCCGCTGCGGGAATACCCAGGTGCTGTGTACCGCCAGTGTGGCGGAGGGCGCGCCGCCCCATGTGGCGGAGGGCTGTGGCTGGGTGACGGCGGAGTACTCCATGCTTCCCCGGGCCAACCGGACGCGCAGCCGCCGGGACGTTTCGAAGCTGAAGCTCTCCCCCCGGTCGGCGGAGATTCAGCGGCTTATCGGCCGCTCCCTGCGGGCCTGTGTAGACATGCGGGGGCTGGGGGAGCGGACCATTACCGTGGACTGTGATGTGCTCCAGGGAGACGGGGGGACCCGCACCGCCTCCGTGACCGGCGGCTTTGTAGCCCTGAGCCTGGCCCTGTGGAAGCTGGTGCAGGACGGAGTGCTGGCCCAAATGCCCTTAAAAACCTGCGTGGCGGCGGTGTCCGCCGGCATTGTGGGGGACGAGGCCCTGCTGGACCTGTGCTATGAGGAGGACTCCGGTGCCCAGGTGGACCTGAACTGCGTGATGACCGGGGAGGGGGAGCTGGTGGAGCTCCAGGGCACCGGGGAGGGCCGGCCCTTCACCGTTGCGGAGCAGCGCTCCCTGGTGGATTTGTGCGCCAAAGGCATTGGGGCGCTTCAGGCCATTCAGAGACAGGTATTGGGAGGAGAAGAAAAATGAAATTGGTATTAGCCAGCAAAAATCCAAAAAAGCTGGGAGAATTACAGGAGATCTTGTCCGGGCTGGGGGTGGAGGTCCTCTCCGAGACCGAGGCCGGCGTGGACGTGGAGGTGGAGGAGACCGGATCCACCTTTGAGGAAAATGCCCTGCTGAAGGCGAGGGCGGTGATGCAGGCCAGCGGGCTGCCTTCGGTGGCGGACGACTCCGGCCTGTGCGTGGACGCCTTGGGAGGCGCGCCGGGGGTGTACTCCGCCCGGTACGGCGGGCCGGACCTGGACGACGCCGGGCGGTACCGCCTGCTACTGGAGAATATGCGCGGGCAGCTGGACCGGCGGTGCCGGTTTGTCTCCGCCATCTGCTGCTGCTTCCCCAATGGGGACAAGATTGAGGCGCGGGGGGAGTGCGCCGGCACTTTGGCCTATGCCCCCCGGGGGACGGAGGGCTTCGGCTACGACCCCGTCTTTTTCCTGCCGGAGGAGAAGAAGACCTTCGCCCAGCTGACCGCGGAGGAGAAAAACGCCATTTCCCACCGGGGCCGGGCGCTGGCGGCGTTTTGCCAGAGGCTGAAAGAATATCAGGAGAACAAATAGAGGCGGCAGGCCGCAAAAGGAGAATTGAGTTTGGATTTGACAAGCAAACAGCGGGCCCAGCTGCGGGGCCTGGCCAACGGAATTGATACCATCGTGCAGGTGGGCAAGGAGGGCATCGGCGAGAATCTGATTGCGCAGGTGAACCAGGCCCTGGAGGCCCGGGAGCTCATCAAGGGCCGGGTGCTGGACAACACCATGCTCTCTGCGCGGGAGGCGGCGGAGGCCTTGGCCAAAGCGGCCCGGGCGGAGGTGGTGCAGGTGATTGGAACAAAGTTTGTCCTCTACCGTCAAAGCCATAAGAAGGACCTGAAAAATCCCATCGTATTGGTCAAGGGGAAAAAGTAGCGGGAAACCGGCATGAAAACAAGACCAACGGCCGGGCGGACCCGGCCGGGAAAGGGTGCTTTGCGATGAAAATCGGGATTTATGGCGGAACCTTTAATCCGCCCCACCTGGGACACATGGCAGCGGCCCGCTTCGCCCTGGAGGCGCTGGGGCTGGATAAGCTGCTGCTCATTCCGGCGGCGGCCCCGCCCCACAAGGATATGCCGGCAGGGACCCCCGCCCCGGAGGACCGGCTGGCCATGACGGCGCTGATGGCGGACCATCTGATGTGCCCCGGCAGGGTGGAGGTCCGGGATATGGAGATCCGCCGGGGAGGCAGGAGCTATACCTCCGACACCCTGCGGCAGCTGAAGGAGGAATATCCCCAGGCAGAGCTGTGGTTTCTGGTGGGGATGGATATGTTCCTTACGCTCCAGCACTGGCACGAGGCTGAGACGGTGCTGTCCATCGCCCATATTGCCGCCTTTGCCAGAACGCAGTCCGACTGTGGGGAATTGCTGGCGGTGCAGGCGAAGTATTTACATAATACCTACGGCGCCCAGGTGCAGACCATTCAGCTGCCCCAGATTATTGAGGTGTCCTCCACCCAGCTGCGGGAGAGGCTGGCTGCGGGAGAGGGCGGGAAGTACCTGTGTCCGGCGGTATATGGCTATATTTTGCGCCGCAGGCTCTATGGGACCTGCGCGGATCTGAAAAATCTGGACGACGCGCAGCTGCGGGCCTGCTCCTACTCTATGGTGCGGGCCAAGCGGGTCCCCCACATCCGGGGCACGGAGGAGGAGGCGGTGCGTCTGGCGGAGCACTGGGGCGCGGACCCGGAGAAGGCCCGCCGGGCAGGGATCCTCCACGACTGCACCAAGTATCTGGAGGGGGAGGAGCAGTTGCAATTATGCCGAAAGTATGGTATCGTACTGGATGAATTGGAGCAGCAGGCCGTCAAGCTGCTCCACGCCAAAACAGGGGCGGCCATCGCCAAGTATGAGTTCGGTATGCCGGAGGATATCTATGAGGCCATCTACTGGCATACCACCGGAAAGGCGGACATGACCCTGCTGGAGCAGATCCTCTACACGGCGGACTATATCGAGCCCTGCCGGTCCTTTGAGGGAGTGGACCGGATGCGGGCGCTGGCTTATACGGACCTTGAGGCGGCGGTGCTGCTGGGGTGCGAGATGAGCATTCAGGATATGCAGGAGCGGCGCCAGCCGGTCCACCGCAATACCCTGGAGGCACGGGATTGGCTGCGTGACAGAAAGCGAGACTAAGAGACAGTATGGAATCGGACAAGAAAGACAACCGGCGGGGGGGCGCGCGGCTGCAAAGGAAGCCGTCCCAGCGCGAGAAGAGGCGGCGCGCCTCTGAGGGAGCAAAGGAGACTAGGTCAAAGAAAAAATTGACCCCGCAGGAAACGGTGCTGTGGGCGCTGATTATCATTGCCGGGGTGCTGGCGGTCATTCTGATCAGCCTTGTAGTGGCTTGGCGGCTGTTCGCCCGCAAGCCGGAGCTGCCCGCTATCCCCGACGTCCCAGAGCTGCCCCAGGTCAGCGGGGAGGATATCAATTTCCAGCGCCCGGACCGGACCAAATCGGACCGGAAGACGGACTTTTTTACCTTCTTAGTCATCGGCCGGGACACCGGCGGCGGGGGCAACACCGACACCATTCTGCTGGCGGCCTACGACGTGCCCAACCAGAAGCTCAATGTAATGAGCATCCCCCGGGACACCATGGTCAACGTGCCCTGGGATATTAAACGCATCAACTCCGTCTATAATTACTATAACGGCGGCGAGGAGGGCATTGACGCCCTTAAGAAAGAGATCAGCCAGCTGGTGGGCTTTGTGCCCGATTTCCAGGTGGTGGTGGAGTGGGACGCGGTAGGCGAGCTGGTGGACGCCATCGGCGGCGTGTATTTTGACGTGCCCCGCAATATGAATTATGACGACCCCACCCAAAACCTGCATATCCACATCAACAAGGGGTACCAGAAGCTCAGCGGCAGTCAGGCCATGGGGGTTATCCGCTACCGCCACGACAACGACCGGCGCTATGGCTATCCCGACGGCGACCTGGGCCGCATTAAGACCCAGCAGGCCTTTTTGAAGGAAGTGGTGGCCCAGTGTCTGAAGATTGAAAACATGACCAAAGTAAACCAGCTGGCCAAGGTTTTTACAGACAACGTATCCACGGATCTGAGCATCAACAACCTGGCCTGGTTTGCGGAAAAGGCCATCTTCGGCGGGCTGAAGATGGAAAATGTCAGCTTTATGACCATGCCCAACGAGGGGCAGTCAGTATACAGCAGGACCTATGGCAACTACCAGTCCTACGTCACCCCGGTGGCGGATGAGCTGATGGGGCTGGTGAATGAGTGCTTTAACCCCTATACAAGCGATCTGGAGTTCGGTGAGCTGGATATCATGGGGGTGGACAGCAGCGGGCGAATCTACTCGTCCACCGGCTATGTGGAGGACACAAAGGCCGGCGGCGGAACAGGCGGTAGCAGCCGGCCCGGGGGGGCGCAGACGACCTACCGGCCAGATCCCACCCCGCCGGCCAGCCAGGAGCCGGACGCTCCGGATGAGCCGGACGTGACCCGCCCGCCCGCCACTCAGAGGCCCCAGACGCCGGAGCCTCCCGTCCCGACACAGCTGCCGGATCCCGCCGTTCTGCCCAGCGTAGCGCCTGAGCCGGATCCCAGTCCGACTCCGGACCCGGCGCCCACCCCGGCGCCGGAGGTTACCTCCGAGCCTGTGCCCACGCCGGAACCGGCTCCGGACCCCACCTCCGCGCCCCCGGCAGAGACCCTGCCCCCGGCGGCGCCGGATCCCTCGGAAGGGGAAGTGGCGCCCCCGCCGGAGTCTTTGAATTGATAAGAAAAAGGAGAGTTGTCTATGATGCCCTATGAACTGGCGTTGGCCGCCGCCAAAGCCTTGGACAGCAAGAAGGGTCAGGATATCAAGGTTTTGGAGACAGGTCACCTGACAACGCTGGCCGACTACTTCGTGCTGTGTACCGCCGCCTCTACCACCCAGGTGAAGGCACTGGCGGATACCTGCGAAAAAATGCTCAAGGACCAGGGCGAGCCCCCCCACCATGTGGAGGGCCACCGGGAGGGCGGCTGGATCCTGCTGGACTTCTCCAGCGTGGTGGTCCACGTGTTTATGGACGAGGCAAGAAAGTTCTACGACCTGGAGCGGCTGTGGTCTGACGCCAAGGAAGTGGATATCAGTGGCGTACTGGCCGCCAACTGACAAAAAACCGCCCGCCTGTCTTGGCCGACAGGCGGGCGGGCTTTACTGTCTGTGAAAGGGGCGGCTATTCCTCTGGGACGGCCTCTTCCGGAGCGTCGTAGACCTTCACCTCCGACAGATCCAGAATTCCCTGGCGGACGTAGTAGTCTCCAATGGCGGCCTTGATGGCCTGCTCTGCCAGGACAGAGCAGTGCATCTTGTGGACAGGCAGTCCGCCTAGTGCGTGGGCCACCTGCTCGTTAGTGAGGGTGAAGGCCTCCTCCACCGTGCGGCCCTTGATCATCTCGGTAGCCATGGAACTGGTGGCAATGGCGGCGCCGCAGCCGAAAGTTTTAAAGCCCACATCGGTGATGATATTGCCCTCTACCCGCAGGGTGATCTGCATGATATCGCCGCATTTAGGGTTACCGGCCACCCCAACCGCGTCTGGATTTTCCAGGGCGCCCACATTTCTGGGGTGCTGAAAATAGTCCATTACCTTGTCGGTGTACATATCTGATACCTTCCCGCAAAAATCAATTTGTATACTGACCATTATAAAAAAGACGGGAGAGAATGTCAAGCGCTCCGCCACCAGTGGAAAATTCCCCAAATACATTGACGGAACTGGGAGGGAATGGTATAGTGAGTGGCAGAGAAGAGGCAGGGGATGAGGAAAAGCAGAGCCTATGATAAAGTGGGAGGAATTCCATGGAGAAAAAACTGCTCAAGAGCATTTTGCTCATTATTACCTATACGGTGGTGCTGGTGCTGTGCCTGGTTAAAATTGATGCGCTGCTGGGGCTGTTGGGGAAGCTGCTGGGGCTGCTGCAGCCGGTGTATATCGGCTTTGCCCTGGCCTTTGTGCTCAACCGCCCCTGTGAGTTCTTCTACCGGCTGTATGACCGGGGATTGGGCCGGAGCAAAGCCGCCAAACTGAGCCGTCCCCTGGCGGTGGTGAGCGCTTATATGCTGCTGTTGCTGGTCATTGCGGCCATTTTTTCCTTTGTGCTGCCCAAGTTGGTGGAGAGTATCCAGCTGTTTGCCAACAGCCTGGGCGGATATATCTACAACCTTCAGAGATGGGGCAATGAGCTGCTGGGATACCTGAACCTGGAAATGTGGGATACCATTGACCTGTCCGGGCTGTCCTCTTATTTGCAGGAGCTGCTCAACAAAACCCTTCAGACCTTGGGCAACACGCTGACCCATGTAATGGAGATCACCAGCGCGGTAATCTCGGTGGTGGTGACCTTGGTGCTGGCGGTAGTCTTTTCCATCTATATGCTGGCGGGGCGGGAGACGCTGCTGGGCCAGAGCCGCCGGGTTCTGGTGGCCTATGCGCCCAAGCGGATCTCCACCGTGATCCTGGAGGTGGTGGAGCTCACCGCGAAGACATTTACCAATTTTGTCACAGGCCAGCTGACTGAGGCGTGCATCCTGGGCGGTCTGTGCGCCCTTGGAATGCTGTTTATCCAGGCGGATTACGCCCCGCTGGTGGGCGTAATTGTGGGGGTATCGGCCCTGATCCCGGTGGCGGGGGCCTATATGGGCGCGATTCTGGGCGCTTTTGTGCTGGTAATGGTCTCCCCGGTAAAAGCCCTGATCTTTCTGGTCTTCCTGGGTATTTTGCAGCAGATTGAGGGCAACGCCATCTATCCGCGGGTGGTGGGGACCTCCATCGGCCTGCCGGGAATCTGGGTGCTGGCGGCAGTGACGGTGGGCGGCGGCCTGTTTGACCTGCCAGGCATTCTGCTGAGCGTGCCGGTGGCGTCCGTGGTGTACACCCTGCTGAAGCAGGACGTGCGCCGCCGTCTGGCAGAGCCGGAAGAGGAACGCTGAGACTGAGACAGGGGAGGGCCGGCGCCATGTCGGATCTGGTCTTCCCCTATCCTGTCAAATTTTTTGCAAAATCCAGTTGACATTATTCCCATGATATGCTATGATATCCGAGCTGGCATTGTTGACAAGCCAGCGGCCCATGCGGGTGTAGTTCAATGGTAGAATCCCAGCCTTCCAAGCTGGTCGCGTGGGTTCGATTCCCATCACCCGCTCCATATGCGCCTGTAGCTCAGGTGGATAGAGCAACTGCCTTCTAAGCAGTGGGTCAGGGGTTCGAGTCCCTTCAGGCGTGCCATTTTCCCAGTGTGCGGGAAGCCGGGTTATATTGTCGATATGGTGGGTGTAGCTCAGTTGGTTAGAGCATCGGATTGTGGTTCCGAGGGTCGTGGGTTCGAGTCCCATTACCCACCCCATACAACTCAAGGTGGAAGGGCCGGGGCGTCCGCTCCAGCCCTTCTCACTTTGCCCGCGCTCCTATTGGGGTGTAGCCAAGTGGTAAGGCACGGGACTTTGACTCCCGCATTCGCTGGTTCGAACCCAGCCATCCCAGCCAAAATTTGAAACGGTGCAGCAGCTCCGTTGGAAAAATAGATGTGACCCGTTAGCTCAGCTGGCAGAGCAATTGCCTTTTAAGCAATGGGTCCGGAGTTCGAATCTCCGACGGGTCACCAGTAAACTCCTAGAGCCACAACGGTTCTAGGAGTTTATTTCTTATGATCTATTTTTATTTGTTAGTAACGTGTAAGCAACCTCACCGTTCTCTACAGATTTTATCAATTCCTCAACTTCTCGGCTGGTGAACAGCGAAAAACAGGCGGGACAGATGGAGGAGGAGAAAAAAACGGAAAAAGTCGAAGAAAGTAGTTGACAAAGAGGAGGAGAGCTGTTATACTAGCGAAGCGCCTTGAGGGAGAGCAGTT
>NZ_QWEK01000040.1 GCF_009935845.1 Pseudoflavonifractor sp. 524-17 | reverse complement strand
TTGGCCGCAAACGCCAGGCAGAGTGTAGCGCGATTTGACTTGAGTCGCGTGTTGTCTACGGTCTTGACGGCTTACGGGACTGTGTCGGAGCCGGTGGCGGCGCTGCGGTGAGAAACATGCAGACGCAAATTTAGGAGAATGGAAACGTGGCAGGAAAACAGATTAAGGAAAATTCTTTTGTGGATCTCAAGAAAATATTTCTCGGCGTATTTGCAGCCTACGCGCTGCTGATCGTCTGCTTTTATTTTCTCACTGGTGAGCAGCTTCACCTGCGGGAGTCCCGGGGGAATCTGACGATGCCAGCGGCGGACGCGGCAGCGGCGGAGCTTACCCAAGGTGTAACGGTGGAGCAGAGCTTCTGCGCCGAGATCCAGCGCCTTGAAAGCGTATCCGTACAGTGGGGGACCTATTACCGCCCCAACGCTGGGACGGTTACTATGGAGCTTGTGCGTCAGACGGACGGTACCGTGCTGATGCAGGAGAGCTTTGACGCGGGGAGTATCAGCGAGGGCCAGGCTCTGACCGTATCCTCAGAGGAGCCCATTGAAGGGCTGTACAACGTGCCGCTGGTACTGCGGGTCTTCGCGGACTCCCAGCCCGGCAGCGCGGCGGCGCCGCTGATGAACACGACACAGGAGCAGGAGAACAGTTTCAATCTGAGCATAAACGGTGAGCCAAACACTGGTATGCTGTGCTTTTCCGCTTCGGGGACGGACTATATCTGGACAGGGCTGCACTATTGGGAGTTTGCCGCGGTCGGGTTCGTCCTGCTGGCCCTGTTACTGGGGGTGATCTGGTACCGGCAGAAGAAAGGAAAGCACAGTTACCTCGTCAATGCGGTGATTGCGATGCAGAAATACCGCTTTCTGATCCGTCAACTGGTGTCTCGGGATTTTAAGACCAAATACAAGCGCTCGGTGCTGGGGATGTTCTGGAGCTTCCTGAACCCTCTGCTTACGATGCTTGTCCAGTATTTTGTCTTTTCCACTATTTTCAAAAACGACGTTCCCAATTTTGCTGCCTATCTGATCATCGGCACGGTGATGTTCAATTTCTTCACAGAGGCCTGCGGGATGGCGCTGAGTTCCATTGTGGGCAACGCCAGTCTCATTACCAAGGTCTATATGCCCAAGTACATCTATCCCTTGACCAGGGTCATGTCCTCGGTGGTCAATCTGGTCATCTCCCTGATTCCCATGCTGATCGTATGTGTGATCACCGGCGTGCAGTTTCAAAAATCGGCGGTGCTGGCCATCTACTTTTTTGCCTGCGTGATTGTTTTCAGCTTGGGGTTTGGAATGTTGCTGTCGGCCTCCATGGTGTTCTTCCGGGACACCCAGTTTCTCTGGGGTGTCCTTACCATGATTTGGATGTACGTCACCCCCGTCTTCTATCCGGAGACCATCCTGACTGGCAACTTTAAGATCGTCCTTCAGGTGAATCCGCTGTATCATTTCCTGAAAAACACCCGTATCTGTATTTTGAACGGGATCTCGCCGGAACCCATTGTGTACATACAATGTATGCTCATCGCATTGGCGACGTTGGTGGTTGGAGCCCTGGTGTTCCACAAGAGCCAGGACCGCTTTGTCCTATATCTGTAAGGGGTGTGGAACATGAGTAGGGTGATGATTGAGGTCAATGATGTGACCATGCGTTTTCGGATGAATACGGACAAAATTCTCTCGCTCAAGGAATTTGTGACCCGCAAGCTCAGCGGAAAGCTGGAGTACCGGGAGTTTACAGCCCTGGATCATGTCTCCTTTCAGGTGCGGCGGGGGGAAACACTGGGCCTCGTTGGGCGCAACGGTGCGGGGAAGAGCACCATGCTCAAAGTGATTTCCGGAATCCTGAAACCCACCGAGGGCAGTGTTGTCACCCACGGCAACGTGGTGCCTATGCTGGAGCTGGGAAGCGGGTTCGATATGGATCTGACGGGCCGAGAGAACATCTTCCTGAACGGGGCTATCTTGGGCTACTCCGAGGAGTTTTTGAAGGAAAAGTACGGTGAAATCGTGGACTTCTCCGAGCTGGGCAGATTTATCGAAACACCCATCCGCAACTACTCCTCGGGTATGCTGGCGCGGCTGGCATTCTCCGTGGCATCGGTGGTGAACCCGGAGATTTTGATCGTAGACGAGATCCTCTCGGTGGGGGATGCCCGGTTCCAGGAGAAGAGCCGGAAACGGATGATGGAGCTCATGGGTGGTGGGACCACGGTGCTGTTTGTGTCCCACAGTATTGCGCAGATCCGGAAGATGTGCCGGAAGGTGGTTTGGCTGGAGCATGGGACAGTAAAAATGATTGGATCTGCCGGTGATGTGTGTAAAGCGTATGGCACTTAAACAAATGAGCCATTTAACAAGTGACACAGTCACGGAGATCGCTGGCCGAGATCAAGAGCCATGCGGTGTTGCTGGTAGATTAGCAGTCAAAGGTAGAACAGATGCGTGCGGGATGGAGGGAATGAAAAAAGTGGAGGGTTTTCAAAACCCGTTGGTGAGTGTTATTGTTCCGGTATTCAATTGTGAGAACTACTTGAAGCGGTGCCTGGAAAGTTTGAAAGCACAGACTCTGAAAGAAATTGAATTTGTTTTAATTAACAACGGTTCCACGGATGGAAGTGGGGCAATCCTTCGACGATATGCCGAAGAAGATAACCGTTTTATACTGATTGAACAGGAAAACTTAGGAATTCAGGGGTCACGCAACCGTGGACTGGAGGCAGCCCGGGGACAATATATCGGCTTTGTGGACGCCGATGACTTTGTGGAACCATCTATGTTTTCACATTTGTTGGAACGGGCGGTTTTTACTAACAGTGATATTTCGGCCTGCAATTACAAATTGACGTTCCGCAACCATGAATCAGAAGGTGTTTTAGTCCTCCAAGACGAGGTAGCGGACATGGCTATTTTGGGCCGGGAGACATTCTATCTGCGCTACTTTGGCAAGAATCCTGTAGTCTGGAACAAGCTCTACCGAAAAAAGCTGCTGGCTGAGAACGGGATAAGATTTGAGGTCGGGCATGGAGAGGATTTGTTGTTACACCTGCGGCTTCTGCCCTATGTGAAGCGGCTGTGCGTTTCCCATCAGCCGCTGTACCATTATGTGCAGCGCCGTACCTCGGCGGCTCACGGTCTAACGGAGGCCGCAAACAAAGATATCACGCTATTGTCAAGATACTTAGAAGGGGAAGAAAGCGGCCACGCTTCGGATCGTCTGTCCATGTTAGCGTTTTCCAATATTTTTACTGGTTTTATGTTTTCTGCCTATTGCATTGGAAGATCCGTCTCTTATTTTTACACTCAATTGCAGGCTTTTCGGAATTGGGATCGTTTCGAGGAATTCTGCTATACCATCTCTCAGACAGAGGAACTATCCTCGTTGTATGTAGAACAGGTGATATCCATACGGTTTTACCGTATTCAAAAGTTCATTTTCGGGCTGTGCCTACGAGGAAAAGATCGCAGGGTGGCTCTCTTTATGTGGGGGATTAGTAAGCTGATTATTCTAAAAAAGAGACGTTTTCAAATCGGACAGTTTGAGTGAGGTGACTGACGTGGGGTTTTCCCTGCTGGGCTCACTAGAGGCTTATGGCTTAAAGCAGGTTATAAGCCAGGGATATGAAAAACTGGTCGTAGATCCCGAGAGGTACAGGCACATACATGGGGAGGAGAGCGTGCCTGTCCGCCCTCTCCCTGCTGTTCCAAAATCCACAGGGAAGCAAAACAAGACCGTCGTTCTGGTTGTCCACAGCTACTATCCGGATAGCGGAGGAGGTACAGAGCGTTTTGGAAAGAACCTGGCCGCTGCTCTCCGAATGGCAGGAAACCGTGTGATTCTTTTGGCATACTCGGCCAGGGTTTTCTCAGCCTATCCTAATCGATACGCAGGTATTGTGTATGTGATGGAGACCATAGATGAAATCCCGGTGATTCGATTTCGCCATCGACGGCCCAATGGAGCTGGATTGAAGGATATTCCCAAAGAGGATCCGGCGCTGGAGAAATTTGCGCGGGAACTGTTTTCACAGATACACCCAGATGTGGTGCATTTTCTCCATCTGAGCCGTATCAATCCTTTGACTGGGGTATGCCAGTATCTGAATATCCCTTATTTTGTTACAGTAACGGATTTTTTTGCTCTGTGCCACTCCTCTACCCGTATTGATAGATTTGGTGGGATATGCGGTGGCTGCAAGGAAGGAGCCCGATGCAAGAAAGCCTGCCCTACCATACAAATCAAAGCACCGGAGGAGCGGTATCGAAATGCTCTGCGGCTCCTGAAGGGAGCGGAAGCGGTGGTTACGCCCAGCGCCTATACCGCAGGAGTGTTCCAGCGGGAATTCCCTGGCCTGAAAACGTCGGTGATCCCACATGGGATTGGGCTAGCTCCATTCCGAAGGGCTAGAAGTGGAGCGGTAAGGAGGTTCCTTTTTGTGGGTCGGCTGTCGGATGTCAAGGGCGTGGGTTTTTTGATTTCTGCCTTTCATAATATGCCGCCTGACTGCTCCCTGCGGATTTATGGTGATGGCCCAACGAGGTACAAAAGTAATCTAAAGCACTTAGCGGCAAAGGACAAGAGGATTGCCTTTTATGGACTTGTTCCACCGGAGAGTATCGCAGAAGTATATCAAGAGGCTGACTGTGTGGTGGTTCCATCTTTGGTTCCGGAGACTTACAATTTTGTGGTACGCGAGGCCTTACAGAGTGGGTGCCTTGTTGTGGCCTCCGCCGTGGGGGCTATCCCGGAGGTTGTTGTAGAAGGAAGAAACGGTTTTTTGGTGCCATGCGGTCAGAAAGAAGAACTCCATACGGGGCTAATGAGGGCCTATGATTTTTCCTGGGACAATTGGACCTCAAGCCAATTTCCCAATACTCGGGATGAGGCGGCCTCCTATTCATATCTTTATGAACAGATAAAAGAGGTGTGAGGACAATGGGCGAGAGCCGTAAGATCAAAAAGCTGATGCGGCATAATCTTTGGGAGTCCTATTGGGGATGGTGGATCTGGCATAGGTTGGTAAAGCGGTACCATTTGGGTCGTACCCGGGTGATTTTGCTTCCCTCCCAGGACCGGCGATACAATTATGCAGCCCTGCGCTATGTGGATCAGATGCTGGAACGGCATAACTATGATAACGCCATCTTTCTGACGGTGGACCCGATGGTGGAGAAGGTTGCCGGGCTGTTTTCCAAGAATATTTGTGCGGTGGAGACCATTTCTCGGAAAAAGGCGGAGCGGCTGATGCAGTTTTATTGCCTCTATGAATTTGATCCACGCTTTGTGGTGGCATCTTTGGAGGAACCCAATGGGAGAAATGCGGTGGGCCTAATTGGGAAAAACGGCACCACGGTGGAGGAACTGATTGCCATCGGTGTCTATCAAATTCCTGAGTTTTCACAGGAAAGCGTTCCTTGCTACGGAGGGGCGGATCCGGAAATTCAGGCGTTTTTGGCGGAGGGAAAAGTGGATGTGGCCTAAATATATTGTCGTTCAGGCAGGCGGGAAGGGAACGCGGCTGGAGCATCTGACGCGCAACAAGCCCAAGGCGCTGACTCCCATTGGGAACCGTCCAATGATCTTCCATCTGTTCGAAAAATTTCCGGATCAAAAATACATTATCGTCGGCGATTATAAGTGTGATGTATTGCGGAAATACTTAAAAGCCTTTGCCAAGGTCGATTACACCGTGATCGATGCGCACGGAAAAAGCGGAACATGTGCCGGGCTTGGCGAGAGCCTGCGAGAGATCCCGGACGGAGAACCATTTCTTCTTATTTGGTGTGACCTGGTACTACCGGAGGAGTTTAATTTTCCGGAGCAAACGACCAACTATGTGGGCATATCCAAGGACTTTCCCTGCCGGTGGAGTTATAAAAATGGAACGTTCAAGGAGGAACGATCTACGGAGCAGGGGGTGGCTGGCCTGTTTCTCTTTCAGGACAAGTCCTTGCTTTCCGGTATGCCGCAGGAGGGAGAGTTTGTCCGCTGGCTGGGGGAGAAAGGTGCAGTGTTCCGTGAGTTGTCCCTATACCGCACCAGAGAATACGGCCTTTTGGAGGAGTATCAGAAGTTGGGAGCCAGAAAGTGCCGCCCCTTTAACCGTATCACAGTGAAGGAGGACAGACTTATAAAGGAGCCGGTGGATGACCAGGGTCTCGCCCTTGCCGAGCGGGAGCGGGCCTGGTACCGCCGGGTCATGAGCCAGAACTTCCGGCAGATCCCCAGAATATATTCCCTGGACCCGCTGGAGATGGAGCGGATCGATGGAGAGAATATCTATTCTTATACGAAACTCTCCCAGAAACAGAAGAAGGAGAGCCTGATTCAGATCATTTCCTGCCTGAAGAAGGTACAAGCCCTGGAACAGGCCCCCGCGAACAGGGAGAGCTACTGGGAGGCTTACATTGGAAAAACGATTAAACGCCTGGAAAAAGTGCGGGAGCTGGTTCCCTTCGCGGATCAGGAGGCCGTCCTTATCAACGGAAAGGTATGCCGGAATGTTTTCTTCCATTGGAAAGAAATAGAAGAGACGGTTATGTCCTTCTTGCCGGATACCTTCAAGCTGCTGCACGGCGATTGCACATTTTCCAATATCTTGCTGCGAAACGACTGCACCCCTGTGCTCATTGACCCTAGAGGATATTTCGGGAATACGGAACTGTATGGGGACCCGGCCTATGACTGGGCAAAGCTCTACTACTCCATCGTGGGTAACTATGATCAGTTCAACCTGAAACGGTTTTCTCTGGAGATTCGGGAGGATGGGGTAGACCTACACATTGAGTCCAACCACTGGGAGGACATGGAACCTGTCTTCTTTGATCTGTTGAAGGGTGAGATCGCCCCCCGGCAGATTAAGATGTTTCACGCGATTATCTGGTTGTCGCTGACTACCTACGCCTGGGAGGACTACGATTCTATATGCGGAGCCTTTTATAACGGCCTGCTGTATTTGGAGGATGTGCTATGATCCGTTACTTTCAAGAAATCATGAAGAGCGTGGAGAACGCAGTCACCTCTTTGGATGAGGCTGCCTTTGATCAGCTGGTGGAGGAGTGCATTGCCGCTCTCTCCGCCGGGCATAAAATCATTGTCAGCGGGCTTGGAAAAAATGTTCCGGTCTGTGACAAATTCGTTGGGACCATGAACTCTCTGGGCCAAAACGCCGCTTTTATGAACACCAGCAGCGCAGTACATGGGGACATCGGTATGGTTCATCCAGGTGATGTGGTAATTGTGCTGACCAAGAGCGGTGAGACAGTAGAGTCGGTCTATTTGACCGAGCTTCTTCAAAAGCGGGGTGCAGACATCTGGCTTTTGACCTTCCGCAAAGAGAGCACCTTGACACGTATGATTCCCAAGCATTTGATATTGGATCTGCAAAACGAGGGAGATCAGTGGGACATCGTACCCAATAATTCCACAACGGTGAACCTGATTATCCTGCAGGGCCTGGCCATGGAGATTGTCAGGCGCAGGGGCGTGACCCTTCAGGATTTCAAGCAAAATCATCCCGGTGGATACATAGGGGAGCAGCTGAAAAATGTGTGAAGAGGTGATAGAGCTTTCCCCTCTGGGAAAAACCTGGATCTTGGATTTGGACGGTACCCTCGTCAAGCATAACGGTTACAAGCTGGATGGTTGCGATACTCTCTTACCCGGGGCAAAAGAATTCTTAGCAAATATTACCCCGGAAGATATGGTCATTATTGTGACCTCTCGCAAGGAGGAAGTCAGAGAACAAACGCTCGCTTTTTTGAGGGAAAACCATATCCGCTGTGACCACATCATTTGGAACGCCCCCTACGGGGAGCGGATCGTGGTCAACGATAAAAAGCCGTCGGGGTTAAAGACGGCAGTAGCGGTGAATGTGGAGAGGGATGGGACTATGACATACAAGCTGCGTATTAATTTAAAAAAGTGAAGAAAGCGAAGTCTTTCCTAAAAAGATTTGTGATGATAAATGTGATTTATCGGTATCTGACATCTATAAAAAAGGGGTATTCCGTATATACGAACATTCAAAAAAAGTATAGCGGAAGTCGAAAATTGATTTTATGTCCGTTTGAAGGGTGCGGAGATGCCTATTTAATGGGTCGTCTTTTTGATGAATACTTGCGGAAAGAAAGAATTGATACAGAATATATTGTAATACAGCCTTCTGAAGTTGGAGGAAGAATCTTAAAGCTGTTTGGAATAGCACCGATAGAATGTATTTCATGTGAAGAAAAAAATGCAATTTTAGCATTTGGCGCCTTTATTGGATTTACTGCGGCAAACATGACAGTTTTTCATTTTAATTCAGGCATTCATACAGGGATAATGAATTGTGTGGAAGGAATCCATAATATTGACTTCTTCTCTATGTTTTCTTTAGGGAGACTTAATTTGGATGTTTTAGCATTGAGAGTTCCACACTTTGTTGCAGGGGCATTTTTGAAGCGCAAATTAATTGGTCAAGGAGTTAGGGAAGGAAAAACTGTGATATTGTTTCCCAGGTCGAACTCTATTCCGTCTCCCTCAGAGGAGTTTTGGAAAAAACTATCAATTGAGCTCAAACGTAAGGGCTATATAGTATGTACCAATGTAATATATGATGAAGAGCCTGTCTATGGCACAATTCCGCTTCAAATTCCAATTGAAGAAATAGAAGGGACACTTTGCTTTGCAGGTTGCTTTATCGGGAGTCGATCTGGAATATGTGAGGTAGTAAGTAGCGTGGACTGCAAAAAAATTGTCATTTATCCGTATGGCTATCGTTGGGGTAGCGGATATGTTGATGAATACTTTAATATCAGAAATATGCAATTATGTGCAGATATGATTGAGATTTCATATTCGCAAGAAAAAATGTTACTTGCTCAAATATTATGCCATTTTTAGATGAGGGGGTTGCACTTATGTTTCGAAAAATGAAGGAGAAAGTAAAGTCGAAACTTCGAAGAGGTTGCATTTTTGTATTAAAGAACTATTTTAGAAATGTTATGGGAGGGTACAAAATCTATAAATCTCTGTTGGGGAAATATGGGAATGACACCACGATAATAGCACATGGCTGGCCCGGGATGGGAGACATTTTTTTGCTACACGAATATTTAAATTACTACTTAGAGAAAAACAATATTCAAAAATATGTAATAGTTATTCCGGGAAGTGCGGCATTTCGAACTGTAGAGCTTTTCGGAATAGAAAATATTGAACAAATTTCAATTGAAGAGAATAGTATGCTGGTAAAGTTTAAGATTTTTATGTCGAACGGTGCAAAAAATTTGCATATTCTACATCATGATCCCCCAGCCTCTCACGTTGGGATAGGTGGAAAGATTCAGGGAATTCACCATACAACAACGCGGGATATGTTGTTAGGTGTGTGTATGGGTCTTAAAGATACCACTTTGCCACCAAGTTCGGACGCCCATTTCGAGAACGATCCAGAATATATCAAAAAACTATTTAAAAGTAATAGACTGGTGCCCGGGAAAACTGTAATTTTGTCTCCATATTCTAATTCTTGCGCTGCGGCAATACCAATGCAATCTTGGGTGGGCATTGCAGAGACATTAAAAGAGCTCGGCTTTTCGGTATGTACAAATGGTGTTGGGCCAAATGAGCCCGCTATTGAAGGAACCAAAGTGGTATCGGTTCCATTAAAATATAGTAAGGCGTTTCTAGAATATTCAGGTTATTTTATATCTATGCGAAGTGGATTGTGCGATGTTATTGGGCAATCAAAATGTAAAAAATATATAATATATCATGGCGGAAATATTTGTGGATGCAACTTGGAATCAGATTATTTTAATCTAATTAAAATTGGACTTTCATCAGATGCAAAAGAATTTTCTCCGTATAATAGTACAGTGCGGATTATTGTTGATGAAATATTGGCTGATATCGCACAGTATGCACCATATTCTGAAAAAAAGAGAGAAATTATTGAAAAGACAGAAAGAATAAATTTTGGACAAGATGTGTCGCCTGCTTTTACAGAAAACAACATAGCAATCGCATTTTCTTGTTCTAATGAGTATATCCCGTACTTGATTGTAGCAGTGCAGTCTATCATCGATAATGCAAGACCAGGAAACAACTATGATATTGTAATTTTAGAAGAAGATGTTACAAAAGAAAACCGTGAATTATTAAAAAAGACATATTCTTGCGCGAATGTCTCTATTCGATTTATTAATGTAGCAGGGTATCTCTCCAATTATGATCTATTCACATGGGGGTGGTATCGCCCTATTATGTATGGGAGATTTTTGGTAATAGATTTAATGAAGCAGTATGAAAAAGTGCTCTATTTAGATTGTGATTTGGTAGCCCTTCATGATGTAGCTGATTTGTATAATATAAGATTAGACGCTTCAGAATGTATGGCAGCAGCCAGGGATGTTGGTATGATTAACACATATTGTACCCCGGGCTGTAAAGAAAAGGCGTATTTTGATCAAGAAATAAGGATAAAGAATCCCCTTAACTATGTAAATAGCGGAGTTTTACTCTTTGCCATTCAAACATTGCGGAAAGAGTACACAGTAGATCAGATTTTCAGACATTTTTCATCCAGAAAATGGATGTGGCAGGATCAAGATGCACTTATGACTCTGTTTGAAGGGAAGATTAAGTATTTAGATCAGAGTTGGAATGTTATGATTCAGAGCATGGAGGGATATCCGGATTTGATTGGGACATATGCGCCTGTGAGTGTACGCAACGCATATATTAGGGCGAGAGAAGAGCCAAAAATTATACACTATATAGAAAATAAGCAACTTAAATTTAATCCAGTTTGCGACTTGTATCATTATTTTTGGAAATATGCAAAAAAGACGCCATATTATGAATTGATTCTGTTACGCGCCTTTAGACAAAATCTTTAATAAGGGGAGTTACATTTTGCAAAAGGATGCTGTGTCAGAAGGACTAAGCCCTGCATTTTCTGAATCACCGATTGTTATTGTAACAGCGGTAAGTGATGAATATCTGGCGTATTTTGCAGTTACACTTCAATCAATTGTTGAACAAAGCTCGAAAAAATTTTTTTATGATATTGTTGTATTAGGTACAGAGCTTTCTCGCCAGGGGATTGAAAGAACGGAAATACTTGTTGCAGGTCGAGAAAATTTTAGTATCAGATTTGTTGACGTATCAGATGTTTTAAGTAGATATAATTTCCCTGTAGAGCAGGTATATAAACCGATTATATATGCACGTTTTTTAATTCCGGAACTCATGTGTAGGTATGATCGAGCTGTTTATATTGATGCAGATATGATTTTCTTGGATGACATAGCTATGCTATATGATAATCCGTTTGGAGATACATTGTTATTGGCAGTAAGAGATACAGGAATGCTAGCATGGTATCATATGCCAGATAGTAAAGAAAAAAGGTATATAGATAAAAAGTTACACCTGAAGTATCCAGATTCATATTTTAATTCGGGCCTAATTGTTTTTAATATTCAGAAATTTAATAAAACATATCAGTCGACTTTTTTGCTTCGCTATGCGGAATCTAAGTCATGGAGATGGCGGGATCAGGATGTGTTTATGACGTTGTGCGATGGTAAAGTAGGCTTATTGCAGCAAGAATGGAACGTGTTATTACCATATTTCCGAAATGACATGCAAATGTTGTTGCAAGTCGGGCAGTTTGAGCTTGCAAAGGAATATCAAGTCGCACTCACCCATCCAAAAGCACTTCACTTTATTGGAACGGGTTTCTTATTTTTGGAAAATCCACCGATGTATGCAGACCAATTTTGGCGACTGGCTCGAGGGACAGCAAATTATGAGATGCTTTTACAACGTGCGTTGCTTTTTACAATGCAGCGTAGCACTAAGAGTATAGAGGGCTTGTCAAAGTTTAGCTTTATGTTGGGTCAAGAAACTGTGAGGAAGACGCTTAGCTTATTTGAAAATGGTGAACTTGGATTTCGATATATTCTGAAGTTTGCCCAAAGGTGGCTACAGTTTAAATTGAGACATTGTAAAAAATGGGCTAATTCATGATATTGGACTTGGACAAGGAATGCAGATAAGGTATGGTGATATTTGGATATTTCGAAAGGGGGTGAGGACTTGCTCCACATATTGAAAAATTTTTTAAAACATCTTTTTCCTCCTACGCTTCATGTCTTTAATCGAGAAATAAGTGCCTTACGGAGAGACATAGAGGATAAGTTGCAGGAAGAGAACGAAAGCAGGCAAAAAGAACTCGTTTTTCTTATTGAACGGGAAAAGAAAGAAAAGCAGATAGAGCAGCGGCAAGAGCTACAAGAGCTAAGAGCACTGCGCATTCAAAGTGAAGAACTGAGGAATGAACTTGAATCGAAGCTGAGCGCTTTCAGAAGTGAGCTGGATGAGCGGGTAGAGACACTTAGGCTTCTTAGTGAGAGTATAAGTACGAAGATTCTGGAACTTCAGGAAGGCCAAGGGCAGGGCAAGGACCAGGTTATTTCCACCCTCTGGGACAGCCGAAACAGCGCCCTGTGGGAGGCCAAAGAAGAAATGCGAGTCTACAACCGCCAGTGGCAGCAAATATTTTGGTATTGGCTTGCGGTGCGGGGTGAATTAAGCCTTCTACAGGCAAAAGAAACATTTTTTAAGGCGCTGCCCAAAGCAGAGGGAAGTGTACGGCAGCTTCAGAGAATGGAACTATACTTACTTCAACAACTCAAAAGGATATGCGAAAAAAATGGACTGAGGTATTGGATGACAGATGGCAGTTTGCTTGGGACGGTGCGCCATGAAGGCTTCGTGCCCTGGGACGATGACATGGATGTAGGAATGCCGAGGGCCGATTTTGAACGGCTGAGAGAGGTGCTGAGAGATAATAAGCATTTTCAAGTCGTTGATTACTATTGTTTGGCAGAGCCTCGGTGGTACTCTAAGATATCCAAATTTGTGGATCTGGATAGCGGAAGCTCGGTGTTTATAGACCTCTTTCCCTATGACTATTATGATGTGGAAACACGTCAAGAGGCACTAGCGCAGTATCGTGACCGGCGAGTGGAGCTTGTGAGTGAATTGGATAAGCTAATTCCAAACTTGAAGTGCCGCTATCGGGACGTTCAGGTGGATAATCCTGAAGACAAGGCAGCCTTGGATACCGTGTTTGCGAAATGTGTGGCGGATTATCCCAAGAGCGGTAAATGGTTAGGGTGGAGTGTGGAAATATGGGAGTCTGAGGCCCGAATTGGATTTCCGGAAGGTGTGATATATCCTTGTTCTCAGGGGACCTTTGAGGGAATTGTTGTTAGCATTCCGGCAGATGCCAAGGCGTGGCTGAAGCAGGTATATGGAGAATATATGGAATTTCCTAGAGATGTGGGGATGCAAAATCACATGGAAATGTTTGGCCTTGATCAGCAGGAGGAGCAGATCAGGAATTTCCTGCGGCAGAGGGTCCTTGAAGAAGAACGTCCGCAAGGACTGGGGACGGAGGAGAAGGATGGGTCAGCGCAAGGAACAGAGACGTCCCTTTAATAGGGATGTTGAATATTGGAACGATTTCTACAAAAATAAATTCTTTATGAGCGAACCCACTGCATTTGCTCGTACAATCCTGCCCTATTTGAAACCGGGGAAAAAGCTGATTGATGTCGGTTGCGGAAATGGAAGGGATAGCCTTTTCTTTTATCAAAGCGGCATTAATGTATTGGGTATTGATGCTTCAGACGTAGCAATCGGTCAGCTTCAAGGAAAAGCAAAAGAAGGAAAGCTATCGTTCCTTTGCGGCGATTTTACGCGTCAGCCCGATGAAGCTGAGACATATGACTACTGCTATAGCAGATTTACGCTTCATGCCATCAGTCAAGAACAGTCCGATCTACTATTTCAACATGCAGCACGGATTCTAAAGGACGGGGGCGTAATTTGGATTGAAGCCCGCAGCGTACACGATGACCTGTATGGGCAAGGGATTCCCTTGGGAAAAAATGAATTTCTATTTGATGGCCACTACAGAAGATTTATCGAAAAGAAAGGGCTGAAAAAAGAACTAGAGAAAGCTGGTTTCTCTGTCGTGTACATGGAGGAAAGCAGAGACTTTGCACCGTTTCAGAATGAACGGCCAGCTATTATACGAGCGGTAGGAGTAAAAAAGGGCAATAGACGTACGGGAGGACAAGGTAATGGTGATGAAATCTAAAATTGAGCAGGCTGTCATCTTAGCTGGGGGCTATGGAACCCGGCTAAAGCCGTTTACGGATACTAACCCCAAACCTATGTATCCCTTTGAGGGGAAGCCCTTTTTGGAATATTTGATTGAGCAGGTTCGGTCCTTCGGAATTCAGGAGATCGTGCTTCTGTTGGGGTATCTGCCAGAGAAGATCCAGGACTATTTTGGGGATGGCAGTCGTTGGGGTGTTCATATTACATATTCTGTAACCCCTGTGGAGTATGAGACTGGACTGCGGATTAAAAGCGCGGCGCCGCTGCTCTCCGATGAATTCCTTCTGATGTATTGCGACAATTACTGTCCCATTGATTTTGTCCGTTTGGTCGCCGATTATGAAAAGAGCGGGGCACTGCTCCAGTTTACCGCCTATCGGAACAAGGACGGGTCTACCAAGAACAACCTGCGTATTTCGGAGGATGAATTGGTGGAGGTTTATGATAAAAAGCGCATTACCCCTGGTCTCCAAGGTGTTGACATTGGGTATGCCATTGTCAACAAAAGGGTGCTGGCGTTGCTGCCGGAGGAAAACCACAACTTTGAGGCTGTGGTTTATCCTACCCTGGTGGCGGAAAAGAAGCTCTATGCTACTGTCACGGAGCACCGCTACTACTCTGTGGGCTCCTGGGAGCGGATTGAACTGACCAAAGAATTTTTCCGGCCCAAGAAGGTGGTTTTTCTGGACCGGGACGGCACATTGAACGTTCGGCCTCCCCGGGCGTGTTACATAGAAAGACCCGAGGATTTTGTTTGGCTTCCCGGGGCGCGGGAAGCGGTGAAAAAGCTGAAGGATGCAGGGTATACCCTCATTTTGATCTCCAACCAGCCGGGAATTGCTCGGGGGAACCTGACGGAGGAAACTCTGGCGGCCATTCATGAAAAAATGCAGGCGGACTTGCGGGAGATTGGCGCGGAGATCGACAAGATTTATTACTGCCCTCACAACTGGGATGATGGCTGTGAGTGTCGGAAGCCCAGGCCGGGGATGTTCTTCCAGGCGCAGAAGGAGCTGAGCCTGGATCTGACCAAGTGTGTGATGATTGGGGACGATGAACGAGATATGGAGGCAGCCACGGCTGCGGGAGTTTCGGGGCTATTCATTAATGAGAAAAGTCCTTTGGAGACGCTGGTGAGTTTGATTCTAGGAGGTTAAAAATAATGGCAGAAAAAGAGGCGGGGATACCGTATACCAAAGATGGAAGAATAGCGTCTCTGGATGGAGTTGCGGGGGGGGGGCAATTATTATTGCCTGTATTTTTCATTACGAGCATTTTTACTCGGATGCGCTTGTAAATTATCCATTTTATAACATATTAGCACCATTCTATAACTATGGCTACTTATGTGTTGAAATGTTTTTGATGCTCTCCGGCTTTAAGTTTGTGGCGCTATATGAGAAAAAAATATCGGAAGGAGAAATAACATTTTCTGAGTTTATTAAAAAGAGGCTCATAAGGCTATACCCTTTATTCGGAATTATGACTGTCGTTACACAAATTCTTCAGATGATGTGTTATCACAGGTTTGGCTGGTATTTTTTACATGAGTCATCCACGTTATATGATATGCTTCTGACCTTACTTGGAGTTACGGGAATCCTAAATCTTAGCGCCACTGCAATTAATGGGCCAGCGTGGACAATGCCCATAGAGATGACCATGTATATCATATTCTTTTTTGTGGCTAAACGCGCAAAAATTCATTACATTGGTGCGTATTTTTGTGCGTTATTGTTTGGACTTACAGTTAGGGGGTGGGGGTGTTGGTATCCGCTTATCAACGGAAATTTGGCGAGGGGGCTTATCAGCTTTTTCTTGGGGGCCCTCATTTGCAAGTTTCAACAACAGGTCAGGGAACCAAGGAAGATCGCAGTAGGCAGTTTTTGCGGACTGTTGTTTTCGGTTATGATCTGGATCTTTTGGGGAAAAGAGTCATTTGGAGATTTTGACGGGTATTTCGCATTGATAATTCTCCCAAGCATTCTTTTGCTTTTCCTAAATTCGAAAGTGGCTATTCTTCTGTTAAGCTCAAAAATTGCGTCCTTTTTTGGGAGGATATCATACTCCATGTACCTTGTCCATTTTCCAATAACCATATTGATTGCGATGGCATACGAACTAAGTGGCCGAACTCTTGACAGCGGCAATCCAGCCCTACTTTATTTTCGAACGGTTTTGATTCTAGTAGCGTCTATAGCAACTTACTATCTACTGGAGCAACCATTATACAGTATAGTGATGAATAGAATGAGAAAACTAGAATAAGGGAGAATTTGTAAAATGATCATTTCCAAAACCCCGCTCCGCTGCTCCTTTTTTGGTGGAGGAACCGATTTTCATGGTTACTATGAAAACAGCCGCTTCGGTTATGGCTCCACCATCAGCACTGCCCTGAAAATGTATGTGTACATCACAGTTAATGAGAATTTCAATCACCAGATTCGCCTGTGCTATTCCGGCAACGAGCTGGTGAACCATGTGGATGAGGTCAAGCATAATATCATCCGCGAGGCCTTGAAGCTGGTGGGAATCGAAAGTGGGATCGAAATCTTCTATTCCGCGGACATTCCCTTGAGTGGAGCCGGAATCGGCCTGGCCTCCTCCTCCGCCCTGGCGGTGGGAGTGCTCAACGCGCTTCACGCATACAAGGGCGAGTTCGTGGGCCCGGAGCAGTTGGCCCGGGAGGCCTGCCACATTGAGATCGACTGCCTGGGACAGCAGATCGGCGTACAGGACCAGTATGCCGTGGCCTATGGGGGGTTCAAACGGTATCGATTTAACCAGGACGGTTCGGTTACTGTTATGCCCGTAATCTGCGGCCGGCCCTGCCGTGAGACGCTGGAGGAGAACATGATGCTTTTTTTCACTGGCCTGACCCGGGACTCCAGGAAGATTTTGAGTGAGCAGACCCAGACTATCGCGGAGAAGATGAGGATGCTGGACGGGCTCACTGAGACAGTGGATCGTATGTACCAATGTCTCTTTGCGGGGGAGCTGGACCAGTGGGGGGTAGAGCTGGATCGCTCCTGGCAGGTGAAAAAGCAGTTCGCCGGGGGGGTTTCAAACCCGATGATCGATGGAATGTATACAATAGCCCGGCAGGCCGGGGCCCTGGGAGGGAAGATCCTGGGTGCCGGCGGAGGCGGTTTCCTTCTGCTCTATACCCCAAAAGAGCGGCAGGAGGCTGTGAGAAAGGCCCTTTCGGAATATCGGGAGGTTCCGTTTCACTTTGAACCCCAGGGCAGCCACATCATTTTTTCTGACTGAAGGAGAAACTAACAATGGAAAACTTTACGTCTGAGATTCAATGCTACCTTGATCATGAAGTAGCGGTGTTGCGTTCCCTGGAAGTAGAAAAAATAAACCAGGTGCTGAATCTTCTGCTGGAGGCCTTTGAAAAGGAGCGGATCATCTACATATTCGGCAATGGGGGAAGCGCCGCGACAGCATCCCACTATCAAAATGATTTTAACAAGGGAATTTCGGAATATACCCAAAAGAAATTCCGTTTCTGCTGCCTCAATGATAATGTTGCGACCTTAATGGCCATAGCCAATGATATTGGCTATGAGGAAGTATTCCGCTTCCAACTGACAGGAAAGCTGCAGCCGGGGGATTTGGTGATTGCGATTTCCGGCAGCGGAAACTCAAAAAATGTGATAAATGCCGTGGAATACGCAAAGAAAGAGGGGAGCATAGTCGTAGGACTTACCGGATATGATGGGGGAAGGCTCCGTCAGATAGCGGACTATTCCCTCCACGCCCCCGTCAACAGTATGCAAATTACCGAGGATATTCACATGATTTTTGACCACTTGATGATGAGCGTTTTTTATAAGACGCTGTGCGGAAAAGAACATTTGGGAGGATGAGAAATTTGAATAAAATACTGATTACCGGCGCCGCTGGTTTTATTGGTTCTCAGCTGGCCCATGCCCTGTGGCAAAAGGGGGAGCAGGTTACCCTTCTGGATAACTTCTCCTATGGTCTGGAGGATAATTTGATCTTTGAAGATCACGACTTTCGTCAGGAAATTATGAGGGATGATGTCTGTGATCGTCCCATGTTGGATAAGCTCTTTGCGCGGGGGCAGTTTGATTATGTGTATCACGTTGCCGCCATTACCCCTCTGCCGGATTGCCAGGTAGATCCTGGCAAGGCAGTGGAAGTAAATGTAGCCGGAACAGTGAATATTCTGGAAGCGGCACGGAAGTATGGGGCGAAAAAGGTGATCTTCGCCAGCACCTCGGCGGTTTATGAGAATTGTACCCACTTCCCCACGGCGGAGGATGATGTGGAGCGTACAACGCTTGTATACTCCACCTGCAAATATACAGCGGAGCAATTTTGCCGCGCTTTTTCAGAAACCTATGGGCTACCAGTTACCGTTTTGCGTTTTGCCAACGTATACGGCCCACATATTGACTGCCTGCGTACCCAGCCACCGGTGGCGGGATATATCATCCGCGAACTGTACTATGGACGGAGGCCGGTGATGCACTCCACTGGAGAGCAGAGGCGGGACTTTGTCTATGTGGAGGATCTGATCGACTTGGCCATTCGGGTTCAACAGGGGAGCAGCTATGATGTGATAAACGTCTCCACCAATCAGACCTACTCTATCAACCAGGTCTATGAGACCATAGCCCGAATCATGGGAAAGGAAGAGATTCTACCGGAGCGGGCTGATTCCTCTCATTACTGGTATCGCTACCCCGCACTCTACGAGGGGTCCTATCGAATTTCGGAGGAGATACTGGATAACGAGGTCAATAAGCACACCGAATGCAGTAACGCCTTAGCAAAGAAAAAATATGGGTGGATCCCTCAGACTTCTTTGGAAGATGGGTTGCGGGCCACGGTGGAGTTCTCAACCCGGGTGCTGGAAAAGGTTGCTCGATAAAAGTGCGGGGAACGACCTTCAAGCGGCCCGGTCTGGACGCTATGGTGGAGGAGATACGGGCCGGGAATGTAGCTACCGTCATTGTCAAAGACCAGAGCAGAATAGGCCGTGACGTGGTGGAGGTCGGCTTGCTCAAACGCACCTTTGACGAGTACAATGTCCGCTTCATTGCCGCCAATGACAACCTGGACACCGCCAATGGATTTGATATTATGTCTATCTTCCGGGACGTGATAAATGAGTGGTACGTTGCCGACACCAGCCGCAAAATCAAGAGCGTTTTCAAGTCCAGAATGGAAAAGGGATTGCGCTGTTCGGGGGCTGTCCCCTATGGCTATCTTGCTTCAAAAGAGGACAAGGGCGAGTGGGTGATTGACGAGGAAGCCGCCGTCGTTGTGCGCCGCATCTTCCAGATGGTCATGGACGGTCAGAGCGTCAACGGCATCGCCTGGACGCTGCGGGCCGAGCAAATCCCGATCCCCTCCGAACACTGGAAGCGCATCGGCTGTCCTGTCCGCGCCAGCAGCTACCGTGACCCTTACGCCTGGTCTGCCACCACCCTCAACTACATTCTCAAAAGGCCGGAGTACCTGGGGCGCAAGGTGCTGGGCAAGACTGTTTGTGAGAACTACAAGACCAAAAGCACCCGCAGGACTGCGCCAGAGGAACAATTTGTGTTCGAGGGAGCTGTTCCTGCCATCATTGACGAAGAAACATGGCACAATGTCCAAAGGCTGCGGGAAACAGTACGCCGGACACCCAAACGGAGCAGCAGCCCCAATCGTCTGACTGGATTGCTCTACTGCGCCGACTGCGGCGCAAAGCTGACCCACCACAACAGTCTTGTTCAAAGCAAGTACATCGACGATGCTTTCACCTGTTCCAGATACCGGGGAATTGTTCAAGAGTGTACCATTCACTATGTCCCCACGCAAAAGCTGGAAGCGGCGATCCTCTCCGCCATTCAGCGGATAAGCTGGTATGTCCGCAATAACGAGCAGGAGTTTGTTCAGCGTGTCCGGGAGGCGTCCAGTCTGCGCCAGGAGGAAGCGGTCAAGGACTGCCGGAAGCAGATTGCCCAGGCGAAGAAACGCCACGCCGAACTGGACGGACTGGTGAAGAAGCTGTACGAGGCAAACGCAACGGGCAAGCTGCCGGACAAGCATTTCAGTCGCCTTCTTGCCGAGTATGACGAGGAACAGGCCGCGCTGGAAACCTCCATGACGGAGTGGCAGAAGATGATTGACAACTGGAACGCCGACCGGGTGAAAATGGCGGAGTTTATCGACCTTGCCAAACGGTACACTGATTTCTCGGAACTGACTACGCCCATGCTCAATGAGTTTATCGAGAAAATCGTTGTCCATGAGGGGAGCGGGCGGGGGAAGCAGCGCCGTCAGCGATTGGATTTTTACTTCAATTTTATTGGCGCGTTCGAGGTTCCCGCTGATGTTGTGACCCCCATGGAGCAGGAGGCGGAACGCCGCCAGCAGGAGGAACAGGCCGAGAAAGAGAAACACTCCCAGGCACTCGCCCAGGCCCGGTATGAGAAGCGCAAGCAGGAGCGCCGGGAGTTTACCGCCAGGAAGCGGGCGGGCCTGTTGACCCCGGAGGAACAGACGGAGGAAGAACGGCGGTTGGAACGCAATCGGGCCTATCAGAAGAAGCAGCGTGATAAGAAAAAGGCCAGTCAGCCGTGGAAGCCCCGCAAGCGGTCGTTGGAGGAACTTGCCAAGCTGGACAGGGCTGGAGCTGACCTCACCCCAGAGGAAGCAGAGCGGCTTGCCGCCTATAAGCAGAGAAAGGCGGAGGCGGTGAAGCGGTGCAGGGAAAAGCAGAAAGCCGCGCAGCCCCCGAAGCCCCAGCAGCGGACACTGAAAGAACTTGCCGAGTGTGCCGAGGCGGATTTGCCCCTCACCCCGGAAGAAGCGGAACGGCTGGAAGCCCACCGCAATCGGAAAAAAGAGGCTTTGCAGGATTTGAAAGCCCGCGCCGAAACTGACCCGGCAGCGGCGGCAGAGTTGGCACAGCAGAGAGCGCAGCAGTCAGAAGCGGTGAAGAAGTCCCGCCAGAAGATGTATGCGGACGCCGCAGCCGGAGATCCCGAAGCCCAGGCCCGGTATGAGCGTTTCCTTGCTGCGAGGCGGGAGAACTACCACAGGAAGAAACAGTCCGAGGCCGAAACCGCTCAAGCCAGCTAACGCAGATACAGAAAACGCCAGGGACATAATAGTCCGTGGCGTTTTCATCATTACTGCCGTTCCAGCAAATCCATATACTTCTGACGTTCGCCCTCCGGGACTTTCAGCGCCGCCATAGCCTGCTCAATCGTTAGCCCTAATGTTTCCATAAGGTTGCGGAGATCGGACAACGCCCGCTCTGCGTGACCTTTGGCAATGCCTTTTTCCTCAACGCCCTTGCTCAAATTGCACATGACCGACACCTCCCTTTCCATTGTCTGCGTCATTTGAATGTCGTAATCATCCTGCAAAATCTTCCGCTTCTCCGCCTCACTGGTTTCGTTGGAGAGAAGCACATCCAGCATCCGAAGTACACCGTCATAGTTTGCCCCGTTCGGCCCACCAAGGCACAGCATGATGATGGACAGCAAATCATAATTCCTGACGGGTTCTTTGCCCTCGCCAACCAGGTGTTCCTCCACCAGTCGATACCGGGTGATAGTGTTCTCCCGATACTGCGGCGGTTTCATGCAAATCCAGATAGAATAGACTTTTTTGATTTTCTCATAATGGGGGCCGGTGAACTCCCGGCCATACTGGGAAGAAATCATCCGGCAACAGTAGTATATGCCACGCTTTATCAGCGGATAGCCGGGATAAAAATCGTTCTGCGCCTCCACCTGTTCCTCTGTGGTCAACAGGCCCGCCCGCTTCCTGGCGGTAAACTCCCGGCGCTCCTGCTTGCGCTTCTCATACCGGGCCTGGGCAAGTACCTTGGAGTATTCCTCTTTCTCGGTCTGTTCCTCCTGCTGGCGGCGTTCCGCCTCCTGCTCCATTGGGGTCACAATGTCAGCGGGAACCTCGAACGCACCGATAAAATTGAAATAAAAATCCAATCGCTGACGGCGCTGTTTGCCCCGCCCGCTTCCCTCATGGACAATGATTTTCTCGATAAACTCCGCCATTCTCACTTGGTCGGCGTTCCAGTGGTCAATCATCTTCTGCCACTCCGTCATGGAGGCTTCCAGCGCGGCCTGTTCCTCGTCATACCTGGCAAGGAGACGGCTGAAATGCTTGTCCGGCAGCTTGCCTGTGGCGTTGGCCTCAGAGAGTTTTTGTCAAGGGTAAATTTAATACAACCTCAAAACCGTAAGGCGGGCTATTCATTACCCGCCTTACGGTTCTTCAAAAAACAAATTCTGCTGTATCAAAAACTCCCGTGTACAGGCTACGAAAAATATCCTACTCCTCAAATCCAAAGTCCTCAACATGAAGTGTCCGGCAGTTTTCGGATACTGTGCGGACGATCTGCTGAGAAAGCCCATCGGGGGCTTGCACATTGACCTCCAGGGAAACTTCTACTTGTGTCCCGTCTGCTGTGGTGAGGTGGGTTATGACTTCTTCAACGAGCCGTTGTACATCTCGACCGATACGAGTGGTATCTAATGGTACGCTCATATAGAACCGTTTGTTTTTCGGCTGCTCAATCGCTGGAGCTGGAGTCGGCTGCGGAGGAACATTGATGACGTGGGATTCACCATTGATTGGCTGGGGAGGAGCAACAGCTACATCACCGCCAGAGCCTTGTCCTTGTTGTGCGGCTCTGGCTCTTGCCTCATCTTCTTCTGCCTGCCGTTTTGCTTCGTCTGCCGCGAGTTGGTCTTTTGCGGCTGAGACCTTCACTAAATAGGCAGATCGCTCCACCATTCCCACACTCTGACCGTACTTCAAATCCAGATAGCGAGTTTCATCAAACCCGGATGCATAAGCAAAATATTCATAGGAACCGAGGCCGGAGCTGACGGCATTTAACAGCACATCCTCATTTGCCAATCGCGGCAGATAGCAGTATGTGCAGAGGTAATCCCACAGAGTTTTGATTTGGATATGGTTTGAATTACTCCAAAGCACATTGTCAAGCTCCATCTTGAGCAGAGCCGGCGCCCACCGGGTGATGATCTGCTCGTTCTGCTTCATTTTATTTGCTGCTCGACCAATAATTGTCTCACTGCCGCCACTGATGCGAATCGTATCCCAGACAATGGTCTTTAGATCTGTGGCCTTATCAATGTAAGGAATGAGCAGCCAACAGTATGCCTCTTTAATTTGGTCGTCCACGGCCCTATTGAACCGAGCCAGATTGTTGTCCGTCTCCCGGTTCTGAGCAGCGTCCAAATTGAGGTCTTCACTATCCTCTTTGATAGATTTCCAAGCAAGGTAACGCCGTACTGTCTGCTTGAGTGAAAGCATTAAATCCTGCTCCGGCGCTACAAATGCGACCATGTTCCGATAGATTCTGGGAGTAGTGCCCCGATTATTCAGAATATCAGCAACAGCAGTCATCGCCGAATTATTCGGATTAGAGGCTCTGTAAACATCTGTAGGCCGAAGAACAACAAGGCGGACAGCCTGGTCATCCGGCACATCCAGTGAGGAGGACGGGCACACATGAATACCGGCAAACGGCTGCTCCTTTTTTACGGCGCGGAGCCTGGTTTCAATCTCATAGTCCACATCGGAGGCAGCAACCTGAGTGGCGCGATCCTCTACCGTCTTGCGGAGCGTAGGCCGTGTATCATACCAAAAGCGGTCGCCGGAGGGATTTGTGTATAGATATGCCAGAGATGTTGTCAGCGTACTCAGTGCGTCATTAAATACAGAGATGTTCTCACCAGGCTGAACCACGCCCAAACGAATACGGGAAGATTCTATGCCGCGCACATTTTGGTCGCGGGAAGTAGGTGCTGACCCCAGCATAACAGTACGAGCCACGCGCCGCGAGGCCAACTTGCCGCCGTACCGCTGATTTGCCTGATCCTTCTGATAGGGGATGGAGTTCCGACCATCGACCTCTCGATCAACAAGGGCATTCCAACCTTCCGACAAGTGCCGGGTCAGCTCATCGCGGACGGTGGGCACGTCCATAGGGATAGAACCGGGCATGATCAGCAATCCAGCATCGCTGCCCATCCACAGTTCATGGATGACCGCCGCCATCAGCCGGAGAACACCACGGGTCCTCTGGAATCGCTCCAGTGTAGCCCAATCCTCGTACAGACGGTCAAACACCTCCGGGTGAATCGGGTAGCAGGAGATCATTCGTTCCCGATACTCCACCTCGCGGGATTCCATTGGGAAATCTCCCTGGTTCTCGTTATACATCTGACTGAACTTCGCGCAGACCGCATCGCGGGCCTCCGGGTCTTTGCAGTCCAAGAAGAGCCTCCGGCGCACGACCTCAAAGCCCTCGTTCGCCGCTACGGGTTTCCAGATGGACTCCATGCGGCCAAAGGTATGCTCGATGGCCTCCAGCGCAATCTTGCCAGCGTCGCCGCCGATTTCAATATCAGACTCCGGGATGGAGGCCACTATCAGGCTATTCTGGCTGGCCCGCGCTGCCTCCGTGACCTCTTGGATGAAGGAGATGAAGTTGTCAAAGGTTCCGGCAGGCAGACCGTTTGCACCGTACAGCTTTTTTGCGTAGGCCACCAGCTCGTCTATCAGCACCAGGCAAGGGCCGCAGGCGTCAAACAGGTTCTTCAGCGCCTCGGAGCCAGGAGAGACGCCTTTCTTGTCCGCTTCTTTCACATAGTCATAGAGCTTCAAGTTGCCTGCCGACTCTGCAAGCTGTGCGGCCATCTCGCCCCACAGGGTGTTGATGGTAATGCCAGGTAAATTCTGAGGCCGCTTGGCCTTGGTGGGGTCCAGCGCTGTGCCTACCAGGACGGCAACATTAGCCTTGGGGATGGATGCTGCTCCAGCCCTATCCAGAACGGGCTTGATGTTCGGAATTTTCCCGATGGGAGTCCGGCCCCGGAGCATATGGTAAAGCGCCAGCATACTGTGGGTTTTGCCGCCGCCGAAGGCCGTCTTTAACTGGATAACCGGCTCTCCGTCCTTGCCGGACACACGCCGGAGGGCCTGCTCCAGCAAGCCGGCCATACCCTCGGTCACATAGGTGCGGGCAAAGAACTCCACCGGATCCCGGTATTCGTAGGCCCCCTCACCTCGCGCAACTTGCGCAATATCAGCGGCAAACTCAGCGTTCTTATACCGGCCCTGGGCCACGTCTGGGTGGGGCTGGATCACATCCCGCCAGCAAGGAAGTCCGCTGATGGGTGTGGCATCCAAAATGCCCGTCTTTTTCTTGGCTGGAATGGGGGCTGCCATTGGTGTCTCTGTTACAGTGGTAGAGCCGCTTGCCGAACCGTAGCGCGCCTCCCGCAACAATTTGCGAATCTCCTCGGTGGCCTCTGCATCAAATGCCTCACACAGCCGGGACATGGTGTCCAGAGCCCGCCAGGTGTCATCGTCGTTGAAATCCTGCCCACCCAAATGGGCCAGCTTGTTGCGGACGCCCATCAGCTCCTTGGCCCAGGTGCGGTAGTCCAGCGACAGCTTTTTCCGAAAGAGATCGTTCCACTTGCGGTCAAATAGCCGCAGGCAGTTGGCGATATCCAATGAATCCACCAAGAAAGCATAGTCGCCATCGTCCGGCAGGTCCCGCGTCTGGTCGCTCAATGTAGTCAATACTTCCTGCCACCAAGCGTCCCGGTATTCCTGCCGAAGTTCTCTCGCCACATAACCGGCTAAGAATGGATGCAGGATGCGAAATGCCTGCTGTACTTTTAATGAATTATCAGCCATCGTCAAACCTCCCCGCTAAATATTTCTCCGCTGGCGAACAGCGACTGCTGCTCCGCGTTGCTCCATGCGGCAGACAGCTCCGCCGCTTTGCTCTGCACATCCGGCCACGCAACGATGAGCGAGTTATAGGCATACGCCTCCGCCGCCCAGCCCCGGCGCTCCGCTAGAGTGAACAGCCGGTAGGCCAGGGCCTTGGCCCGCTCCGGCTCGGAGGTGAAAAACTCCTTCACGATTTTTGCCGCGCCCATGATGCCGCCTGTTTCTATTGCGCGGGTAAGCTGCTGGGTCAGCAGCCAGATGCCTTTGTCCTTGTTCGCTTCCATCGAGATTTCCTCCCGGGTCAACAGGCGTACCACACCCTTTTCGGAGTACAGCACTCCGTCCGCCCGCAGCTTGTCCACGCTGGTGTTCTTTGCCCGGGCCAGCACGTCCGCTTCGCCGAACTTGATGTCGTTGAAGGCGCACTGGGTGTACAGCTCCACGCAGAAACGGCTCTCCTTGTCCAGCTCCCCGTCCTGCTCGTTGAAGTAAAGGTCCAGCTCCTGGTTGATGATCTGGAGGGCCGAGCGGACGCTCATGGGTGTTCCGTCCGCCTCCAGGACCTTGGAATAGCGGGAGTAGACGCCCATGCCGGGGCCGATGGCCGACTGTGCCAGGTCCACCGGCGCGATGCTGCTGGCCTGGAGCTTTGCCAGAGCGGGCCTCAGCTCCCGTTTCAGGGCGTTGATAAAGTCCCGGCGGGTACACATGGAGGCCTCGGCGGGGCGCTTGCGGCAGACCAGGACAATGGAGGAGGCCAAGGCGTTGGTGCCGCTGGCGATGGAACGGTTCGCCATTTCGGTGCGCATAGGCCAGGTGCCAGTGATGGCAAAACCTGCTTGGATGATAGCAGAAAGCATGGTTTCCCAGCCGCTGGAGGAGGTTTGGTCCTCATTGGTTTCGCTCTGCTTATAGGCGTAATAAATCGTGACAGGAATATCTTCTCTGGCGTACTGATAAATCCGCTTGCAGGTTTCCAGCATACCATCCTCGAAAAAGTTTCTTGCCTTTTCGATACTGCCCTCAAAGCGGTAGGGCGTAGCTACGAGTTCCTCTGCTTTTGGTACAAGCATTGTTCGGAACAAATCTGGGTATGTTTTCCGTAAAGACTGCCGCATCCAAACATAGAAGAAATCAGACAAGTCAGCATAGCCAATATTATCATAATAAGGCGGGTCGGTTGATACCATAATATCCCGCAGACCGCAGTCACTTTGGGCATCAAACTGAGATGCCTCACTGAATTTCAGTGCCGGAAATTCGAGGAGACATTTATAAACCCATTCAACCATACTGGAAACACTGCCAGTAGAATTGCTAAACGGATTCCCTTCGGCATAATCCCATGTCATTGGAATCGCCTGTCTGCCGAATGTATTGCGGATTTTTGTATACCCTATATCCCAACTGCAAATACTGCTGCCTCGGTCAGCTAAACGGTCAACCACAAACGCCAGATATACACCGACGGCCTTCCCATATTCCTCCGAGCCGCCGTCAGCGATAACTTTCGCCTGTGCTTCCGCTACCAGGTCGCTGAAGGTTGTGAGGGCAACCAATTGGCGGTTCGTAAATGCGTCGCCCCATGTCGGCATTCCATACATCGGAAGTCTGTCAACATCATGGCATGGTGTCGTCACTAATTGATCTGGCTTCCATTCTGGCTCTGCCTGCCTTGCAATTTTAACGTGTTCTTCCGTAGGCGAAAGATAAAGCCGCCCACGGTCACCTTCTGCAACAATCGCCATCAATGACGCGCTCATCCGGCCTCCCTTTGCCTCATCCCGGACATAAGTACCAGTGGCATTTTCACCGCACTTGATACAAGTGAAGTTTGCACCACGAGACGCTTTGGGTGCTTGAGGTGCATTTTTCCCTTGCTCCACCGTATAGCCAATCGCATTCCCTTTAATAACGGGTCTGATGAATGTTTCGCTGCCTTTCTTCTTGGAGAGTACAAAAGAACTTGCCAGCGGCATCTCACACCCACAGGCCGGATTAGGGCATTTCACCGTCCGCGCCCAAATCCAGGCAATGACGGTGCGTTCCTTCCCTTGCTCGTCCTTCACCTTCGGATACAGATGCCCAATGCGCTTGAACGCCTCCTGCTTCATCCACTCGCCGTAATAGCGCACATCTTCGGCCAGCCCTGCCGCGCCCTTCCAGCCGGTGCCGTCGTCCAGCTCTGTTTTTCCCGGATGAATGGGCGGCTGTCCGGCGAACCTGGGCGGTATCTCGATCATGGCCTTGTTGATCATCACCGCCACCGGGTTCAGGTCGTGGGCGTGGGCCTCCAGCCCCAGCCGCTGGGCCTCCAGTGGGATAGCGCCGCCTCCGGCGAACGGGTCCAGCAGAGCGGGTGGATTGCCGCCCGTGGACTTCATGATCTCGGCCCTGGCCTCGTCCAGCACCTCCGGGTTGTTGGAGTTTTCCCACACCACCAGCTTTTCCAGGATGCGGAACAGCCGCTCCCGCTCAGCGTTCTGCGCCTCCTCGGTAGGGAACTGCTCCGGGTGGCTGGAGGGGTCATCCACCAGGCTGGACCAGATGACCGCCCGCGCCGCCGCCAGTGGACGCCGCGCCCACCACAGATGGAGGGTGGACGGGTGGCCGTGGCGGATGGATTTCTCCCGGGCCGATTCTTTGTTGATGGACTCCAGGGGGAGGGCCACTTCGATTAGTTTTTTAGCTCCCATTTCCGGCTCCTTCTTCTACATAAGCAATCAGAGAATCCTTAAATAAACTTTTATCAGGTATAGCATTATAAAAATCTTTAGCGGCCATACATATTACTTTACATAAACCTGACACGTCAACATTCAAAATGAAGTCACCTGTGTCTGCTTGTTCAACATCATATACATGATATTTGAAAACGGGCTTACTATAGGACAATCGAAATTCTTTGATCTTAATATTCCTATTTTGCGCTTTCAAATCATAGTTTCCGCTATTTGCGATATCGTTTACCCTTCTCGTTTTTTCCATTCAACTCAGGACAATATACTTTTCCACAAATATCAGGCAGGGTTAACGTCAAAGCTAAAGCACCATAATAATACCCACAGCCTATAGCTCTGTCAATTTCTTTAATCTTCTCAAGCATGAGTTTCCTCCACAAAGTAAACTTACTGCCAGCTATCGCGAATAATTTCTGCACCTTCTATCAAATCGGCGATGTCGTAATTCACGCTGGTAGCGGCAAAATCAGGCCGCTTGTGAAACGGTTTCTTCAAGTATACCACATGAGCAGCTTCGCCGTCCACCTCTACAATGGCCAAAATATACTGTTCCGGCTGGTTGAGCGCAGTCAGGATTTCATTTTTGGTGACAGTCACACTGACCGCGCCCTTGGCCCTGCCTTTGACCTCAAGGAAGCGGAGTGTGGTCCCATCCGCATCCCGCAGATCGGCGGGGATTTTGGATTCCACATCGTACCCCTTGTTCTGTGCGCTTACATCTGCGGGTACAAAACCGAGGGATGCTTCAATCTCCATGACCGCTTTCATGGCGGCAAGCTCAATCCTGCGCCGCGCTGCCGCGTCCGAACCGAACAGCGCCGGACGGCCCATCAGCTTATCCAGCAGACCTCGCGGGATAACCACTGCACCACCTACGATTACTGGCGGCAGAGCGGAAATGTGCTTCTCCTGCTCAAGTTCTGCCAAGCGTTTCTGCATCCGCGCTTGCAGGTCGTCTGCACGGCGGGCCGCCATGTCGGAGTTCAGCTTGGCATTGACCTTGCCGGCCGCTTCCTTTGTTTTCAGCTCACCCGCTCGGAAGTCCCAAAACTGAATCTCAGCGGTCAGTCGGTCCTTCACTGCCTTGACAGTCTTATCTACCCGCTTCACTGTACGCTGGCGCACTTCAGATACATGGGCAGGAACGACCTCAGAAATGGCATAGCTGGTAGCCGTATCTTCTACATTTTCCGTGAGCCACCTTTGGCCCTCCAGGAAGGAGCGGATTACTGGCTGTTCATCAGCTGTAGCCGCACGATAATCCAGGTAGGGCGCATACCCAGCATTGACAGCAGCGCCGCTCTCCTTCAGCTCCACAAAGTGAATGTTCTTGGAGATTACCCGTTTACTCCCGCTGGGGAGAACGATTCCATCTTGAACAGAATCCTCGATGTAGAACAGGAGTCTGGCCTCGGTGCCAAAATCGTTGTCATCTATAAATACTGCGCCGCGCTTCAGCACATCTACGTTGCGCTCCCGTACCAGATCAATGGTCGCTTCCAGGAGCGGGTGTCCTGGAGCAATCAGGTCGGCCTGAGGCTTACCCCGCACATTGCAAAAAGCTCTGTCGAAGCAAATGCGTTCATAGCGGTCAAGCACAGGAGTCCCCGTGCCGATCTGCATATCCCGATTTCGGACAGCAAACGGAACGGAGAGGACCTCATAGCGGCCCTTTTCCCTTTGGCGCACTCTGCCACCTACACTTGGAAATGCTTCCAGGAAGAAAGATTCAATAAAGTGCGGCTGAAGCCGGTGGGCATCCATACGCTCCATGTCCTCTCGGATGGTCATAACCTGGTGGACATCCATTGCGTCCGGTGTGAGGGCCTGCTCATCCAGGAGCTGTTTCAGTGCATCCCGGTCCAGGGAATGATCCACTACTTCAAAGAGCCGCCGCCGTATATCTTCCTGGTTATTGTAGCGAACAGCCTCAATCAGCAGCTCTCGCAGCGATTTATTGTCAAAGGACAGCTTGCCAAGGACATCAAAAACCTTGCCCTTCAACGCCTCCCGCTCCTGTTCCAGCTTTTCCAGCAAGCGCCCATACACCATGCCTTCACGGGTTTCTTTGGATACCAAATTCCACAAGTGGCAAACCTCAGTCTGGCCGATACGATGGATACGTCCAAACCGCTGCTCCAGCCGATTGGGGTTCCAGGGCAGATCGTAGTTGACCATGAGATGCGCCCGCTGTAAGTTGATACCTTCGCCTGCGGCATCGGTGGCGATGAGAATGCGGACCCCCTTGTCCTGCTTGAATCGTTCCTCGACCTTGCGCCGTTCGTCCCGGAGCAGACCTCCGTGGATCGTTACAACAGCATCTTCACTGCCCAACAGGGATGAAATTTTGCTCTGAAGATAGCGGAGTGTATCTTTGTGTTCGGTAAAAATAATCAGCTTTTCCCGTTCACCCTCGGCTCCAAACATACTATCATTGTCCTGGAGCAGCTTGGACAACTCGCTCCACTTGCGATCCTCGCCGCTCTGACGCACATCGTTCGCCATGCGCTCCAATCTTTTCAGAGTGGTGATTTCGGCCTCCAGTTCTGTAATCGTTCGCGCTGCGGTGGCTTGGTCAACGACATTCTCCTCCTCGGCCTCCAACTCAGCCGAGGGAAGATCGTCATCGTCAAAGTCATCATAGTACACAGAGGGATACTCTGCGCCTTGGCGACCCAGCCGCTCTTCTGCAAGCCGCCCTTCCAGCCGATCTCTGCGCCGTTTTAGCGATTGGTAAATTGCCTCCGGCGAGGATGCCAACCGTCTCTGCAAAATGGTCAAGGCAAAGCCCACTGTATTTTTGCGATCCTTTTCCAGGTTGTCTGCCCGGTTGAACTCTTCCTGGACATAATCCGTCACAGCATTGTACAGAGCGGCCTCACGGTCGGATAAATCGTAGTTGACCGTGTACGCCCGCCGCTCCGGGAACAGCGGGGTCCCATCAAATTTCAGCAGGTCCTCTTTGACCAGGCGGCGCATCACATCTGTTACATCTACGGCCTGTGTTCCGCTGCGGGCTACCCCCTCGAAACGGTCCTGGTCAATCAGGGACATGAAAAGCTGGAAGTCCTCTTCCTTGCCGTTGTGAGGCGTTGCGGTCAGGAGCAGGAAATGGTTTGTAATAGATGACAGCAGGCGTCCAACCTGAAAACGCTTCGTGTACTTCACTTCTCCGCCCCATACGGTGGCGGACATTTTGTGGGCCTCATCGCAAACGATCAGGTCCCACGATGTGATTTTCAGCTTTGCCTGGATATCCTCGTTGCGGGCCAGTTTATCCAAGCGCACGATACATAGATTGCTTTCCAAGAACACGTTGCCGGAAACCGCTGACTCGAAACGGTCATTGGTCAGTATTTCAAAGCGCAGACCGAATTTCCGGTAAAGCTCATCCTGCCACTGCTCTGCCAAATTTCCCGGCGACACAATGAGGCACCGTTTCAGCGCACCACGAATCATCAGTTCTTTGATGAACAAGCCTGTCATGATGGTTTTGCCTGCGCCGGGGTCATCCGCTAAAATATAACGCAGCGGCATACGCGACAGCATTTCTTGATACACAGCAGAAATCTGGTGCGGCAAAGGTTCGACCGCCGAGGTATGTACTGCAAGGTAGGGGTCAAAAATATGGGCAAGATTGATTCGATATGCTTCGGAAGTCAGTCGCAGCAAATTGGCATCCGCATCAAAGTTCCAAGGGAGACTCCCATCAGCAATTGACAAATTCGTTTCATCCTCACGGTACAGGATTTGCTCACCTACATTACCATTTGCATCCCGATAAGTGACAGTTAACGCATTTGTTCCATGCCACTTAACAGAAATAATACAAACAGAAGTGTTGTTAACAATGCCAAACACATACGATCCAATTGTTACCGACTCAAGTAAAACCATGACTACACACTCCGTCTTATATATTTCTAAAATACAATCATTGTATCATATCTCATTATAAACTACAAATAAATCTTCTCTTCGTGTATTACAGGTGCTATTAGAAATTTTCTTTTGCAGTATTCAAAAATGCTGAAAAAGCAAAAATGAATTGTTTTTGTTTCCGTCCTCTTCGGAAGTGGAAAACAGTATCAATATTTTTTGATTTGTTGTAGTAGATAACAAGCAGTGGCAAACCTGCAAATATGTGTCAAGCCCCAAATCACAAAAATTGGGAGGACATTTGTAAGGGGGCCAAAAGGGCATAAGAAACTGAGCCGGTTCGTAAGGGAACATTTCAAACCGACTGGA